>CAZYAY010000011.1:0-55846 GCA_964646215.1 uncultured Candidatus Kuenenia sp. | reverse complement strand
GGGAGATGGCATATGCCATCTTTGCAAGGAACAAGATTATAACGATTTCGTGCGACCCAAAGATAAATCTTCTGGCCCAACCAGGGGATGCCAGGGATATACATAAAAGGTGCCATAAAACATAACAACGGAATGCGCCATGATATATACCTAAACGCTTTGAACCCGTGCAGCGACTTTTTAAGGTCTTTAGTCACGAGGTGCATTTCCTCCAATAATCTGGAAAGAACCAGCGGGGGATCCATGGGAGGGATGTTTACAGGGTCTCGGGCGTCCTTGAAATCAACTGCTTTAAACCAATCCAGCCTTTTGAGCCAGCTTACGCTCGCCTGACACAATGGGCACAACCCATCAAAAAGAACCAGCGGTTTAAGTATTGCGTTCATAATCAGCGACCCTTCTTGGAAAACTTCCTTATTAATATTGTAGCGTTAAATGACACATTTGTTGTAAATTGTGAACTGGTAAGGGATTTTAGGCGAGGTATATTGCCATCCTGACCAATACTTTGATTACCACCGAACCTTTGAAGAGAATATGGCTGCATTTAAAAACCTACTGGCATTCGATTACGGCGCAGAAAGTGGCAGAGCCATCATTGGCACTTTTGATGGCAATATGATCACCCTGGATGTGGTGCATCGTTTTCCCAACCGGCCTGTTAAAATTCTGGGCAACTTCCATTGGGATGCACTCGACCTCTACCGCGAGATGCTCGAAGGCATTCGCATCGCGGCATCGCAAGCCTCCCATATAGATGGGATCGGGGTCGATACTTGGGGCGTTGATTTCGCCCTTCTCGCAAAAGATGGATCCCTTCTAGGTAACCCCAGGCATTACCGTGATCA
Source organism: uncultured Candidatus Kuenenia sp. (assembly GCA_964646215.1). Classification (GTDB taxonomy): domain Bacteria; phylum Planctomycetota; class Planctomycetia; order Gemmatales; family Gemmataceae; genus UBA969. The sequence continues at coordinate 54,998 of CAZYAY010000011.1, read as the reverse complement.
ACATACCGAAAACATCCTCGAACTCGCATTCCAGAAAATGCCCAAGGAAGTCCTCTATCAACATACAGGCATCCAGTTCATGCGCTTTAATTCGCTCTTTCAACTACTTGCATTGCAACGCGATCACTCGAGCATCCTTGAATCAGCAAAGCATCTTCTTTTCATGCCTGACTTGTTTAATTACTTTCTTACAGGCATCAAGGTGAACGAGTATTCCGATGCCTCGACAAGTCAGATGATCGACCCAAACAAGCGGTCATATTCTTCCGAAGTTTTGAAGGCGTTTGGCATCGCGCCCGATCTTCTGGGCACGCTGGTGCAACCCGGCACCGTGCTTGGGCCACTGCGCCAGCAAATCCTGCAGGAAACAGGAATCAACGCAGCCCCCGTCATTGCCCCTGCAACGCATGATACCGCCTCAGCGGTTGCTGCAGTTCCTGCAGGCAAATCACCTTGGGCATACATTAGTTCGGGAACCTGGTCGCTGATGGGTATAGAAACGCTTAAGCCCCAAGTCACTGAAAAAGCTCTTGCCTTTAATTTCACCAATGAAGGAGGCGTAAAGGGTACTACCAGGGTTCTTAAAAATATCATGGGTCTATGGCTGGTGCAGGAATGCAGGAGATCCTGGATTCGATCTGGAAAAGAGTATGGCTACGAAGAATTGACACGCCTTGCAGCAGAAGCGACCCCTTTTGAATCGCTTATCTACCCGGATGATGACAGCTTTATCGTGCCCTTGGACATGCCCAAGGCGATCGCTGCTTTTTGCGACAAAACAGGTCAGAAGTCGCCTACCTCGCCTGGTGCATTTGTTCGCTGTGCACTTGAAAGCCTGGCGGTTAGATACCGCTGGGTGATGGAAAAGCTTGAAGAATTATCGGGTGAGAAAATCGAAACCATCCATGTTGTAGGCGGTGGTTGCCAGAATGCCCTGCTCTGCCAGTTCACCGCAGATGCCTGCAATCGCACTGTGGTGGCGGGGCCCGCAGAAGCTACGGCTGTGGGAAATGTATTGATGCAAGCCATGGGGTTGGGGTTGCTTGGCTCACTTTCAGAAGCCCGCGAAGTGGTAAAACGGTCTTTCCCTCTTCAAACCTTTATCCCGAAGAATCCCGATCGTTGGCAGGAACCTTACGCCCGTATGCTTAAATTCATGGCATAATACCATGAACGGTCATAAATGGTGTAAGATGGCTTTGTAGGTTTATTGTTTGCATGCAGTTTCCCAGAGGATCGCGATTTATGCCTTTTGTTACCAAGTGTTCAAGTTGTGGCAACAAGTTTACAGTCCACGAACGATCCATTGGTTCTAGCATGGATTGCACGGCCTGCAACAAAACCTTCCGCATACTTCCCGATGCATCCTCCAACCCCGCACCAGAAACCTATGCATTCAAGGAACCCCAACCCGAGCTTAAGGTACAGGAAAAAGAAACCAAGCAAAAGCCTGTCAAATCTCCAAAAAAACCCGCAGCCTCAAGCATCGATGTGGAATACATCCCAGAACCAAAGGCACTCTACACAGAACGCAAACCAAATCTGTTTTCTGGCGAAGGCAACGCAATCGATAATTTCCTCGGGCTGGTAGCAGTCTTCTTAAGCTGCGTATCATTGCTTGCAGCTTCCTTCCCACTGATTGATTACCTTGTTTTACCACTGGGCATTGCCGGGATTGGGCTGGCAATTTATTCTGCATTTTTAGAAGGTAGCATCGCAAAGCGTTTCACTTTCCCTGCAATCGCATTACTGATCAGCCTGCCCACGATAATTATCATCATTAAATCGCCCGATTGGTTTCGTGAGTATAGAGAAAAGCCCAAGGCTATTTCGATCAAGGACAGGTTCGTACTGGTTTCCCCGGGCGAACGGCCTTTCCTGCCTGATAAACCCGATCAACCAGTTAATTCATCTCAGTATGGTATTCAACGAAACGACATCCGGGCAGTCATAAGCGAAGTGCGTTATCGCAAAATCGAGTACACCCAAAACAAGGTTAAGAAGTTCACCAAAGATCCAAAAATCACTATTTTAATTAAAGTATTTAACGCAGGTTACGAAAAGCCCTTCGACTTTTCCAACTGGCAATCCTATGGCAATGGCGTAAGGCTTTACGAGGCCGATGGTTCTGAATTACCCGCCTGGAACCCTCCTGTGAATGCTGGAGCAATCGTATTTGCACCACCACTCAAGACGGTATTTGCAGGAAAAATGATTGAAGAAACATTAACTTTTGATGCGCCCAAGACCAAGTTTGAAGAATTAAGGCTCATGCTTCCTGCAAAGGCTTTTGGGGAAGAACCCACCATCGATAAGGATGGGCAGGAGCAGGAAGGTAAAATTATCATGATAATACCTTTTAAAATGATCACGCCCTAAACTTGCGTGGTATAATCAAGCGTACCTTTCTCATGGATCTCTACAATGCTTCTCCGGATTAAAAACCAGACCCTAAAGTCAGCGTTTACCCTGATTGAACTATTAGTGGTCATGAGCATTATTTCTATTTTGGTTGGGCTGATGCTGCCCGCAGTTCAGAAAGCCCGTGGCGCGGTTAATCGCATCTCCTGTGCCAATAGCCTGAAACAAGTTGGCCTCTCAATGTGGCTTTATCACAGTACCTTCGATACTTTGCCCGCAACAAGAGTCAGCGACCAAGGCGCTAGTTGGGCCGTGCTTATCCTTCCCAACCTCGAACAGGAAAACCTTTATCGCAAGTGGGACACTTCAAAAACATACTACCAGCAAAATCAAATTGCCCGCGAAACCGGCGTCAAGGTTATGTTCTGCCCCGAAAGGCGATCCCCCGCAGCCGCTGGCGTTAGCATCTCCGGCGATGTTGATACCATATCACCAAGCCAGCATGTTCCCGGGGCGCTAAGCGATTTCGCAGTCAACATGGGTACCGAATCCAAGGCAGCCACAATCGGTGGCGCAACTTTCTTCAACAACGATGGCGCCTTCCCATCCGCAAGCGGCAGGGGCTATAACTTCAACATGATTCGCGATGGCCTTTCCAACACCCTTCTGGTTGGCGAAAAGCATGTGCCCATTTCCAAATGGGGCGTCGGAACCTGGGACTCTTCCATCTACAATGGCGATATCTACCTTTCTATTTCCAGGGTTGCCAGCCCTCAACATCGGATCGCAACCACTGTTGACGATCTCGATTGGCGCTTTGGAAGCTATCATTTTGGTATTATCCAGTTCGCTTTTTGTGATGGTGGCGTAAGAAGCATCGCTGTCAATATTTCCGAGGAAACTTTTCGCAGGCTTGCGAGCCGTAATGATGGCGAAGTCTTATCCGATTACTAACCCGCCACTCTTTTTGCACCACCAAACCGCCCCCCAAGCGTTAAATCCAACAAGTTCAACCCTTTAGGTAAAATCAATAAAGCATAGAATCATTGATTCTTAATTTATTAGAGCTTATACTTAAGCTAGATTGATGGAGCCGAGTATTTTTAAGGGATAGCGCATTAGTAGCAGCTTTTACAAAGAACTGGAAAGCGCAATTAAGAAGGGCGCTGCTTGTTTTCAGTCTGAAGAACTTCATGCCTTGGAGCCTTGTCTTGACTCCAATGGTAAATTGATTGTTTGCGAAGGCAAAAGCTCTCGTATCTACCAGATGCGCGAGAAATCCTCCCATAAAAAAATGGCCCTCAAATGTTACCACTGGAATGATCCAGTTTTGGAATCGCGCTATCAGCTTCTTGCCGACATCAAAAAAAACAACGACCTTTCCTTTATCGTTCCCTGCAAATTCATAGCCCAAGGCACCACCATCCATGGCGAAACCAACCCGGTTCTTCTCATGGATTGGATCGAAGGCGTGCCTTTTAGAGAGTTCATCAACCGGGCTGCAGGGGTTCCCAGAATCCTGGACAAACTTGCCCGGCTGATACTGCGCATTGAAAAGAAAATGTACCGCGCAGGCCTCGCCCACTGCTGCATCGAACCCGATCATATCATGCTGGGCAGCAATGCCTCGGATGAACGTGGCGTATTGATCCTGCTTGATTACGATAACATCTGGTTGCCCAGCCTGGCCCACCGCAACATTCTTGAAATTTCCAATCCCGATTATCAACATCCGGGCAGACTTCGGGAAGGTATCTACGGCCCCCTTGCAGACCGGTTCCCCCTTTTGCTTCTCTATACTTCGCTTACCGCAATAAGGGTGATGGGCCCTAAATTCCTCAAGGAAAAAGCCCCCGAACATGGCTTGCTTTTCTCCAAACGCGACCTCGAAAACCCAAACGATTCCCAAATCTTCAAGGAATTACTCGGTCAGAAAGATCCTTTTCTCCGAGGCCTTATTTTAGAAATCCAAGATTCCCTCTCCAAACCCATGGCGTGGATTCCAAGCCTCGAAGATTCGATCAACAAAATCAAGGAAGAAGCCGATAACGGCGCATTTGGCTGGGCCGAGGTTCGATTTGATGCCCAACCTGAAACCCCGAAAAGTGATCAAGAAGATGTTTCTTTTGGACTTAAGGAAACTATCGCCCAAATGGCCGCAACCGCAGCTAATCGAATCATTCATGGCGACTTCGATGCAGGCATCCAACTGTACATCGATTGCTGCGAACGCGATCCGGGCAATCTGGCCTGCAGGAAAAAGCTTCGCGATGCCCAGATGAAAAAACATGACAACAAACCACCGAGCGGATTTGGCTTGGGTAGATCAACAAAATCCAAGGTGCAAGGCTGGCTGAAATCCGCACAATTTGCCAAAGCCCTCGAAGCGGGCGAGGAAGGCCTCACCGACAATCCGTGGGATAGTGCTGCAATGCGGGTCATGGGTCGTGCCGCTGATGGTCTTGGGTTTACCGATACCGCAAGCTGGCTATTCCAATCTGCCTTAAAAATCGCACCCAACGATTTGGAAATACTCCAAGACCTTGCGGAGTTCCTCGAAAGGCAGCAGGATTTTCGCTCGGCCCGAATTCTCTGGGAAAAAATCCTCCGCCTCAATCCTTCCGACCAGGAAGCCAAAGATCGGGCCAAGGAACTCGGCGCTTCTGAAACCATGAAACGCATGACGGATAACAAGGAAGTAGCCACCACCACCACTGCGCCAAAGGAAGTCACCGCACTCGCGGAAGAACAAAGAATAAGAACCTTGCTTCAGGAAAAACCTTATTGGGTACCCTATTACATCGAACTCGCCAACCTCCTGAAAAAAGCAAACCGACTCGAAGAAGCAGAAAACATACTCCGGGTTGGTATCGTACAATCCGAGGGCGATAAAAAACTCCTACTGGAAGTCGCACACCTCGAAAAATTAATCCTTGGCAAACGCATCGACGAGCTAAAACATATTCTCTCCCAGGATAAAACCTGGCTCTTTGCCAAAATTGCAGAAGACTGCCTTAAAACCGAACAACGCAGACGCGACTCCGAACTTCTCAGACTACGCGTAGAAGCAGACCCTACCAATATGTCATCCAAACTCGAACTGGGTCAGATGCTTGTAGAGCTTGGCGAAATCGATTCCGCAATTTCCGAACTCCAACAATCTCGTAAAGACCCCAGGTTTGCATGGAAAGCCCTTATCTCATTGGGCAAGTGTTTCTCCATCAAGGGTAATGCCACTCTCGCTCGCAGAAACCTGGAAGATGCGTTGAAATCCCTTCCGCAAACCGAGGATGCCTACCGTAAGGAAATCCTCTTCAGCCTGGCACTTAGCTATGCTTCAGAAAATGATTTCACCAAGGCTGTGGAGATTGGCAATGAAATCGCCAACATTGATTTTACCTACCAAGGCATAGGCAAACTTCTAGATGAGTGGATGTTGCGCGCCAAACAAGGATAGCGCTATTTGGATTCTCGTTTTGATATGACTACAAATAAATAATGAAGTACCTTGCGATTATCATTGTGCTGGCCTTTACTTGTGCTGGTTGCAAGCGCGACATGTCGATTTCAAATATCCCCAAGAGAGAACCAATGATGGATAAAATTAAAAAAACCGATGCGGAGTGGATGACCCTTCTTACCCCGGAGCAATTTAAAGTCGCCCGAAAAAAAGGAACCGAACGGGCTTTCACAGGCGCAACCTGGGATAACAAAAAAGAAGGCGTCTATCATTGCGTCTGCTGCGACCTTCCACTCTTTCCTTCCACCACCAAGTACGAATCAGGAACCGGATGGCCCAGTTTCTGGCAACCCATCGCACAGGATAATGTCAGCTTGGAAACAGATCGTTCTTTTTTCAGCGTCCGCACCGAAGTGCTTTGTTCCAAATGCGATGCCCATCTGGGCCATGTTTTTGAAGACGGCCCAAAACCAACCGGCCTGCGCTATTGTATGAATTCCGCAGCAATGAATTTCCAACCCAAAACCCCCTGATTTTTAACTGAATTCAATTGAATTCAGGCATCCTCTTCGCATAGATTTAATTAACACTGCTTGTTTCCTAATGAATCTCACCCGGGGTTTTGAACTTTTCAAAACCCAAGGAAATTTGAACGCAATGCGAAATATATCTAACATTGATCTGGAACCAAACCGCAGGCATCTTATCGCACAGCTTGCCGGTTCAATGCTTGGTGTTAGCCTTTTACCCAATTTCTTTTCTCCAAAGGGGCTTGCCACAGAATCAAAAAAAAAAGCCGTAACCAAAAATGTCATTTACCTCTACATGGATGGCGGCATGAGCCATGTGGACACCTTGGACCCCAAGTCGGGTGATGTCGCAGGGCCAACCAAAACCATAAAGACCAGCGCAACTGGTGTTCAACTTGGAGAATATCTACCGCTCACAGCCAAACAGATGCACCATGGAACCATCATTCGCTCCATCACATCCACGCAGGGCGCCCACGAGCAGGGCAATTATTTCATGCATACCAGTTTTCAACTGCGTGGAACAATCAACCATCCCTCCATGGGGGCCTGGCTCAGCCATTTCCGTGGCCCGGGAAATCCAACCCTCCCGGCCTCCGTCTATGTGGGCAATTCAAGTCGTCATCCCGGTGCTGGATTTTTCCCCCCGGAGCATTCCCCCCTCTTCGTGAATAATCCCGAAAACGGCCTGAACAATATCGAGTTGCAAAAGGGACTATCCTTCAAGGATCATGCGGCACGGATGAAACTGGCTGGTGAATTAGATCAGGAATTCAACAGATCATTCGGGGAACATCGCTCCGTTTCATCACAATCGGGTGCGTACGATGGCGCCTACAAGATGATGGCAAGCAAAGATATCGTGGCATTCAACCTTGCTGCGGAAAAATCTGAACTCCGGGATAAATACGGGCGAAACCCATTCGGCCAGGGCTGCCTTCTAGCCCGCAGGCTTGTCGAGGCTGGCGTACGATTTATCGAAGTCAGCCTGCATGGCTGGGATACCCATGCGGGAAACTTCACCGTCACGCCTGATTTGTGCCAGAAGCTCGATAGCGGCATGTCATCTCTCATCAAGGATTTGGAAGAGCGGGGATTGCTTGCAGAAACCCTGGTCGTGTTGGCTACGGAGTTTGGGCGCACACCAAAAATCAACACCGTGCTAGGGCGGGATCATTACCCAAAAGCTTTCTCCGCCTGCCTGTTTGGTGGTGGCGTGAAAAACGGCGGAGTATTTGGTGCAACCAACAATACAGGCGAAGAAGTTATCGACGATCTGATAACCATACCTGATTTTAACGCAACCATTGGCCACGCCCTCGGATTACCCTTGGACCAAGTAGTTACATCGCCCACAAAACGGCCTTTTAAACTGGCTGACAAGGGCGTTCCCATCACCAAGATATTTGGTTGATCCACCCCTAAGATTAATCAAGGCCTCAACGCCATGAACCCCACAAAACTGCTTGCATTTTTTTTTCTTCTGCTTGGCGGCACCGCAATTGGCGATGACGAGTCGATAAAAAAAGCCGCATCCGTGGTAGATGCCATCCTCGAATCGCACTGGAAAAGCAAGGGACTTAAACCCAACTCCCCAATTAGTGACGAAGTTTTCCTGCGTAGAATCTACCTTAATCTCGCGGGGCGAATCCCAACCGCATCCGAATCAGTGGCTTTCCACGAATCCACAAAACCCGACAAACGCCACGCCCTCATCAACACTTTGCTCTCCCAGGAAAGTTTTGTATCACACTTCTACAATTTCTGGACTGATGTGCTGCGTTACAAGTCGCATTATGTAAATCGTGCCAATGTCATCGAGGCTGCATACTCGAAATTCATCCGCGAAAGCATTCGTGTAAACAAACCGTTCGACCGATTCGTATTCGAGCTTCTTTCTGCAAAAGGCTACGCCTGGGAAAATGGCGCAATCGGATATTATCACCGAGACCCCGAAATGCCGCTCGACAACATGGCGATCACCTCGCGTATTTTTCTGGGCACACGCATCGAGTGCGCCCAGTGCCATGACCATCCATTCGACAAATGGAAACAAACGGAGTTCTACCACCTTGCAGCCTACACCTATGGAAATAAGCCGGTGAACGAGGCATTCGGTGGTGCCCGCGATGCGATCCGATTGCGCCAGCAGGCTATCAACGAAGATTTCAACCGTGAAAAAGCAGCCTCCAACGACGGTGGTAAAGCCGCGGAACTCCGCAAAAATCAACGCCTTGACGCCATGGAGTACCGCAAGATCGTTGGCATCATCAAGGGGCCGGTCGGCCAATTGCTAAGCCCCATCGGCCTGGAGAGAAAATCCGACAGCGTCCTTAAACTTCCCCACGATTTCAAGGAGGGAGATGGCAAACCTTTCGAGGTGATGAAACCGGCCTCCCTGATGGGCCCGGAAGCAATCGTTATACCAGGAAAAGATCCCGCAGAGGTTTTCGCCCGCTGGGTAACCTCTCCTGAAAACCCACGCTTCACCAAGGTGATCGTAAACCGGTTGTGGAAAATAATGTTTGGCGTTGCATTGAACGAACCCCTCGATGATCTGCGCGACTCATCAAAAGCCATGGTTCCAGCACTGGAAGACAACCTGGAAAAATTGATGGTAACCCTGCGGTACGATATGCGGGCTTTCTTATCCGTTATCGCACACACCAGGGCGTACCAGTCCGCAGCGACCACAAAAGAGTTCAACCCAGGTGATATGTATGATTTTCAGGGGCCTATTTTACGCCGTATGACCGCCGAGCAAATCTGGGATTCCATCATCGCACTTGCCAACCATCAACCCGATGCCCGCAACTTGCAACGCGAACAACTCGAGGAAAGGCGGATCAATATTTCTAAAATGGTATGCGATGCATACCTCAACTTTGATGGGCAAAAATTAGTGGACATGGCATATGCCCGACTGCAAGCCGAGAAAGAACTTGAAAAACAGGAGAAAATTGTTCAAGAGGCGTTGATAGTAGCTAATCGCAATGGCGACAAGGGTAAAGAAACCGAACTTCGCAGAAAGCAAGGCGCGCTTTCCAAGGAACGCGCCGAATCTTTCGTCCGTGATTTCATCATGCCTGTTCTTGAAAACCTCGTTGAAATAAAAGCGGGCAAAAACACCAGGCTTCTTATCGATCAAAACTACAAGATCAATCCAAATCCACGTGTACTGGCCATTGAGACCTGGAGAAGGCTGCATGCGCCAGGCTATGGCCCGCCACCAAAAACCACTGCCCAACTTGATAACGATGCAAAGGCCGAACACCAACGCCTGCTGGATTTAGCTTTCAAGCTCGGATATCCCCAGAAATATCATGTCCAGTTTGTTAATTACTGCCAGAAAGCAAACTTGGAATGGCTTCGCGCCTCTGAATTGGATAGCCCCGCTCCAAGGGGGCATTTCCTCCGCATCATGGGCCAAAGCGACAGGGAATTTGTAGAGAATGCAAACCTCGCAGCTTCCATCCCACAAGCTCTCGCCCTTATGAACAGCGATATCATCTCAGAAAACCATCTGCTCTCACCTTATTCCCCCTTAATGCATTTTCTATCGAAAGCGGAAACTTCCCCAGATCTATTAAAAGCCGTCTATCTGGCAACTCTATCAAGGCTGCCAACTTCTGAAGAAACTGCGGTCTGGAACAAGGCTTCAGCATCTGGCCTTTCCCGTAACGATCTTATCTACGCTTTGCTGAACTCAAAGCAATTCCTATTTATCCAATAACAAACGAGGCAGTGAATCCCCAAGGGTATCACTGCCTCGTTTACGCATTAAGGATAGGTAGGAATTACTTTTTCGATTGGCCGGGATTTACCAGGGTTCGAAACCCCTCCTGCTTGAACTTTTTCAGTTCCGAAATCTGCTGTGGGGTCAGCACTTCCAAAGCTGCGCGATTGGCTTTATCTTGAATCGCAGACATCTCCTTTTGGATTTCCGCCTGCTTCTTCTGCATCTCTTCTTTGTGCTGGCCCAGCTTTTTCTTCTGCTCTTCCGTCAGGTTCAGCTTCTCAGAAAGATTATTGTATCCGTACAAAAGCATCGGGGCGCCTTGCTGCCTTAACTCGATATCTTGAATTTTCGTAAGTTGTTCAGGCGTCAGTAATACATCAATTTCCTTACGCGCGGCCTCGGTCAGCTTCTTGGATTCTGCAGCCCATTTATCATAATCCTTGCGGATTTCTTCGGTCTTGGTTTTGCGCTCTGCTTCATTCAGCTTGGCCCAATCCACCTGGGGTTGCTGCTTCCAGGCATTCTGCTGAAACTTCTTGCCAATTTCCTTGAGCTTCACTAGTTGCTCTTCCGAAAGGTTCACTTCTTTTTGCACTTGGGAGGAACTAAGAATTTGATACGCGGGAAGGTAAAGATAATCACCCACGGCAGCGCCGGACTGGAATCCCCCGCCACCTTGACCTTGGGCCCGGACTTGTTGGGCCTGCGTAAACGAAACCATTGCCATGGCTGTTACCAGGCAACTGCTTAGCACGAATTTCTTCAAGTATTTTTGCATGGTTAAAACATCTACCTTTCAAGATTGGAGAGGATTAAAAACCTTATGCCAATAAATCGCACGATCGAATCCAGAAGCAGTATAAAAGGAATGATTCATGTGCATTTCTGAAAACAACGAGGATTGTTTGGCAGGAGGGTAAAAACGAATCACCTGAATTGATTTTCGCACTCTCCCTATTTTTAGTCAAGGGCCAATTCAAACATGTTTTCCCGTGGATTTTACACCTTTTAACCTTGAATCAACTCCAACAAGCTTGGGATTCTTTTATTACCTTGATTGCGATGCCCCGCACTTATAAAATTAAATTTATGCGGGATTGGTATATCGGTTGTGCCCAGCCTTCCCAAGGCTGTGAGAGGGGTCCGACTCCCCTATCCCGCTCTTTCACTTCTCACGTTTTCCATGATGTAAAATAATTTCCTAGGGTTGCACCCTAGGCTGGTAGAACGACCCTCAGGGCCAATGAGCATGATGGATAGCCTTGTTTATTCCCTAGGGTTGCACCCTAGGTTGGTAGAACGACCCCTTCAGGGCCAATGATCTTGTGGCCCGATGGGCCGGTTCTATAAGCCTTGGCTAACGGCCTGGGTTATGTCTTGTTTCGCCCTTTTATTCCGGCTTTACCTTTGGATTGATAAAAGCCAAAGCATATAATTACCATCTGGAAAACGCGTTGACTCCATAAACGATTATCTTGGAACCATCGAGAAACATCACCCTTACAGGCACTTTCATCATGTTGAAAAATCGATTCCTGACTTTGCTTGCTACCAGCTTTTCCCTCATCAGCTTTTTGCTTGGCTCAACCCAGGTTCATGCGCAGGTAAAAATTCAGGAAGGCGAGATGGCGGGCTACCTTCTTGTTCCACACGAGAAAGTTCCCGAATCCTACAACGCAGGTTTCTCCATGTATGTTGCTGCATGGCCCCTGCTAAGCAAATACCCCGGAAACCGATTTCAAACCGGCCTGTTTGGCACTTGGATGTTCGCTCAATACCCCGAACCCAAACCCACCAAGCTTTACTCCGATATCGAAGGCGGCCTCGGATGGTGGAGAGATACACGGTTCGCAACCGAAACACCCAAGTTCATCATGGGCGGCGTTGCTCTCAACTTTAATGAATGGGCCAACGGACCAGGCGCGGGCAAAGGCAGAGATTGGACCAAGCCCAGTGGCAAATATGGCGTGGCCCAACTCAGCCCCTGGTTGGTCTGGCCACCCGATGGCGTCAATTTAAAACAAGGCACCTGTGGCGAACTCCTTGGCTACGGATATCTGCCCTTGCCATTAACCGATGTTAAGCCAACCACCGCAGGAAAGAATGTGCCAACCGGTGATCAATCCTGGACGCTGTTTTTAAACTCAGGAAACTTCAAGGGGCCGGTGGCATTCTTCACCCCTTATTTCTGGTCACGGGCAACTGCGGAAAACACGGCATTGGCTGGCATGTTTTTAGATTCACGCCCATCGAGCCCAAACAAGGCAGTGCAGATGGAAACCCAGTATGTGCCTAGTTACCAGGCGGTGGATTCAAAAGGCGAAACTTACGCACGAATCGCGCCCACATCTTTCCCGAGAGATGCCAAGGGAGATTCAGCGGTGGTGCATCGTGTGACTGCGTACAACAAAAGCGCGCTTTGGGATTCGGTGAAGGGATGGTTTGCTGGCGGCGCAAATGCAAGTGGCACAATCGATACCAAGGGTTCAAGCGTTCATACCTTCAAAAGCAATGGTGGATCAACTTGGAGAATCTATACGCCTGATACCCCCAAAGAGAAAAAGACCACCCTGGCATGGAATTCATTCGCGAGCCCCGTTGCACTTGATGAGCACACCTATGGATATCGTTGGAACCAGAAAATGGTGACAAAGACAGATTCGAAGAATGGTAATCCATTAGTGACGCTGCCTGAGTATTTTCATCTGGTGAAAAATGGAGATAAGAAGTCGGAATGGGTTGTGGTGCAGGCGAAGGATGTACCTGAGGAAACAGGGTTGACGAAGATAGAATTCAAGCGGTCGAATGCCAAGCCTGCGGAGCCATACATCACGCCTGAAGAAACGCAGAGTTCATGGAAGAAGCCCGGGCCGGTTGCGGGGCCATTTCAGGCGAATCTTGGGGATGGTAGCGTGGTCACCTATCATTGGTATCGATTTGCGGATCAACCTGCGATACTCAATGCGGATTTAACGGATAAGGAAAGAGAAGCAATGCAATTGCGTGTGGAAAAGCTGCACAAGTCATGGACAAAAGAGAAGGAATATCTGCCCGCACCCACCATTGGGAAGCTTGCGGATCTTGACCCAGCTTTGATTGTAACGCCACCCAAGGGTTTTGAAATTGGTTATGTTCCGATCGCAACCAGACAAGGCGCGAAGGAATAGATTTGGGTATGGAACCCTTTGTTTTACTTGCGAATCGATTGTAGTTTGAATGTAATGAGGAAAATAAAAAAGGTTCTTTTATGAGAATTTATCGGCCCGGCTGACCCAACCGGGTGGACCCGATCAATTTTAGTCTACACTCCCGGAAGGAGTGTTGCTGAACTTCCCGCTAGACTCAGCACACAAAAGAACCTGCGTTTATTAATAAGCCCTGTTAAGGCCCGCTGGTTTATTAGCACCAACTAAGAGACTGCTATAGCTTCCCGTACAATGAATGCAAGGGCAGTTTTTACAAAACAGGGGATTTCCTCATGCCAAGTTTCCATTACGAAAACATCATTGATCTTACCCACCCTATCAACTCAGCCATTCCTGTCTGGCCTGGGGATCCTGCGGTAGTTTTGTTCCCACTGAATCAGCTTGAAAAAGATGGTTTTAATCTGGGGGGCTTTACCATGGGGGAACATACAGGCACCCATATCGGGGTGGCAGCACACTTTCATGATCGCGAAACCACCCTCGATAAACTTTTACCCGCTTCACTTTTCAAACCGTGCGTGGTTATCGATGTCGCAAAAGAATGCGATGTGAACCCGGATTTCGAATTAACCTTGGATCATTTGCAGCAATGGGAAAAAGCCAATGGCAATGTTGCTACGGGTTGCATTCTACTATTACACACAGGCTGGAGTAGGTATTTTTTAACTGAGAAGTATTTCGGCAAAGATGAATCCAACGGCTTGCACTTCCCCGGATTCAGCTTGGAGGTTACCCGGTTTCTACTCGTACACCGGAACATATCAGGATTGGGAATAGATACTGCGGGAATCGAGCCTGGCAAAGATTCAAACTTTAGCTGCAACAAGGTTTTGCTGCATGGGCAGAGGATCCACCTCGAGAATTTAACCAACCTCGATAAACTGCCCGCAGTTGGGGCCCACTTGTTCATAGGCGCACTTCCCATCGAAGGCGCGACAGGCTCGCCCGCCCGGGTGATCGCACTAGTACCGTGATTTAAATTCCTTGGGCTAAAGCCTCGCCTACCATCCTACCCGATTGCAACGCTGTCTGAATGGAAGCAATACCACCATAATCGCCACACTGATATAGGCCCCTTCGAATCTCGATTGGCTTTGATGAAACATCAGTCAGGGGAGGAACCTGACGAGGCAGGGCGTTGGTGATTTCGTAGGTGCGAAGATGTTTCCAGACATCGACTTCGTTGCCAAACCATTGTTTCATTTGCTCGAGCACTTTTTCAACAAGCATTTCTTCTGAAGTGAAATCATGTTTTAGCACCGAGCAGGAAATAAGCGCCTTACCCTCTGGGGCATAATTTTTACAAACATTGGTAGGCACACACATATTCATCACAGGGCCGGAAGATTCCGCATTCAGAAAAAGAATGGGAGCAGAGGTGGGCGCTTTGGAAGCTGCAAAATAAAGCGTGGTTACCTTCCTCATTTCTGGAGCTACAGTAACACCTAACAATTTGCATGCCTGAAATTGATCGACTGCGAGAACTATTTTAGGCGTGGTTAAAGTTTCGCCCGAACCAAGTATCAATTTGTTTTCGCTTATGGAGGCAACTTTGGAATTCAGCCTGATCTTAGCGGGATCTAGCATGGTTAAAATCTGGCGTGGAACAGCCTCCATGCCTTCAGAAGGTAGGCAGATATCGCCTAGCGCCATCATTCGAAAATTAAAATCGAAAGCCCTGCTTGAGGTTGAAAGATCATTTTCAAGAAAGATTCCGGAATAGAGAGGCATGAAGAATCGATCGATGATTGAATCAGAGAACCCGAATTTTTTCAGCCTTTCGAGAGTAGTAACTTCGGGCTTTTGCAAAAGTTTTTCAAGCTTTCCCATGGTAATCTGGGTGCGAAGAAGCCCCACCAGCAATTTATCTTTCAAGGAACCTATCGGAGAAAACACCCCCCATGCAGCCGTGATTAAATCCCGAAATGGATCCGCAAGTCTGTGGAACCTGCCTTGGTGGCGAATCATGGCGCCTGGGAAAAAGCTTTTCAACTTAAGATTTGGGTAGGAAAGAATTTGCTTCGCATCAGGGTAAGCGGTTTGTAGAACTTGGAATCCACGATCAAGTTGAAATCCATCGACAATATCGGTTCGTATTCTGCCACCAACTTTTTCCGCACCATCCATCAACAAATAATTGATGCGATGCTTTTGCAGAATACGGGCGCAGCTTAAACCAGCGAGGCCTGCACCAACGATTATCACATCCGCATCAAAGCTCATCAAAACCACCCGTTACAACATATAAAAGAAAAATTCAGCCTCTGTACCAATGATAGGTGCACGGATGCACAATCAAAATACAAAGGCTGGGTTATTTATCTGATTGCTGGTTAATCAAGGCAATGTGCGCCATGGGTTATGGCTGCGCCCATTCGAAGCAGCGAGGCGATCATGATGGTTTCAGCGATTTCCTGTTCGGTAACGCCTGCGTGCTTGGCTTTTTCCTTGTGGATTTCAAGGCAGTAGGTGCATTGGGTGGTCATTGCAACTGCAAGTGCGATAAGCTCCTTGTTCTTGACCGAGATGGCACCTTCCTGCATGACTTGCTTGCTGAATTGCCTGTAGGTGGCATAAGCATCAGGAACTAGTTGTGGCATTTTTTTAAGTTTATCTAGCTGCTTCATATCGTACATGGATCAAACTCCTTTTAGGGTTGGGTAATTTAGACAACATGAAAAGTTTATAATGAACCAGAGTCGAGTCACACTAAAAAATGTTAGATTCCGTTGGGTTGAAAAAGCGTTAATATTTCGGGTTCATCATGTGCTGAAGTGATTGCTATGCTTTCCCAGTCCCCTTTAAACCATTAATCCCCTACCTTTTGACACTGATTTCCAAAACTTTTCTTTTTTTCTTTCATGTTGGATTCCATAACTTCGTTGCTCCTGCGAATAATCTATATAGAAACATTGGCCCGCTTTTTAAGGAACAAAATCGTGATAAAACAAATTCTCAAGCAGTTGCAGATTTTGGGTAGTCTTGCGGTGGTAGGTTTTTCAGCAGGATGGGCGGAAGCACAAATCGCATCTGCACCAGCAAATTTCAGAAGCGGGCCTGGGGCTTCTAGGCAGGCTTATTCCTACGCACCATCGCCTGCACCCAATGGCTTCCAACAAGGCGGGTACAAAATTTCCTCCATCACCCCCGGGTTGGCAGCAGATCGATACGGGTTCAAAAATGGGGACGTAATCATCCAAGTGAATGGAAAGCCCTTTAGAACAGAAGATGAATTTAATGGGTTACTTCGCCAAAGCAGTTTCGGATCCAAGATTACTTATTTTGAAGCAGGATCGGGAATCGTTAAAATGCGTGAAGTGAAACATGTATTTGCAAGGCTTGGAATATCAGGACAGATTGTGCCGTTGAATTCACCACCTGTGATGCCTGCGGCTTTCCCATCTGGGGTATTGCCGCCAGGAGCGTTACCACCGGGGCCGATCGGGTTGCCACCAGGCGCAATTATTCCACCCCAAACCGCTTCCGGGCCGGTATTACCAGGGGTCTAAATCTTCAGGAAAGATCAACCTGGCCCAGCCAAGTTTCGATGGCCTGCCAAACTTCCGCCTTGCAGTCATCCTGCAATAAGACATGTCTGCCTTCGGGGATTTCGACATAGGTTAAAAGGTCTGTTGGAGCGGCATCAGCAAATTGTCGGGATCCCAGATGGGAAGTAACTTTATCACCTGAACCGTGCACCAGCAAGGTGGGTGTCTGCAACACTTGGGGATTTTTCAAAAGCCTTTGAGCAGCTTTTGAGCATTGTAGATAAAGGCCTACTGAAACTTTACGATGAATGAGCGGGTCGTTCTTGAAAGACTCTATGAAATCCCGGTCCCGCGAAAGGTCTTCATAATTCAGCTTGTTATCAAACGCAAGAGATGAGGCAACCATGTTGATCATCGCTGCGGAATTCTCAAGCCACCAAGGCAGCTTAAAAGGCAGTGAAAGCCAGGGCGCAAGGGCGATGCAGGCATGAATGCTTTGGGGATAATTCATGGAATAGGCAAGTGCTAGTTGACCCCCGAGGCTGTTTCCCAAAAGCACAATCGGAATATCAGGGTGCATCTTTTCAAGCTCGCCCTGAAAAAGCCTAAGATCATCGATCAAGGTTTCGTAGGAAGAGGCATGCCCTCTGGGGCCTTCTGATTTACCGCAACCGCGCCTGTCAAAACCATAAACAGCAAAACCTTTGTTTTCTAGTTTGCTTGCAATATGTTCGTATCTTCCAGAATGGTCTGCCAATCCGTGCACACACCAAATAATGCACTTGATGGGGCATTCAGGCTGCCAACCCTGCCAATACAGGCGCACCCTATCCTTACCCACAAAATTACCTTCAAAATGATACATCTAGCTTTTAACCTTCTTCTTCGCTTTATCATTGGCCGATAAAAAATCTTAACTGATAATAGTACCATCTGCATTTGCAGAAATGCAAACTACCATGGTTATCAGGAGCATTATCATGAAATCCACCACTGAACATCTTACTTTTAATATTCCCGAACGAATGGCATTTATAAATATAACCTCTCAGGTTGAAAATATCGTCAAAAAAAGCGGCATAAAAGAAGGCCTGGTGCTTTGTAACGCCATGCATATCACCGCCTCGGTTTTTATTAATGACGATGAACCGGGCTTGCACCACGATTATAAAAAATGGCTGGAAGCCTTGGCGCCTTTCAATCCGTCATCGCAAATCTACCACCACAACCGCACCGGCGAAGATAATGCGGATGCCCATATGAAAAGGCAGATCATGGGCCGCGAAGTCGTGGTTGCAATCACCCAGGGCAAGCTGGATTTCGGCCCTTGGGAACAAATCTTTTATGGGGAGTTCGATGGTAACAGGCCCAAGCGAGTACTCGTAAAAGTTCTGGGGGAATAACGGTTTTAACCTGCCCCAATCCTTGTGAATCACGCCTTATCGTGCTAACTTGGATTCAGGAAACTGGAAGACACCATTTAAGGTTGATTGATGGGAAATAGTAACCCTATTCAAATTATCCATGTTGACATGGATGCTTTTTTTGCATCTGTCGAACAGCTTGATAACCCTGCATTGAAAGGCCGGCCTGTTATCGTTGGTGGCAGGCCTGGTGGCAGAGGCGTTGTTAGTGCTGCTTCCTACGAGGCAAGGGCCTTTGGCGTTCACAGCGCGATGCCCTTGAAAACCGCCCTCAGGCTTTGCCCACAGGGAGTTTTTCTTCCGGTTCGATTTGCAAGGTATGGTGAGATCAGCAAACATATCAGGGAAATATTTCACCGTTATACCCCGATGGTTGAACCCCTGAGCAGTGACGAGGCGTTCTTGGATGTAAAAGGAAGCGAAGGACTTTTTGGATCTGCGGAAACCATAGGCAGAAAAATCAAAGAAGAGATATTAAAAGAAACTGGGCTAAAGGCTTCGGTGGGAGTGGCGCCTAATAAATTTCTGGCAAAGCTTGCAAGTGATCTAAAAAAACCCGATGGATTTGTTGTAATCACCCCCGATAAGATTCGTGAAATTCTTGATCCTCTACCGGTGGGCAGGCTGTGGGGCGTGGGCAAAAAAGCAGAGCTTAGGCTTCATGCACTGGGCTATAAAACCATCGGTCAAATAGCTGCTGCAAACCCAAAAACATTGGAAATGGCATTTGGTCCATCCGCGATTCATTTGTGGGAGTTGGCCCAAGGCCTTGATTCCCGGGTGGTAAC
Organism: uncultured Candidatus Kuenenia sp.; assembly: GCA_964646215.1. Taxonomy (GTDB): domain Bacteria; phylum Planctomycetota; class Planctomycetia; order Gemmatales; family Gemmataceae; genus UBA969. Next base: position 36,002 of record CAZYAY010000011.1, on the reverse strand, counting down.
TCCTGATCGATTGGCAAAATCATTGAGTGCTGATGTCACTTTTTCAGAAGATATCGGTGATAAGGAAGTGTTGGGGGAAAAACTGCTGGATCTTGTGGAGCATTTAGGTGCCCGGCTTCGAAAAAAAGAAATCAAAGCAGCGGTGATTGAAGTAAAGCTTCGATCTTCGGACTTTGAAACCCGAAGTGTTTCAAAAACCTTGCTGGAACCCATGAATGAAACGATGCTTTTGTGGGTTGAGGCAAAAGCACTTTTAAAAAAATTGCTGCAATTTGATCTATTGCCCGCCAGGCTGATAAGCGTTGGGGCGGTAAGATTAGTGCGCCCTGGGGAGATACAAGGGGGGCTATTTGACACAAAAATAATAAAAAGGCATGGCGAAATAGACCGGACTTTGGATGCCATCAAGGCAAAATTCGGGGTTGAAGCCATCGGAAGGGGTGTTTTTCTCACTTCTGATGACAAAAAAAGCAAGAAAGAGCAAAAGGAACACTAGTACCCCTTGTTTTAGAAGGTATTTTTACCTAAATTTTTCATTAGCCAGTGCTTACATAAGGCGACGTAGCTCAGCGGTTAGAGCAGGGTCTTCATAAGGCCAAGGTCGCTGGTTCAATTCCAGCCGTCGCTATTTTTTCTCTTCATTAATTAATCTTTCTTACAAATCTTGTAAGATCTTCCAATCTTAATTATCCCTTAAGATTCTCTTTGCTAATCTATTCTTTTGACAACTCTTTTCTTTTTGATCAAACGGGAAAAATAATGGCAACAAATAGAATTCTACTTTCCCTGATAACCTTGATACTTCCACTGGTAATTGCAAACAGCGGCAATGCACAAAACTGGCCCCAATTCCGGGGGCCCGGTGGCAATGCTTTTAGTACGGACACCAATATTCCCGCCATCTGGGATGATTCCAAAAATATGCTTTGGAAATGTGACCTGCCTGGAAAGGGCGCATCGAGCCCCATCGTTTGGAAAAACAATATTTTCGTCACCTGTTTTACCAACCAGGCATCAGGCATCGAACGATCACTGGTTTGCATCGATAAAAATTCGGGTAAGGTTTTGTGGAAGTCTTTGGTAAAATCGGATGCACAAGACGACCCCTACTCGGGATACCTGACCCAGCATGGATATGCAAGCAGCACCCCTGCAACCGATGGCGAATCCATATTTGTCTTCTTTGGTAAGGCGGGCGTGGTTGCGTTTGATTTTTCAGGAAAGGAACTCTGGAAAACCAGCGTGGGGGTAAAATCCGGAAACCGCAAATGGGGCTCTGCATCAAGCGTGGTGCTGCATAAAGATCTTGTGATTGTGAACGCCTCTGAAGAAAGCCGGGCGATCATCGGCTTAAACAAAAAAACCGGGGCTGAAGTCTGGAAAGCCCAGGGAGACAAAATCGAACTCTCTTACAGCACACCTTTTATTTTTAATGCTTCTTCAGAAAAACAACTTATCATCGTGCCGGTGCCCAACGAAATCTGGGCCATCAACCCCGACAATGGAAAACTCGCATGGTTCGCAGAAACTTCCCTCAATGGGAATATCTCCCCCACCATTGCAGCCAAGGATAACCTCCTGTTTTGCTTTGGCGGATTCCCACAGACTAAAGCCGTTGCTCTGAAAGCAGAGGGCAAAGGGGATCTATCCAAAAACATCGTCTGGAGCAGCACTGATTCTTCCTATGTGCCCTCCCCTGTCGTCAAGGGCAGGCATTTATATTGGATCAATGATCGTGGCCTGGCTTATTGTGCTGAAGCTGCAACCGGCAAAATCATTTACAAAGAACGATTACCCATGAAAGCCTCGGGTGGTGCCGCCCGCCCGGTTTATGCCTCCATGATTTTGGTTCACGATAAATTGATCGCGGTCACCAGGCAGGAAGGCACCTTCGTTATCGATGCAAGCCCCGGCTTTAAACTGATCTCCCACAATAAAATCTCGGATGAAGGCGATTTCAATGCCTCTCCCGCAATTAGCGAGGGCAAACTTTTTCTCCGCTCTGATAACCGCCTTTATTGCATAGGCAACCCTTGATTAAATTTTGCTCCCGACCCTTTTTCCCCGCATTAATGAAAATCAAATTTGCACCAGAATAGTTTGGCTGTATCCTATTGGCATAACCCACCAAGAGGACATCCCATGAATTATTCCCTAGTTTCATTCTGCGTATTGCTTCTTTTTACATCGATCACATTCGCCCAGGCGCCCGACCTTATAATTCATAATGCCAAGATCGTTACCGTGGATGAAAAGTTCACCCTGGTACAAGCCATGGCAATCAAGGATGGAAAAATCCTGAAGACAGGCAGCAATGAAGAAGTGCTGAAAACCAAAGGTGTAAACACCGTTGTAAAAGATGTCGAAGGTAAAACGGTACTTCCCGGCCTGATCGATTCTCATGTTCATCCTGCGGGCGCAGCAATGCATGAGTTCGATCATCCCATTCCTCCTTTTGAAACCATCCAGAATGTTCTTGATTACATTAAAGCCCGCGCCAGGGTTCTTCCCAAGGGCGAGTGGATTGTTTTAAGGCAGGTCTTTATCACGCGTCTTAAGGAGCAACGCTACCCGACCAAGGCTGAAATGGATGAGGCGGCCCCTTTGCACCCGGTTCTTTATTCAACAGGGCCTGATGCCTCGCTTAATTCCCTTGCGCTTAAGTTAAGCAAGATCGACAAGGATTTTAAAGTGAATGACGGCGGTGCCGGGCAGGTTGAAAAAGATGTAAAGACTGGCGAACCCACGGGGATTCTGCGCAACTGCACCCGCTTTGTAAAAACCTCGCAACCTTCACAAAGGCAACCTACCGAAGCCGACAATATTGAACGATTGCACCTTCTTCTTAAAGATTACAACAGCGTGGGATTAACAGGCATCATTGATCGCGGTGCCGGAACTTCATCGCTTGATAGATTTAAAAAACTCAAGGACGCGGACAAACTCACCGTCCGCCTTGCTGCCTCCTACTCCATGGGTACAGGCAGCCCATTGGAAACCCTTGAAAAAGAAATTACAAAGCTTGCTTCGCATCCAATGCGTGCCCCCGACAACATGATTCGCATCATTGGCATAAAGATATTTCTGGATGGTGGCATGCTCACGGGCAGCGCTTATATGCAAAAGCCCTGGGGCCTCAGCAAAATTTACTCAATCGATGACCCGACCTACCGTGGCCTTCTTTTTCTATCCCGCGACAAGCTTCTTGGCATGGCCCATGCCACGGTTAAAAATGGCATGCAATTCACGGCCCACACGGTAGGCGATGGCGCGGTGGAAACCTTGGTGGGCGTTTACGAGGAAATAAACCGCACTACTCCAGTACGAAGCACACGTCCTTGCATCACCCATTCCAACTTCATGTTCAAAGATGCCGTCGAAAAAATGCCCAAAATCGGCATCGTTGCAGATATTCAACCCGCATGGCTTTACCTCGATAGCCATACATTGGTTTCGCAATTCGGCGTCGAAAGGCTCGAATACTTCCAACCATTGCAAAGCATTTTTAAAGCGGGCGGGATAGTGGGTGGCGGTTCGGATCATATGCAGCGCATTGATTCCATGAACTCGGTCAACCCTTACAATCCCTTTCTGGGCATGAGCGTTGCAATCAACCGCAAGGGCAAATATTACCCCCAGAAACTTCGCCCCGAACAAGCATTGACACGTGAGCAGGCGGTTCGTTTCTACACCATGAACAACGCCCACCTCATGTTTTTGGAGAAGGAAATAGGATCTCTGGAAATCGGTAAACAAGGCGATTTCATTGTTCTAGATCGCGATATTCTTACTTGCGATGAAGATGCGATTGCCCAAACCAAATGCCTTGCTACCTATCTTTCAGGCAAGCAAGTGCATGGCGTAAAATAAAACATCGTTCCAGGAATCAAACTCCGGGAACGATGCTTTTGTGATTAATATTGGGCTCAATCGATTACATGTGGGCGATCAGGGCGGTGCCAAATTCGCTGCACTTGATTTCCTTGCCACCTTCCATCTGGCGTGCAAAATCGTAGGTCACCTGCTTTGCACCAATGGCTCCATCCATGCCCTTGATGATCAAATCTGCAGCTTCTATCCAACCCATATAGCGAAGCATCATCTCGCCTGAAAGAACGACTGAACCAGGGTTCACCCGATCCAAGTCTGCGTACTTAGGTGCAGTGCCATGAGTTGCTTCAAAAATCGCATGACCGCTCAGGTAGTTGATGTTACCACCGGGGGCGATACCAATCCCACCCACTTGGGCAGCAAGCGCATCGGAAAGATAATCCCCGTTGAGGTTCAAGGTTGCGATGACATCAAATTCTTCGGGGCGGGTCAAAACTTGTTGCAGCGTGATATCAGCAATTGCATCCTTGATAAGAATCTTACCTGATGCCAAAGCTGCTTTTTGCTCTTGATTGGCTGCATCCTCGCCTTTTGCCTTCTTGGTGCGTTCCCATTGCTCCCAAGTGTAAGTCTGGGCGCCAAACTCTTTTTCTGCGAGCTCATAGCCCCAAATACGAAATGCACCTTCGGTGTACTTCATGATGTTGCCCTTATGAACCAAAGTAACGCTCTTGCGTTTGTTGGTAATCGCATATTGAATTGCGGAGCGGATCAGGCGTTGGCTGCCATCGCGGGAAACAGGCTTGATGCCGATCCCGGTGCTTTCTGGGAAGCGGATCTTTGAAAACTCCTTGGGGAAGTTTTCCTTGAACAGTTTGAGGAACTTGGTGTTTGCCTCGGTGCCTTGTTCGAATTCGATCCCTGCGTAGATGTCTTCGGTGTTTTCACGGAAGATAACCATTTCCACTTTTTCGGGATGCTTGACGGGGGAAGGCACGCCTTTGAACCAACGCACCGGCCTTAAGCAGACATAAAGATCAAGCATTTGGCGCAATGCCACATTAAGGGAGCGAATACCACCACCAATCGGAGTGGTCAAAGGGCCCTTGATACCAACGAGGAAATCCTTGAACGCCTCAACAGTTTCATCAGGGAGCCAGTTGTTGAATTGCTTGAATGCTTTTTCGCCTGCATAGACTTCGACCCAGGATATCTTCCTTTTACCAGCGTAGGCCTTTTCAACTGCTGCATCCAAAACCCTTACCGCAGATCGCCAAATATCAGGGCCTGTACCATCCCCTTCGATGAAAGGAACAATAGGGTGGTCAGGCACATGAAGTTTACCATTGGTAATGGTAATTTTGTCGCCCTTGGGAACTTTGATGTGGGTATAGGCCATGATAGGCAGTCCTCTTTAAGTTAAAACAATCGCAAACACACAGTGATAGATTAATATATGACATGGGATGGGTTTAAGTCGAGCATAAGAACAGCAAACCGGGTATTTTTATTATCATCGAAGTTTGATCTGTATCTTCTTGCAATATGCAGGCAAAAAGCAAAATCTTAATCGCACTGAACGAGGTTTTAGGCTTATGGTAGTAGGTTTCAGTTTCAAAAATGGCTGATCCACCCGCTTTTGAGGCCACCTGACCCAATGATCAACTTATTTTCAATGTCGAGGTAAAGCGCAAGGCCTTGAAAATCGGCCAGTTGACTTCCATCAGGGAAAGTTACAAGGAAGGGTCGGATCCAAGTAATACCCAGTAAGGCTGGTTGTGGCTGGGTGGATCAAAATCGCCATCTCCACCCATTGGTTCAGACTGAAAATTACATCCTTGGGCATTATTCTTAAGGCACCCTGTACGCCTACCGCTATACTATCCTTTTAAGAAAGGGACTGATTATGGCAAGACAAATGATGAAGTCACTTACAGATGGTGCAACCGTAGATGAGGTATTTGTTGCCCTCGACAAGCAACTACGGGCCAATCGAAATGGCAATTCCTATTTGCAGATGGAACTGCGCGACCGCTCCGGGTCGATTGCAGCGCGCCAATGGAATGCCAACGAGTCATCATTTCGCGCTTTTGAAGAAGGTGATTTTCTTCATGTAAAAGGAAAGGTGCAACTTTTCCAGGGCACCTTGCAGATGATCGTCAACTCATTTGAAAAAGTATCTCCCAATAATGTCGATCTTTCCGAATTTCTGCCACACACCGAACAAGACATCAGCAAGCTGGTTGATAAAGTTCGTACCTTTTTGCGCAAGATGGACAACCCGCATTTAAGGGCGTTGGCAGAGTCGTTCTTCATGGACGAGGAACTGATGCAGGCCTTCTGCAAAGTTCCTGCGGGCATCAGGCACCACCATGCCTACCTGGGCGGCCTGGTCGAGCATGTGACCAGCCTTATGGAAGCTTGGGACAGGCTCGCACCGCTCTACCCCTCCGTTAACAAAGATTTACTATTCATGGGCATATTCCTCCATGACATCGGGAAGATCAGGGAATTGACTTGCGACAAAGCATTAACATATTCTGATGAAGGGCAGTTGATCGGCCATATTGTCCAGGGCGTTGAAATACTCAACGAAAAAATCGCCTGCGTTCCAGAACTTTCGGGTGAGGCTTTTCCCACGGAGTTGATGTGGCGACTTAAGCACATGATATTAAGCCATCATGGAACCTATGAATTTGGCAGCCCGAAACTTCCGATGACTCCCGAGGCGGTCGCACTTCATCATCTGGATAACCTTGATGCCAAGGTTCATGCATTTACCAAAGAAATTGAAGATGCAGGCAAAGATGCCCACTGGACCCCCTATAATAATCTATTACAGCGCAAGTTATATAAAGGCGCTAACCATGACACCAACCCGGTTGATTAATCGAGGCAATGCAGCGGGTTCGACCAACACAAAAGGGCCGGATTTATTATGGGCCGTATTCACGACAAGATTCTTCAGGCTGTAAATAAACAAAGTTATCAGCCCATGAAAGCCCGCATTCTCGCTCGAAGGCTTGGCCTTGCGGGTGGTGCTTATGGCGAATTCCGTGCTGCACTTAGTGATCTGGTTCAACAAGGTCGCATCGAAATAAACAATAGCCAGGCCATTCGTAAATCAGGCGTCAAGCCCAGTCTTAAAGGCACTTACAGAACTTTAAGTTCGGGCGGTGGCTTTGTAAAACCCAGCCCTGTTGATGGTGTGGCTGGCCCTGAAATTCGTATTTTTCCCGAGAACAGTAACAACGCTGCCAACGGCGATCTCGTCTCAATTCAAATTCTTCGCAGGGGCAATGTAGATCGACCACCGACCGGCCAGATCCTCAGCGTGCTAGAAAGAAAGTCGCATCAGTTTGTTGGCACCTACTGGGAAAAAGCAGGGGAAGGTTTTGTCAAAGTAGATGGAGCAATGTTTTCGCAACTCATCTCGATCGGCGACCCCACCACCAAGAATGTTAAACCAGGCGACAAGGTTGTCTTTGATATGATTCACTTTCCTTCACCCGAGGAAAGAGGCGAAGGGGTTATCACCGAACTTCTGGGGCCCCAGGGTGACCCAGGTGTTGAAACCTTATCGATCATCCGGGCCTATAACCTGCCTGATGTTTTCCCTCCAGATGTGGTTGATGAAGCCCACCATGTCGCAGAGAATTTTTCCGAGGAGGATTTTGATGGCAGGGTTGATTACACCAGGCACACTGTGATTACCATCGATCCAATCGATGCCAAGGATTTTGATGATGCAGTGCAGGTTGAAGTCGATCCAGCTTCCGGCCATTGGACTCTTTGGGTTCATATTGCAGATGTGGCACATTTTGTGAAACAAGGCGGGGCCCTTGATCGCGAAGCTCGCAGCAGAGCCACCAGTATTTATCTGCCAACCAAAGTCATCCCCATGTTTCCTGAAACCATTTCCAACCATCTTGCAAGCCTTCAGCAGGATAAGGTCAGGTATGTTCAAACCGTGATAATTGATTTTGATCCCAAGGGGCGCAAGACCACGGTGACTTTTGAACGCGGTGTCATCAAGGTTAAGAAACGCTTTCACTACGAACAAGTGATGGCATTCCTTGATAAGACCCCTGAAGCGCCTGAAGTTCCCGCAGATATTGGTGCCATGCTTGAACGCATGAAAATTCTGGCACTTCTTTTGAGAGGCAGAAGATTCCACCGGGGTGCCCTTGAGCTGGATATGCCAGAACCCAAACTTGAGTTTGATGCGGATGGCAGGGTAAGTGGCGCACATAACAGTGTCAACGATTTAAGCCATCAAATCATCGAGGAGTTCATGCTGGCTGCCAACGAGGCTGTTGCAGAGCATCTATACGGGCTCGGTGTCAAGTTTCTGCGCAGAATTCACCCAGACCCTGAACCCACCAAGCAAAAGGCTTTTGCCGCATTCGTCCGCACCCTGGGTTACCAGATCGACAACCCTGAAGATCGTTTTACTTTGCAGCGTATTTTGGCCGAATCTTCACCCAAACCCGAAAAGCATGCCGTCCATTACGCCATGCTTCGCAGCCTTAAGCAAGCCGTTTATAGTGAAAAAGAAGAAGGGCATTACGCGCTCGCAAGCACTTGCTACTGCCATTTCACCTCGCCAATTCGTCGTTACCCCGACCTGACAATTCATCGACAATTAACCCGATGGAAAAGAACAGGAAAAGCTTCCTACGATGAAACCGAATTGATGTTTTTAGGCGAGCATTGCAGTGGCATGGAACGAAGGGCCGCGCTTGCCGAACGAGACCTCGTCAAGGTTAAATTACTCGAGTTCATGGGTAAGCAGATCGGGGAGCACAGGATGGCCATCATCACTGGTGTTGCTGAATATGGTTTCTTTGCACAAATCGTTGATCTTCCTGTTGAAGGGTTGGTTCATATCACCAGCCTTAAGGACGACAACTATCTTTTTGATGCTGAAAGCCATTCGCTTACAGGGCTAAAGTATAAAAGGCGTTATCGATTGGGAGACAAACTTGAAGTGGAGATTGCCAAGGTGGACATGGCAAAGAAGCAGATGGATCTTCACCCTGTTATTGCGATGGCAGAGCAAAAAAAGAAACCTAATCGGAAGTAAAGTGTTCAATGCCTTTTCCTGACTACCCATGCCCCAAATGCAATTCATGGATAGATCCGCCACCTGGTACCTCGAAGGGGCAAAAGTTTATTTGCCCACGTTGCGAAGACACCATCATGTGGCAGGGCCCCGATATAGCGGTGGATGCACCGATAACTGCTTATAGTTACATCGAGAAGGATCTGCCTGTAAAAAAATCCCGCACGGCACTTGCCGTGGTGCTGGGGATGGCAGCAATGGCAATCATGGCGCTAGTGTTCGCACTTTCCACCCAAAAAGATCGAAGAAGCAGAGACCTCGCCAAGGCAAACACCGACCCCAGGCAATCATTCCTTCAGTGGTTTGCAGGCGACTCCAGCCTTATCGCGGTTCTTGATTTACAAAAACTAAAAGCTTCCAAGGAACTTTCTGAGTTGTTAAATCTCAATGGTTTCTTTAAAAAGGATTCTCCAATCAGCAAGGCGCTTGGATACGAACCTGAGGAAATTAAACTCCTCGCTCTTACCATGCCCGCAGACAGACCCCTGGCATCTTCTTTGTTTCTTCAGACACTCAAGCCCATTAACATGGAAAAAATTAATAGCAGACTTCTGGCAACCCCATCTGGTTATAGAATTGGCAGGGAAACACTGCGGTATCAGATTGATGTTTTTCCCATGCAGCCAAGCTATTCAAAAATTGATGACAACACGATGGCGTACACCATGCTTCCCGAAAGGTTTGAATCTATTTCTGGTTTTCAGCGGGTGGGTTTGAATCACTTAAGTGGCAGGTTACGCCCTTTGATTGCCGAAAGGATTCCAATTGATGCACCCATTTGGATCGCAGCCCAGGCGGGCAAGTGGGACTTCAGTTCCTTAAAGTTATTTCTCCCCGCATTGCCTGAAATCACCAAGCCAGATTTTATGGAAGACATGGATGCGATTGCAATATGGCTTGAATCGGGTGTGGAACCGGTACTGCGATGCGAAATCATGGGCGCTTCCCCCGAGGCGATCAAAAAGTTGGAAAAGCGTTTGGAGAGCGTGCCTTTTTTGGATCAAAGTGGCATTAAAAGTGCCAGCAGAGATAACTGGCTTACTCTGCAAGTGGTTATAAGCAAAGAACTTGCGGAAAAAATCAAAAAGATTACAAATCCATGAGAAAAGGGTTAGTTTACACTTTGTAGACCGTCTTTATTATGTTGGGATTTTTTCGCACAAACTATTTGCTGCACCTGCCTTATTGCACTTAATTGTGCCTATAATAAGGCAGTCTCGTACGGAGGAAAGAGTGCAGGAAGAATTCCAAAAAATATATGCCGCTCATGGCAGGGCGGTTTGGGCAGTCGCTTACGCTAGAAGTATGAATGCTGAGACAGCAAACGATATTCTTCAAGAATCGTTTCTGCGTCTTTGGCGTGAAATGCTTAAGGGATTGGTCATTAGGCAGATGCGGGCTTGGTTGATCCGGGTTGCTAGAAATCTTTCGGAAGATGTCGCAAGGGGTTCGTTTCAACGTAATGGGACATTTGGTCCAGAAATGTTTGAAACAATCGGATCTAAAACGGCACCTCCTGATCTTCGTTTAGAAACCCAGGAGTTGCACCAACAAATCCGGGAAGGCTTGCAGGAAATTGCACCCCAAGACCGGGAGATCCTGACCATGCGGTATGCCTTGGATTACGAAGTCCCGGAAATCGCGAAGGCGCTGGAACTACAACCCTCTGCAGTGCATATGCGCTTAAGCAGGGCTCGTATCAGGCTTGCAGAAACATTAAAGTCGATGGGTGTTGAAGCACCCCGGTAAGTGAGTTTCGTTTTACCCCAAGTAATAGTGATTGGTTTACGATGCAACACAACGAACAACAAATTGACCAGGCACTGCAGGGATATTTCCGCGCGCAATTACCAACCCCCTTTCCGAAAGCCCCTAAGGTTCGGGGTGGTTTCAAGGCCCGGAATTTTTCCGGCCTTTCCGCAAAGTTTGCCCTAGCCGCTAGTATGCTCATTCTTTTCGGGCTCGGAGTTATGTGGCCAAAAAATACCCAGACAACGAACAGTATCAATTTTAAATCAGCCCCATCCTCTGCCTCTGATGACAAAAGACACAAACTGCCTTTGATCAATTTAAAAAATGATGCCGACCCCAAGTTGCAACTCCCATTGAAATAGACTTCCATCCTCTCCCGCATGCTGATGTTGCTTTCACTAAGGGTTAATTTAAGTTGCCCACTTGGCATCGGTTTGCAAAAATAAGGGCATGATCAAACTTCGCTCTTTCATTTTTCTTACAATCTTTGCGTTTGTAGCTCTTGGAGAAAAAGCTGCCTTTTCGGAAGCACCATTCAAGGTGCCTTTGCAAACCCGCAAAGAATGGAACTTTGAAAAAGAAGAGGTTCAATTCAGCAATGATTTTTCGGGTGCCCGGTTGAACAACTGCACTTATCTCGGAAATAATGTCTATGTGGTTACAATCGCTCCCGAAAATTCCCCCATCAACCTTAGCCCCTGGTACGCCTTTAAAATAACCTCCTCCAAGAAACAAACCATTGAAGTTCGTTTCCTTCTTACCCACCCCGGAGTTGCGAGCAGGCCAAAAATCAGCATTGATGGCAAGGGTTGGAAGGCACTCGACAAACAGCTTTGGGCCCCCGCGGATTCCGAAAATAAAACTCACGCTTCTGCACGGCTTACTATCGGCGAAGAACCACTTTGGGTCTTTGCACACACACCTGTGACCCTTAAAGATCTGGAAGATTGGAGCAACACCCTTGCAAAATCATCTTTCACAAAAATAACCACACTGGGTAAATCCATGGAAGGCAGACCCGTCAAACAACTTGCCCTTGGGAACCCAGATGCCACAAATTTCGTCTTCATCATCGGCAGGCAGCACCCTCCGGAAGTCACAGGTTCCATCGGGCTGATGAGCTTTGTCGATACCATCGCAATGGATTCAACACTCGCTAAATCCTTCAGGCAAACCTTTCAAACAATTGTCATCCCAGTGGTAAATCCTGATGGTGTAGAACACGGGCATTGGCGCTCCACGCTCGGCGGGGTGGATCCCAACCGGGATTTCGGCCCCTTCACCCAGATAGAAACCAAGCTGGTTAGGGATGCGTTTACAACCATTGCCAAACTTCCCAAGGCAAGGGTCCACTTGTTTCTTGATTTTCATTCAACCTCGGAAGATGTTTTTTACACCCAGCGTGATGAAGACCAGACCTTTCCACTTTTATTCACCAGGCGTTGGCTCAAAGGTATTAAAGAACACTTCCCCGATTATGCTTTTAAACGAGATGCAGGGCATAACGAAAATCTACCCACTTCTAAAACATGGGCTTATAAAACCTTTGGATGTGCAGGAATTACCTACGAATTTGGTTACAACACCAGCTTTGAAAAGGTGCGGGGCATCGCTTCTGGGGCAGCCGAGGAAATGATGAAAATCTTGTTTGCTGAAACGGCATTACCCTAAACTATGCCTTCGTAGCACGCCTGGTTCGTACACTTTCCGCCAGAAGGTTTAACACCTTTTCAGAATCTTCCCAACCTATGCAGGCATCGGTTATGCTCTGGCCATACACCAAAGGTTTACCTTCGATGAGATCCTGCTTACCTTCTACAAGGTGCGATTCAACCATGACACCGATGATCCTGCGATCGCCCCTGGCAATCTGGGCCCCAACATCGCTGGCAACTTCAATCTGCTTTTTATATTGTTTAGAGCTGTTGGAATGCGACAAATCGATCATCAGCCTTTCCATAAGGCCAGCAGCCTTGAGGGCGGAACAAGCAGCGTTGACGCTATCTGCATCATAATTGGGCACTTTGCCACCCCTGAGAATCACATGGCAATCTTCATTACCACCGGTTTCAACAATTGCAACCTGACCATTTTTATGAACCGAAAGAAAATGATGGGGTTGGGCGGAAGCCATCAGGGCATCAATTGCTATTTTCAAGTTTCCATCAGTTCCATTTTTAAAACCGATGGGAGCGGATAACCCCGAGGCGAGCTCGCGATGAACCTGCGACTCGGTGGTGCGGGCACCAATGGCACCCCAGGTTATAAGGTCGCCTATGTACTGGGGAGATATCGTGTCTAGAAATTCTGAACCTGCGGGCACCCCTGCATGATATATCCGAAGGAGCAAATCGCGAGCCAGCCTTAAACCTTCATTGATGCGAAAGGTTCCATCCAGATAGGGATCGTTGATCAAACCCTTCCAACCCACCGTGGTACGGGGTTTTTCAAAATAGACCCGCATGACAATCTCAAGATCGTTGGCAAACTTCTTGCGGGCAGCCGCCAACTTGGATGCATATTCCGTGGCGGCATTTGGGTCATGGATTGAGCACGGCCCAATCACCACCAAAAGTTTATCCGATTTACCCCGAAGAATATCCTTCACTGCCTTGCGGGTATCTGCGATCAATTTTTCTATAGGGGTTCCTTGAACAGGAAAAAACCTGATCAAGTTCTCCGGGGATGGCAACGGGATCACATTGCGAATGCGCTCGTCATCCGTTTGGGAAGTTTTATCGTTGGGAACATTGGCGAAAATGTTGGCTTGTGTCATGGCTTACTCTAGGATCAATATATCCCTTTAGTTTAGCATTTATCTGCCAGACAAAAAGGGGCATCTTTGCCAGATTTCATCTGGAGTATCTGTAATAGTTACGGTTATTCAGCTTCATAAATGATCAAAAACCATTACTTTTGCATAAATCAGCCACTTTATGCAGTAAATTCCTACTTCTTCTGGTAGACATCATAAATAATTGATTGTGCCCCTAATCGAGGTTATAGTGAATTTCTTCCCAAAACTTCAGGAGTTTCCACCATGTTTAACAGGCGAACTTTTGGCAAAATAGCCATTGCTTCTACTTCTACCGCCCTCCTTGCCAACAATTCCTCCCTTGCGATTGACCCAGTAAAAAGGACCGGAAAATCACTTATCAAGCTTAGTCTGGCAGCCTACAGCTTCAGGAAATATTTGGAGTTTAAAGGCACGAACAAGCCCACCATGACCTTGGAACAATTTGCGGAATACGCTTCAGAACAAGGATTGGGCGCAATCGAACCCACCTCTTATTATTTCCCCGACACCTCCAGGGAATTCTTCCCCAAGTATAAGGCTTTTTGTTCAAAGCTTGGCCTAGATATCAGTGGCAGCGCAGTGGGCAACAATTTCTGCATTCCAGATGCTGCCAAATTAAAAGAGCAGATGAACTCGGTAAATGAATGGGTCGAGCGATGCAGCATTTTAGGTTGCAAAACCATCCGAATTTTCGCAGGAACCATTGCCAAGGGTGATACCGAAGAAAAAGCGAAAGAGCGTTGCATCAATGCCATCGGTCAGGCTTGTGATTATGCCGCCAGGTTTGGCGTTATTTTGGCCCTTGAAAACCATGGGGGTATTACCGCAAGTGTGGAGCAGATTCTTTCTATTGTGAAATCGATTAATCACCCTTACTTCGGTGTCAATTTAGATACGGGGAATTTTCACACTGCGGATCCCTATGGCGACTTGGCCAAGCTTGCTCCATACGCGGTAACGGTCCAGATAAAAACCGAAATACAAAAAGCAGGTCAGAAGAAAGAAGATGCAGATCTCAAGAAACTGGTGGAGATTCTTAAAGGCGTGAACTATAGGGGCTATATGGCTTTGGAATACGAAGCAGATGAAGAGCCTAAAAACGGGGTTCCGAAAGCTCTGGAAGAATTGAAAAAGCTAGTCATCTGATTCCGAACCACATTATGTGGGTCAAAAAAAAGAGAGGTGCCTGCTTTTTGCCTGCACCTCTCTTCTATTATAAATTTCGTTCTCGAATTAACCAACCACCCAATGCTGATCGCAACCCTGATACGAAACAAGCTCTTCAGCCTTAAACCACAATGCTAGTTCTTGATTGGCATTGTCGACACTGTCGCTGCCATGAACCAAGTTGTTTTGCACACTGATGGAATAATCACCACGGATTGTACCTGGGGGGGATTTAGCTCCATCGGTAAGCCCCATGAGGTTGCGAACAACTGCAACTGCATTAGGGCCTTGGAGTGCGAGTGCGACGGTGGGGCCGCCTGTTAGGAATTGAATCAAGGATGGGAAGAAAGGTCTGGCACGATGGGCATCGTAATGTTTTTCAGCAAGTTCTTTGCTCGCATGAACAAGTTTCATACCAACTATCTGCAAGCCTTTGAGTTCGAAACGTTCTACCAGAGATCCGATAAGCCTTCGTTGAACAGCATCGGGTTTAAGAAGTACAAGCGTGCGTTCCATAGCGATAAACCTTTAATTAGAGGACAATATTTCAATACATCTAATCTTTTTTTATGAATTAAACTGAATTGGGCGAGAAATTGTAACAGTTTGACCAAATTTAATCTGGTTCATTTGGATTACCATCACCACGAGTTGCAAGTTTTTGCAGCACCAGCATGGAAATAGTATCTTTAAGCACCCTGACAGAGGCATCCCCCATGGAAACATTGCAAACCCCTGCGTGGAAAGAATATAACTCTCCCTGATTCCAGGCATTAATAGTTAATGCACCATTTAAATGGGCTGCGGTTGTGATTTTAGATACGGCTGTTGTGGCACCTGCAAAAATAATCGGCCCTACCGTTCCTGCACATACAATATTATTGGTCTCCGAAGCCCATGCCCCACGAATGCCCCAGGTGGCGGTGGTTGCAAAATCATTATATTTTTTACCTTGAACCCATCCTTGATGGCGGGCCCCAGACTCTCCCATCATGAAAGTATTACTCAGACCATCGGTTATTTCGATCAATCTGGTTTTGGCATTTGCAGTTAACACTGCGTTAATTCCTGGGGTTTTTGGATAGGTTAAACCTAAGCCCGCCCAGACAGCGGCGTTATTATTACCCCGGGTTATAGGCCAGTAGTCAGACGCCATTGGGGGTTTAACCCAGCCGCCTGGTGTTGGGTTTATTTCATGACCAACAGGAACCGAGGGGCACTCAAAGGTTGGAATTCGAGAACTGCTTACAGATTGATTGGCAGATGCACTCCAACTTATTTTAAAATCATATCCATCATTAACCACCAGCAAATTACCCTGTTCAATATAAGGAAGAATGATGGTTAAAAGACTATGCCTGGAATAAGTATATGGCACAGCGGTTTGTGAGGTAAATTCGATAAGGTCAGGGTTATATGCAGTCGATGTGGTGTTCACTACGCCAGGGGGAAGCCCGCCAAAAGTAGCTTCAAAATGGTGGCAGGCCAGGCCAAGATTTTTCAAATTGTTTGAGCATTTCATTCGTGCCGCTGCTTCTCTCGCCTTTTGTACCGCAGGCAACAACAATGCAACGAGAATGGCTACGACAGCCAGCACCACCAACAATTCAATAATGGTAAATCCTTTTCGGATTACAAACCGCCTAGGAAAAGACAAAATAATTACTTAAAGGATATTATTAATAGTTATAAAACTTAAAATCAATAAAAAAGCGCAAATTATGATTGCCACAATTTGCGCCTGCACTTGATCAAGACAGCAATCTGTTTAAAGCATGGAGTCGAGAAATGCCTGATTACTAGGGATTTTAGACAGCTTCTTGATGAGCACATCCATCGCTTCCACCGGCCCCATGGTTACCAGCATTCTTCGAAGCAGATGCACTTTTTTCAAAACCTCGGGCGACAACAGCTTTTCTTCTTTTCGCGTGCCTGACTGGCAAATATCCATTGCGGGGAAAATCCGCCTGTCTGCAAGCTTGCGATCCAACACCAGTTCCATGTTCCCGGTGCCTTTGAATTCTTGAAAAATCACTTCATCCATGCGGCTTCCGGTATCGATCAAGGCAGTCCCCATGACGGTAAGGCTACCACCCTCTTCAAAAGCCCGTGCGGTACCAAAAAGCCTTTTGGGAACTTCCAATGCCTTGGAATCAACACCACCGCTCATAATTCTTCCACTATTCGCGGTGTTTTTATTGTACGCCCGCGCCAGCCTCGTAAGGCTATCGAGCAAAATGAAAACTTGCTTGCCCTGCTCCACAAGCCTGCGGCCTCGTTCCACCACAAGTTCAGCGGTGCGAACATGGCTTGCACTATCACGATCAGAACTACTGGCAATCACTTCGCCTTTGATGGTTCTGCGCATTTCAGTAACTTCTTCGGGCCGCTCATCAACCAAAAGAACAACGAGATGCATTTCAGGATGATTGACGGAAACCGCCTGGGCGATGTGCTGCAGCAGAATGGTTTTACCTGTTCTAGGCGGTGCAACAATAAGGCCTCTTTGGCCTTTGCCAATGGGCGTAAGCAAATCCATAACCCTGGTGGTAAAAGGTTCTTTACCAGTTTCAAGTTTGATCAGTTCGTGGGGATCAATAGCGGTAAGGTCATCGAAATTACGCTGGGTAAAGCTATCTGGATCTTTGCCTTCAATTGATTCCAATTTAAGAAGCCTGGGAGGCTGTGAACCACGAAATGCTTCACAGATACCACCCAATAATAGGCCTTCACGAAGTTTAAGCCTTTGAATAAGCCCGGAAGAAACAACGGGGTCTGAAGCTTGGGGAGCGTAATCTTTGGCGGGGTTGCGGAGAAATCCGTAACCTCTGGGGTGAATTTCAAGAACGCCTTGAAGGCTGACTGCATCTTCGGGAATGGGAAGATCTTTTGCAGGTTCAACGGGTGGCCTGAAGCCATCACCCTGCGAACCTTGCGAGCCTTGATGGGGCCTATTAGACCGCTGGGAGTTTTGCGGTCTACCATCACGATAATTAGGTTTACGGGAGGGGCCTTTGTTGCCTCTGCCACGTCCGGGTCCTGGTTGATAAGAGTTCATACTTTCCGATACTGCGTTACCGCTTCAAAAGTACCATCGGGAAGGGGCACAAGTTGGTAGTCACCAAACAAATTAGGGGCTTCAACTTGCAGGATTTTCAAGACAGCGATTGCAAGTTTGCGAATTTCATCCTCAGCATGCCTGTTACCGCGCATTTCGATGAAATGCCTGAGAGAACGGGCATTGGCTGTGACAAAAATCTTGGTTTCGGTGGCATTGGGAAGCACGCTTCTTGCAGCCTGCCTTGCAAGCTTTCGCCTTAGTGTACGATCGGGCTCATCCTTGAACTTTTCTGCCAAAATCTCAACCAGCTTGATATATCCCTTGTGCGCTGCATCGACTGTTTCAAGCCAGATTCGATGGGCTTCGGGGTCGGATGCTATGCAATCTGGTTCAACATATTCTGCAACTGATTCATCAACATATCGCTGGCTTAACTGCGAATATCCCATGCCTGCACGATGCCTTACAAGTTCGTGGGTCAGCGACCTGCTTACGCCTGTGAAAACAAAGCTCCAGACTGCATGTTCCAATACCGAGCCATGGCCTACTTCGAGAATATGCTCGATATAGGCATGATTGCCACCCGGCCTGGGTTTGGCAAAACTCATGTAGCAAACCCTTCCAGCCACTTCGGTCAGGTATTCCCCTGCGACTTCGGTATCCGAATGCCAGGAAACGCCATGATCCTTAAGGAACTGGTCTAGTGTGCCATCGTTGATCATCTGCTTACCCATGAGGTAAACTTTAGGATCAGAAATAACTTTCATCGCCGCCTGAGTTTGCTGATTAACTGCCATGAATCCTTGCTCTTGGGCACCTTGCCTGATTAAAATCAGATTAGGCAATACCGATGTGGGAATGTATTCTAGCCTTGTATTTAAGTCTCTACCCGAGACTATCCGTTTGAGATAAGAGACATCATACTCCTTAAATCACGGATGTCAACGAAATGAATGCCTCTAAAATATTCATTTTTAGATTTTGGGTTTGTTCTATGCCTTTTGCAAAGAGACGCTAACATAGTAATATGTGCTAAAAATCATTAAAACATGGGGCAAAGCGTGGCTAAAATGACCAAGCAGATCACCCAAACCGGTATTAAACCCGTAACCGTACCTGATTTTCTTATTGCAAAATCTCAAGGTCAAAAATTAACCGTAGCAACCGCCTACGATTTCCCCAGTGCAAAAATCATGGATGAGGCGGGAATCGACTGCATTCTTGTAGGCGACTCCCTTGGTATGGTGATCCAGGGAAAACCCGATCCACTTGCTGTAACCTTAAAACAAATGATCTATCATGCGGAAATGGTGGCCCGCGCTGCGAATCACAGCCTGGTTGTTGTCGACCTGCCTTTCATGACCTACCAGGAATCCGCCCAACAAGCACTTAAGAACTCTGGTAAAGTTCTTAAAAAAACCGGTGCTCATGCGGTGAAGCTTGAAGGTGGCAGGCGCATGTCCGAAACCATAAGGGCGGTAACCAACGCGGATATTCCGGTGATGGGGCATGTTGGCCTGACGCCACAATCTGTGCGCAGAATTGGTGGTTTTAAAATGCAGCGCAACGAAAACGAAATCCTACAGGATGCCCTTGCAGTAGAGGAAGCTGGCGCATTCGCAATCGTACTGGAATGTATTCCACCCGACATCGCACAAAAAATCAGCAGTACCCTGAAAATACCAACCATTGGGATTGGTGCCGGCCCACACTGCGACGGGCAGGTGCTTGTAGGCCACGATTTATTGGGTCTCACAACCGGCTTTCATCCCCGGTTCAGTAAAAAATATGCCGATATCGCAGATATCATCCGCACTGCGATATCCTCTTATTGCACCGAGGTGCGCACAGGTACGTTCCCCGGCCCAGAGCATACTTTCAAATGAACTTATCCCGCCACCCATACCCCTGCATGATTTTCAAAACCATTTCTAAAATGTTATTTCCAGTAGTTCTATTGCTAACTTTTCTCATGCAGGCGAACGAATGCATTTGCTTTGCCGCAGACTTGGGTCAGGCCCGAAAACTTCTCCTCACCGGAAAACTTGAGGAGGCAAGGGATGCCTATCAGGAAATTCTCAAAGATCCCAAATCCGCAAATGCTGCAACGATTGGACTTAGCAAAATAAGCGAAGAGCAAGGGGACCTTAATACGGCGTTGAAAATAATATCAGATCTCAAAAATCCTTCTGCTGATGTTTATGGCCGTAAGGCGGAACTTCAATTTCTGATGGGCCAATGGAGCGATTCCGAAGCTTCTGCTGCAAGTGCGTTGCTGCAAAACCCAGATCATCTGCAAGCCCGGTGGGTTAAGGCCAGAATCCTTTGGGAGGGGGGCGATATTCCCAAGGCGCTCGCTGAGTTCCAGTGGTTTGTAAAATCCTATTCCGATAAACTTGAAACACCTAATGCCTATGGTAAGCCTGAAGACTTATTGATTATCGCGCAAGCCAGCTTGGAAAACGCCCGCTGGTATGCCTTGGGCGATGAGCTTGAAACCATTCTTAATGATCTGCTTAAAGAAACTCTTAAGATCGATCGTGATTTCTGGCCTGCTGAAGCACTTGCAGGAAAAATCCTGCTCGAAAAGCACAACCGCCCCGAGGCCCTCGCAGCATTTTCCAAAGTCTTGGCCATTAATCCAGAGGCCCCTGAAGCCTTGGTAGGCAAAGGGGAGGCTGCTATTCAAAAAATGGAATATCAGGAAGCCGAATCTTTCGCCCAACGAGCCTTGAAGTCTAACCCCAACCACCCTGATGCTTTGGTTCTTCTTTCTGAGATCAGCTTGGCGGAAGGGAATTCTGCCAAGGCTCGAGAGCAACTTGTGCTTGCGAAAAAAGCCAGGCCACGCAATGAAAAAATACTGGGCAAGCTTGGCGCTCTTGCCTGGCTAGATGGAAAAACAGCCGAGTTGCAAAACCTTGAAAAAGAAGCTCTCTCTTTTGATAAAAAACCAGCCATCTTCCACCTCGAAATGGGTGAGGTGCTTTCCTCCCGCAGGCGATTCCCCGAAGCCGAACTCCGCTTAAAAAAAGCAATCGAACTGCGACCCAACCTGCCAGAACCTTTGATTTCACTTGCCATGCTTTCGCTACAAATGGGTAGGGAACCAGAAGCACGCATTCTTCTCGAAAAAGGACTGAAAGCAGATCCGTTCCATGTTCAAACCGCCAACTCCCTTAAAGTCTTAAGGCATCTTGATAAATATGAAACCCTGAAAACCGAACACTTCATCTTTAAATTCGATGCCTCGCAGGATAAAGCCCTCATCACTTACATGTCATTCTTCATGGAACAAATCTTTTCCCAACTTAATGCCAGATTTCGTTTCTCGCCCAAAGAACCCATACTTGTCGAAGTCTTTTCAAACCATGAAATGTTCAGTGGCAGAACAGTGGGGGTGCCCGACCTTCACACCATTGGTGCTTGCACGGGCAAAGTTATCACCATGGTTTCTCCTCAAAGTAAAACGATGAACAAGCCTTTCAACTGGGCGCGGGTCATGCGCCATGAACTAACCCATATCTTCAACCTTGAACAGTCCCAATTCATGGTGCCACACTGGTTAACCGAAGGCCTTGCTGTTTCACTCGAGGGCTATCCCAGATCCGACTCCTGGAACAAAGAATTAAAACAGCGCATTCAATCCAACAACCTATACAACCTGGGCAATATCAATCTGGGATTTCAACGGCCCAGATCGCCCATCGACTGGCAGATGGCTTACTGCCAAAGTTTGCTTTATGTAGAATACCTGCAGAAAACGCATGGTGAAGAGGCGTCCCGCAATATGCTGGAATCTTTTGCTAAGGGCAATGGCACCGACTTTGCGCTTGAACAAGTGACCAAATCGAACACCGCCAACTTTGAAAAAGGATACCTCGCCTACATTAAAGAAATTACTGCAAAGACTCTTATTAGTGATAAACCAAAACTACGAAATGTTGAAGAATTGCGTAAAGCCATCGAAGCAGATGCAAATGATTCCGAAGCACTGGGAGAGTTGGCGCTTTTACTGATAAACCGCGACCGGGCAGAAGCCAGGAAACTTGCGGAGTCAGCACTTTTGAACAAGCCAGGCCACCCTCGTGCTTCTCTGGTTTTAGCCAGGCTTGCAAAACTTGCGGGGGATTCAAAAAAAGAACAGGCTCTTTTAGAAGAATCTGCGAAGATCACCCCTGATGCAGACATCCTTTTCCTGTTAGGCAGAATCTTTTACGATGCCGGGGAATTCCCAAAGGCGATCGAAACTTTGCAATCAGGCATGGCTTTGGATCCTGACAATCCCCGCTGGCTTGAACAACTCGTTCGGGTTTTTGCCCAGACAGACAACAAACCCATGCAAATCGATGTGCTGCAAAAACTTACCAGGCTTGACCCGGACGATCTGGAAAAACGCAAGCGACTCCTCAAGCTTTTGTTGCAAAACAACCAAAAAACCGAAGCTCTTCTCGCTGCAAGGGAGGTCCTTGAAATTGAAGTCTCCTTTAAGGAGGCGCAGGATTTACTCCTCGAGCATCTGCAAGTTTTGGGTAAAAATGATGAACTTCAAAAACTCCAGCAAGCATTCAATCCTTCAAGGTAACTTATGCCCCAGAACCTCAAGCAATTACAATCCCTGATCAAAGAACTGTATGGCAAAAAAGATTCCTCCAGGGGAATTGAAGGCACTTTCATGTGGTTTATGGAAGAGGTTGGCGAGCTTTCTGCAGCCCTTAGGGAAAAAAATCATCAGGCACTTGTATTAGAATTCGCAGATGTGCTTGCATGGCTCGCAACCCTTGCTAATATTGCTGGGGTCGACCTGGAAGACGCGGTTAAATTAAAGTATGGCACCGGTTGCCCTGGATGTGCAAAATCACCCTGCGTTTGCAACCCCGAAAATAAACCCTAAGAAAGGCTTCATGTCTCGATTCCCGACCATCTGCTGCCTCTTCTTTTTCCTTGCTCAACCAGCTTTGGCGCAACCTTCTTTAACACAGGTCCGCTTTGGCTTTCCTTCTGAAAATGGGCAATTGATCCGTAACGGAACCTGGATTCCCGTTGACATAGAACTTGATGCAAAGGGTTCTGATATAGAACCCGATAAGTTCATGATTGAAATGGAAACCACCGATGGGGAAGGCGCAAGTTATCTCGTAAAAAACCCTATTGTTCCGAAGCAAACCCGCATGATGGCCTATCTTCGCCCTGGTTCTTCAACAAGCCCCCTTATCGTCAGGCTTAAAGAAACCAATGGCAAGATAATCCAAGTATGGCCAAGTCCTGCCCGAACTTCTGCAACCATGGTTGGTCCAAGGGACTTTTTAATCGCAACCTCGGGATTTTCACCAGAGGCATTGCAACTAGCTTCAGCAAATCAAAGCAAGCTGGATGCGGGCAAACAAGTTTTGGCCGAAAGGCTTCCTCGCAAATTCTCGGAACTTAAAAGTATCAATGATCTCCCCGGCCAAGCACTTGGATATTCCTCGGTGGATACGCTGATTTTTTCCACTTCGTCAACACTTTCAAGCGATTTACTTAAGGAAGTAAATTTAGAAAAGCGCCTGGCACTTTCCTCGTGGATTCTTTCAGGCGGAACTTTATTGGTGGATTCGGGAACACACCATGAAAACACCAAAAATTTGCTCACCAAACTTGGAGTTACAGGCTGCAACATCGAGGGATTGGATTCGAACCCCAAGGGTTTGCGCGCACTTAACGGGTTGAATCGGTGGGTGACGCCATTGGTCAGCCAGTTGCTGCCAATGCGTATAAACGAGATTGCAAAATTAGCACCAACCTATTCAGCACAAACCATCATTCGAGAATCCGCAGAGCCATCTGATCCAGTTGCCAGGCCGATTTTAGTGCAGATACCTTTTGGCCGGGGGAGAGTTTTTCTGCTGGCTTTGGGAATGGAGGCAGCGCCCTTTTCAAAATGGGATGGACAGCAATCTTTCTGGGATAAGTTTTTATTTGAGATCTCGCCACGAAACCCAGGCTTTGCCCAGGGAAAATTTCCCCCGGACACAACCTCGATCAAGCCTGAACTTGCCTGCGAAATCCAACGCTCATTGGAAACATTTACCGAGGTTCCTGCGTTTCCTTTTGGTTGGGTTGCGCTTCTCATTCTTGCTTACATTATCATCATCGGACCAGTGGATTATTTCGTCACCCATTACTGGTTGAAAAAACCCGAACTAACATGGCTCACTTTTTTAATGGTGGTGGTGATTGGAACCTGGGGCGCATGGGCTGGCGCCAACGCCCTTAAAGGCGATGATTCCAAGCTAAACAAACTTGATATTCTAGATCTGGACATTTCTTCGGGCTGCGTGCAGGGCACTTCCTGGATGTCTTTTTTCAGCCCGATGCCTGGCAACTATTCCTTTGCTTTGCAAGCCAACCCTGCCTGGAGTTCGGGTGAGTCTTTGACCCAGCCTGACCTTGGTATTTTGGAAACACCCGATCGTATTTTCAGGGGCGCCTCTCAATCGTTTTTCCGAAAACCCTACGAATACGGCTCTTTCCCCTCTTCTCTTGAACAGGTTGGAATCCCCGCATGGGCTTGCGCAACGCTTGAAGGCAACTGGCAGAAAAAATCCAACCCCTCCAGCGCACCCTTCAAGGCTGAACTTTCCCATTCAAGAGTTGAGACAGTTCTTATAACAGGCACCATCACCAACAATCTTTCCGCTGATCTTGATGAATGCAATCTTTTTTACCAGGAATCCTGGCATAACTTGGGCAGGTTTCAAGCTGGGGAAAAAAGGCGCATCGACATGCTTCAGTTGGGGGGCAGGGGGCAATCGATCCAGCAATGGAACGATTTAAAAATCCTGGCGCCAAGCAATTGGAGCAAACAAAAACCCGACACTTCCTCCGACAATATCTACCCCATTCACAGGCTCGTCAAAGCCTTTGTTTTTCATGACCACCCAGAAGCGGGAGATCTTCTTTACAATAGCTCATTGCGAAAATTCGATGCTAGCTGGCGCTTGAAACAAGTTTCAGAAACATTCCTTTCAGAAAGCGCAAGGATTAGGCACCCAGAAGAAATCATTCTCGTTGGCAGGGTTGATTCTAAAAAAACTTCTTCGGCCCCCACTACCCTCTCTCTTTCCAAAAAGACAAACGGCAACCAGATTACCATCCAACCCAGCATCGATCAGGAAACTTTTGTAAGGGTGGTCATCCCCATCCAACATGCAAAACCCTGAGCGCGCACTTAATATTTAATATGGGACCACTTATATGATTGAAACCCGCGACTTGACAAAAATGTATGGCGAGCTTTACGCTTTAAACCGCTTGAATCTCAAGCTTGACCAAGGCGATGTTTACGGGTTTATCGGGCCCAATGGCGCTGGTAAAACCACCACCATGCGCATTCTAGCCACACTTTTAAACCCAAGCTGGGGCGAAGCCACGGTTTGTGGCTACTCCATCTACAATAGCTCCAGGGATATCCGCAAATTAATAGGCTACATGCCCGACTTCTTTGGCGTTTACGATGACATGAAAGTCAGCGAATACCTTGAATTTTTTGCTGCTGCATATCGTATCCAAGGCCTTGACCGCAAAAAGAAATGCGATGAAGTGCTTGAACTTGTCGACCTGGGTTACAAACGCGATGCCCTCGTCACCAGCCTTTCACGCGGGATGACCCAGCGCCTTGGACTGGCTCGGGTTTTACTTCACGACCCCATGGTCCTTCTTCTTGACGAACCCGCAAGCGGTTTGGATCCCAGGGCTAGAATTGATATGCGGGCCTTGCTGAAACGACTCCGGTCCATGGGTAAAACCATTCTTGTTTCCAGCCATATCCTGCCGGAACTTGCAGATATCTGCAACAAAATCGGAATTATTGAACGGGGCCAGCTTCTATTCGATGGCGATGTGGAAACTGCGATCAAACAAGTCCGCAAAAATACCGTCATTCATGTGGGTGTTGAAATCAACAGGCTTCAGGAAGCTTCCAGATTCCTCAAGTTGCTGGAAGGCGTTTTTTCCATCGAAGAACGGGATAATACTGATTATCTTCGAGTAACTCTGGCACACGATTTTAAAGATGGTAGTTTTATTGCTGATGCCTTGGTGCATGAAGGCTACAAACTTAAAACTTTGCATGAAGAAGAGGTTAATCTGGAAGATGTCTTTATGGGAATTACCAAAGGTATTACCAACTGATCTAATACCCTGAAAGGGTCAAGAAATGCGAATATTGGTCACTGGTGGAGCAGGATACATCGGTTCGCATACAGTCAGACATCTGCAGGAACACGGACATTTCGTCCATGTCTATGACAACCTTTCCCGCGGACACGCTGCTTCCGTACCTTCTGATATTTTCACCCAAGGCGATCTTCACGACTCAAGCAAACTCGATCATGTCATGGTCACAAACCAGATCGAAGCTGTTATTCACTTCGCGGCTTTTGCACAAGTCGGCGAATCCACAAAAAACCCCGAATTGTACTACCGTAATAATGTTGCAGGCACCATCTGCCTGATTGAGGCAATGAAACGATGCAACATCACCAAGCTGGTTTTTTCAAGCACCTGCGCGACCTATGGCAATCCCACCGTGGTTCCAATTGTTGAAGAAACTCCACAAAAGCCCATCAACCCATACGGAAAAACCAAGCTGATGGTTGAGTGGATGCTGAAAGATCTTTGCACCGCCCATAAATGGTCTTGTGCATCATTACGATATTTTAATGCTGCAGGAGCTAGCCCAAAGGGTGGTATCGGCGAAGATCATTATCCCGAGACCCATCTAATCCCCCTCGCGATTGCTGCTGCTATTGGGCGATCCAAGCCACTCGAAATTTTTGGTAATGACTACCCAACACCCGATGGAACCTGCATCAGGGATTACATTCATGTGGATGATCTGGCAAACGCCCACCGATTGGCTCTTGAAAAAACACTTCCTGGCGAGCACCTTTGTCTGAATCTTGGCACAGGGAAGGGAAACAGCGTCCACGAAATCCTTAACGCAGTCAGGGATATCACGGGAAAAGCCGTGCCCTTTACCATTGGTGCACGCAGGGAAGGCGATCCCCCAGCCTTGGTTGCAAGCTGTAAAAAAGCTCATCTCAGGCTGGGTTGGGAAGCCAGCTACAAGGATATCCGGGATATAATCGCAACCGCATGGCGCTGGCACGAATCCCATTCGGATGGCTATAAAACCAGGTGATTTGTGCTTGAATTAAACTCCACCAACCTGGCTGATTATCTTTATTCAAACCATAGAATCCTGGTGCCCAACCCGACCATCGAACCTTTAAGCGGGGGCGTTTCAGCCCTGGTATTTAAAATCACCACCCCTGATCTATCCTTTATTCTTAAACAAGCCTGCAAACAATTAAGGGTCAAAGACATTTGGCTCAGTGACCCCGCCAGAATCGATCGGGAATTTCTTTTCCTCTCTGCATTCAAAGCACTTTCACTCAATGGCTACCTGACCGAACCGCTCTGGTATGACAACGAAAATCATGTGCTGGCAATGTCAGTTGCATCGGCACCGGCAACACCATGGAAGATCGAGTTATTGGAACAAAAACCAGACCCGGTTCGGGCACGGCAGGCAGCCAGCATACTCGCGGCAATTCATACCAAGGGGGCTGGTTTGAAGAAAGACTTCCCCGAGCTATTCGATAAAACCATTTTTCAACAATTACGAATTGAACCTTTCTACGAAAGGCTGGCCCTACAACATCCAGAGTATGCACCCAGAATCAATTGCCTGCGCAAAGCACTTCTGGAAGAAAACACCACGCTCTGCCATGGCGACTTCAGCCCCAAAAACCTTTTGCTTAGCCCAAAGGGCATGACTCTGGTGGATCATGAAACAGCGCATTTTGGCGATTACACCATGGATCTTGGATTATTTCTTGCCCATTTGGTTTTGAAGTGTCTTTATTCAAAATCAAAACGATCTTTGTACGCAGAATTAATCCGCTCTTTTCTGCAAGCATACCAAGGCATTGCGGGAACATTGAATTTTAATGCAGAGCAATCAACATTGGGGCACCTGGGCGCGGTACTGCTGACAAGAGTATCAGGCACAAGCCAGGTTGATTATTTGGATGAAACACAAAAACAGGAAGCAAGGTTGCTTGCAAAAGCCCTGCTTGAAGGGAATATCAGGGGCTGGGAAGGTTTCCCGCCTTATACTTGGTGATTATTTCTTTTCTTCAACCAAGATGAGTTGGGCGGAACCATCGACAACTATCTGCGGTTTGTCGTTGTAGGTGGAAACCCTGCCCTTTACCTGAATGGTTTTGTCCTTGAAAAATTTGGGAGCATCCTTGAATTTATGCCTATCCTTGAGTTTTTCATTGGCCCCTGCCCTCACCACAATTGTGAAGTTATCTGCATCCTTAAAACTGGATTTTGAATTTAAGAACATATTACTTTTGTTCTTATCCATCGATGCTGATTCAACTTTCATTTCAACCAGACAATCCTTGTCGATCATTTTTACAGCCTCGGCGGGGGTTATCGCCTTTTCCTGGGCGTAAGCAATCGCAACAAAACCAAGGCATAGTACTAAAACCATTGTTTTCATTACGCTAACTCCCTGACAGCAAGGCCTGAAGATTTTAAAGCAGACACGAGATTAAATAATATAATGAAGCTAGGCAATAGATTTATATCCATTTGACAAATTTAAAAAATCTATACGAGCAAAAGCTGGTCAAAAACATCAGGAGTAGTGCCATCGGATAACCGTATTCCCAGTGCACTTCAGGTTGATTTTCAAAGTTCATGCCATAAATACCCGATATCACCGTCATGGGCAGAATTAAAATCGAGATGATGGTAAGAACTTTCATTACCTCGTTTAATTTATTGGATGAAGAAGACAAATGCGCCTGGAGCAAATCTGAAACCATTTCCCGGCTGTTTTCAACCAACTCAACAAACCTCACGGTATGATCATAAACATCACGATAGTAGATTGCCCTAGTCTCACCAATAACTTGAAATTCGCCACGACCCAGCCTGAATAAAATCTCTTTTTCATGGATAAGAGTTTTTCTTAACACATTGATAACACGCTTTAACCCGATGAGATCCTGCAATTTCGATTTTCCCGGGGAAACAAACACCACCTCCTCAAGTTCGTTGAAATATTCCTCGAGGCAATCAAGCAAAGGGCGGTATCGATCGATTATGCCATCCATGATCAAATGAAAGATATAATCAGAGCCGTGGTGTGGTTTCAAGGCATGGCGCCCCAGATAAGCACTAACTTCATGGATGCCAGCAAGTGAACCAAGATGATGGGTGATCAGCAATCTGGAACTTATGAAAACGCTAAGCTGGGTGGTGGCATGATCAATATCAAGGACTCTTTTCCCCTGTTGGAAATCATCGCAAAGAGGATTTAAAATCACAAAGAGATAGGTGGGGTATTCCTCAACCTTGGGCAGATGCGGCTTCTTATTAACATCGCGTAAATAAGAAATATCTTCGAGGGTAAGCTTGTGAATGGGGAAGAGTTTTTTAAAAACAAGTTCATCTTCCTCGATGGTGGATTTTTCAAGATCGATCCAGAGAAGGCCCGTGCTGGAATTATCTTCATTGTTTAAATTCAGATGATGGATGGAATCGGCGGGTAGCAAGGATAACTGGCCCTGCCCGTTAAATTTATGGATCGTGATCATGATTTAATACCTGATGAAAATAGTTCTCCGGATAATCATCAGTTATAAGGAATTACAGGTCAAGAAAGGATCGGCAAAATGCTGGCATCAATCTGCGATTTAAATGCCAGATCGTTGATCAGACATGGGTGTTTGTATTGTTCAAGGGTACCGCCTGTTTTTTGCAATCGTTCCCGATCCCATTTTTGCCAGGTGCCTGGTTTCATAATCATGGGTTTTATCGGCCCTAACCTGAGGCTCTCTCTCTTGCTATCGTACTCAATGTTTATTTTGCGAAGTTTTGCTTCCATGCGATTTGCGAGAATGTTTGCTACTTCCGGACTTGGAATATCACTGGATTCAATAAACAAGCCGTAATAGGGTTGTTCATCATTCCAAATCGGTGCGATGCTGTAGATATTAAGAGCCAGATCAAGCTCTTTAAGGATATCCGCCATTGATCCGGTGATCTGATATTCAGAAATCTTTTCGCCAGTAAGATTCGAAAAATAGGAACCCTTGTTAAGGAATTGCAGCAGTGGAGTTTTATTGTAAAACCCGGTGCAGCGAACCACATCATGAATATCGTAGCGATAAAGCCCATACGAAGTGGTGAACAGGATAAAATAGTTCCTGCCTTCGATAAGTTCATGGGGAAGTAGCACGGTTGGATTGGGGGAGCCTTTTTCTTCTTCCGGGATGAATTCAAAAAAATGAGTTGTGATATCAAGAACACCAGAGGGCGTGTTATCTTCCAAAGGGATCGTCATACGGCCTTCGCTGGCAATAAGGCCTACATCGCGAACAGGCATCGAGCCATAAAACTTTGGATAGTGCCTGAGATAAGAAGCCATGCTACCGCCGGTCCAATTGCCCAACAAACAATGTTCTGGCCAGTAATCCTTCGGAAAAAGAGAGCCTGTTTTATTGATGATGGCTTCAAGTTGAAGCGCTTTTTCGGGTCGTTTTTTGATTCGGGATGCAAGCACCTTGCGCACATCATCGGGAATTTCCATCCGGGTGCTTAGGGTGCCATCTCTTAAATCTTTAATCAGCGATTCTTTTTCAAGATCCCCTGCCTTGGCAAGGTTGATAAGCGTACTGGGGTTGGCAGCCAATATCATGCCCACAGGCCGGTCGATGGAAAGCCTCATCACTGTGTAGTACTTGGAGGCAGAATCTTTAATCCTGCTAACTTCGGGGGGAACGCAGTAAAGCCAGCGGATGACTTTTCTTTGCATTCTTGCGGTTAGACCGGTAACGCTGCCACACGGAACACCAGATTCACTACGGTATTCATCCCAGTCGCCACTCATTTGAAGAATGGGCTGAAACTTGGCCTTTTCATGCTTCATGAACGCATTGAGGCCCCAGATATTCCAACCCCTTCGATAATCATCTAGATAAGAATCCGTGACAGGAATATATTTCCGGGTGTTGGTGGTACCACTGGTGAGGGCGAACATGTGAATTCTGCGGTCTGCAAGCAATGCAGAGTTTTCGCCTTTCAGCACCCGGTTCATGTAGGGCTCGATGGTTTCGTAGCCTGCAACTCCGATGTTATTCCTGAAAGCACTGATGGACTGTATGGACGAGAAGTGATGATCTTTTGCAAAGGAAGTATTTTGATGTTTGCGAAGGATTGAAAGAAGAAGTTTTTGCTGCGATTCCTGGGGTTGCTTCGTGGCG
Organism: uncultured Candidatus Kuenenia sp.; assembly: GCA_964646215.1. GTDB lineage: Bacteria > Planctomycetota > Planctomycetia > Gemmatales > Gemmataceae > UBA969. The sequence goes on along the minus strand of CAZYAY010000011.1, from coordinate 4,941 downwards.
TTTTCAAACTGCTTGATTTTCCCATTGATGGATAAACTAAGCAAGGGCGAAACGATGCGCTGAAAAAAGAATTGATTCAGTGCATTACCAGCAATCTCTCTTAATCCAGGCATGATAAACTCCTGAATTTATTTGGCGCTGCTAACAACAGCTTCCATTTGTTTCGAAGGCAGTGTTAAGCTGGAGGCGCTTGCAAGATAAGTATCAAAGAAACTTAATACACGGTTCTTATATTCGTCCGGGGCGACTTGTATAGCCATGTTGTGCCGTGCTCCGGGAACCACCCAAAGTTTCTTGGGGCTGTTGCACATTTTAAAAAGAGTGCGGGCCATTTCTGGTTTGATGTATGTATCGAGTACGCCATGAATCATGAGCCAGGGGTTGGTCATTTTTCTGATCTTGGATTCAAGATGAACAAATTTGGCATTACCAGCGCGTTCTTTTTCAGCGATATCAATGGCGTCAAGTGCCAGCTTTCCAAAGAACCAGTAGGGCAAAATCGTATGAATTGCAGCGCGTTTACTATAAATGCAAATCCATTGCCTCATAAAAGGAACCATGGTGGTGTAGGTTCCAAAAACACCATCCGAGACGGAACATAAAATGTAAGGATCATCAGCGCCTACATACAAACCAGAGGCAGCGCCTTTGCTAATGCCAAAAAATCCAATGCCATTGGGATCGGCATCCGGTCTGGTTTTCAGGTAGGCGATTGCGGATTTCGTGTCATCAACCTCGTATTGGGTAATCCAGTGCAGAGGTTCGTAATCTGGTTGTTTGTCGCTATCGCCCTGATTACGGGGTTCGTAAATAAAAACATCATACCCAGCGGTAACCAACCATTCACAATAAGAGATACTGCTAAATCGATTGGAACTGAACTCGAGGCCAAAAAGAATGACACCTTTTCTGGGGAAGGTTGTTTTGAAATAACACCCCTGAAGCATGAGCCCGCCAGAAGTGGGAAAACGAATCGAATCGCATGCAGCAGAAACATCACCTCTGGGGATGATAAAGAGGGGTTTTTCCTGGAAAATGCGAGCCACGAAATGGATGTAATTTTTGGTGATCACAATGTAAACAAGAATAAGCCCACACACACATAAGATGGGGCCGACCAAAAGAAACAACAATCCCAGCAGAATCATTTCCAAAGTAATCAACTCCATGAAACTAGTTGTTGAATGCACTCACTACCAGTGATGTATTTTGTCCGCCAAAACCAAAACTATTACTCAAACAATTCTTTGCCTTAAGCTCCCGTGCCTTATTGGGAATGTAGTCCAAATCACATTCGGGATCCGGGGTATCATAATTCGTCGTGGGTGGAAGTATTCCTGTCCGCATGGCTTCGATGCAGGTGATCAATTCAACCGCCCCAGCCGCTGCTATCAAATGTCCCATCATGCTTTTAATACTGCTAACAGGGGTTTTATACGCCCGCTCCCCAAACACCTTTTTAATACCCAGCGTTTCCACCCGGTCGTTAACCTGCGTACTTGTTCCATGTGCATTAATATAACCAATATCTTCAATTGCAACACCACTATCCTTGATCGCACCCGCGATGCAGGCGATCGCCCCGCGCCCTTCGGGATGGCTATCGGTAACCCTGAATGCGTCTGCGGTTGAACAATACCCCGTAAGTTCGGCATGAATCTTTGCGCCACGCTTTTTCGCATGCTCAAGTTCTTCGATAACCAGCATACCGGATCCTTCACCAAGAACGAAACCATCACGGTTTAAATCAAAAGGCTTGCTGGCTTTCGTAGGGTCGCCCTTGAAAGTCGAAAGCGCCGTAAGAAGGTTGAAACCGGTAACACCGAATGGATGAATCATGCTATGCGAACCGCCTGTAAGCATGATATCCGCATCGCCATGCCGGATGATTTCCAATGCTTCACCAATTGCCTGGCTGCTGGCGGCACAGGCGGTAAGGCAATTGAAGTTGGGGCCTTCGAGGCAAAAATACTGTGCCAGGTGCGCGGGAGTGGTATGCAATTCTTGTTCTGCTTCATGTCCGCCATGAAAATGCTTGATGCCTTCAGCCGCGAACTTCGCACAATCGAGGCTGCGGGTTTCAGAATTATAGGCCCGTGCAATCATCGAAATCATGTTGTTAAAATCTTGAATCCCCTCACCAGAACCAAGGTAGACACCAAACCGGGTGCGATCCACCTTTGCGCCATCACTCAGCCCTGCATCGTCCAAAGCTTGTTGGGCTGCTGCAGCTGCAAAACAACTGTTTACACCACAATCCTTCCAGGGAGATGCATCTTTGACGTATTTTGCCAGTTCGAAATTCTTGATTTCCGCAGCAAATGTTGTGGGAAAGCTTTTCGCATTAAAACGTGTTATGGGACCAATCCCGCTTTTACCTGCTATCAGGTTTTGAAACATTTCTTGAATGGTGGTTCCAAGGGGAGTTACCACACCCATTCCAGTTATCACAATTCTTCTTCTCATTGATAAATCTCGATCCATTTCGGTCTGTATCAAAAACTTCCGCAAGAGAACAAATCAGGGCTTAGATCCAACGGCGAATAACAACCGCTCCACATTGCCCCGTCTGGCACATGCTAACTTTCAAGACGCAATTTTTTTTAAGTTCACGCGATGCTTTGAGTATGGGAACCGGGCAATCAGGATCGGCATTTTCATAATTCAATGTGCCAGGAACAACGCCTGTTTGAAAAGCCTCCAGGCTGGCAACCAACTCAACCAAGCCACCGGCTGCTCCCAAATTTCCTATCGCAGATTTGATTGCGATCACCTCGGGAGTCTTCGGTAATGCAGAACGGATACCTTGAGCTTCAAGCCTGTCTGCTGTTTTACAACCCAAGCCATGCGCATTCACATGATCAATATCGGAGACATCGATGCCCGATTCGCCCATGGCTGCCTGAATAGCCCTGGCCACGCCCGAGCCATCTTTTTTCTGATCAAAAGCTGCACCAAACCCGAGGATTTCAGCATAAATTTTTGCTCCCCGGCTCTTGGCATGCTCCAACTCTTCAACAGCCAAAACCCCGGTGCCTTCACCAATCACCATGCCTGTGCGATTCTTATCGAATGGCTTGCATGCTTTTTCAGGGTGTTCATTATTCAAGGAAAGTTCTTCAAACAAGGAGTGCCTGGTCATGCTGAGAATATTGATTCTGCTCTCTGCACCACCGCTTAAAAAAAAGTCGCCTCGATCCCTGCAAAGCAACCGGTAGGTTTCACCCAGTGCAAGAATGCTTGCCACATCGCTTTGAGTGATGGAATTATTTGGCCCTTGTGCATCATGAAGAATGGAAACCTGGCATGCCAGCATGTTTGGAAGATACTTCAACATCCAGAGGGGTTGGATGACTTCGAGCCCCTTGTGGCCCCAGACATCAAGATCAACCTTGATGGGATTTCCCGAACTTGAAAGTACGGCGGCATCAGCAAGTTCATTTAGTTCGCTTGCGATAAGGCCTGCACCGAAGATCACACCAAACCGGGTGCGATCGAGTTTTTCTTTATCAACCTTGGAATCGTTAATGGCGCATTGGGCGCCGGAAACCGCAAGCTGGATGGTTTTCGCCATCACCCTCAAGGCTTTTCGGTCCTTCTTATCGACATAATTTTTTGCATCAAAATCAGGGATGCAACCTGCAAAGCGAACAGGAAGGCCAGAAGCATCAAACGAGGTTATACCCCTGACACCACTTTTACCTTCTATCAAGGCATTATGAAAAGACGGGCCATTATTTCCTAATGGAGTAAGAGCCCCAATACCGGTAATAACCGCCCTGCGCAAAGAAACAACCATGGCACCCCACCAATCTTGGGTTATTAATCACACCCAAGGAAAAACAAATACAGAGGGCACGCACCCTCAATTTAGCCAGGGCTATCCTTGCCGGTTTGAGAAGCAACTTTTGCCAACCCCAGAAGATACTTGAGCTCTCCGGAGAAAACAAAATTATGATCACCGAACATTTGCTTGGAGCGGGCCTGGTCGAGGTGGGCAAAGAAAATTTCTGCCTCGGCAGTCTGTACTCCGTCAACGAACACCTTACCCAAAACCGAGGCGGCTTCTGGCCGCATCATAAGAATCTCGACTTGGTATATAAGCTGTTCGCCAGCAAACATTTCTCTTTCAAAGCGGGTTTTAGCAATTTTAGCAAGCACCACTTTCTCACGAAACTGGTTTGCTTCACCCACCAGGATACCCCCTGTCTGCGCCAGGCCCTCTATAATAAGGGTGGCAGGCATCACAGGAAAACCTGGGAAATGATCTCTAAAGTGGTCTTCCGCAGTGCTGAGATTCTTCACAGCCTTTGCGGATTTACCACTTTCGAATTCCAAAAACCTGTCAATCCAGATCCATCTCATAGATCAACTAACCTTGCCATGCAGTCAGGCCAAAATCAAAGCATATAAATCGGATTTAACCGAAATAAGTGCCCTCTTGACCGGACTTATTGTCAAATATTAATTCTTCCCTGCTGCCAACTTGCCTTCGATATAACGGGCAATCAGGGCAACGGTGAAAAGATCACTAAAGTTGTTCACTTCAGGATTTTTTGCAAATTCAGTAAGGTCTGCAAAAGGCATCTTTTCCTTAAGTTCTTCGATACCCTTGGGGGTAACTTTGCCATTTTGCACGATATCTGGATCGCCCTGCAAAACTGCTTCTGGGAAAAGTTCATTCCGGGGAATCTTAATTCCAAATTCCCTTTCCAATCGGAACACTATATCCAAATAGTCAATTGATTCTGCTCCCAAGTCACCTTGAAGAGTTGAAGTGGGTTTCACTTCATCTTCTTCAACATTGAGCGCCTCGATAAGAGTTGCAGATACCTTGGAATAAATCTCTTCTTTAGTAGCCATAGCCTTTAAATCTCCAAAAAACTCGAAGAAACATAATGCAAACTGATAATTCCCTTGTTGAAATAACCTCTACCTAAA
>CAZYAY010000010.1:59907-75423 GCA_964646215.1 uncultured Candidatus Kuenenia sp. | reverse complement strand
TTAGCAGGAGCAGGAGCAGCAGCCTTCTTGTCGCCTTCCTTCTTGGGGGCTTCGCCACCACAGCCAACAACGCCAGAAGCAATCACACCAGCGGTAATCATCAAAGCATAGAACTTGTTCACAGTAGTCTTCCTTTCAAACAGTAATAAATCAACACTAAAGTTGTCTTTAAACAAAAGCCCCTTTGGCCAGTGTTATTATTATATTAGAATGCAACCGATGGGAGTAAATTCCTAGTAAAATCTTAGAAAAATTTGATATTTCTTCATAAATTATTCTCAAAATGTGAACTTGTAACGCCTGACTCTAAATCTTGATGTTCAACCCGCCATATCGTCTGACTTTGTTTAAATATCAAGAATTACTCTTAATTTATGCTGCAAACACCATCCCCCGCTTCCCATTTTTCCTGTTTTTACATTTAACTTTCATGGTTGCGCTTGGCCTAATCAAATTAATTTGCTATGCCCAAGGCGATAGTGGACCAATTTACCTCAGTCGGTAAGGAGTGCCCCGTGAGGCATAGCTTATTCTTAAAATGGTTGGGCGTTTTCATTTTCCTTTTGTGCCTGCAGGTATTTGTTTTCGCACAACAGGTATTACAGTTTGGCTTTGAGGGAAAAGAGACTTTCTTTCGCCAGGGAAAATCAGATGCCAGTATTTCGGTTACTAAACATCAACTATCGGATGAATCCGCCCACACCGGCCAGAAGAGCGAACTCATACAATTTACCGCAGGAAACGGCCAATTCGCTCATTTCTTTTATGACTTCGGGCAAGCCCAGGTTACCGATGAACTTAATATCAGCTTGTGGGTGAAAGCCAATCGACCAGGAATGCAACTCTTCTGCAGGGTCATACTTCCAAAGGAGCGAGACCCAAAAAACCTCGACCAACCTTTGACTCTCACCATGAAGGGCGACATTTACCAACTAACAGGTCGATGGCAGCAACTCACGCTACGACAACCCATGAAACGACTGCGAGAGCAGGTAAATCTTTATCGTGCTGAAACAGGCAGAGACCCTGTGATGGCAGATGCGTATGTGGATCGTTTGTTTTTGAATTTATTTGGTGGGCCGGGGCAAACCGATGTCTGGATTGATGACATGGAAATTGGCCCTGTTCTAGAACAGAAAGCTTCATCTCCTAAAACTCCGGAAGAAGTTCCGGGCAAGACTCTTACCCGCCGCAGTTCGGAAGTGCAACTCAAAGGAACCCAGTTATTAGTCAGTGGGCAAAAATTCTTTTTGCGTGGAATCAGGCATACAGGCACTCCACTTAAAACTTTACGCGATGCTGGATTTAACACGGTTTGGCTTGATGAATCGGTTGGCAATTCGACTTTGGAAGAAGCAGTCAACCAAGGATTCTGGATTGTTCCCATGATGCAACTTCCGGGCGCTGATGATTCCAACGGGGTGCCGGCTCAACTAACAAGCCAGCAGGCCGTTGGCAAAAAAGTCGCAAGGTTTCTCGAACAAGAAGCGGTGCTTTGCTGGGATCTGGGCAGCAACCTACAGTTTGAAAAAAACAGCTTGGTAAGCAGGTCTGCGCAATCGCTACGCAGTGCGGATCCGATGCGCCCGCTTGCAGCTGATGTCTGGGATGGTTTCCAGCGTTACTCACGCAGCGTTGATCAGATCATGCTGGGCGCCCATCGCTGGCCTTTGTTCACAACCATGGAACTTCCCGCCTATCGAGATTGGTTGTTGCAAAAAAGAAGGCTGGCACAGCCCGGAACCTACACTTGGACTTGGATCCAAACACATCTTCCCGACTGGTATCTCCAATATGTTTCTGCAAAAGATGTGCAAACCAAATTAGATGAACCCAGTGGCCCGCATCCCGAACAAATCAGATTGCTGACTTACGCTGCCATTGGTGCGGGTTGCAAAGGTATAGGGTTTTGGTCTGACAAATTCCTTGCGGACAGCCATGGTGGCAGAGATAGGTTACTCGCCTTGGCATTATTAAATCAGGAACTCCAATTACTTGAACCCATTCTTGTTGAAACCGAGGAACCCACTTGGGTTGATACCTCACTGCCCGATGTCAAAGCTGCAATTTTACGCAGCGACAAGGGTATTCTCGTCCTGCCCATGTGGATGGGAAAAGGGGCCCAGTTTGTGCCTCCGCAAGGTAGTGCAACAGAACTTTCCATTGTCATTCCCCAGGCCCCTGTTGGATGCCAGGCATGGGAAATAACACCCGGACAAGTTAAATCTCTTCCCTGGAAGCGAGTGGTGGGGGGGATTAAAGTTACAGTCAAGGAATTCAGCCTTGCAACCCCAGTGGTTTTAACTTCCGACCTAAGTCCCACAGGCCTGGTGGTTCGCTGGCAGGATCTGCAACGAAAGATGGCAAAACTTTCGGCGCAATGGGCTCACGACCTTGCAGAAGAAGAATTCACCAAGGTTTTAAATGTTCAGACCAAACTCGAAACTTCAGGGAAGCATCTTGCAGATTCGCAAATGCTTTTGAAGAAATCGCGCGACTTTATCAACGAAAGCTTAAACCACAGGCGCAATGGTGAATACTCAGAGGCTTATGCTTCAGCCCAGCGGGCCCTTAGGCCCTTGCGCATTCTGATGCGAACAGCCTGGGAACAAGCACTGCGCGATCTGGATTCACCGGTTGGTACTCCTTATTCCATCAGCTTTTTCTCACTGCCCGACCATTACAAGTTTTGGGAGGAAGTTAAAGCTGCGAAACTTTCAGATAATGTTTTATCTGATGGCGATTTTGAACTGGATACAGATAAAGTCCCGCAAGGTTGGGTGGTACAGGAAGTACCATCTTTGGATGAAATCAATCAAACTGCCCGCAGGGTGACCGAAGTGGCAAGAAGTGGCAAGCAATCTTTAATGCTTCAGATAGCTCCTAAGAATCCGCTTTTGCCTCCAGCGGCATTGGAACGAGCCTTTCTGGGTATTTACAGCCCTGCAATTAAAATGCAGCCCGGTACCCTTGTTCGAATATCTGGATGGGTCAAAATACCAAAAGAAATCAAAGGCTCTGCAGATGGCGCATTATTCTTTGATTCCGCAGGGGGCGAACCCTTGGGCATCAGACTTACAGCCGCAACTGATTGGCGGCATTACACCTTTTATCGCAGGGTGCCAACTACAGGCGTGATAAATGTCACCCTGGCTTTAACAGGATTGGGAACTGTTTATTATGATGATTGGAAAATTGAACCGCTGCAGGAAACTAATCTACCTGCCATCGCAGTTCAAAACCAACCTGTCAGCACCACCGGCATAAAACCGATAGCCATTGATTCTCAAAGTAAACCGTAAGTCTTCAAGGATTGACTTACCTTGCTTACCCCGGCTTCATCAAGCTGGTACAAGGGCAGCCTTACTTCCCCGGTATCACGGCCAAGTAGTCGCATGGCTGTTTTCACTGGAATTGGATTGGTTGCAACCCCCAGAAGATCTTTACAAAGGCTGAACAATTTATTGTGCAAGGTTCTGGCTTCTTCAAGCCTGCCTTCATTAAATGCTTTAACCAAGGTTTTCATATCTTTGGGAATGAGGTTGGCAACCACCGAAACCACACCTTTTCCACCAATACTCATCAAAGGCAATGTAAGACTGTCATCGCCACTTAAAATAGTGAGATCACATCCGCATGCAATTTGCGTTGCCTGATCCATACTGCCTGTAGCTTCTTTTACTGCAACAATTTGAGGGAGTTCAGAAAGCCTGATAATCGTTTCAGGAAAAATATTAGAACCCGTTCTTCCTGGAATGTTGTAAAGCACGATAGGCAGACCGACTTCTTCTGCGACAGCTTTGTAATGGCGGTAATAACCTTCTTGCGTTGGTTTGTTGTAATACGGGCCCACAAGGAGTGATCCATCTGCGCCGGCTTTTTTGGCATGTTTGGTAAGGCGGACTGCTTCCTTGGTTGAATTCGAACCGGTTCCCGCCATCACTTTCAAACGGCCTGCTGCCTGCTGAACCACAGTATTGATTACTTTGTCATGTTCATCATGATCAAGGGTTGGAGATTCGCCCGTGGTGCCTACAGGTGCAATACAATCAGTGCCCTGCTCTGCATGCCAATCGACCAACTTTTTCAGGGCAACGTAATCAACTTCGCCATCCTTGAATGGGGTGATAATAGCCACTGTCACACCCGCAAATTGTTCGCCCTTGGTCTTTGCCATCTTCTTCTCCTAGCACTTTCTTCAAAAGAAACAAAAGGTTCATGCGCCATAGTTTACCATGGCCAATCAACTTGTCTAAATTATTCCTGTAGTATAACAGGCGTGAGTTTCGCCATCCTGTATCCTATGATTCCTTGACCAAATGGCATGATGTTTAAGTCGGAATTCGATGGAGGAAGAAATGCTTAAAAAACCAAATACGGTATTCTTTGATGCAGTGGGAACGCTTTTAAAACCTGCCGCACCTGTCGATGAAACCTATCACCACCATGGCCTTAAGCATGGTTCCACTGTTTCAAGGGACAACATTAGAAAACGGTTTCATGCATCATTCGATAAAGAAGAGATGAAAGATGGGCACCACGATTGCATTACGAATGAAGCAAGGGAAACCGAACGCTGGGAGTCGATAGTATCAGAATGTTTTCCCGACCTGAAAAATACCGCACCCATCTTCAACGATCTTTTCGAATATTATTCCAAACCAAGCGCCTGGGATCTTTATCAAGGCGCAATCCCGGTGCTACAGTTTCTTGAAAACGCTGGAATTAGCTGGGGAATCGCCTCAAATTTTGATCTCAGGCTTCAATCGATTATCAAAAGCAAGATAGCCCTTTGCAATTGCAATTGGCTCATCATAAGCTCCTTGGTTGGTTATAAAAAACCCTCCAGACATTTCTTTGAACATCTGCGGGTATCATCGGGAGTTTGCTTTGAAGAAATCCTAATGGTGGGTGATAGTCCGGAAAATGACATACACCCCGCAAAAGAATTGGGGATGCAAACTTTCCAGATTAAAGAAGGACAATCGCTTGAAGACCTGCTTCAACTATTGGGCAGATAGCGCTTTGGAATCTCAGCACCAGCAACATAACTAAGCTTGCCAATCTTGCACATCTGATAAACATTGATTCTGAAATCCGGGCATGTGCTAACAAGGCAATAGGCATCGGATGGGGAAAACCCATAGGTAGAGATCAACCAATCCATGAGAAAAACAGTAGCCTGGTGGACGGCTTCTTCCAAGGGTCTGTAAGCATGAATTGCAATTATCGAATTTGGGGTTTCAATGCGCATCCCGGGTGCCCTTTTGCCTTTGATGATATCAAAAGACAATCGCACCGTGGATTGCGTTTCTGCTGCAGTGCCTGAGTATTCGGTATCGCCCTGGCTGGCATGAACATCGCCCAGATAGAAGAGCCCACCTGGATGATAAACGGGAAGAAAAACCTTGTTCCCCGGCTTACAATCACGGATATCCACATTCCCGCCCCAATCGCCCTGCCCATCAATGCTGGTTGCAACTTCCCGATCGGGTGCAACACCCAAGGTGCCAATAAATGGAGTAATGGGCCACGAAATTTTATCATTAAAATGAAGAGTGCCATCCATGGTTGTGCCACTTGGGCCCACCGAATGTTTAAAAACCATGGTTGTATACTCGCTCGAAAGTTCGGGCCAACGTGTAGATTCCCCCAAAGGGCCTCTTCTTGGCCCGATCGCAACCCACGAAGTTTTTTCAACTTCGATTTCATGAATGTTTACAACAAGGGTATCGCCACGATCCAAGCCCTCAATAAAAACCGGGCCTGCAATCGGGTTGGCAAGAGGTGGAACCCGATCAAATCCAGGACGATTTCCAGGGATAGCTTTATCAGCAGAGCTTTTAAAATAACCACTCCCTGCATCCCAAGTTTCAATTTCCAATCTCTCGCCGGCCTTTACATGGATAAGCGGCTTATCGTTGTAATCAAATGCAAATTTCCTGGCATCTTCGCGAATGATCTTCTTCATGTTCAACCTTAAATAGTTTATGCCGTTTGTCTACACAAGCAGCTTGTTTACAACCTTGCCTGCAACATCAGTAAGTCGGAAATCCCTGCCTTGAAATTTATACGACAACTTCAAGTGATCCATGCCAAAAAGATGTAATAAAGTGGCATGAAGATCATTGATATGAATCGGGTCTTCGACGATATTCCAGCCGAGTTCATCAGTTTTACCAATAACCTGCCCGCCCTTTATACCGCCACCCGCCATCCAAATGCTGAAGGCAAATGGATGATGATCGCGCCCGGTAACATTGGCTGAACCGCCCCGGTTTTCGCCCAAGGGTGTCCGCCCAAACTCGGACAACCAAATCACCAGGGTTGAATCCAAAAGCCCACGCTGCTTTAAATCCTTGATCAATGCGGCAACGGGCTGGTCTGCCATCAAACAATTTTGCTTCAATTCAGCATTAAGATTACTGTGATGATCCCAGGAGGCATGAAACAAACTGACAAAGCGAACGCCCCGCTCGACCAATCTACGAGCGAGAAGACAGTTACTTGCAAAGGATTGAAACTGGCCTTTGCCACCGCCCCTGCTTGCCTTAAGTTCTGGTTCATCACGATCAAGCCCGTAGGCAGCGAGGGTTTGTTTTGTTTCGCTTTTCAAATCGATCAATTCAGGAGCTGCGGCCTGCATTCGAAACGCAAGCTCGTAACTGGCAATACGACTGTTTATTTCCGGATCGCCAACCATTTCATTACGCATTGCGTTAAGATTTTTTATACCTTCGATGCTGGCTTGCTGAATGCTTTTGTCGAAACCTGCGGGGTTATTTAAATTGAGAACAGGTTCTCCCTGGTTGCGAAAAAGCACACCAGTATAGGGGGTGGGCAAAAAACCGCTCGACCAATTGGAAGTACCACCGCTTGTTCCCCTGCCAGCACTCAACACCACATAGCCCGGTAAATTCTGCGAAGGACTACCAAGGCCATAATTCACCCAACTGCCCAAGCTGGGCCTGCCAAAATTTGGGGTGCCAGTATTCATCATCAATTGCCCGGGATGATGATTAAACGCCTCGGTATGCATGGAACGAACAAGGGCGATATCATCCGCACAAGTTGCGATATGAGGCAGAAAATCGCTGAATTCCATGCCACATCCACCATACTTTGCAAACTTTCTGGGCGAGCCCAAAATACGGGCACCCTCCTTCTGAATGAATGCAAACCGAACATTCTTGGTCATCGAATCAGGCAACTTCTGGCCGTTTAATTCATTTAGCTTCGGCTTGGGATCGAACAAATCCATTTGGCTGGGCGCACCTTCAAGGTAGATGCAGATAGCCGATTTCGCCTTGGGTGCAAAATGTGGGGGCCTGATTGCAAAGGGTGATAAATCCTGACCCGATGCCTGGACTTTGTTTTCTTCCAGCAGACTTGCTGCCGCGAGCAATCCTAGTCCGCTTGCCTGATTGGTTAAAAAAGATCTTCTACCCTGCAGGCAGTATTCATCGAATAATTTTTGAGATCGTATCATCAAAGTTTGATCTTTCATCTGGATTAATCACGAACAATAATTTCATCTAGGTTTAACAGCACCCGGGCAAACGCAACCCAAGCTGCACATAAAACTGTATCATCTTTTAATCCCACCCCGTTTTCCAAAACCTTTTTAGCCTGGTCAGGGTTCGACTCGTAATGCTTTTTAAATCCATCAAAAAGGGTTTTCATTTGCACCATTTCACGCTCACTGGGAAACCGAGACAAACAACTTGCAAAGGCCCTGCGAATATTTCCCTCAATCGGAAGGTCAGCGTTCGCCAGGGTTAATCCCAAAGATTTGGCACATTCATAAAATGCGACATCATTCATCAAGGCAAGCGCTTGAAGGGGCGTATTGGAACGCTCTCTTCGCACGCATGCGAGGTTGGAATCGGGCGCATCAAAAAGCATCAGAGTGGGATAGGGGCTAGTGCGCTGAAACCAAATATACAAACCCCTGCGATACCGATCCAAGCCTTTGCTTTCATTCCATTTAACCGCATTGGCATAAGTCAGTTCAGAAATACCGGGAGGTTGAGGAGGCCTGACACTTTGCCCACCAATCCTCTGGTCAACCAAGCCACTTGCGGAAAGAAATACATCGCGAACCCCCTCCGCATCAAGCCTGACCCGCGACTGCCTTGATAGAAAAACATTGTAAGGGTCTTTCTTAAAATTCGCAGGCTCGACGATTGAGGATTGCCGATATACCGCAGATGTCACAATCAATCGGTGCAGCGATTTCAAACTCCAGTTGTTATCACCCAGGCTGGATGCAAGATAATCAAGTAATTGCGGATTGGAAGGCTTCTCTCCCTGGGTACCAAAATCCTCTAGCGTGGTGACAATGCCCCTGCCAAAAAACTTATGCCAAACCCAGTTTGCAATTACCCTGCGGGTCAGGGGGTTCTCATTATCGGTAATCCATTGGGCCAATTCCAACCTACCAAGCTTTTCTTTTGTGATGGGCGCAGGCAGAACTGCTGGGGTTTCTGGATCAACCTCAACGCCCTTGCGCAAAAAATCGCCCCGAATGTGAATGTTGGTTTTCCTCTCCTTACCCAGCGCCAAGGTTTGTGTCATGGTTGGTGTAGGAGCAGATTTTTCAATATCTGCAATTTGCTTTAGAATGCCCTTGGCTTTTTCATCAAGAGAAGCCCGGTAATTGATCAGTTCGTTTTTTTGAACAGCAGTTCGCTTGGAAGCCTCAATACCCATTACGGGTTTTAATTTTGCAGGAATAGTTTCCGGCTTTAATTTCGCAGCCCACTCGTCCAAATCTTTCCCGAGATCTTTCTTCCTTACATCCAAGGCCCCCCTGATCACAGATACCTTGGATTGATGCTCTTGCAACTTTTTGGCAAACAAGTCTTGTTCGCCAGGCAAGGGTGCCGCTGCTATGTTTACTTCGGTATCGCTGTTAAAAAATGCAAAGAATTGGTAATACTCACGCTGGCTTATGGGGTCATATTTATGGTCATGGCATTGGGCGCAACCCAACGTCAATCCCAAAAAAACTTTTGCAGTTGTGTTTGCCCTGTCAACAACCGCTTCAACCCTGAATTGCTCCTGATCCACCCCGCCTTCTTTGTTTGTAAGCGTGTTTCTATGAAAACCAGTCGCAGCTTTTTGATCTGCGGAAGAGTTTTTCAACAAGTCGCCTGCTAACTGTTCAATGGTAAACTGATTAAAAGGCATATCTGCATTGAGAGCATCAATCACCCATTGCCTATAACGCCAAGCGAATGGTCTTCCGGTATCTTTTTCATAACCGTCGCTGTCGGCATAACGGGCGAGGTCGAGCCAGAAACGGCCCCATTTTTCGCCATATCTTGGGGAAGCCAACGCCCTATCCACTGCGCGTTCATACGCACCCGGAAGCTTATCATTTAAGAATGCATCAACTTCAAGGTAACTCGGAGGGATACCGGTAAGGTCTAAATAAACGCGCCTTATCAAGCCCAGAGCACCAGATTCCTTAGCTGGGCTCAATCCTTCTTTACGCATTTGCTCATAAATAAAAACATCGATGGGAGCCCTGGCCCAGCCAGAAGAATTATCCAAAGGAATGACAGGTTTTATAATCGGTTGAAAAGACCAATGTGCGCTGGGTGTTTTTTTTACAACTTCACTTGCAGCCAAGTCCTGCTTTGAAATAAATGCCCCTTGATCAACCCAGGCCGCAAGCAAAACCGACTGCTCCTTGGAAATCAAAGCTTTTGGCTCTGGGGGCATCCGTGTCTCGGGATCTTTCCCTTCAACGGCATGAAGAATTTTACTTTCGCTGGATTTTCCAGGAATCAAAATCGGGCCACTGTTACCGCCCTTCAAAATAGAGGCCCCGGCATCCAGCCTTAATCCTCCTTTTTGCTTCTCAACCCCATGGCAAGAAATACAGTTTTTCGTCAAAATGGGCTTTATCTGAGAGGCATAATCAATCTTTGCTGGTTCCAGAGCAGCGCTTTGCGATGCAAAACCAATAACGGCATAGATCAACAGTATTTGTTTAATTTCCATAAAAACCCGGTTAAAGAATCCGAGGGTAAATCAAATTTAATAGGATCAAGCAGCGGTTACATTGTCGCAAATACAACAGTGTATTTCAACTTGAAATAATTAACGGGTGTAAAGATGGGGAATACTAAAATGAAGATCACGAAAACTATGCAAGCTTCAGACTCTTCTTGATTTTCAAAAACCAGTTGTTGCCAAAAAATCCAGTTTCAATTTCAATCCCATTGTCTTCAATCAAGGAAACGATCATCTCTTGGGCATTCTGGGTTTCCAAATAACCTTTGGAGTTTAGTAAAAGCCTTTTGGTTATTTCAAGAAAGAACTTCTCGGTGAGGCCATTACCACCTTTGGCAAAGCTTTTAATTTGTTCCAGAATATCTTCGAGTAAATGACTTTCCATGATGTAGTTGCTTTGGTGGCATACTTCAAGAAGAACCTGGTGGCCCTGATCAAGCATCAAACCCTTTTGCAAAGCGAACTGCAAGATTTCCCGTTCTTCACTTCTGTCGATGTAAGAATCAGATTTCCCGCGCTGCCTAACGGCGTCCATCAAATCATTTTTTATCAAATCACAAAAAGAATGCATAAATGACACCTGAACAATAATGAGCCTAAGTTTAATTCGTAAAAGAGGGAGAATTATTATCAAAATTCAAATAAAAAACGCCGTTACCACAAAGATAACGGCGCAAGTCTGGTTAAATATTCAACTTAAAGCCCTAAATTACTACTTTTCGTCTTTTTCAAGAATCTTGGGGATGTCTTTGATGATGGCCTCTACAGCCTTCTCATTCAATTCACCCTTACGAAAAGCATGGTTAGCCTTAACAGTACGCTTATTGTAAAGAACAACAGTTACTTCGGCATCCTTGGCAATGTTGTACCCTTGTGGGCCGGCAACATTATCAATTGCAAGTACAAGAGACTTAATGTTTTCTTTTTTAGCATACTCAGACAAGGAGGTTTCCATTTTCTTTGCATCATCATCGCTAGCGAGGAAAACGACAAAGCTACCCATTTTAGCAGAGGAGTTTGCTTTAGTAGCCGCATCAACTTTTTTGACCAAACTGGTCAGGGAACTATCGATACTGCGTGCGAATATCATAGCTACCGGATTGCCACCATTAACTCAGACAAGGCATTGGGGTTTACCTGCAGCAGAGCCAGTCACATTCAATGGATGAAATGGACTGATCTTTTTGCTGCCAACCTCAAGCCCAGATTTAAGCGGCTCTGCTGCATACACACCGCTGAAAGCGAGTGCAAGCATCAAGCCAGCTACTATTGGACCTCGGAAATTCATAACTTTATCTCCTAAAGATAATCAAACACAGATAAAAGTAAAACCAGACTTGAGTATTAAACTAACGCAGGAAGAATCGCACAGCAATCATTAAATTGAATAAATCAAAAAAACATTTACACCTCACAAAGTCTCTGATTAAACAGAAATCCAAAATATTTTTCTTCTATTTCAGCCAAAAAAACGCACTTCTTCAAAAAACACCATTCTTTTTCAATTTTCTTCTGGATTTCCAGCTGCAGGGTTAGCATAATTTGTTCATATTGGTTTTAGGATGCAGGCTGATGGATTAGTTGCCTGCTTTATTTTTTTGTCAGTTATGGAAAGGATTCCTGTTATGACCCAGCTTAAGCCTATCCCCGCCAACCTCACAAAAATTGGTATATACGGTGTTGATCGTCACCCACTTGACCGGAAGCACGGCTGTGGTCTTTGGGATGCCGGCGTAACCGCATGCCTTAAAGCCTCTGATGCTGATCCAATCCTTCTTCCCTTTGACGCCAAAGGTAAATGGAAAGAAAGACTCGCCGAAGTTGAAGGCGTTGTAATCTCTGGCTTTGACGGCCTCGAACAACTACCAGAAGAAGTTCTGGAACTTTGCGCCTACTGCAAACAAAACGAATTTCCAATTCTTGGAATTGATCACGGCATGCATGCTTTGAATGTTGCCCTTGCAGGCACCGTCTTTGAAGATCTTTCCAGGCAACTTCCTGAAGCTCTACAGCATAAGCACCCGCCAGA
Source organism: uncultured Candidatus Kuenenia sp. (assembly GCA_964646215.1). Classification (GTDB taxonomy): domain Bacteria; phylum Planctomycetota; class Planctomycetia; order Gemmatales; family Gemmataceae; genus UBA969. Next base: position 63,371 of record CAZYAY010000010.1, on the reverse strand, counting down.
AAGAGGCTTGCGTCACGCAATCTTGGTTCAACCTGACAGCAGAATGGCTGATATTTATGGCGAAGGCGAAATCGTTGTAAACAGTGAACACCGAAAAGGTATTCAAAAGCTGGGCAAGGGTTTAAAAATCACAGCAACCGCACTTGATGGCGTGGTTGAAGGAATCGAATCTAATTCTGATGATTGGTACGCAGTTGGAGTTCAATGGCACCCAGGCTCTGGAACCGCATCAGGTTTGGATATCCAAGTATTCCGCGGTCTTGTTGATGCTGCCAGGGACAGGGCGGCAAGCAAGGTTATGGTTAAGCTTGCAGCTTGATCATTTGCCGAACCGAGCATGATGCTCTTTTGCATGAGTGGGGAGTGGCAATTAAATTTGCTCCTCCCCGCTCTTATTTAAAAAAGATCATGAACAATTGGGTCTTTTCTTTCCGTCGTTTACGCATCAAGCAATTCTCTAACAGGCTTGCCTTCGCTGAACTTTACCGTGCGGCCTATCGGGGTTTGATTCAGCTTCTCATAGTCAATTCCAAGGGCTTCGAAAACCGTGGCATGAAGATCGGGCACTCGTACAGGATTTTTAACTTCCGCTTTTCCTTCGGGATCAGTTTCACCGATTATGCGCCCGCCATGTATGCCACCGCCCGCCAATGCAATGCTGAAACCGCTGGGCCAATGATCCCTACCGCCAGCAGGATTGATCGAAGGTGTACGCCCGAACTCGCCCATGCAAAGCACCATGGTTTTATCCAACATATTGCGTTGGCGAAGATCACGAATAAGCCCGCTGAAAGCAGGGTCGAGAGTCTTCAAGTTCGTCTTACAAAATTGATGATTATTAGCGTGAGTATCCCAACCATTGAGGGTGACTTCCACACATCGCACCCCAGATTCAACAAGCCTTCGTGCAGCAAGGCATCCCCTCCCAAATGCAGTATTGCCATACATATCTTGAACCGATTGCGGCTCAAGCGAAACATTAAAAGCTTTCAACTGTTCGGAGGTCATCATCTTGAGTGCAGCGTTTGTGGTATTTTTATGCTGGGTTTCTTCAACCCGTTTAGTGCGACCCTTTGCAAACGCCTGCTCCACTATTGCAAGACTTTTGAGCCTGCTCTTTTCCCTCTCTGTATCCACATTAGCTCGGGCATCGGGTACCGGCCCTGCGGGATCGGTCATCTGAAACGCATCATACTTATCGCCCAAGTAACCGCCCCGGGCTGGCCACTGCGATGACAATATGCTCACATGCCTGGGGATTTCCGCTTTACCTATGCTTAACTCATGACATGCAACAGCGCCAAGTGATGGATGAATTACTGTTGGATCAGGACGAAACCCGGTCTTCAAGGTGTAGCTACCGCGTTCGTGATCACCTTCCTTGCTGATCATGGAACGGATCAACGAAATCGAACCCATCTCTTCCGCTAATCGCTCAAAGCCACTTGCCAGATAAATATCCTTTACTGCGGTGGCGATTTTCGTTGTACCCCCTGCGATCGTCGAATCAGCATGAGGATCAAAAGTTTCAAGCTGGCTGGGCCCACCCTGCAGCCACAACACGATTACAGATTGTGCAGATTTTTTAGAGGGAAGCGAACCCGGGGCATCACCATCCGCTGCCCGGGCAAGCCATTGGCCTACGGGGGTCAGCCAGGAAGCACCTGCGAGGGTTGCTGTGGTTTTTAGAAAAGGCCTACGCCCTAGTGGTTCCATGAGAACTCCGTGGAGTTGATTAAAGCCCAGAAGAGATCCTGTATTTCCTGCGCCCTGGTTTGTTTCATATTTTTCAAGTTCTGTTCAAAAGTATCGGACTCTTCTTCAGTGGGCCGTCTTGTCAGCGCGGTCAGGAATACCGCCTCGATCGACTTAATATCATCGGGCGCAAGCCAATTAATACGAGAGGTTGCAGAAAAGGGACCGCCTTTTGTTTTCTCCGATACCAGTTTCCCATTCATCATCACCAATCTTTGAGGGATGGTCCCACCACGGTTATCAAACTCTTCATCGCTACTATCCCCATAGCGCTTAACGAAATCATTTTGATCGCCGAACCGTGCCAGGCGGGTAAGGATATGGGATTCGGCATCAATCGTAGAAACCGAAGAGGCTTGCAAAATACTACCAGCAACCTGTTCTGGCCTTAGTCTACCAAGGGGGAACTGGGCCCATAATTTCTCTGCGTTTACAGAATCATCATTAGCTGAGAGGCTTTGCATTCGGTATGTTTTAGTACTTGCGATGATCCGAATTAATCTTGCGATGTCATACCCATGTAAGGCAAAATCTTCAGCCAATATTTTTAATGCAGGCGGAATAATCCCTTCAGTTTCAAGATTATCGACAGGGAAAACCAAGGGTTGACCACAAAGAATCGCCCATACCCTATTAACTGCCGCTTGCGAAAAATAAGTGTTCTCTTGATGGGTGACCCATGCGGATAATCGCGCCCTTAGGGTGCCTTCCTCTGGAAGCAAATCAGGAGAATAGGAAACCTTTGGGGCAACAGTTCGCTTGATTCCTTTGCGTTTATCATCGATTGTGTATTCCCCTACCCCATCGTAAACTCCGCGTAAGCCCACATGAGTTTGGGCAAAAAAGGCTGAAAAACTTTCGAAGTCTAATTGCTTCCAAGGGGCAAACGGATGGTCATGGCACTGCGCGCAATCCAGTCTGATGCCTAGGAAGGCCCGCGTAACCCGGCCTGCCAACCTAACTGGGTCTGGCTGATTCGCCTTATCTTTTTGCGAGGTGACCGTGATGAAGTTAGTAGCAGGTTTTTCGGTCCAAATGCCCTCGGCGGAAATAACCTCACGGACTATTTGGTCGTAAGGCACATTTAAAGTTATCTGGTCAGAAAGCCAAGATCTGAACTTGCGTCTTCGAAACAAAATGAATGGGCCATCCTCTGTCCCTACAAAAACCCTTGCGAACCTCTCTGCAAGGTAATCTGCAAAGCGAGGATCCTGCAAAACATGATCAATCCACCAGATTAATCTTTCGCCTTGGGGGCGCGATTCAAACTGGCGAATTTCCTCCAACGAAGGAATCGTTCCCATTAAACCCAAAGCCAATCGTCTGGCTATGGTCAAATCATCAGCCTCAACCGCTGGCTGGATATTGTTCTTAAGCCAAGTTTGTTCAAAGGAAGCATTCACCCGGTAAACTGTTTCTAGAAAGTCATTGGCTTGAAACAATTCAGGGCGAGTTGGAGTAGGCGCAACCCCATGCTTGGGAGGGATAAGATTTGCAACAAGCGTTGCTGCCCCGCCAAGAACCAAGAATATAAAAAAGAAATTGCGAAACATCATAGAACGATTAACTCCTATTCAAATACATCATTCTATGTTAACATGCAGCCGTTATATTCTCTTCCCTAATTTGTTTACATTGATTGAAACTTTACCAATACAAGATCCCAGATCATGAATCTTTCCGACCCGAATTCACCACCCGAATTACCT
>CAZYAY010000010.1:0-59807 GCA_964646215.1 uncultured Candidatus Kuenenia sp. | reverse complement strand
TACCTTCTGATTTAGGGCTTCCCCCAACACCTCCGCCTCTTGATTCTGAATTACAGCCAAACCCAGAAAACACAATGCGAGGCCCCCTTAAGCGTTTCTTTTTCTGGACGGTTTTAAAAATAGAGTGGATGTTTGGATTGATGTCGATGGTGTTGGCCCTGGCAATTCTAGCTGCCATACCCGGCCTTCAATTCCTTAGCTTGGGATACATGCTTGAATCCTCTACCCGAGTCGCTAAATCGGGAAGGATTCGGGATGGTTTTATCGGCATTCACACTGCGGCCCGGTTGGGCGGTGCAATCCTGGCTATCTGGATCCTTCTCTTACCTTTGCGTTACCTCAGCAATGTGGCATTCACTGCACAGATAATTAATCCAGATGGCAGAAATGCTGCCAGGCTTCGCTTTTGGGTTTTAATTCTCACCGTTTTTATAGGGATGCATATTGTTTTTACATTGGCCAGGGGCGGGCGTCTCCGCCACTTCTTCTGGCCTTTAAATTTCCTGATCGTGTACCGCCAATTCAAACTTGGCGGTGCTTACCCAAGGGCTCGGGATGCCACCTGGGATTTCTTGCTCGCATTGCGACTCCCCCACTATTTCTGGCTTGGAATTCGAGGGTTTTTAGCTGCATTCCTATGGTTGATTATCCCCGTTTCGCTCCTGGCCTTTGGACAGGTGAAAACGCCTCTCTCCCCCTTGGTTGGTTTTTTCGGGGCGCTGCTTTTAGCGATCGTTGTACTGCATTTACCTTTGTTGCAAACCCAGATGGCCATCGAAAATCGCTTCCGTGCAGCCTTCGATTGGCGAGGCGTTAGAAAGGCATTCAACCGTGCGCCCTGGGCCTGTAGTTTCGCTTTAATACTAACCCTGATTTTTGCGCTACCCTTATACCTCCTTAAAATCGAAGTGATTCCCCAAGAGGCACTTTGGTTGCCTACCTTGGTGTTCATTCTTTTCATTTTCCCCGCACGCCTTATCACAGGCTGGGCCATGTGGAGAACAAAAATGCGCGACACTCAAAGGCATTGGTTTTTCCGTTGGACAGGCCGACTGCCTCTTTTGCCAGTCGTCTTGATCTATCTCTTGTTCGTTTTCTTTTCGCAGTACACAAGCTGGAATGGAATCGCTAGCCTTTACGAGCAACACGCATTTCTTTTACCCGTTCCCTTTTTAGGGTTGTAATTATTGATTGATTCTTTTTTCCTGATTACCCAACCCCTGACAATGCTTTCCAGCTATTATGATTACATATGATGTAACCCGTTAGCTTGGTGCCACCTGAAAGTTTAGAACCAAACATGGCGCAGTCACTTAAAACCATTCATGCAACATGCCCGCACGATTGCCCCGATACCTGTTCGATGCTGGTCACAGTAAAAGATGGCCGGGCAATCAGCCTTAAAGGGAACCCTGCGCATCCTATAACCAACGGCTTTCTATGTGGCAAAGTTTCCAGATATATCGAAAGAACATATCATTCAACCCGCCTTTTGCATCCACTGAAAAGAATCGGCGCAAAGGGTGGGGGGCGATTCGAAAAGATAAGCTGGCAAGAAGCAATTGAAACCGTTGCTTCAAAACTAAAAGCGATAATTCATTCACCCTTCGGCCCCCAATCGATCCTTCCATACAGCTACGCTGGTACCATGGGAAGACTTCAAGGATCCAGTATCGATCGCAGATTTTTTCATCGTATTGGTGCTTCTCTTTTAGAACGAACCATTTGCGCAACTGCGGGGGTTGCAGGAAGCCACATGACTCTCGGAGCAAGGGCTGCGATCGACCCAGAATCTGTTTTACATTCGAAATTCATCATCAACTGGGGATCAAACACAAGCGTAACGAATTCTCATTTATGGGCCATCATGCACCGGGCCCGAAAAGCTGGCGCCAAAATAATCACCATCGATCCCTTCCGTTCCAAAACTGCTGAAAAAAGTGATCTCTGGATTCCAATACGACCTGGCACCGATGCTGCACTGGCCCTCGGAATGATGCATGTCATTTTCCGCGACAATCTCCAAGATCAGGATTTCATCGACCAGTTTTGTCTCGGAGGGGAAGATCTCAAATCACGGGCCAACGATTTTACTCCCGATAAAGTCTCCACCATTACAGGCTTAAAAACAATTGTCATCGAACAATTGGCTCACGAATATGCAAACACCAAGCCTGCGTTTATCAGGCTTAATTATGGGTTGCAAAGGCATGGTGGCGGAGGCATGGCGGTAAGGGCAATCACCTGCCTTCCAGGAATTATTGGAGCTTGGAAAGAAACCGGTGGTGGCGCATTTCTTAGCACAAGCGGCATGTATCCCCTAAAATCTGCTGCTGCTTTTGAAAGGCACGATCTAATACCCAATGGCACCAGATCCATAAACATGAGCCAGCTTGCTGATGCGTTAAACAACAACAATCTTGCACCGCCAATTAAAGCACTTGTAGTTTATAATTCGAACCCCGCTGCGGTGTGCCCTGATCAATTCAAAGTTATTCGCGGGCTAAAAAGAGATGATCTTTTCACCGTGGTGCTCGAACAATTCCCCACCGACACTGTGGATTACGCAGATATTGTTTTGCCTGCAACCACACAGCTCGAGCATTGGGATCTTCACACATCCTACGGGCATTTGCATGTTCAAATCAATGAGCCTGCGATTGCCCCCCTTGGTGAATCGTTGCCCAACACTGAAATCTTCAGATTGCTTGCAAAGGCAATGAAGCTGGAGCCTGAACTTTATGCAGCGAGTGATATCGAATTAATCAAGGAAGCGCTTGAGCCATCGGCTGGAGGGTTTAATTCTACCAAGGTCATGTCTGGTATAACTTTTGAGCAATTAAAAAAAGAAGGTTCGATGAGGTTGGATTTACCCAAAGATTATGCACCGTTTGCGAATGGTCATTTTCCCACACCATCCGGGAAGTGCGAGTTTTTTAGTACTTCAATGCAAAAGCTTGGGTTAGATCCCCTGCCCTCATACACCCCATCACACGAAGACCCCCAAACAAGAATTGACCTTGCATCACATTACCCGATCCAGCTTCTTTCGCCCCCAGACCCTGCGTTTTTAAACTCATCATTCGCCAACTTAGATTGGCAGAAACAGGATGCAGGAAGGCCAACTTTATTGATCAGCCCTAAAGATGCAGCTTCACGGGGAATAACCGAAGAAGCCAGAGTCCGTATCTTTAACAATCGTGGGGAATTTCTTGCCCATGCGAAAATCACCGATGCAGTGCTCTCAGGCGTTGCGGTGGCACAGGGCCTTTGGTGGAACAAAGACGTTCCGGGTAAAGCCAATGCCAATGCAACCACAAGCACAGCCATCACTGATTTAGGTGGTGGCGCGACTTTTTTTGACAACCTCATTGAGGTCGAACCCGTTTCTAATTCCGACATTTAAAGAGGGTCTTTTATGAAGGCTTGTATCAGCCAGGTTTGTGTTTTGAGCAGCACTTTTTCAGAAGATGTCAAAGCCTTTATTGAAGGCGGTTGCCCGAATATGGAAGTCTGGCTTACCAAATTAGAAAAGCATCTCGAATCCGCAAGCATTGATGAAACAAAGGCTTTAATCGCAGATCATGGTGTGAATTTGGTTGCCGGCTCTTATCAAGGCGGATTGCTTCTTTCCACAGGCGAGCAGAAGAAGAGCCATTACGATCACTTCAAAAAGCGACTGGACCTTTGCCAGGGATTGGGCATACCACTGATGAATATATGCACAGATTTCCCCCCCCGGGTTGATCAACAAATTCTGCAAACCGCGATTGCTGGATTGCGTGAAGCAGCGCAATGGGCGGAAGCATTCAACACAAGACTATCCTTGGAATTTCGCGCCCAATCTTCCTTCGCCAATAATCTTGAATCTGCATACGCCTTTATCACTGCTTCGGGAATGGAAAATGTGGGTATAACCCTTGACACCTTCCACTTTCACTGCGGGCCCAGCAAATTAGCAGACCTGGCACTGATCAATCCAAAAAAACTTTTCATGGTACAGGTATGCGATATTTCCGCAGTGCCAAAAGAATTGGCGACCGATTCAGATCGAATCTTTCCGGGCGATGGAGATATCGACGTTACCTCCATCATCAAGGAACTAAAAAGAATTGGGTATGATGGTTTTGTATCACTGGAGCTTTTAAATCCTGTAATATCACAGTCCAAACCATCCCAGGTTACAGAATTGGGAATGGGATCTTTGACAAAACTTTTGGCCTGACCCCTCAATGGTTTGTTAATCTGGGTAAAAAACCTAAACGGCTTTCAAACAACTCGTCTTGATTTTTACAACCCACATCAGACATTATGGAAGAGTTGGAATTTTCATATGCGGGCAATGGACTCGTGAAGGATTTATTATGATCAGAACACTTGTATTCTCAACTCTGCTGCTGGTTTTTAGCTTTCAAGCATGGGCCGCCGAAACCGTAAGCCTCAGTGGCAGTGGCGTACGCTTTAGCACCATCACAGAATATCTTGCCAATGCAAAATCAAACAAGATGGCACTGACAGGCGTTGCGATGCGCTCCAAGTTTCTTGTAAATGTTTATGCAATCGCAAGCTATGTACAAGAAGGCATCAAGCCAAAATCATCCGATGAACTCATCAACGCAGATATTTACAAACAACTCAACCTCGTAATGGAACGCCAGGTGGATGGCCGTGAAATGGCTGCGAGTTTCAAGGCCTCGGTTCTTTTGAATCACAAGGAGGAAGAGTTTCCTGAAGAGCTTACCCTTCTAAACAACCTATTCAAAGAAATCAAAGTAGTAAAAGGCGACCAGGTTAAACTGACGCATCTTCCCGGTATTGGCATTCATTGCCAGGTTGTGGACAAGATTGAAGTCACCATCAAAAGCGTGGCATTCTCAAAGGCTATCTGGGAAATCTACTTCGGGAAAAACAATCTCGGAGATGCGATTAAGAAGGGTTTATTATCCAAGCTCTAAGTAGAATTTTGTGAAGTTTACCGAGACCGCGAGGCATTAAGCCCCGCGGTCTTATTTTTATCCATAACATATCCTGCATAAAATGAATTGAACATTCTGATTCATAACAGGAATAGTATTTCAATGGGCAGATATCTTGCGGGCATAGATCTGGGCACGACAAATAGCGCGATTGCTTATATCGATACCGCTACCAAATCTAATTTTCCCGAGATTAAACTACACCAAGTCTACCAGTTGGATGCACCTTCCGAGGTACAACCCCATGCATTGTTACCTTCATTTTTATACCTTCCCGGTGGGCACGATCTTCCTGAAGGTGCAGCGGCGTTACCCTGGGATAAAAGCCGTTCCTTCATCGTGGGCAATTTTGCAAGGTCGCAAGGTGCCAAGGTTCCGGGAAGACTGGTATCCTCTGCGAAATCATGGCTATGTCATCCGGGGGTGGATCGTAAAGCACCCTTGCTTCCCTGGGCTGCCCCAACTGAAGTTTCAAGGCTTTCTCCACTTGATGTTTCCGCCAAATATTTAAAGCACATCGTTGAAAGCTGGAATCATTCTGTCTCGCTGGGGCAACTTTCCGAACCGCTTGAAAATCAAACCGTCGTGGTTACTGTTCCCGCATCTTTTGATGACATCGCACGAAGCCTGACCATGGAGGCTGCGAAACTTGCTGGCCTTAAAAATGTGCTTCTTCTTGAAGAACCACAAGCTGCTTTTTATCGATGGCTTTCTCTTCACCAGCAAAATAAAACTCAGGGACTCGAATTGTCTGAAGGCATGCAATGCCTGGTGATCGATGTTGGCGGGGGCACCACCGATTTCACCCTGATTGAAACCGTTAGCGAAAATGGCACCATCAATTTTCTCCGAAAAGCAGTGGGCGAACACCTGCTTTTAGGCGGCGACAACATGGATCTGGCCCTGGCAAAACTAATGGAGTCGCGATTTCCTGCAGGAACAAAACTTGATTCCTCCCAATACATACAACTCACTCAGGCGTGCAGAAATGCCAAGGAACAAATCCTTTCAGATACCGCACCAGATACCATCCCCATTAACATCATGGGGCGTGGGCGGTCCATTGTTGCAGGCCTAATCCGTGCGGAACTTTCATCCAAAGAAGCATCTGCTTTTGTTCTTGACGGTTTCTTCCCTCTTGTAAACCGGAATTCCTCACCGCTTAAATCAAGCTCTCAAACTGGTCTTCACGAAATGGGTCTCCCTTATGTTTCAGACCCTGCAATTACAAAACATCTTGCAAGCTTCCTTAATTCCCAATCTGAATCTGCAACCTTTAAGGCACCTGGCGCGGTCTTATTTAATGGTGGCGTCTTCCGCTCAAAAAAACTGCAACGACAGATCCTTTCCGTGCTTGATGATTGGAGGAATAACGACCCCGAAAAACAACCAACTGTGGTTTTTGAAAACCCCTCGGTTGACCTTGCTGTTGCTGAGGGCGCTGCTTGGTTTGCATGGCTTAAACATAGTGGTGGCAAACATATCGGGGGCGGACTTGCCAAATCTTATTACCTTGGATTAGGCAGCGACACAGGCGAAGAAACCCTGATTTGCGTTCTTCCCAAACATCATGAAGAGGGAAAAACACTTACATTGGATCAAAACGAACTGGAACTTGCTATTGGCCAACCCGTTCTGTTTCCTCTGTTTACCTCCACATTAAGAAGTAAGGACCAGGCGGGTGAGGTAATAAAAATCCCTAAAAAGCAGCTTCAATCATTACCACCTTTGCAAACCATTTTAAGGGGTGGAAAACGATCCGGAGTTAAAGGCATCCCGGTTAATTTAAAATCGCAGGCAACCCCATTGGGCACTTTGGAATTATGGTGCATCGCCAAAGAGGGAGCCAACGAATGGAAGCTCGAATTTAATCTTCGGGATTCTTTTGAAAGCAATGATTCGCATTCTGACGAAGAAAACAAGGGGGACACCTGGCCTGAAGCAACAGCACTCGCAGCACTCGATTGTCTTAAGAAAACCTTTTCAGATAGTGTCCCTGCAATCGAACCCAAGCTTCTGCCGAAGGTTCTGGAAAACATCTTGGATGCGGGCAGGGACGAATGGCCTTTGGGCCTGTGCAGAAGGTTGTGGGACGAGCTGTTTTTATTGGCGCCTGGCAGGCTGCTTTCTCCCGAACGGGCATCGCGTTGGAGCAATCTTGCGGGTTTCTTTTTACGGCCGGGTTATGGTGCACCCGGAGACAAAATCCGTTTGGACAAACTCTGGAAAGAATTGATCGCCCCTCCACGGGATGACCGTTCCAAATCTTCGATCATGCCAAGATTTGTAGAATCTGGAGCCGAGTTTTGGATTCTATGGCGTAGGGTTTCTGGCGGACTTTCCTCCAATCAACAACAATCCCTTTTCGACAGGATTCGCAACATCTTGCTGCCTTTACCAAACAAGCCGGTTGCCAAGCCGCTGCAAAATGAATTGGTAGAGATGTGGCGCGCAGCAGCCTCGTTTGAAAGGCTGGATCTTAAAACAAAAGAGAATATGGGAAATACCCTGGTTCGCGCGCTGAAAAAATCCCCCCTGCCCCCTTACGTGTTTTGGTCGCTTACCCGACTTGCATCACGGGCCCTTATTTATGGGCCGCTTAATTCAATTTTGCATCCGGATATTGTGTCGCAATGGGTTACCAGACTGTTGGAATTCCAACCCTCACATGCTTCCGAAGAAATCACATGGGCTTTTTGCCTCTCACAAATGGGAAGAATCACAGGGCAGCGAGCTCTGGACCTCGACCAAGATACACGCGATGGCATTCTTGCAAAAATTCAAACTTTAAAAATACCTGCAGAGTGGATCAAATGCCTCGAGGAATTCGTGCCTCTGGCAAAGGAAAGCCAATCCAACCTTCTAGGCGATTCTTTACCCGTAGGATTACGACTTCACAAATAAAAGCAAGCCGAGCAAAACGAATTGTTTCATTTTCACACAAAATCTTTGCCTGTCAGAATCTTAAATGCTTCAAGATACCTAAGGCGGGTTTGCTCAATAATTATCTGAGGCATGGCAGGAGGCGGGCTGTTTTTATCCCACGTTGTGGTTTCGAGCCAATCACGAATAAATTGCTTATCAAACGAAGGTGGACTAATACCCGTGGCATAAGATCTCTCATCCCAGAAACGCGAACTATCAGGAGTGAGCGCCTCATCGATCAAAATAATTTCCCCAGACTTCAACTTCCCCCATTCAAACTTGGTATCTGCAAGAATAATGCCTTTTTGATGGGCAAATGCCACTGCGCGGGAATAAATATCAATGCTTCGATCTCTTAATATATTTGCAGTTTCAGCACCTACTTGCTGGACCATTTGCGCAAATGAAATATTTTCGTCATGCCCTGTCTCGGCCTTGGTTGCTGGCGTAAAAATAGGCTCAGGCAATTTTGAGCTTTGCTTTAAACCAGGGGGCAGCTTGATGCCGCATACTGTTGATGAAGATTGGTACTCCTTCCAACCGGAACCCGCAAGCCAACCCCTAACCACACACTCAATGGGCACGACCTCGGTTTTCTTAACAAGAATAGTCCGACCTTCAAGTATTGATTTCTGACTTGAGAAGGCCGGGCCCATTTCATTTAAATCGGTGCTGATCAGGTGGTTTTCAACCTTGAGTAAATTCATCCAGAACAAGGTTATTTGCGTGAGGATTTTCCCCTTGTCGGGAACGCCTTCTGAAAGAATCCAGTCGAATGCGCTTATTCTGTCTGTGGTTACGATGACAAGCTTATCGCCCAAGTCGTAAACATCTCGTACTTTTCCTCTTCTGCAGGGAAAACCTGGGATTTCAGTTTTAGTAATCGCCAAGTGCAAACTCATGAACGGCCACCTTTTCTTTTGCAGTTTTAAAAGAATTTTCTGCTGCTACTTCTACCCTGATAGAGGATACTGGACAAAAGGTTGTTGGACATAGGTTTTTATTAATTATGTGGATCTAATGATGGTGATTTTCAGCAGCAATACCGTTCGAATTGAAAAAGACCAAGATGGAACCATCATGATTGTGCTGGATGTTAAAGGAGAATCCGCCAACAAAGTCAATCTTTCTTTGCTTCGCGATTTGGATGCCGGGTTGGAAAAAATCCGTGAAATACCCTCTATTCCCATCATAACTTTGCGAAGTGGCAAGACTTCGGGTTTCGCTTTCGGCCCGGATTTGCATGAATGGGAACAATTGCAGGCAAGTGGAAATATCGCGCACTGGCAGGAAGAAGGCATGCGGGTTTTTAAAAAACTCCGGGATCTTAAACCCCCAACCATTGCGGCTATCAGTGGCCCATGCCTTGGTGCGGGGCTGGAACTGGCATTGGCCTGCGATTACCGTTTGGTTTACGAACGGCCAAATACAATTTTTGCATTTCCTGAGGTTGAGTTGGGCGCCTGCCCTGCATTTGGATCCATTTTTTCACTGGTAAAGAAAATAGGGCTGGAGAAAACCATGAAACTGGTTGTTTTTGGCGCCAGGTGGAAAGCCAGGGAGATTTTCCGTAACCAGCTTGCTGATGGTATTGCTCAAACAGAACAGCAACTGCGTTCTGAATTCACCAAATTAATTGGAGTGGCAATAAGAGATGGAAAGAAAAACGCCCCCACTTCTCCGCCCTTTTCTTTAAGTGCGCTTTTATTCGAAAAAAATTTCGCAGGCAGGGCCGTATTGCACCGGGCCTTCAACAGGATTATCGATAAAAACACACCCGAGGAAGTTCAAGCACCCAGACAAACACTTAATCTGGTTTCTGATTTGGTCACAATTAAAAACCCTGCAATTGCAGAGCAAAAAATCGCGGAGCTCAGCCAACGGTTAATTCCTTCCACAACCTGTAAAAATCTGGTTAAGTTTGCACTCGAAGATATTTCTCGTATTCCAACAGCTCCTGTGGAAACCCCTGCCCCCAATCGGGTCGCCCTGATCGGGGAGGGTAAAACAATTGCAGAATGGGCTTTTTTACATGCCTCCCGGGGCATCCCTGTTTCCATTCAAGGAAAAACCCCTGAAGGGCTGGGGAAGACCCTGATGGCTTTAAACCGCCTCATGCAAGAAACCATGCGCAAAGGTATCTGGAATGCTGGCGATGTTGAAAAACGACTTGGTTTGATTGAGGGCACCACCAACTCCAATTTCAAGGAAAAGCCCGATATCGCTCTTCTAACCGCTTATAGCTTCTTTAGCGCAGAGGATATCGATTTATTCAAAAAAACATACCCCGACTGCATGATTGTCAAAGCTGAGGAATCAGACATCTGGCAAGGTGAAAGCGCAGGCTTGTTTCAGCAGTATCCCTTGGGAAGATTTCCCTGTTGCGAATTAGTTATTCCAGAATCAAGCTCCCTGATTAAGAAAGATTTTTTGCTGGCATGGATTTCACGATTAGGCAAGACAACGGTCATGGTCAACAACAGCAGATCCAGCATTGCAGCTAAAGTTTTACTATCAGGTTTTCGCGAGCACCTGGAGCTATTGGGTGAAGGAATTCTATTGGAAAAGGTTGAAAACTCCCTGCGAAAGTGGGGGTTTCAATTTGGTCCATTATTCTGGGCGGACTGGATTGGATTGGATGTGATCACCAGGCTTTTTGCTTTCCATTACCCCTCTGACACAGAAGTAACTGAACTTTTTTCACAAATGCGAGCCCGATTATGGCTGGGTATTGAAGAAGGTAAAGGATGGTTTTTACACCACAAAAACTCCTGGTGGCCAAACCTCCTAGCGCAGAACCTTGCAAAACATAATTTAAAACGCAATATCGACTCCATAAGTAACTCCATGGGCAAGGTAAATCAAGTGCGCGAGGGACGCGAACGCATCTTGTTTGCCATGCTTCTTGAATTTACAAATATCAGGGCGGGCAATGTTTTCAAAACGGAAGCTGATTTGAATTTCTTGGCGGTAAGAGGCATGGGATGGCCGGCGCATACGGGCGGCCCCGGGCCTTGGATCAGGCTTAAAGGCCAAAATTACTGGGAGGCTCTTTCTGCAAACTATGTTTCCCGATTTGGCCCAAGGTTTGAATTACCTGAAACTTGGAATCTATGGTTCAATTGATCATCCTTAAATACAATTATTAAAACAACACTTGACCTCATCCCCTTTAGAAACGATAAAAGCGAGACGGCTAAAAGAGAACCTTCTGTTTATTTTCAAACTCTCAGGAAAGGCAATGCAATGGCAAGTAAACCGGAAACAAGGCTTCAAGAACTTCATATACAGCTTCCTCCAGCTCCCAAGCCTGTCGCAAAATACAAAATCGCTGTCCAAGTAGGCAACATGCTTTATGTTTCCGGCCATGGCCCCGCTAAAATCCATGAATCCACCCCTCTAAACGGCAGAGTTGGCGAAAATCTTACCTTGGAACAAGGCAAAGAAGCAGCCAAGGCCGTGGCGATCAATGTACTTGCAACTGTCAAGGAAACCATAGGTTCACTGGACAAGATCAAACGAATTGTGAAAACGCTTGGTTGGGTCAACTGTACGGCTGATTTCAAAGACCAACCTAAGGTGATCAATGGGTTTTCAGAATTGATGGCGGAAATTTTCGGAGAAGACAACGGCGTAGGCGCAAGAAGTGCTGTTTCCGCCCATACGCTTCCCGGCGGCATACCCGTTGAAATCGAATGTATTTTTGAATTACTATAACATTTATTCCTTTTGAAAGAGGCTTAACACAATGGCTAAATCAACCGCTAAGAAAAAAATAATCAAAGCTTCCGATAGCAAAATTAAAAATGCAATTGAAGCAGGCGATGGCATTTTAAGGCTGGCGCCCACCTGGGTTCCACGCAGCTTCCTTATGCCAGGCCGAAGAATCAAACTTGCTCCACAGGATCTTTATGCCTACGGGGCACATCGAGGTGGCATCGATGAACGATGGTTTGCTTCCACCACACCCGCAGCCAACGAAAATCGTGAAATTGACGAAGGCTACAGCTATGTCGTGGTGAATGGTGAAAGATCATTCTTGCTTAAGGATGCGGTGGATGTCGAAGGGCAAAAACTGGTTGGCGCAGCAATCTGGAAAAAGTATCAAAAATGGCCTGTTTACAGCAAGTTTTTTGACAACATGGGCCCCATCCCCCACCACATGCATCAAAGCAAAAATCAAGCTGCAAAGGTCGGTCAGGAAGGCAAACCTGAATCCTATTATTTCCCACCCCAGCTAAATTCAGTGGGCAATAATTTCCCCTACACCTTCTTCGGCCTGGAACCAGGCACCACCAAGGAAGATCTTCGTAAGTGCCTAGAGCGCTGGAACGAAGGCGATAACGGCATTCTCAACTTCAGCAAAGCCTACAAATTGCAACCAGGCACCGGCTGGCTGGTTCCTCCATGCGTCCTTCATGCACCCGGTTCATTGGTTACCTATGAACCACAATGGGGCTCCGATGTTTTCGCCATGTATCAAAGCATGGTTGAAGGTCGCGCTGTTCCATGGCATCTTCTTACCAAAGACATGCCCAAAGAAAAACATCATGACATCGATTTCATCGTCAACCAACTCGATTGGGAAGGCAATGTAAATCCTAATTTCAAAGACAGCCACTATCTTGAACCTATCGCAGTGGCTGACACCGAATCCGAGGGCTATGTTGATCGCTGGGTGGTTTACGGCAAAATCGATGGCGAAGAGCTTTTCTCCGCCAAGGAATTAACCATAAACCCCGGCGTAAAAGTTACGATCAAAGATCGTGGCGCATACGGCCTTATTACGGTTCAAGGCACTGGCAAAATTGGGAAGCATGCCCTTCAAACCCCTGCTATGATAAGGTTTGGCGAGTTGACCGATGACGAAGTTTTTGTCAGCCACGAAGCGGCTGTGCAAGGTGTGACTTTCGAAAACACAGGCCTCGAACCTTTGGTTTCTCTGCGGTATTTTGGCCCTCACACCAATATTGATGCTCCCGCAGTGGGCGACTACAAAAAGAAAAAGCGCTAATCACGAATCCTTTAACACAGGTATTCGTAAGCTTATTTTCACAACAGGTCCAAGCCTTGGCCAAAACCATCGCTTGGATCTTTTTCTTTTCACCCCTACTTTTAAAAAACATTTTTTTTGCTGGAGGGATAGGAAGCCAGGATGTTACCCCTCTTTCAGATTACACCCAACCAATTTGGCATGTGGCTTTTGGACATTTCAAAACAAAAAAATAATCACCCTAGATTTGCTTGCCCTCAAGCCTTCAAAGCGGTATGACAATGCATGGTACAAGTGTGAAAAAGTATAGTTTAACGAGGATCTCCCATGAGCAACAGCACCTTGAAATTACATAACGCCATGTGGCCTGGCTTGGTTGGCAAAGAACCTGGCACAGACCATCCCCCCATCAGCTTGGATAACATGCTCGATTTTACCGTAAAAGCACAGGTAAATGGGCAGAAGTTTGATGGTGTTGATCTCTTTCTTTTTCATTCCCACACCGATCCCGATGCAAGCACCGATGAAATCAAAAAGATGGCTGACAAAATAGCCAGCAAGGGATTGAATGTTGGTTCGGTAGTTGCGCCGGTATGGCCGGGAACTATTGGCGATTCTTCTTTTGGCACCCCAGATCAGCGGGCTAAATTTGTCCTCGCTGTTAAAAAAGCATGCAGGATTGCTCGCATTCTTAACGATCATGGGGTTAGAAAATACGGCGTCATTCGTATTGATGCTGCTGGTGGGCCTTCTGATTGGGCTAAAGACCCAACCGGGAACACTAAAAAAACCGCTGAAACTTTCCGCGAAGCAGGAATCGTAGCTGCAGCCCATGGCGAACGACTTGCCGCTGAAGGCGAAATTTGCTGGGGTGGTATGCATTCTTGGAAGCATATGGTCAACTTGTTGGAACAAACAGGCATGCCAGGCACTGTTGGTTTTCAAGCAGACCTTGCGCACACTTATCTCTACCTCATGGGCTATAATGCCCCAGAAGATGCACTTTTAAAGGAAGGCTATTCCCCTTCGGAATTTGAAGCTGCTTACACCAAAATGACCGATGCCCTTCGTCCTTGGACCATCGACTTCCATGTTGCCCAAAACGATGGCACAGTTCATGGTACCGGTTCACATGACAAGACTGGCAGGCACTGCCTTGCGGACGATCCCAAGGGAAAACTCGATATCACCAAGGCTTCCGGATACTGGCTTAAAGATTACGCAGGGCGCGGCATTCAACATATCTGCTGGGATGGTTGCATGTTCCCGAACAAGGTTCTTGAAACTCAGGAAACCTGGAACAAGATTCTTGCAGCCATGATTGCGGTTCGTAATGCTCATGGTTCCAAATCATAAACAATTTCGCACGGTAACATTTAAACTTCAACAGATTGGAGATAATCATGGCTTCGTCAAAAAAACCTCTTAACATCGGCTTGATAGGTTATGGATTCATGGGTAAAGCCCATTCCAATGGTTATGTAAAAGCACCTTTGTTTTTTGATCTACCATACAAACCAGTGTTAAAGGCTGTTTGCGCCCGCAATGCTGAAAAGGCACAGTCCTTTGCAAACACTTGGGGATACGAAAGTATAGAAACCGATTGGCGCAAACTTATCGAACGCAAAGATATCGATGCGATTGACATTTGCACACCCAACAATATTCATGCTGAAATCGCTCTTTATGCTGCAGCCCACAAAAAAATCATTCTTTGCGAAAAGCCTTTGGCGATGAATGGTGAAGAAGGCCTGAAAATGGTCGAGGCTGTTGAAAAAGCAGGCGTTCCAAACATCGTCTGGTACAACTACCGCAGGGTTCCCGCTGTTACCTTTGCCAAGAAGTTGATCGATGAAGGCCGACTCGGAAAGATCTTCCATTATCGTGCAAAATTCCTTCAAGATTGGACAATCAACCCAGAACTCCCACAGGGGGGCGCTGCGCTTTGGCGCCTCGATTCTGAAGCCGCGGGAAGCGGGGTCACAGGCGACCTTCTCGCTCATTGCATCGATACTGCAATCTGGCTTAATGGCTCGATTCATGATGTCAGCGCCATGACCGAAACTTTTGTCAAACAAAGGCAGCACAACCTCACAGGCAAAATGGAAAAGGTGACCATTGATGACGCCTGCACCTTCATGGGGCATTTTGAAAATGGATCGCTAGCAAGCTTTGAATCCACCCGATATGCCCGTGGGCACAAGGCTCTTTATACTTTCGAAATAAATGGCGAAAACGCCTCTATTTTCTGGGATCTTCACGATCTGCACCGATTGCAGTATTTTGATTACAAAGATGAAGGCCCACTACGCGGATGGAAATCCATCCATGTAACCGATGGCGATCATCCTTACATGGGCAATTGGTGGGTGCCTGGTTTGCAAATCGGTTATGAGCATAGCTTTGTTCACGAAGTGGCAGATTTTGTTGCTTCATTGGGAACCGGAAAACCTGTGGGCCCTACTTTTCGAGATGCACTTGAAACCCAGCGCATTTGCGATGCGGTCTTGGAATCTGCCAAGAGCAATCATTGGGTTGATGTCAAGAAAGACAAATAAAACCAAGATGCTAAAAACAAAAAGCCCGTCAGTTATGACGGGCTTTTTTTATTGTTGATCAGTTCAACTATAAACTCTGCCAATAGGTGATACCGTACTAGGAAGTATGGGATTGGGTCTTCCGCTGATATCCACCACCATCGCATGGGGGTCTATCCCCATGTTGTTGTAGATGGTTGCAAGAACATCAAGATAATTAATGGGAGTATCTTTAGCAGAACCAGCACTGCTATCGGTCGAACCGATAACCTGCCCGGTTTTCATTCCGCCACCTGCAAGCAAGGCGAAATTCACTCTAGACCAATGATCTCTTCCCGCATCTTTATTGATTTTTGGAGTTCTACCAAACTCACCCCACACACAAACGGTAGTGGTTTTATCCATTCCTCTTGCGTATATATCTTCGATGAGTGCAGAAACACCCTGGTCAAAAGTGGGCAAATGCTGCTTCATATGCTTGAAGTTATTGCCATGCGTATCCCAAAAACCATAGGCAACCGTCACACACCGGGAACCTGCTTCAACTAGCCTTCGGGCCATAAGAAGCTGATCATTCCAAAGCGGGCCACCATCTCCCAAATGCTTGCTTGAGCCTTTGCCATAGCGTTCGCGAACTTTCTCGGGTTCCTTTGTGACATCGATGGCTTCAACCAGCTTGCTTGATGTGAGAACCTCAAAGGCCCGCTGATAGTTCTGATTCATGCCGGAAACTTCGAGGCGATCTGCATTCCGACGAAAAGAATCAACCTGGGCCAGGAGGGTCTTTCGATCTTCAAAGCGACTTGAAGACAAGCCTTGAAGCTTCATGTTATCAATACCCTCGCCATCCAACCTGACACCGGAAGATGCCCGGCCGAGAAACCCAGAACTTGGACTGTTATAAGGCTTATGCTGCATGGTTGGAAAAAGATCAACAAACGCGGGCACAGAAGGGTTAACCTGGCCTTGAACCTTGGAAATCACAGAACCAAAGTGGGGCTTGTTATCCCTTTTGGTAATCGACATTGGGTACCCCGTGGTACTCTGAAAACTTGAATGCTCATCAATTTGACCAACAAGAGACCTCAATACAATGTATTTGTCGGCACACGCTGCAAGCCTTGGCAAATACTCTGATACTTCGATGCCTGAAACATTGGTTGGGATGGGCTTGAATTCGCCACGGACTTCAGTGGGCGCATTTGGTTTAAGGTCGAAACTATCCTGATGAGCCATGCCGCCTGAAAGATAGATCATAATTACAGAGCGCTGGTTGCCCTTCAGATTGGAAGCGGCTTCGGCTTGGAAAATGCCAGGCAAGGTAACGCCAAAAGGCGCCAATGCCCCAACCCTTAAAAAATTGCGCCTGTTGACGCCATCACAAAAAGTTTTCGAAGATGTTTTATTCATGACAAGCCTCTTGGTGTGCTAATACAAGGTTATAATAGCACTATTTCGCAGCATTGGGAAACATTAAACCCTAAATTCCGAGGTTTTCAGCCTTCTTCTCCATTCGACAATCCCACCCATATCCTTAAATCGAAACTGTGCCCTACTATTAAGTTTGTTGGCTCTTTTTGAGTAAAAACAAACTTTCACACTAAAATCGGATACATTAAGAATTATGCATATTATCTTCATCGATGCTGATGCCTGCCCGGTCAAAGACGAGATTTATCGCGTCGCTTGCAGATACTCCATGAAAGTTGAAGTCGTTGCAAATTCCACCATGCGGGTACCTGCGAACCCACTATTTACCATGGTTTGTCGACCTGGATTTGGAACTGCAGATGATTGGATTGCTGAAAACACAGGCCCGGGCGATCTCGTCATTACCGCGGATATTCCCCTTGCTGCCCGCTGTCTCGAAAAGGGTTCTCTCGTTCTCAATGCAAAGGGAAAACAATTCACGGAAAATGACATCGGTACAGCCCTGGGAATGCGCAGTCTGATGGAAGAACTTCGCCAAAGCAATTTGGTTTCGGGGGGCCCTTCCCCCATGGGTGCAAAGGATCGTTCTAAATTTCTATCCAAATTTGATGAACTCATAAATGCTGTTCGAAAGGCATACCCACCACGCAAGTAAATATCACCTCTTTGGATCAGCAACCTGCCGCGGCAAATAGCACTTAAAATCTTCAATCAACTGGATTATTGTCAATCAATTGTGCATAATCAATGCTTTGCCATTGTTCTAGAAGAGGAGATGTCATGAACAACTTATCACGCAGAAATTTGCTGGCCGGTGCAGCTATTGTCGGGCTATCTGGCACAAAAGCACTTGCAATTGCAGACAATAAAAAACCGTTCAAATTCATGCTGAACACCAGCACCATCCGCGGACAGAAATTACCTCTAAAAGATCAGGTCGAAGTTGCTGCCAAGGCTGGATACGATGCCATTGAACCTTGGATTAGCGATATCGACCAATTCATCAAGGATGGCGGAAACCTCAAGGATATGGGCAAGCGCATCAAGGATAGTGGACTGACCATGGAAAGTGCCATCGGGTTCTTTGAATGGATTGTTGATGATGATGAAAAACGAAAACAAGCAATCGAGATTGCAAAAAAAACCTTGGATAATGTGTCGCAATTAGGTGGAAAAAGGCTTGCAGCACCACCAGTTGGGGCAACCAACAAGGCTGGGATCGACTTATATGCGGCAGCGCAGCGATACCGTGACCTGCTAATTGCTGCAGCCTCTACCGGCGTAATTCCGCAGGTAGAACTTTGGGGCTTTTCAAAAAACCTTAGCAAACTTGGTGAAGTGGCATTGGTCGCAATCGAGGCCAAGCATAAAGATGCCTGCATACTTGCGGATGTTTACCATTTGTTTAAGGGTGGGTCTGATTTCGAAGGCCTCAAACAACTTGGGCAAGGCGCATTGCAAGTTTTCCACATGAATGATTACCCCAGAAATTTAAACTCGACTGAAATTCAAGATAAGGATCGCGTTTACCCTGGAGATGGTATTGCGCCATTAACAAGCATGCTTCGAACTTTGCGCGACAACGGTTTTAATGGTTTTCTTTCCTTGGAGCTATTTAATCGCGACTATTGGATGCAAGATGCGAACTTGGTTGCAAAAACTGGGCTAGAGAAAATGAAAGCAGTCGTGGAAAAAAGTTTAAGTTAATTCGCAACAAATAGAGTCCGTAACATTTCAAGGGAGGAAAAGCGGCAAATCTCTTGCCCCGCTTTCCTCCTTTATCTATTTGCATGAAAATCCCTTGCCTTTGCCAACCCTTCTCGACTTGACTCGATTCTTCAAATAGGTATTGTTCCCAACTTCGTGGGATGGTGGAAAGATTTTTCCGCTGGTAGGTTTTTCTTACTGGCTCTTTGGTCCGAGACGGAAGGTTTATTCATGCGAAGCAAATCATACAAACAAAAGAAATCATCAAATGCTATTCATTGGAGCATGGCATTAGTGCTTGCTTTCTTATCGGTTCTACCCGGATGCATGCATCAAACCCCCAGATTAGTGGCGGAAGAAGAAACGGAACGCGATCGCTACGGGGTTCGCACCTTGGGTGAATTTTGTACGGTAGGAAATGCAGACCCTCTTCCCCTGGGTGGAATTGGATTAGTCGTAGGACTGGATGGAACAGGTGCTGCGCCAACCAATGATGCCAATCGAACCATGCTTGAAGACGATCTCCGCAAACAGGGAGTTCGAAATATTAAAGAAATGCTGGCAAGTAACACCGTTGCATTGGTGCTTATATCCGCATCCATACCACCCGGAACCCGTAAAGGCGATACCCTTGATATAGAGGTGACATTACCGCCACGCAGCAAGGCAACGAGCCTACAGGGTGGATATTTAAAAGAGTGTATTTTGTATAATTATGACTTTGCAAAGAATCTTTCCCCGACTTACAACGGGCCCAAAGGCACCTTGCGCGGGCACCCAGTTGCCAAGGCTGAAGGTCCACTTTTAGTAGGTTTTGGCAAGGCGGGAGAGGATGATGAAGGCAGGGTAAAATCAGGCAGAATTTGGGGAGGTGGGAAAACACAGATTGATTGGCCCTTCACCTTGATCCTGAATCAAGATCAACAATTTGCACGCGTATCCGGTATGATTTCCGATCAGATCAATGAAACTTTCCAAATAAGCAAAGGCGATCCAGGTGCTGTTATCGCAAGCACAAAAAACAATATCTCCGTTTCGTTGAGAGTTCCTGCACAATACAAATTAAATCATCCAAGATTTCTCAGAGTTGTACGGTTGATACCGACAAAGGAAAATGATGCTGGAAAAGGTGGGCAAGGAAGGGCCAACTACATCAAAAAACTTAATGAAGACCTCACGGATCCTAGCCGTTGTGTAACTGCAGCTCTCAGGCTTGAGGCTTTAGGGCAGGAAACAATCGGTACTCTAAAGAATGGCCTGAAGAGTGAGCACCCATTGATCAGATTTAGCGCTGCGGAATCGCTAGCTTATTTGGGCAGCCCTTCTTGTGGCGAAGAATTGGCCAGATCTGTTATTGATCAACCCATGCTTAGGGCTTTTTCTCTTACCGCAATGGCATCCCTCGATGAAGCTATTTGCCAGGTCAAGTTACGCGAAATCCTTTACTCTTGTACCGATGATGAAACCCGTTATGGGGCATTCCGAGCCTTAAGGGCACTTGATGAAAAGAACGAAACAATCCAAGGTGAATTCTTAAATGAATCATTCTGGCTGCATAGGGTTTCACCCGACACACCCGGCATGGTTCATATCTCGACAAGCAAGCGCCCGGAAATCGTTTTATTTGGCAAAGAACCAGCCTTTAGACCGCCTTTCTCTTTGCTTGCTGGCGAATTTACCCTTACCTCAGGAAAGGATGACGAAAAATGTAACATCTCTCGCATTCCCCTAAGAAGCGGTAAAACCATTAGAAAATCAACCGGCCTTACCGTCAGCGAAGTCCTTCAAACTTTGGCAGACATGGGCGCTCTTTACCCAGATGTTACCGAACTCCTTCGCCAAGCTGATACGACTCAGGCACTCACCTGCAGGGTGAGAAATGATGCACTTCCACAGGCGGTTTCAGTGTATGATTTAGTTAAAGCTGGTAAGATGAAAAAAGGAAAGGGTGAAGAAATAGGCCTCGCCATGGATGCCAGACCTGATCCATCTGCAACCCCTAATTTGTACGCTCCAGTTAAACCTTTGAGTTTTTCAAGCACCGAGGATCAGGAAGCCTTGCTTAACAAAAAACCAGCAACCAAGGAAAAAGCGACTGCAGAGCGGCCAAAAAACGGGCAGGACAAATAATTTTAACCGGGGGCATCAGGGCCCTTTGCCCTGAGCTACACCTTAAACGGAATTCTGCATGCTAAAAAGTTTGGAATTAATCGGCTTCAAATCGTTTGCCGATAAAACAGACTTTAATTTCCCTCTTGGTATTACCGCCATCGTTGGGCCCAATGGTTCGGGCAAAAGCAACATTGTTGACGCCATTCGCTGGGTGCTGGGTGAACAAAGCGCCCGCAGTCTTCGTGGCGGGGAAATGACAGACGTTATTTTCAATGGTTCCGCATCACGAAAAGGCAATGGCCTTGCTGAAGTTTCTCTCCTCTTTGATAACACAAAAAAAATATTCCAGACCGAAAGTACGGAAGTCCAGGTTACCCGCAGGGTATACAGGAATGGTGATAGCGAATACCTCATCAACCGAAAAGTATGCAGGCTCAAAGATATAAAAGACCTTTTCATGGGTAGCGGAGCTGGTTCAGACGCCTACTGCATTATTGAACAGGGGAAAGTTGATGGGCTTTTACAATCTTCCCCTAAAGACCGAAGAATCATTTTTGATGAAGCTGCGGGCATTAGTCGTTTCAAAATCAAAAAACTGGAATCGCTTCGAAGGCTGGAGCGCGTTGATCAAAATGTTGAACGCCTCAAGGATATTCTGGAAGAAGTAGAACGGCAGTTGAAGACAGTACGATTGCAGGCAACAAAGGCTCAGAAATGGCAGGAGTATTCAGACAGGCTAAAAGAATTACGTTTAAACCTTGGACTTCAGGAATACTCGCAGCTCACAGAGAATCTCGAATCGGAATACGCCAAGCTTTCTGCCCTAAGGAATGACCTGGAACAAGGTTTATCAGAAACAGATGAGCTCGAGAAAAAAGCCAGGGAAAAAGAATCACTAGTAACCAAACTGGATGAACAAATACGAAGTGGTGACCTGCTGATTTCAGAGGCCAGACAAAATATTGCTGCGGGCGACTCTTCGAAAAAAAGTGACCGCGAATCACTCGAAACATCTGAACGAGATCTCGTCCTTGCACGCAAATCCCTCATGGATCACAATAAACGATTAGCACTTCTGGATTCGCAACTTGATTCTCTAAGGCAGGAGGCAGAACTTGCGGAATCGAGTTGCACTGCCTCGAAAGAAATCGTTGAAATCCTTGAAAAGGCGGAAAAAGAAGCTTCAGAGGAAGATTCTTCCCTCCGTATTTCAGTCATAAAATCGAAGGAAGAACACCTTGAAAACATGCGCCTGCTCGCTCGACTGCAAAATTCCCTGACTGGCTCAAGGGCCAAGCTTGAATCTTATCATCGGGAGGCGGAAAGGCTTCGACAACGCAACGAAAACACCGTGGGCAGCCTGGCAGTGCTCGATGCGGAACTGGGCGAATTAACCATCGCTGACGAAATCCTGCAAATAAGGTTGGCTGCCGCAAGGACCACACTTCTGGATTTGGGAAAAGAAAAAGAAGCGTTGGAATTGGCACGGGAACAATTCGCGAGGGAACTTTCAGAATTTCAGGCGAACCGGAGTGGAACGGTAAGCCGGCTGGAAGTTCTTGAAGGCTTGGAAAAAAGCCTGGAAGGTTTCGGTGTCGGGCTAAAGGAAATTCTTGAGCTAAGCAAGGATCCATCTTCACAGTTATGGAACACCATCCTTGGAGTTGTTGCTGATTTCATTGAAGTTTCAAGTGAATTTGCAGCGCTGATTGATCTTGCACTTGGTGAAAAATCACAACGCATTCTTGTGCAAGACCAGGAATCCCTGATCAAGGCGCTGGCATCGCATTCAGATGCATTTTCAAGCAGGGTTTCTTTCCAGGGATTATTGCAACATAATATTCCTGCTGGTGCATTCTCTTCCGAAACTGCGATTACGCTTGAGGGCCAACCAGAAATCGTTGGTTGGGCCCATGAGTTTGTTAAATGTAACAATCCAGAATTTCCGAATCTACCCAAATGGCTTCTGGGCCAAACTCTGATTGTAAAATCCATGGATTTTGCAAGAACGTTTTCCGCCTCCCATCCTTCGATTCGAATTGTTACCCTGCTTGGTGAAATCCTTGAACCCGATGGCACCCTTACCATGGGGACTCATCATGCGGAAACAG
Organism: uncultured Candidatus Kuenenia sp.; assembly: GCA_964646215.1. Lineage (GTDB taxonomy): Bacteria > Planctomycetota > Planctomycetia > Gemmatales > Gemmataceae > UBA969. The sequence goes on along the minus strand of CAZYAY010000010.1, from coordinate 37,015 downwards.
GCATTCTTTCGCGTAAAGCTGAACTAAGGGAATTAAAAAACACCCTTGTACAGATTGAAGACTCCATTGCCTTGGCTCAATCAAGTTTGGATGAAACGAAAAACGCAATCTCGCTTGCAGATACTCGGATTGAAAATCAAAGACGGGATATTGATATCCTCTCGGAGCAATTGAGCGACCTTCGGGCCAGAATTGAACGTCAAAAACAACGCAAAGATGGGATGGATGAAGAATTAAAAGTCAGTGGCAACGAACTAAGAAACCTTGATGATGACACGGAAAAAGAAACCAAGGAACTGGAGGTTTTTAAAAACCAGGCAGAACAACTAGAGGAAATCTGCCTGGGCATGGAACAAACCGTAAAGGTGGGGGAAGAAAGATTACGCGACATCGAACTTCAAAGACGGGCGCGTACCGAAAAAACAACAAGCGCAAGAGTTGCGTTCGCCCAAGCCAAGGAGCGAGCAGATGCTTTTAAAACCAGATTCAATTCTGCCAACGATGAACTTGCAGATAGAAAAATCGAACAAAACCGAACTCTGGCACAGATTAATGAAATAAAACTCCGATCAGACACACTAAATCTTTCCATCCTAAATGTTACCTCACAACTTGCCATGTGGTTTCTGAAAAAAGACCAGGCAGAAGATAAGGCACGATTTCTGCACCTTGAAAAAGCAAAGGCAGTCAAAGAAAAAGAGTCTTTTGCATCCAAGGCTTATTCAGACAGATCCGCATGGAGAAACAAACAAGAGTTAGTGCATGGCCGCGAATTGGCAGTCAATGACCTCCAAGTCCGCCGCGATACTTTGTGCGCAAGAATGTCGGATGATTACGAAATCAATCTTGGTGAACTTTATTTGCAAAGAAAAAGTCCCGCGGAAGGCACGGACCAGGGCAATGAAATGCCACCTATCGAAACTACGGTAATCGCAGATGAAATCACCGAACTGCGCAATAAGATTCATAGGTTGGGAAATGTTAATATCGAATCGCTTGAAGAATTGACAAATCTGGAGTTCAGGCACTCCAGCCTTAAAATACAATACGATGACCTTGTTGCAGGAAAAAAAGCACTCGAAGAGATTATCAGTAAAATCAACGCGGACAGCAGGTCTCTTTTCATCGAAACCTTCCAAAGTGTGAGAACACACTTTCAAGATTTGTTTCGAAAACTTTTTGGCGGTGGCATGGCCGATGTCATTCTTGAAGATGAACAAGATGTTTTGGAATGCGGGATTGAAATTAAAGCAAAACCCCCGGGAAAAGAATTGCGCAGTATATCCTTGATGAGCGGTGGTGAAAAAACCATGACAGCCGTTGCTTTACTGTTGGCAATTTTCCGGAACAAACCAAGTCCTTTCTGCCTACTCGATGAGGTTGATGCTGCGCTTGATGAAGCCAATGTAAATCGATTCACCAATGTATTACGCGATTTCATGGATAAAAGTCAGTTTATCCTTATCACACATTCTAAAAGAACCATGGCTTGTGCTGATGTTCTTTATGGAATTACCATGCAAGAATCAGGCATATCCAGAAGAATGGCAATTCGATTCCAAGATTGGCCTGCTGATGAGAAAAAAGAACCCCCTTCTGCTTAATTCCAATCTTTGAGATCATGAAATCGCATCGATTCCACCCATTTTACCAGCGTTAAGATGCAGAAAAGAAAATCCGCGTCATTCGACTAAAATTGGTCTTTCCACAAATTAATTTTGAGGATAAAGGCACTTAGTTCCCTTAATTTTTTGGAAGATACAACAGTGAAATACCCTTTCTGGCTTAAAAAAACACTTGCAGAGGCGGGACTAGGTAACTGGATTCCCGGAGCGAAGAATCTTTTTACTTCTCCAAGCAATATCCTTGGAAGTTGCAGCGATACAATTTTACAAGGTGATTTTGAATCATTGGCAAACTCCGAACATTTCCAAAACGCACCCTCACCCGATTACCTCGACCTTTCTTGCGATAACATCCAAGGTTTGGGAATGCCAGTTCAGGTACTTCCTAGAACTTTGCCCGTCAAGGATATATCTTCACAGGAAGGTTTTTCTGAAACCCGGGAATCAGTTTCAAATTACCTCGATTTGGAATACGGTGTACCGTTTAATCCGGCCACCGAAGTTTTAATTACAAATGGAATAACCCACGCCATCCAAACCGTATTGGAAACTTTTGTTAACCCAGGGGAAAATGTTCTGTTACCAGATCCTTGCCCGATGGTCCATGAACAACTGGTACGCAATCACGGGGCCAATCCAATCTGGATCACTTTGCGACACGAAGATGGCAGGTTGCATTTTTCCGAGAGCGAGTTAAAAAACCAGATGCGAAAAAGCAGGGTTGTGATTTTATCCAACCCATCGATTCCAACAGGTGGAGTTTTTCACGAGGAAGATTTTCTACGAATCGGCACCTTTGCTTTAAAAAACAATTGCATGTTGATTTGGGATCAATCTTTGATGGGCTTACAACTCGATGGAAGCCCAATTCATCCCGGTAACTTAAACGAGACCCGAAAGTTATCACTTAATGCCGGAAGTTTAGGCATAAGCCACGGAATATCCGCAGCTAATGTGGGATGGTTGACAGGTAATGAAAGCTTAATAGCCCCATGCAAATTATTGTTGAAAATGCGTAATTCAAGCACAAGCGTATTAAGCCAGCAAATTCTTGTTGATGCGATCAGTAAAGCGCAATCAAATGAATGGTATGAGTTTCTAAATCGTCTTCAAGAAAACAGGAAGCATAATTTCCAAAAGCTTGCAGGGATGGGTTTCGATCCCTTTTGGCCTGCTGGCGGTCCATATATTTGGATTCCCATTTGGCGTAAAGAAATCAATTCAGCTCACTTCTGTCAAGAAATGGAATTAAATTACAAGGTATTGATCAAACCAGGAACATTCTTCGGCCCCTCTGGTGCGGGCTATGCCAGGGTGAGCTTTGGTGTTGATGAAGGAAGATCAATTGAAGCTTTAAGAAGAATGGAACTTTATCTGGAAAATAAACCGTTGATAAAAACAGATCAAATCAGGTTGGCAGCCTAACGATAATCTTCGCGCACAGGATTAAAGATATCAAGGGCTTCAGCACCTTCATCCAGGGACCAAACCTGATGAACCACATTTGATGGAATGCGATAAAAGTCACCTACTGCGAGTTCTTTTTTTTCATCACCGATTTTAAAAATCGCCCTGCCCTTCAGCACCATGCCAATTTGCTCATGTGGGTGGCTATGGCTTTTAACTTCCGAATTTGGCTCCATTTTAACAAGCGACATCATCATCTGGGAGGCGGCACAGGTGGTTATATTAACACCGGGAAATATCGTGTGCTTTGCCAATTCGTTGGGCAGAGGAAAGAATTCACTCATAATATTAGACCCAAAATCCAGTGATTACTTGGAACCAACCATGAAATGGAATTCAGCGGTTTGCCTGATGATAAGCGACATGGTGCTGGGTTCGAACACAATCGAACCGGCCCCATCAGGTTGCCAGCTTTTAGGATCAAGCGCCATGATACTGTTAATGATGTTCTGCACGTTTTGGATGAACACAGATTGATTATAATTCCCGGGTAGGGCCATATTCATATTTCCTATGATATCGCCAATGGGATATGCCCTTGTTGTCATGGTTTCTTTTGCACGATCGGGGCTGGTGATGTTGATGGTTTTTTCTTTGATCACATAAGAAAGTCCAAGATCAGAAAGCACCTTTCGAAGTATGGTGCGGGTGCTCCAACCTCGGGAATTGACGGTAATAGGAGTTTCAGTTGTGATATTCAGCAATTGCAACGCTTGTTGATCAATCACGAAAGGACTGCCAAATTGTTTTTCCATGATATCAAGGAATGATTGAAAGGGTTCATTTTTGAGGCTGAAGGTTAAAGGAGAAGACATCGCATTCATGATTTTGCGATCTTCCTCACTGACTTTGGCACCCGCGGTACGGCGTTTGGATTTCTCAACCCAATCATCAGGAAACGACATATCACCAGTAACGGGAATTGATGCCTTGAGGATATCTCGTTGAAGGGCAAGCATCATGTCAGAACGGGTGGCGCGTAGTTTGGATTCCGCGCTGATATTATCTTGAAATTTGCTGAGTCTTCCCAATGCTTGGATTTCGGGATTATTTGGATACTTTCTTGCAAGCTCATCAAAACTGCGGTTGGCTTCAGCCGTTTGGCCATCTTTACGAAGATTTTTTATCGAGTCGATATTTCTGGCAAGCTTTTCATTTTCTCGTGAAAGACGTTCGATTTCAGCAAGCTTGTCATTAATTTGCGCCTGCGATTGGGCAGCCTCAAGATTCTTGGTATTTGCTACACCAACGTTCTTTTCATACACCTTGATTTGTGACCGGAGGACGCGGGTAAGAGAATCGCGTTTTTCTGCCGGAAGCTGCTCATCGCTTTCAATACTTTCAAGAATCGGCTTTAAATATTCTGCGGCCCGAGTGGCAGAGAATTTCGACAATCTCAAAGCCTCGCTCAAAGCCTGCCTTGCTTCGTTTTCTCTTTTTTGAATTGCAACTTCACGGAGTTGTCGAGCGCGGGTAACCAACTCGTCTTCCGCAAAAACGACTACGTTATTGATTGAAACAATCACCATCAGAGCGGTGGCAATTGTAAATGCATTGTTACGGTATGAAAAACTCATGTCCGAGATCCTCCCGAACCAAAAAGCCGGTTATTAAATTCCTAACGATATTATACTACCAAAAAACACCATGCGACTAAAATGAATAATTAAATTATGAGTAATGGGATCTTGAATCAAAAACTTTAGGAATTCGAAATTGGTTGGCAACAATCATTTGCCAGAAATTAGCTTTGAAAGGATCGGGGAGATCTCTCCAGCGAGAAAGACCGATCCAGTGATGCACAGAATGCCGGGGTTGGGCGTTGAAAAAAACGCTTTTCTTCCGGCTTCTTCTAAAGTTTCACTCAAAAACGTTTCAGAAGCACGATTTTGGCCCCATATTTCTAACAATTCTGCCGGCTTTGCTGCTCTTGGGCTGTTTATCGATTGCGCAAAGATAACCTTGTTAAATATTCCGGAGAACTCCTGGAACATACCAGAAATGTCTTTGTCGGAACTGGCGCCAAAGAGCAACACCCGAGGAACTTCTGGAAAACTTTCCTTAAGAGTTTGAACCAATGCCGCGGCTGAAGCACGATTATGAGCGCAATCAACCACAACCCATGGGCTTTGGCACATCACCTGCATGCGGGCTGGCCATTTTGTATTACTCAAGCCCCAACTTACGGCTTCATCCGAAATCACAAACCCTAATAAACGCAATTCTTCCACCGCGCTTACAACCAGTGCAGCATTTGCAGCCTGATGCTCACCCAGTAAAACCATATCCATCCATGGCCATTGTTTTTTATGACTTTTAATTTGAACCGAAGGAGCGACCACCATGTTATGTTTAAAGATGCCTGGGTGATACTCCCAGGTAAAATCCACATTGGCCTGAATCAGTTTGGAACCCATCGTGGTGGCAATATCCTGAATGACCCTATCTGGCCCTGAGTTGGAAACACCACTGATTATGGGCACTCCAGGCTTGATGATTCCGGCTTTTTCCCTGGCAATGTGTAAAAGTGTGGGGCCAAGTTGTTTTTCGTGATCCAAACTTATGCTGGTGATGATAGAAAGCAAAGGATTGCAAATGTTGGTGGAATCCAAACGGCCCCCTAAACCAACTTCAAGAATCGCTACATCAACTTTATTTTCCAAAAAATGCAGGAACGCCACGACGGTTGCAACTTCAAAAAAAGTGGGAACAAACCCAAGCGATTTACAATCTGGAAATCCAATTACCGCCCTGATCTGCGCAAGAATTAAATCAAGTGAATCCGCATGGATGTTTTGTCCATCGATACTGAACCGCTCTTCCACAAAAAACAAATGGGGTGATGTATACAACCCGGTGCGGAAACCTTGGCGGGAAAGAATTGCTGCAAGCATGGCGGAAGTGGAGCCCTTGCCCTTACTACCCGCAACATGAACAAACTTTAGTTTTTTTTCAGGGTTACCGAGAAGATCCAACACCTTGCGCATGCGGTCAAGTTTAAAATCATCAGGCGTGGGAAGGCGGTGCTCAAAATTAATCAAGCCGTACCAGAAACCCCGGGGTGATTCATCAGGGTATTTTGAAGAAAGCATAAATACCGGCCCATCCCAAGATGGCTAAGGTTCAAAACAGGCAAAACGCCTACCTATAGCTTATTCACCTTGGACAGGCATGCAAATCTGCTCCAGCAACTTTTCACATTTTTCCTGAACCAAGTTGGCAAGATTGGGCAAAGGCTGGCCTTCAACCAAGCCCTCTGCCAAGCTTGCTAAAATCCGTGGGAACGCATAGAGGGATGCGCAACCATCCAGTGTTAGAGGCTCCATCCTGCTGTGCCTGCCTTTTTTCTCCATGTCTTGCCAAGCCTGTTTTCCCTTGCCAACAAGCATCATGTCGGCCTCGGGCCTAAGAAGAATCAAATGATCAATGACTGCGGGCTCCAACTCCCAGGCAGAAAGTTTAACTGCTAGATCCCTGGATTTTCCCTGTCCATTCGCAAGGAAAAGCCCGATCCCGACCTTCCATGGCTGCCCATCTCGGCAAACCCAATGCGCAAGTGTAATCGCACCGTAAGTAGGGTGATCGCCAAATGTCCATTCCGAAACCACATGCTGCAAGCGCCATGGCCCAACCTTGATTCCTTGATCGTGGCAAAGATGAAGCAGGCTACCAAGTCCTGCCTGCAGTTCCTTGGTAGCACCGGCAAGGGCGCCTTCAGGAGTCAACTGCTCTTTTGCGAGTGAAAATTCTTTTGTCCACAACTGGCCCAAAGCTTCGGGCTGAAGTTCTTGTATTCTTTTTTCTTCTTTTCGTACCGCCTCAGATTCGTTCTTAAAATCTGAAACAGCACCCGTTACAACATTGTTTCTCTGCCCGGCTTTTTCCATCTGCTCTTCGGGGGTCGCATCTAAAATAACCATCGATCGAACACCCTCGGGAAGTTGATCCCTGGGAACTTCCAATTCAACCGAATCAACATGATAACCCACGGACGAGGCTTGGTCAGAAGTTGAAGGAGCAACCTCCGTGATTGATTCGCTTTCCGCACCGTAAACAATTTTGTCAAAGAAATGCCTGAATTGTTGGAGCATATCTCGAAGAGTCGGTTCGGTGCGGGCGATACGGTCAATTTGCTCAAGCGTAAAAGGATAAAACTCTGGAAGAGTTTTGAAATTAGGCAAACCATGAAGTGCGGGTTCAAGCCTGGCCATTACAACCTTGCGCACCAGTTCGGAAGGTGGGGCTTCAAGCTTCATGCATTTGATTGTTCCGTACCCCGGAACATGAACCGGATTATTTAGCCTGTCTTGAATATAACCATCAAGGGAGGGAATGAATCTGTTCCATAATCCGCGTTCTGCAAACACTAGAAAGCTGATGCCATCAAGTTGATGCATGGCCTTGACAATACCGGCAAAGAAAGTTTCAGCAGTTTTGTGGGCGTCATCATTTCTTCGAGCAAGCAAAAGATCTTCCAATTGATCAAATGCAATAACCACGGGGATGCGGAGTTCCTGCATCACTCCCATCATGGCCTTGAAAAGCGCAAGCACAAGGTCCTGCCTGCCTGGATGCATTTTAAAATCGAGCTCAGCAAATCCATATGTCAGGAAACTTGCCAACTCGGTTTCATCCTGAAGCAAAACAGATCTTGCGAATCCCTGTAAAATAGCATGTCGCATCATGGCGGCGGCATCGTGGCCTGAAGTACGGTCCACATATTCACAAACAAGCTCAAATGCGCGATCACAAGTTAATCCCGCTTCATCACAAAGCTTGCGTACCATTCCAGGTGACTTCGCATCCTGGCTTGGCCTGGATAAAGCATCTATCAGCCATTGGGTTCTTTCAAGTGCCTGTGTGCTACCAAGGCCGAAGGTTTTTGCAATCCAACCCAAGCCTGGCGGGGGAAAAAGATCAAGCCTTTCATCCGATGAAAGATCAGCAAGGGTGCGGCTTAAAAGCATGCGGATCAACTGCTCGCCCACGTATTCTAGTGGCCTGCTGTTTCGCTGCTTGCCGCCACCAAGCAAGGTGTCAAGCAATTGAAACAACAGATACTCTAAAAAATCAGTGTCTCTTTGATAAGAACCCGGGGTAACAAGCAATTGCCAATTACCTTCCATGCCATGCTTGATGGAATGCAAAAGGTGGGTTTTACCAGCGCCCTTGTTACCAAGAATCGGCACAACTTCGGAATGGGTATTAGGGGTGTATCTGTATTGATCCACAACCCTTAATAGTTGCTCACGTTCGCGGGCATAAAGTTCGGGAACATGATAAATCGAACAAACTTCATCATCCGGATTGCGGGCAAAATAATTCCTGAACGGGTTGCCCTGGCGTTTGAGCCAGTCGATCGCGTTCTGGTGATTCGTTTCGTTGATTAAAAGCTGGGACATAATAACTCCATTTGGTAAATCAGCCAGCACTGCACAAGGCAAATGAACTGTCATCCGGGTTAAATACAGCAGCAGCGGGCCCTAAACTTGCATAACAGGCAATTTCATGGCCAGCCATCAAGGCTAACTCAGGTTTGGGGATTTCGTAAAGTGGGCCAGTCCACGGATGCAGTTCGATAAGTTTCTTCTGCCTTAAATTACGCAGGGCATCATGAAAAATACCCGGGGTAATCCCGGGGCATCGAGACGATAACTGTTGATAAAGATGATAAAGCTGGCAATCCCCTGCCCTGCCCGCATCGCTCCACTCCCTTAAAAGAATGAAGATATGTTTTGCAGGCGAAGCTACATCATCCACCAAGGACGAACCCAATTTCATGGAGATCAACCCCGCAAGTTTCTCAAGGGAATGATAAAAAACACCGTCATCACATCCGGGATTGATAATATTCTTTCCACTTGAAGGCTCGATAAGTTTTTCTGCGTTTTCCAATAACTTCTCAATCTTGATGCCTTCCAATACCGCACGAATACCCAGACGGGTTATTTTGACCATTTCGGTGAAGGGCTTGGTGGATTGTTCAACCACCTTCAATAGACGCATCTCAAAACAATATTTAGCAGCAAGCTTTCCGGAGGCAGATAGCGGAAACAATCCCTGTACGCCCTTTTTGTTGAACAAAGAGCAAACGCCTGCAGATTCCAAGGCAAAGCTTAAGGCATGCAATATGATGATTTGTTGATCCGCCACGCCCCCTCCTTGGGTCTTTAATTCGCTCGCCTAAATTACACTTCTTCCATGAAGTACTATGTTCAGGCCATAATCCATTGGTAACATAGCTTTTCTTTGTTAAAAAAGGCAAGATCACAAAAGGTCCAACCTATAAAGCTTCCAGCATGACAATAAAAAACACCAACCAGGGTAAACAAGGAAGGTTAGAGGCTTTGCACCTGTTCCATAATCTGAATTCCTACCAGAACATTTTAAGGTGTGAGATCAATATCAAGTTCCTTGATTATTGCGCCCTGCAAGATCAAATCCAGCAGTTCATCAGGTTTTGAGGCAACCAATAAGAGTTGCCTGAACTTTGGCTTTACAAACCCCTGCTCGATCATTTGATCAATCCAGGCCAGCAAAGGATCAAAAAAACCATCCGTATTTAGAATCCCGATGGGGTTATGATGAATACCAAGTTGTGCCCAGGTAAGTATTTCAAACAATTCATCACAAGTACCGAAACCGCCAGGCAGGGCAATAAAAGCATCAGACCTTGAAGCCATCAGGGCTTTTCTTTCATGCATCGAATCAACAACAAAAATTTCCGTTAGACCTTTGTGTGCAACTTCTTTTTGGACTAATTTGGTTGGTATAACGCCAATGACATAGCCATTTGAAGCAAGGCAGGCATCAGCAATAACACCCATTAGACCGATATTACCCGCGCCATAAACTAGCTTTATTTTTTTTTGCGCAAGCAAACTTCCCAATTGGGAGGCAGCACCGGCAAAGATGGGATTATTGCCGGATCGTGAGCCACAAAAAACGCCAACGCTTTCGATTTTACCCTGCATAAACACACCTCATTAAGCCATCGCATATTGAATTTTAAAAGTAGTGCCAAATCCTTTTTGGGAAGAAACGATCATTTTCCCGCCCGACTTATCAAGCACCGATTGAACGAAGGAAAGGCCCAGCCCCATGCCCGAGCCAAAGCCTTCAAATATTGCACTTTCCCTGCGCGTGGAAAAATAAGCCTCGGTACACCTTGCAACAACCTCAGGGCTCATCCCCGCCCCATTATCCTGCACTTCCAAAATGATATTATTTGAAAGGGAAGAAAGACTGAAGGCAATTCTTCCACGCCAAGCCGCGGCCTCGATGATCGTTGACTTCGATTTTTGTATGTCTTGAAGCTGCTGGTTTCGCGCCTTTTCCCGCATTGCAAGGCGTTGTTCAAAAATGGCATCTCGAGCGTTAAACAGCAGGTTTTCAAGAATTTGTTGCACATGGGAAGGATCAGCTTTTATGAAGATTTCGCCATCTGCCTGAACATTGATATCAAGATCTATTTTCCATTTGTCATCAGCAAGGATTTTCCAATTGGCGACAGTACGACAAACCAGCTCTTTTAAATCAAAGCGTACTGGCTCAAATTTGTCATCCTGCCTGCGAACCGCACGGAGAATTTGCTCAAGTCTGTCCGCGATAGAACCAAGTGTATTTTCCACCTCCCCCAGCATGAATGAAGTATTTTGATCAAGGCTCTTGTTTGCAGTACACCTTCGCAAGAGATCAAGAGGTCGAACCAGGAGATTTTTTATATTATGCGCATAAGACCCAGCCATGATCCCCACGCCAGCATACATTTGAGACCTTAATTCAATTGCGTCTTTCTCCGCAGCTTTAGCAACGAGTTGTTGAGCCAACATTTCCTTTTCCGCCAAGGCTGCAGCCTGGTTCACCCGTTGCGACTGGATAAATCTGGAACGCTCCCTGAAAAAGCTGTAAAAAGATTGGAGTGTAACAGCCAGGGCAAGCCCACATCCCACAAGAAAAAGCCAGCGCCCGCGGGAGAGTTTTTCCTGCTCGATCGATCTTCTGCGGTCGTAGGCATGAAGCTGGTAATAAAGCCTTACTTTGGCATTTTCCGCAATCATGTATTCAAGAAGCTGGCATTGTTCAGGCTGAAAAGGAAACCCCGAAGCCCAGCGAATGGGACGATCAGCCTCCTCTGCGATTGTAATTTCGATTTCATAAAAAGTGGGAAACAGTGGGAGAATGTCCGGGTGGATTTTTGTTGGTGGTTCTCCAAGGGCTCGAAGATGTTGGTATATCTCCTCCCTGCGAACCAACGCCATCTGGTTTAACCCCTCATTCAAAGGCTCTAACTTTGCGTTTTCCACACCGGTGAGCTTGCGATAGTTATCAATCAACTCTGGTAATGATTTCCGAAAGACCCTGGCCTCTTCAAGCCATTCTTTCAAGATGTTCTGTTCATATTTTGCCTCACCCTTGATCCAAAACAACAGTGCATCGGAAATGGCAAGCAATGCGATGCCCCAAAAGAACAAGGGCAAAAGAAAAAGATACCAACCAACCCGCCGGGGATTGCTTTTTTCCTGGGGTAAAAGACTGGCGTTAATCACCTTTTCGCCCTCGAACCCAACAACAATTCTGAACGGAGCGTAGGCAATGGAAGTTGATTTTTACCTTGGGAAAGTAACGACCATATTTCCAATTTTGCCGAAGTTCGATCGTTTGGATCCAACAAGGGTTTAAGAACCCCGATGAACTCGCCGGTGCCCGCGTTGCGATTTCCTGCCGCATCAAACAAAGGCGTTCCTTTTTCCACGGTCACCCGTTCCCCATCCCAGGTAAGTTTTTTAAGGTGGGAAGACAAATCAAGATTATCAGGTAAAAACAGTCCTGAAAGTAGTCCCTCGAGAATCTGACTCGAAAAAATCAGCTCTTCCGTGCTGGTGGCTTGCGCCAAATTCCCCGTATCAGCCCAGTCATCGATGGGCAGGAATCCCGCATCAGACGAAACAGGATTTGCGTGGTTAAAAAAAACCACCCTGGAAGGCAGCTCGGAAACCGGCCATGAAACCTCATGGTCACGATAGACGGTATTTAAAGAAAGGGTATCCCCTGTGACCACCACCATTTTTTGCGCAAGCCTCGGGTCTGTAAGTGAAAGTTCCCGTAAAAATCTTCTGGCTTGCAAAGCCTGGGAACCGAAAACCATAAGAGGTTGCGTTTGCTCCGGTTTCAGCTTTATATCCAAGAGCAAAAACTTCAGCGCTTCTTTTTCAAAACGATTCGCGGCATAGCGAACCCCGATGCTGGAATCAATGATTTGAGGAATTGGTGGAATGTTCATTTTAAAAGAGGATGCGTTTTTCCCCAACATTTGCAAAGGCGGAGCCAGAAGAAATGCGAAATTTGTATTTTGCCTTGCCAGCACGGAGGAGCAAGCCCAACAATATGCTGCCAATCCATCCGCAACTGTCTGCTTGTTAAGCGAGGCCCAAAAAGTTGCGACGAAATCGCGTGCGTAAGAATCGTCCTCCCATAGCACGATATGCACCGGGTCTGAATCGGGTTTCAAATCGGGACTGGACCATAGCAAACGAATCATCGCATCAGACATGATTCGGTTATCAAATCCAAAACGAAAAGTTTTCCCAGGATAAATCCCCATCAATCCAATATCCTCTGCGGGATTTGGGCCAAGAGTTCCGTTAAAATCAGATGCAAGTGTATTGGAGGAAGCCGTGGTGAGAATAAGCGGGGGAGCTTTTCCAACATCTATTTTTGCTGCGACCTTGGAAACGGCCTGGACTATCGCCATTGCGTCGTCTGTTGTCGGCCCTGCAACAATTGCGGAGGGAATTATGTTTCGGGATAATAATTTTCCGATCCAGTCTTCATACTTCATATCGCTGGAAATCTTGTACCATTTGACAACAACCGTAAGAGCTGAATCTGGGTGGGATATTTTGAAAAATGGAACGCTTGCGGTCAGTTCGGGAAAAGTCTGGCTTCCTGTTTCAAACTTAACCTTCGAAAGAAAAGAGTCCGGATGATTTGCCAACAATTTACCCGAAGATACAAGCCTTTCCCAAGCAGAGGAATAACTTGCAGGGTAAACCCATGCTATCTCTTTTTGATTGGCATCGAATTCCCCACCTTTGCGTTTGAATATGAGGGGATTCCACAAAAAAAGCATAAACAACACCAATACAAAACTAATTAAAAACAGCTTGCGCAATAGGTTCCTCATTCCGGTAAAAAAAGTATTTGGCGCCAACCGCTACAACATTCATCTTACCTTCCTAAAATTTCAAGGTCTGTCATAATTCATAAATTGTTTACAAGGATTATTTGGAAAGACCTTTGGGCGTATTGTAGTATTCTTTCCAAGATATCTCATTATCTAGTTTCAATAAGGTTTTTTATGGCTATCAGCCCGACTACGATTGTTATCTTTGGCGCTTCTGGTGATTTAACCTCACGAAAGCTTATCCCTTCACTTTATCGAATGGATCGCAAAGGAAGGCTCCCTGAAAACATCAGGATTATTGGCGTATCCAGAACGCCTTTTGATGATGAATCATTTCGCTTCAAAATGGCGGATGCAATCAAATCTTTATCCGCGAACGACTGGAATGAGGAAGCTTGGAATAAATTTGCGCCAAGGTTGGGATACGCACGAGGAGATGCCTCCATGGATGGCGGGCTGGAAAATCTCCAGACCCAACTCGACGCCATTGAAAATGGTGCACCAGGCAACAGGCTTTATTATCTTTCCGTTGCTCCGCAACTATATCCAGATATCACAAAAAACCTTGGCAAACTTGGTATGGCAAGCTCGGTGGAAGGTAGTGCTTCGAGCCCCGGCTGGCGCAGGCTCATCATCGAAAAGCCCTTTGGCCATGACCTTTCCACTGCCAAAAGCCTTAATAGGGTCATCCGAACTCATTTTCATGAAGACCAAATCTACCGGATCGACCATTATCTCGGAAAAGAAACAGTGCAAAACCTTCTGGTTTTCCGTTTCGCAAACACTCTTTTTGAACCTCTTTGGAATAGTAACTACATCGACCATGTGCAAATCACCGTTGCAGAAACCGTAACCATTGGCAACCGTGCCGACTATTATGATAACGCCGGTGTTTTACGCGATATGTTTCAAAATCACCTACTTCAACTTCTTTGCCTGGTGGCAATGGAAGCCCCCGCTAGATATGCGGCAGATCCCCTGCGAAATGAAAAAACCAAGGTACTGGATGCCATGCCTGTTTTTTCTGTCGAGGAAGCAAGGCAGCGGATTGCAACGGGAAGGTATCAAGGATATTTGAACGAACGAGGCGTTAAACCCAAATCCCAAACACCCACATTTGCCGCAGTTGAATTTTCAATCGATAACTGGCGCTGGAGGGGTGTTCCTTTCTACCTGCGATCAGGCAAAGGCATGGCTTTAAGATCCAGCGAAGTGGTGATTCAATTTCGTTGCCCTCCACACCTGATGTTCCCCATGCCCGCTGGAAGCTCGATCCAATGCAATAGACTTGCGATTTGTATCCAACCTGATGAAGGGATACATTTAAACTTCATCACCAAGGAACCCGACCGCGATGGAACCGTTCTTATGCCTTCTGACATGGAATTTCACTATCGAAACGCATACGCCAATGTCAAAATCCCTGAAGCTTACGAAAGGCTGCTGCAAGATGCATTAAATGGCGATGCTGCCCTTTTCATGCGTAGTGATGAAATTGAAAGATCTTGGGAATTAATCGAACCTTTTCTGTTGGCAACAGAAGATTCCCACGCAAAAACTCCTGAAGATTATCACATTGGCACCATGGGTACCACCGGAGCAGATGCATTGCTTGCCAAATATGGCCGATCCTGGATCTCCATGGGACTTGCAAAAAAACCTAAGGATTAGCAAAGGTTCTGATTGGCCTTGCCCAGATTTACAAAAGCGTTACGCTACTGCCATAAGCTGAAATTTTAGTTCCAGGCAAAAGGCAGGGTTCCATGGATTGGATTTTGTATTTCGTCGATTTGATCAGGCATTTAGATGTGCATCTTAACGACTTGGTTGGGACTATGGGCCCGTGGTTTTATCTCGCAATGTTTGCAATCATTTTCTGCGAAACAGGCTTGGTGGTAACCCCTTTTCTTCCAGGCGACTCATTGCTTTTCACCTTGGGTGCAATGTGTATGTCTATCAACAGCGAACTCAACCTTTCAGCCATGGCGCTGACTCTTTTAACTGCAGCAGTCTTGGGAGACGCAATCAATTATTCTCTGGGGTATTGGACGGGGCCCAGGGTATTCAAGTCTGAAAAATCTTTTTTGTTAAACCGGGATCACCTTTTGAAAGCGCAGGGCTTTTACGAAAAGTACGGAAAGAAAATGATTATTTTAGCAAGATTTGTTCCTATTATCCGCACGTTTGCGCCTTTTGTAGCTGGCATAGGCAAAATGACCTATCCTGTATTTTTGGTTTACAATGTGATCGGCGCCATCGCCTGGGTGGGAATTTGCATGGGTGCTGGAGTCCTGTTCGGACAAATACCATGGGTTAAGAAAAATTTCGAAGTGGTAATTCTTGGCGTCATCTTTATTTCTGTTTTACCTTTGATTTACGAATTTGTAATCAGCTACAAAACTGCGCAAAAAAAAACGACTGATGATGCAAACGGCCTAGAGGCCATAAATTCAGAATTCCAAAGTAAAGCAGGGTAAAATGCCAAAAATCATCGCCAATCCTGTTCAAATCGAGGCCGCAGGAACAGGCAATAAAATCATTCAAGAATTTTTTGGCAAAGCTGCCTCCTTAGATTCCAACATCAGCATTGCAAGGATGATTAGCCCCGAGGGATGGTCTGAACCGGGCCAGACCCCTGAATTTGATGAATACACCCTTGTGCTAAAAGGTTGCATGCATGTTGAGACAAAAACCGGCTTAAACATTATAAAAGCAGGCCAGGCAATCCATACCTTTGCGGGCGAATGGATCCGATACAGCACACCAGAAAAAAATGGTGCTGAATATATCGCAATCTGCCTTCCAGCTTTTACCCCGGAAACAGTCCACCGGGATTGAATAATTCATTTTTTAATCCCATACAATTTGGTACGCTGTAAATAGTCTAATTTACTGAACAACCACTTTGTTGGTTAATCATTATGAACAACCATATTGTTGGTTAATCATCTAGGAATCTTCATGGATAGTCTGCTACACCATAATCTGACCGAAGCACAATGGGTATCATTCATTACCCTTTTGGTAATCGGCCTTCCTGTTGCCGCGTATATTTTAAGAACATGCCTAAGCCTGTTTAACGAAGAAATGCCCTCCTACCGAAGAGCAATGTTCATTATTCCCGTGGTAGCCTTGGGTGCATATCTTGCATTTGATGTGCTTTCTTACCTTATGCTTCTGGCTATAAGAGATAGCAAAACCATTCAGCGAACGCCTTACGGGAATCCTGGATTTGGATTTTCCCAATGGCTTTTTACCGCGCTGCCCATCAAATGGGCCGTGGTTTCTTTCGTCCCATTTATTCGATACACGCTTGTACTTATCGTGATTGCAATTGCGGGAATATTGCAGGTTTTCTTCCTGACGATTCCTTTTAGGAAAGCACTATTCATCTTTGCAGCGCAGTGGGCTGCAAATCTATTTGCCTACTTCATCATCAGTAATGTTCTGCACTTTGCCGCGGGCCTGATGGGCCATTCTTCGGGATTACACATCGACATGGAAACCATTCATGCAAAATACGAATCCGTAGTTTCGAATGATAAAGCGAAAGATGCTGTAAAAGAGGCAAATGAGACTGTAAAAACAGGCCTGCATGCAGTACACGAAAGGGCCGACCCAATACTCAAGGAACTAAAGGAAAATCTTAAGCCTATAACCGACAGGTTGCCCGAACCAGTAAATCAATTTTTGGATTCTGGAGGTTGGTGGCTGGTGATCGGGGTGTTGGCAGTGATCTTTATATTTTGGGCTAGATCGCTTTGGAAAAAGATCAAGCGATCGTTCAGAAAAGGAAACCCTAACAAGAAAAACCGACTGCTTTCTTCTGAAAAATGGGCAGCAGGAGAACTATTCGAAGATCTCTCGATTATGTCTCCCCCGATCAACAGACCGGGCAAAGATCGTGTCACCGTGAAAGGAATCCCCGCTAGGATTTTCCTCATTATTATGGCCAAGGCAGGCGGTGCAGGCCCCGATCTAAGCGAGGAACAATCCGAGGCAATTTTGGATTTTGTTTTATCCGGGCTAGGTGAGGTCTCGAGCAGGGATTTCCCAAGAGTCAGAATCTGGGAAGCGCAATATAGCCCTGAAGGATTCACCCAGATATTTAATCAAAATATAAGAGTACCAGAACCCAAGGGCACTAAATCGAATTGGATCTTAGCCAATGGCGCGGTGAAAATGGGTCGCGATAAAATCTATCTGGGCATCGCGTTCTTTGCAGATGAACCAAATCTCATTAGAAATATTGCGATTACCAATGATCAATGGCTCGATGTTCTACGCATTGAAACCCTTGGTTAAAAACTCTCGGCCGATTCCGCATCCTTCTCTGGGGGATTGCGCCAATTGCAAAACGATTCAACGCTAAAGGAAATTACTCCGCCCATAATAAGACAAACCAAGCTCATAAAATGCCATCCTGTGACCAGATGCAAAAATGCAACAATCAAGAGGCTGAGCACCGATCCCAGACCCAAAAATGTCATATCCCTTGTATCAGGATTAAATTCTGCAATAAGTTTCTTGACTGAAAATTCTTCGTCATCATCCGAAACATCAGGGCGAACAGTTGCTGTTTTTTGAACTTTCCTAATTGCTGGGGCGTCTGTTTCAATGGCTGGCATGGAAGGAACATAAGGAACCGCAATATATTCTTCATTACGGCCAGAAATGGCTTCTTCTTCCGCTGCCAAGGAAACGCGCAGGGCTTTTGCGGCATGTGCAATTTTAGAGGGCCTATCCGAAACTGTCTGGGATACCATTTGGTCAACCAAGGCGGCCAACTCTTCAGGGGCATCAGGAACAATAGAATTAAGTGGAGGAAAAGCGCCTGATCCTTCGACCTCGGCGGATACTTTGCCTGTCAGGGCACTATACAATAATTTCCCAACCCGGAAATTTTCTTCCACCAAGGTCAAATCTTTTACCCCGGTATAGTTTGATCCACCACTTATCGGAATTATATTTCCCTCGGGAGAAACCTTAACCTCGGTGGCAATCATACAGGGCGAAATAAATGCGTTGGTAACCTTTACCGTTTTTGGTCCCTTGGGTTGGTTTTTGTTCGTTGCAAGGATCACATCTGCATTCGAAAGGTTGCCACTTGGAACAGATTTTTCCTGTGCATGTGCAACCGCAACCATCACGATTGCCATTATTTTTGCAGCATTTTGATGGGGAATTTTACCCCTTCGGGCGAGAATCATCTCAAGGCTTTCGCCTTCCAAAAGCTCCCGGACAATATAACTATGCCCGTTTGATTCCCCTTTATCCACCAAACCAGCGAGATGCGGGTGCTTTATTTCCATACCTATCTGCAATTGCCCGTGAAACTTCTTGTACATTACCGGGTCTTTGATTACCTCATCCTTGACAAACTGAAGAGCAAACTGCTCCCCAAGCGGATTTTGCACCTTCACTCCACCTGCGTATGCCCCCGTTTTTATTATTTCGATTACATTATAGCTTCCAATTTTAAGGGCGGATACCTTCCCAGATATCAGCACCAAGGCTTGAAATTCACTCAAAAACTTGTTCAAAACCAGCCATTTTAGAAACATTTTAACATCGGCAGACTCGACTCGGTTTGCTTGAAACCAACGTTGCTTTGCGCTTTCGACTTCGCGCGAGGAAAGCAATTTCTTTTCCGTAATCAATTGAATCACTTGGTCAACATTCATTTATGCACCTGAATTTTGTTATTATTGCGCAACTGTTTGGTAGTCTATTGATAGATGTTACAACATTCGATTGGCTATTTCACAAGAAAAATGCTCAGACTTATTGCTAAAATCTCAAATTCCCAATATACCTACCCTATTACATTGGGAGATATTTTATGCGTCATGTACTTTCTGCTTTAGTTCAAAATCAACCCGGCGTGCTGGCACATATCTCTGGCATGCTTGCCTCGCGTGGTTTTAACATCGAAAGCCTCGCTGTTGGCGAAACCGAGGACCCTAATCTTTCCAGGATGACCTTTGTCGTCCATGGAACCAATGCCGAACTTGAACAGGTTCGAAAACAATTAGACAAAGTTGTTACTGCTGTTCGCGTGGATGATATCAGTTCTGAAAATTTCATCGAACGCGACCTGATGCTCATCAAAGTTCAAGCCATGCCCACCCAAAGAGTTGAAATATCTTTGCTTGTTGAAATGTTTCGAGGTAGGGTTGTTGACATAGGCACTGAAACCTTGGTTATTGAAATCAGCGGGCAGGAAACCAAAGTTGTTGCCTTCATTGATCTTATGCGACCCTATGGAATTATTGAACTGGCCCGCACAGGCAGGATTGCCTTGGTTCGTGGTAAAGGCAGCAAAGAGGCTCGATCCTAATGAGCAACCAAGACCTTATTCAATCTTCCACACGGACTCTTAATCCTGAAATTTCCAAGATTTTAAACACCCTTTCCGCAGGGCAAAGAATCAGAGTCACCCTTAAACTTAGGGTTGGCAGCACCGCAACCTGGATGGCCCCCATTGAGGGAACCTTCAGGCATTACAATTTCCTCTCTACTGGAATCGCAACGGATCGTATTCCAGAAGACGATATTGTTGTCGTGTGTGTACATTTCACGAAAGACAACGGCGAACTAAGCAGTTTCACCGTGGACGATAACACCAAGATTGAAAAGCTTTAAAATCATCTGCTTCGCCAGACTTTTTCTTTGCCCAGACCCAAGGCCTCGGCTTTTCCCTTGATTAACTCGTAAAATCTGGGTGCATCACCCGGGTAACCTGCGGTGGGCACAATGCCAGGAACCTGCTCCGCCCAGTAGGCATTAAACTGCTTCATCAACCTTTCGCGCATCCATTTTGCCAGCATACTCGCCAAACCCACCATTGGGTATTCAACATCCGCCTTGGGAAGAATCTTGAAATTCCAGTTTTGATCAGCGCCCAAAGATTTGTAATTACTTTCGCTTACTCCTTCCTGCCCTGCGAGAATCAATCCTTTGTTCAAGATGTTTTGCAGGGTGGCTGAATAATTGTTTTTCCCACCATGCTTATCCACAAATCCGTAAATGGAATCATTCTGCGAAAAGTTTGTTTCAAAATGCCTGAAGATATTTATCATTCCCTTGGAAAGGACAGCCCCTTTGTTATCTTCTTTTTCAACAACCTCGTTGAAAGCCAGCGCCGGAAGAATAAAGAACCTACAATCAAAGGATTCAAAACCACCTTCAATAAAATTCAGAGTGTTGGTGGCATGCAGAGAAGCGGATTCTATGCCTGGAAGAAAAGTGTCTTCCTGGGGATTAAACCAAGTTTCGTTGCTTAAATCAGTGATCCCAAAAACAGATTTTTCCTTAAGCCATGCTCCCAGTGTGTCGCTGGTATTAAAGAATGAAGCGACGGTTTTCTCCAACCCCTCGAGGCCTTCTTTTGCGTACGCTTTTTTCGAATCATCCACCAGGGGCTTTGCATCCTGCTTTTTTCTGGCAGACCTGGTTAGGCTTTTAAAAGCTTCAACCCAATCGCCCTCTCCCTTCCATTTCGCCATTACTCCTGCCATCACAAAAGGGCCAAGATTAGGCCCATAACCGGCCTCATCAATTCCGACCACCCATGGCGGAGTCACATCCTGAAATTGGCTCATAAAGTTCTCGAAGTCTTTCTAAAATTTTGTAGTTTAATCTATAACACAAGGGGACAATCAATGCTTAGTGAAAACATATTCTTAAAAATCATCTCAAAAGCAATTCCAGCAACCATAGTACATGAGGATAGTGAATGCCTTGCATTTAACGATATAAATCCGCAGGCCCCGGTTCATATTATTATTATTCCAAAAAAAGAAATAAAAACGCACGCTGACCTCATGCCATCAGACGCCCACCTAATGGGGCACCTTCACATGGTTGCAACCAAGATTGCTAAAGATCTTAATTTGGAGAAAGGCTACAGACTGATTATTAATTGCAAGGAAACTGGCGGGCAGACTGTGCCACACATTCACATGCATTTGCTTGGTGGCAGAAATCTAGGTTGGCCACCCGGTTAATTAGCCAACAAGGCTTCGATTTTCCCCTGTGCTAAAAGGCCTTCCTTTTCCAAAAGTAAAAGAGATTCTGCAATTTTCTCCTGATATCCAAGTTCAGTTTTGGAAATGTCATTTATCTCGAGAATATCATCCGGCAAAACAAAATATTTAATCATGGGATCTGCTTTTTCAAGTTCCGCGGGCTTTAAAAAATACGCCCTGGAATGTGTCCTTATAACTTTTGAACCGGTTTTCGAATCTTGAGAGTATGCAAATTTTCTACCACACCCCTCCACAAACTTTGTTTGCATGATTGATTTACCGTTATATTCACTGAAGGGAATACCACAAATATCAGCCAGCGTAGGCGCCAAATCAACATCTTGAAAATAACCCATGCGCCTTTGCCCTCCCTTACCAGACTTGGGTTGATAAATCAAAAATGGAAGCTGGGTGAATTCACTGTATAACCATTCGGGCTTGGTACCAAAAATCCCATGCTGCGAAGTTGCGCTTCCCCTGTCCGCAGTTATTATGAAACTAAAATCTTCATCACCATACTTTTCCTGGATTGAAGCGACCATGGCACCAAGCATATCATCCACCGCTGCCCAAGCGGTCGCACATCCTGACGCCAGCGCCAGATACGCTTTATCATCCATTGGCTTAAAATCTTCGCCAGGGTTCAGGATTGGAGCGGGGAACTCCTCATCTTCTGCGACCTCTTCACGATTAAGAAAATAATCCTGCAATTCCTCCTGAATGGGCCCTAAAAAATCTTTCCCTGCATCCCACGGGGGAAGTAATGCGGGCACCTCAATCCAAATGAGGGAGTTTTGATCGTGCTTTTTAAAGCTTGCTGATTCGATCATTGCCTGATGGTAGGCAAGCGGGCTGGAAGAATCGGGCACAAGATGTGTTTTAATTGTAAAATTTGAAGAAAAGTTTGAGATGGTAGGGTCTTTTTCGGTACCGATGAACTCAGTGATCCAACCATTATTTTTTAAAGTTTCAGTCCAATAGGGTAAATTCCTGGGTGATTGATCGTGTGTTTGAAAATCGCCCCCAAGCCATACCCTTCGTATTTCTGCCTCTTCATAACTACTGCAATAATAGTGATCCAAAACCAGACTTTGCGCCGCAATGACGTTCATATTTGGCATTTGAGTCCAATTGTTGCCATAGCAAGGCAGAAAGGCGGTATTGGCCCCTTTTAAAATAATGATGAAGACTTTCATAATAATCGTTAACAACCACAAGAAAAAAAGTTATTTGTAACACCAATCAAAACATACAATTACAATTATAATGCCTTTGGCAACTTAGGGTTAACAGCATTCTGAAAGGTTAGATTTAAAAGTCTCATAATTACAGACCCATCGGGGTTTTATAACTCAAAGTAATTTTAATGAAGAATCGAGGAAGGCAACCAACACGATCTTGCACTTTCTTATTATTTAAGTGGAAACTATTACCACGGTAACCGGCACAGAAAATTTACATCAGGGGTAAAAGCATTGGTTCAGGATCCAGCAACACGCGAAATGATTTTTGACGACTTAAAAGGCCTCATCACGGGAAAAATCCTGATTGATGCACTGTCGGTGAAATTGTATTCCTGTGATGCTTCCCCCTTTGAAGTTACCCCACTTGCGGTTGTTATTCCCAACAACCAAGAAGATGTTAGCGCATTGGTAAAGTATGCGTTTGAAAAAAAAATCCCCCTGATTCCCAGAGGTTCAGGAACAGGGACAAGCGGTGCTGCCCTAGGCAATGGCATTGTCATCGACCTCTCGCAAAATTTCAAGAACATCATCAGCCTGGAAGAAGGAATCATTCATGCTGAATGCGGTGTAACGATCAAACAACTCTCCGATTTTATTGCACACACCAAATACCGGATTCCCTCCGCCCCCTGGAATGAAGAACGAACTTTGGGCGGTTGGTTGTCCTCTGATGCCACCGGCCCTTTTCTTCTTGCTGATAATCATCCAAGGCATTATGTCGCTGCGTTAAAAGTTGTTTTAGATGATGGTTCGGTAAGCTGGTTTGAATCGCCCGCACACGGCAGCGAACCCCCGAAGGAAAAAGTATCACGAGCGGAAATTCTGCAGGAGCATTTTTCTTTTTTTCTGGAGGAGCAAAAAGATGAACTGCTCGCAGCCTTTTCAAACCTGCCTTACATTCATGGGAACTACAACCTATGCGAAATAATCAAATCCAAGAATAAAGATTTACACCAAGTGTTTTTGGGCGCGGAGGGCACACTGGGTATTATCCTTGATGTTAAAATCAGGTTGGTCGAAAAGCCCTTAAACCCCCAATGGGGCCTTTATTGCTTTACCACCCTTCAGGAATCCCTTGACGCTTCCCATTACGCCTTACAGCATTCCCCAGATCTTTGCGATATTCTTGAGCATCGTTTTTTCAGTCTTGCCAAGGCAGGCGACAACCTTTGCGCAGAGTGGATTCATCCAGACTCCAACGCTGTTTTACTTTTATGCTTTTCCGGGGTAAACCAAAACACCTCCCTTGCTGCGTTTGAAAAATCCATCTCCGCCACGGGTATTTCTCCGATTAGAACTTATCATTGCCTGGATGCTCAAACGCCTAGTCCTTGGCGACTGAGGGAGGTTGCGTTAAAAGCACTAGCCCGAGTCAAAGGCCCTGAAACATTCCTGCAATTTATTGATGATTTGGTTCTGCCAAGAGAAAATCTGGTGCAGTTTCTTGAACAACTCACCACCGTGCTGAAGGATCATGAATCGACCGCGATATATGCCATTTGCCCGGGTACAGGGCAGATACAATTACGGGTTCTGGGCACTCCCCAAAAAAGCAAGGAGAGTGCCAGGCTTTGGTCATTAGCAGATAAAGTTTATGGTCTGGTGCAGGATTTTGGGGGCGCCTTATCCTGCCAGGAAGCGATGGGCTTATCGCGTTTACCATGGCAGACGAAAATATCTGCGGGGGTTCTGCCTTCCCTTCGGAAAATAAAAGATTTATTCGACCCTTACAATCAATTCAATCCTGGCAAGGTTGTGGGCACCTCTTCTGAAATCCCGATATGGCCCTTTCGAAGCTTGGGAGACCTTGAAAATCAACCAGGGCAAAACCAAGACTCTGCAACAACCTTGCAACCAATATTAAAATGGAAAGATAACCCGCCCTTGATTGAATCATCGCATTGCAATGGCTGTGGGCTTTGTAGAACTCAAAGTATTTCAAAAAGAATGTGCCCCACCAACCGGGTGATGAAAAACGAACATGCCACCCCCAGGGCCAAGGCAAACCTCGCACGAATGCTCATGGGCTCACCAAAAGACCACCAATTATTCAGTTCTGAAGAGATGCGCGATATTTCCGATTTATGTATCAACTGCAGAATGTGTGCAATTGAGTGCCCCTCGCATGTTGATATTCCTGGCTTGATGCTGGAGGCAAAGGTTGCCAATGTTGAAATGCACTCCATCGAGAGATCGGATTGGGT
Source organism: uncultured Candidatus Kuenenia sp. (assembly GCA_964646215.1). Lineage (GTDB taxonomy): Bacteria > Planctomycetota > Planctomycetia > Gemmatales > Gemmataceae > UBA969. The sequence goes on along the minus strand of CAZYAY010000010.1, from coordinate 12,259 downwards.
TTTATCCCGTACCGAGATTTTTTCATCCCTAGGCAGCATGCTTGCTCCACTTTCAAACTTGATGTTGGGAAATATCTTTTCAAGGTGGTTGATTGAAAAACTATTTGGGATTTCGAGATCAAGAAAACTGCCCCCGTTTGCCCGCACTAGTTTCATAAAAAGGGCCAAAAAAAAAGGTTGGACCAAGAAACCTTCTTCTGCAAAAACCAAAGTCGCTTATTTTGTTGATATCTTTGCAAATTACCACGACCCTTCCGTTGGCGAAGCCATTGTTGCAATCCTGCACCACAACGGCATCGAAGTTCATGTCCCTGAAGGCCAGGTGGGATGCGGTATGGCCCCGCTGGCCCAGGGAGATATTGATTATGCAAGGGCGGCGCTGCGGCAAAATGTGCGGGTTTTTGCTGATCTGGCCCGTGAGGGTTATCCCATTATTTGTTCAGAGCCCACCGCTGCTCTTTTTTTCAAGCAGGATGCCAGCCGGCTTTTGGAAGATCCTGATGTGACCCTGGTTGCCAGCAAGGTGGAAGAATTTACCAGCTTCCTTTGGAACCTACATGTCCAAGGTTTGCTTAAAACGGATTTCGCACCTGTCAACTTAAAAGTCGGACAACATGTCCCATGCCATCTCAAGGCTTTGGGGCAACCTCTTGTAACCTCACAACTTCTTGGATTGATTCCCCAACTTCATCTTGAAGCGTTAACCGATTCGTGTTCAGGCATGGCAGGGACTTACGGCCTCAAGGCCTCTAATATGGCTCTTTCCAAGAGCATTGGCGAACCGATGCTCAGCCATCTTGAAAAATCAAATTTGGTACTTGGTACGACAGAATGTAGTGCATGTAGAATTCAAATGGAAGATGTTGGAACTAAACAAACCTTGCACCCTGCACAATTGCTGGCACTTGCGTACGGGTTAATGCCTGGATTATCCCAAATGGTGCCCAAATAGTTGGAAAAGAATTTACAATGATTAAAATTTACGTTGTATTCTTTGCGGGTGCACGCGATATTGTTGGCCAAAGCCGATTGGAAATAGAAATTCCCGCCTTAACCACCGTCGCAGAACTACGAGAACTATTGATGGTTAGATTTCCAAAGCTTGAAAATCTTGCACGCAGGGCCGCGTTTGCAGTCAACGAAATTTTTGTGCTTACGGACACTCTTCTTGTCGAAAACGATGAAGTAGCATTTTTACCAGCAGTTAGTGGCGGATAGGGTTTAATGAACATGCGAATCAAATTAACGAATGAGCCTATTGCACACCATGAAATGGTTGAAAATTGTCGATGTAAGTCGGCTGGGGCGATCGTACTTTTTCTTGGAACTGTAAGGGAAATCACTGGAAATGAGCAGACTTTGTTTCTCGAATATGAAGCCTATGCCCCACTCGCTGAAAAAACATTATTTGAAATAGCTGAACAGGCAAAATCCAAGTGGGCCATTCAAAAACTCGAGATTATTCACCGACTGGGCATCCTTCAACCGGGTGAAACAAGTATTGCGGTTTGTGTCAGTTGCCCCCATCGTGCTGATGCATTTGCAGCCTGTCAGGAAATTATGGATAAGATAAAGGAAGTGGTTCCAATTTGGAAAAAGGAAACCAGCCCCAAAGGTGTCTCCAACTGGATTCATCCTTAAAATTAACCCGCTCGATCCATGAACTTTGGAAACCAATGAAGCCACTACCAATACATGAACCTGTCGTAAAAAACGAACTTCCTTCGATTGAAACTAGCTCGGGCAAACTCGTGGACACTTTTGGCAGGGTTCACAATAATCTTCGTATTAGTGTTACCGATCGCTGTAATTTACGATGCGTTTATTGCATGCCTGAAGATGTTCAGTTTCTCGATAGCAAGGAACTGCTTTCCTTTGAAGAAATCTGCGCCTTTGTTAAAATCGCGGTCACCAAGGGAATCAACAAAGTGAGGCTCACAGGCGGGGAACCCCTTTTACGCAGGGATCTTTCGACTCTGGTAGGGTTTCTATCCCAGATTGAAGAAATTAAAGATCTTAGCCTAACCACCAACGGAATGCTGCTAAAGAGCCAAGCTGTGGCTTTAAAACAGGCAGGTTTAAACCGGGTCACCATTAGTCTCGACACCTTGATCCCAGAGCGATTCTTGGATCTTTGTAAAAGGGACGGCCTGGCGCAAACACTTGAAGGCATTGATGCCGGCATAAATGCTGGATTTCAAAGTATCAAACTAAACACCGTCACCATCAAGGGAATAAATGATGACGAGATAGTGAACTTAGCCAAATTTGCGCGAGAGAGGCAAATAGAAATCCGATTCATTGAATATATGCCAATCGGGGCCAATCCTTGGGAAAAGGCCAAGGTAGTGCTTGCACACGAAATCATTGAAAAAATCGATAAGGAGGTAGGCCTTTTGGTGCCTGCAACCAACTACGACCCAATGGCACCCGCCATGGAATTTGTTTATGAAGATGGCAAAGGGAAAGTTGGAATAATCGCCTCTGTATCCAAACCTTTTTGCCAAAGCTGCAATAGGATCCGAATAACTGCGGAAGGTAAGTTGCGAAACTGCTTATTTGCCTTGGAAGAAATGGACTTAAAGCCATTTCTTAGGCCAGTGATAGATGAAAAGCGAATATTGGCAATGTTAGAAACCAATGTTGTTTCTAAATGGGCGGGCCATCAGTTTAATACAAAAGAATTTATAAAGCCCTTGAGAACCATGCATTCAATCGGCGGCTAAGTCTAGCGCCTCTGCCAAGATGATTCCGCAAGAGTTTTGTCCCATGTCGTTTCCATGTAGGACTTTACTTCTACCAAAGGCGACACTTCCTTAACGGGTTCAAGTTCATTTCTGAAATCGGCTTCGGAAGGTGTTGCAGCGAGATCAAACCATTGAATTTCGTTTTCGGTCATGGTGCCTAAACCCAACCAATCCACGACTTCGATTTCATCACGCCCAATTACAGTAACCACAGAGGTGGGGGTACCATCAAAAAAATGGACCCTACCCGAGTTATCTAGCTTATGGAGATAAAAACGGCGAACCCTATGGCCAGGGATTCTAGTAAGAGGATCGTCCTTGCCTTTTAAAGGAAAGAACTTCATATCGATCATTTTTTCATTGCAACCCTGTAGGTACTTGCCCAAACCAAGCAAACGTTGGCCGTGCTTACAAAGTGCGTCAATTGCGAGTTCAGCAGGAGTACCATCTGGCCATAGAATATTATAGCCTTCAAATGGGATTTTTTCTTCCAAACGATCTTTGGAAGGGTCTCTGCGAAACATTAGGGTTAGCGTTCTCGCCATCCACATCTCTCAACTTAGACATTAAGGGTCAGTTTAGAACCATCTCCAAACTAAATCTTGCTAGCGGACTGTAACAAAAACAAGAATACATGTAAATAATTACTTTACATTAAATCAGATAGCATAACAAGATAGGGAAATTTTATGTTGAATAATTGAAATGACTAGTAAAATCCATTTTAAATACCAGAACTTTTGATCGTTTGTACACTACAGCTAAAACAGTGAAGGCTGAGAGGTTGTATCCTCTTCGGTGTTTTCTTTGACGGGCTCTTCCTTTCCTAGAAGGCTGTATGCCTTGCTAGTAGCGATGCGACCACGGGGAGTTCGAATGGTGAATTGCTCTCTAAGCAAGTAGGGTTCGATTTCATCACTGAGTGTATCGACCGGAAGATTCATGGTTGCGCTCAGTGCCTCGATACCAACAGGCCCTCCAGCAAAAACCCCGATTAGTGTTTCCAAGTACCTTCGATCTTGTTTATCTAACCCAGCCCGATCAACCTCTGCCATTTCCAATGCAGTCTTGGCGATTTCCAGATTAATGCCTCCATCGCCCTCGCTAGCAGCAAAATGCCTAGTCCACCATAACCTGGAATTGGCAATTCTCGGAGTACCACGACTTCGGATGGCAATCTCTTGGGCAGCATCTTCGGTAATTGGGGTGTTCAACTTCCTGGCATTGATCATCAGAATTTCTGCAAGCTCTTCCGGAGAGTAAAACTCCAGATGCTCGTGCATTTTAAAGCGGTCCCTCAATGGGCTTGAAAGCATACCGCTGCGGGTGGTTGCACCAATTAATGTAAAGCGCTTTAACTTCAGGCTGATGGTTCTGGCGTTCATCCCCTCGCCCAAAACGATATCTACCCGAAAGTCTTCCATTGCAGGATAAATAAACTCTTCAACCGTTCTGGGAAGACGATGTATTTCATCTATGAAAAGAATCGATCCCTCTTCCAAGTTTGTTAAAAAAGGAAGAAGATCCGCAGGTTTGGTCAAAGCAGGCCCAGAGGTCAACTGCAAAGCCGTACCCATTTCATTGGGCAAAACCGTCGCAAAAGTGGTCTTTCCCAAACCCGGTGGCCCATCGAAAAGCATATGCGAAAGTGGTTCCTTTAGTTTCTTGCATGCTTTTAATACTATCTGCAACCTTTGTACCACCGCCTTTTGGCCAATCACCTCTCGCAACCATCGGGGGCGCAGCGCCGAGTCGTGCTCTTTCGGATCCTTGGATGCATCGGGTTGAAGTATTGGTTGTCGAGCCATGATTTAATCTTTCAGTTCAGAATCAGGAACCTTTGAAAACAGCACTGATCGCCTCTTCCACGGAAGCAGGAATCTTTCCTGATGCAATTAATTTATCTATGCGCAGCCTGGCCTCGGAGGGCCCCAGCCCTAAAGCCATTAAGGCGTTAAACACATCTGCAAAAATCTTGTCATCGCCTGAATCAGGGTTACCAGAGATTGCCTTCAACCCGGCATGGTCCAAAGCAAAGACTGCGACTTTTTTTCTAAGACCTGCTACGATTTTTTCCGCCATCGCCGGCCCTATCCCGGGCAGGGTCGTCAGCCATTTGGTATCGGAACGCTGGATGGCTTCAGCAATCTGATTGACAGGCATTGCAATAACCCTGATAGCTTTACGGACCCCGATGCCATCAACGGTGCAAATAAGTTCAAAAAAGCTCATGTCCGATTCATGTAGAAAGCCCAATAACCTTGGGATCATTCGACCTTGCTGAACGGGATTCCCCTCAAAGAAATGAAGGGTATGAAGCGATATTTCCTGACCAATGCGATCTTGTATCTGCCTGCGAACCAGTTCGGTAACTAGGACTTGATATTCGAAGGCCCCAACTTGGATTCGGGCATCATCCTCTTCTGCCTTGTTCAAAATGCCGGTGATCTTGGTAATCATAAAAGCTCCGGCTTCTCTAGGGAAATCGCATGAATATGAGTAAGGCCGATAGCCATGGCGTCTGCAACATCGGGAGGCTCAGGCAATGCAGCCAAACCTAGTTCCCTTTGAATGGCCCATTGAACTTGCAACTTCCCTGCCCTGCCACTTCCTGTCAGGGATTTCTTGACCCGGGTAGGATTATAGCTGGTTACTGACATTTTATATTGCGCAGCAGCAAGGAGAATTACGCCTCGGGCGTGTGCCATTAAGATTGCGGTGCGGGGATGTTTATAATGGGAAAACAATTGTTCCACAGCCATTGACTGCGGTTTGAATTGTTCAATAATTTCCATCAAGCTATCATAAAGGGATGCAATCCGCACATGAAGCAATTTGCTGCCCGAATCTTTGGTTGAAATAATACCAGCTTCGATCAGCTTGGCGCCCTGGCCAATCTTCTCCAACACCGAGTACCCGGTAACTTGCAAGCCTGGGTCAATGCCCAAAACTCTTTTAAAGCTCTGGGGTTGTAATTCCCGGATGTTTGAAGAAGCAATCGCCATGAATTCTTCCATGAAAAGCCTATTAAAGGCTGTTTAAGGGCCAACTCGCCAGCCGGTTTCTCCCGGTCTGTCTTCCAAGGTAATGTTTAGCTCGGTCAGCCTTTTGCGAACCTGATCAGCCAATGCAAAATTCTTTGCCTTCCTGGCATCCGCCCGAATATCGATCAATAGATTCATCACACCATCCATCAATTGATTATTACCTTGGGCGGTTGCAGTTTCTTGTGGTTCAAGAAACAGACCAAGAATTTGCGTGATTTCCTTAAATACAGCAACAGCATCAAGGAATTCAACTTTGGCCTCAGGCTTGGCCTCAGGGGTTTCAATTTTGGATTGGTCTGCAAAGCGATTTAGAGCATTGAGAAATTCGTGCAGGGTACCAAGCGCACCGCCTGAATTGAAATCATCAGCGAATGCATCCAGAAAAGAGGCTCGAAGGTTGTAAATTTCGCCAAGAAAAGCCGAAAGACCCTTGGATGGCGGCAGATACTTGAAGTCGCCTACAATTTGATAAAAGCTGTTGCCACTGATTCGCTTAACCCGGTCAAAAAAACGATAAAACGAATCAAGCGATCTTCGGAGTTCCAGCAAGCGATCTTCGCTATACTCAATTGGGCTGCGATAATGCGATGTTAAAAGCAGATACCTGAGGGTTTCTGGGTTATGCTTTTTTAACAACTCGGTAACCACGATCTCGTTACCCTCGCTCTTGGACATTTTTTTATCGCCCGTCTTCATCAATCCATTATGAAGCCAGTATCGGGCAAATGTTTTTCCGGTGAAGGACTCAGATTGCGCAAGTTCGTTTTCATGGTGGGGAAATTGCAAATCCAAACCTCCCCCATGCATATCGAAGGATTCGCCCAGCAATTTCATGCTCATGGCGGAACATTCAATATGCCAGCCCGGTCTTCCAGAACCCCATGGGCTATCCCACATCGGTTCGCCCGGCTTCGCACCTTTCCAAAGAGCAAAGTCACCGGGGTTCCTTTTTCGTTCGTTAATTTCAATCCGCGCTCCCGCCTCAAGCTGTTCGGGATCTCGATTGCAAAGTTTTCCATAATCTTCATCTTTGGAAACATCAAAATAGACATCGCCCATCGATGCGTAAGCAAAACCTTTTTCGATCAAGCCACTAATCATTGATTGAATTTCGCCAATGTAATGGGTGGCCCTTGGAAAATGATCAATACCTGTAACTTGAAGTTTCTTGAGATTGGCAAGATAATCTGCGGTCACTCTTTCTGCGAGTTCGGTCACCGTCGTATTTTGTTTTTTTGATTCGACAATAAGCTTGTCATCAACATCCGTGATGTTAACAACAAATTTCACCTGATAATCAAGATAAGAAAGAAAACGCTTGATCGTATCAAAGATTACGGGGCCAACCATATGCCCGACATGGCTTGGTTTATAAACAGTGGGGCCACAAACATACATGCCGACCTTTCCAGGTTGCATTGTTTGAAAATCTTCTTTTTGGCGTGTAAGCGTATTATAAACTTTAATCTGCATGAATAATCCTTTACTTAACAACCGGTTCCACTCTAGGAACGCCCCAAAAGAACCACCGCCTGGCAACTCATTGCCTCGGCCCTTCCAATGAATCCAACTTTTTCACCAGTCTTCGCTTTAACATTCACACACGATCCATCCAACAACAGCAACCGGGCCAGGTTATCCCTGATGCGGGATTTCACCATTCCCAATTTTGGCTCCTGTGCAAAAATAATGACATCTACATTGATAAGATGCCAGCCCAGAGTTGCAATTCGACCCATCGCATGTTGCAAAAAGATCGAAGAATCAACATCTTTATTGGCAGAATCCGTATCGGGAAAGGCATCGCCAATATCCCCAAGCCCGGCAGCTCCAAGGATAGCATCTGTTAGGGCATGCAAAACAATATCCGCATCGCTATGGCCCGATAATCCACGCGGGTGATCAATTAATATCCCGCCTAGAATCAGCTTTCGTCCTGCTTCAAGCCTATGCGTATCATGGCCGATTCCAACCCGATTCATCCCGGGGCTCCATCTTCATTAATTGTCAAACGGTACGCCTACTGCAAAACTTTCAAATCGCATCATGTTTTTGTTGAATGTCAGGGTGATTTCACCTACAGGGCCATTACGCTGTTTTCCGATGATCACTTCGGTCAGGCCTTCGTGCTGCCCCGGTTCAAATCTTTCGGGTCGATGTAATAGCATGACAGTATCTGCATCCTGCTCAATGCTACCCGATTCACGCAGGTCAGAAAGTCTGGGTTTATGATCTTGCCGATCTTCGGAAGAACGATTCACCTGGGCCAATGCGATAACGGGAATGGAAAGTTCCCGCGCCAACCCTTTCAGCCTGCGGCTAATTTGAGCCACCTGCTCCTGCCTTGGATCCCTGCGATTTTCCGGCTCGATTAACTGTAAATAATCTATCACAACCATTTTAAGATCATTTCTTAATTTCAATCGCCTGGCATTTGCAGCTATTCGAAGCATACCTTGGCCAGGCGAGTCATCAATGAAAATCTTGGCATTTCTCATCACACCACTGGCTGCAATCAGCCTTTCCATATCTTCAGCATTCATCAAACCTTTTCGTAATTTCTGAGCATCAACTCGCGCATGCGAACATAAAAGCCTCTCAACGATTTCAACCCGGGATTGCTCCAGCGAGCAAAAAAGAACCGACATTTTCTCATCTACCGCGATATTCCTTATCAAGTTCAATGCAAACGCGGTTTTACCCACCGAAGGGCGAGCTGCGATAATTATCATTTCGCTATTCTGAAACCCCGCTGTAACCTCATCCAAGTCTGGGTAACCACTGCTAATCCCACTTATTGACGAACCACCCCTTGTCTGGCGCTGGTCAATACGGTCAAAGGTTTCCTCCAACATTTTATCCATGCCATAGATACGGCCGGTTACACCGCGCTCTGCAACATCAAGCATTTTTCCCGTGGCTTGATGCAGCAATTCGTCTGCAGGGCCAACTTGATCATAAGCATCCCGAAGAATTTCATTACCGACATTAATGAGAGATCGGACAATCGAGCGGTCGCGCACAATGTGGGCGTAATGAACAGCATTGGCAGCAGTTGGGGCAGCGTCCCAAAGTTCGGCCAGGGCACCGTAGCCTCCAACATCATCTATTTGATTTGCTTGTTTAAGTGCTTCGGTGAGAACCACCAAATCTACAGGTTTACCTGCCTCGTAAAGAACGAGCATAGCCTTGTAAATTTTTTGGTGGGCATCGGAATAGAAGTTATCAACATTTAGAATTTGAACAACATCACCAATGACATCGTTGCTTCTGAACATGCTACCAAGAACAGATCGTTCAGAATCCAGGCTTTGGGGCAAAAGTCGCCCCGAGCCCGAACTTTCATAATTGGCAGAAGCCATGGGAATCCTCCCGGCAAGTGACTTCCCGGGAAGAAAAGCGCCCCGGTTGATGAGGGCTATTCTAAATTACTTTCCGGGAATTACAGCAACAGTAAGTTCTGTCTCGATTTCGTAACCAAGATTCAATTTAACAGCGTAGATACCAGTTTCTTTGATGGCACCCTCGAGACGAATCATATCTTCTTCGATCATAAGATTCTTCGCTTTGAGAGCCTTCAAAATTTCTGCTGCGCCAACAGAACCATAAAGATGGCCTTCTTCATTCACCCTGGATTCGATATTCACACCGCCAAGGCGAACAATTTGTTCAGCCATTGCTTTGAGGTCTGCATGTCGGGCATCCCTGGCTTGCTGAAGCTTGACTTTAAATCGGTCAAGGAGTCGCAAGTTATGCTGGGAAGGAGCAGTTGCAAGGCCCCTGGGCAAAAGAAAATTTCTGCCATAGCCAAGGCGAACTTCGACGACTTCGCCTTGTTTGCCCACATGAAGGACATCCTGGGTAAGGACCAGCAGCATGCCGCCGGATTTACCTTTGATAACCTGTGCTCGTTTTCGTTTGTTCTGTTGCGCGGTAGTATTCACTTTTAAACTCCCTTAGCCCTTCGATTAGAAGGGAAGTTCTTCATCTTCACGAGGAGCAGGGCGATTGCCGCCTTCTTCTGCAAAATCCTCAGCACCAAAATCATAGGCATCACCACCAGACGATGCACCACCTTTACGGGAAGCACCTTTGGACGGTCCGCCACCATCTTCTGAATTACCTCGGCCATCGAGCATTTGCAGGCTATCAACTACAATTTTGAGAGCTTGCCTTTTCTCGCCAGCCTGAGAAGTCCATTGTTCTAAGATTATATGACCTTCAAGGTAGCATTGCTTGCCTTTGGTCATCATCTGTTCAACACGATCAGCAAGTTTACCATAATCGCCACGATTAAAAGCCTGGCAATCAAGAAAAACCGGCTCATCAACCCACTCGCCACCTTTTTTAGTCCGATTATTAACCGCAAAACCAAACTTGGCAACTTTGCCACCGTTACTGAAGGTTCGAATCTCAGGATCTCTGGTCAATCGACCAATAAGCATTACTTTGTTGAGGTTCGCCATGGTCACACTGCTCCTGTGAAATTAACGGTACTTTTGCCAACTAAAAGCTTGTTACAAGTTAAAATACAAATCGGAGAAATCAAGCTTAGCAGCAACAAAGGTACGATGAAAATACGCGTTAATCCTTGCTATCATAACGACGACCACCGCCACCACCACCGCCACGACGGGAACCACGTTCTTCTTCTTGGAAATAATCTTCACCCGTTGGATCTTGCTGAACCGTTTGCAATGCCACAGGCCTGTCTTCACGAGCCAGGGAAAGCATGACATCAACAAGCTTGGGATCAATTTTAAGGAAAAGAAAACGAAGGATATTTTCATTAAGGAGGCAGTCATGTTCGATGGCTGCCAGATTTGGCCCTTCAACCTTGATATAAAGCAAATAATAAAGAGCCTTCTTTTGGCCCTTCACGGTATATGCCAACTTCCGGTCATCCCATGGACGAGAAATCAATACTTCTGCCTTGTGTTTTTCAAGGATGGCATGAATCTGGTTCGATAACTCTGTGGTATTTCCAGCAACTTTGTTTGTGTCGAGCAAAAACATGCATTCATAAACATTCACATTCACTGCCATGATTTACACCCTATCCTTGATAAGAAAACAACAAAACTTTTATTACTTTACCGGGCCGTTGAATCGATTCATGCAAACATGAATCCCATCCTTAACCCAGCTCCAAACCGCATCAACCGCATTATCAACCATCATTTTCGCTTCGGTCATTTCGTGAGGCCTGAATTTTCCCAAAACATAACCTGCCAAATTCGCTTCACTCGGACCGCCAACACCAAGTCTAATTCGCGGGTAATTCGTACTACCCAGTTTATTTTGTATGTCCCGGAGGCCATTATGCCCACCGTGACCACCCTCTGACCGAATTCGAATTTTGCCCAAAGGCAAATTAACATCATCACAAAGCACTATCAAATCAGCAAAATCAACCCTGTAGAATCCTAATATTTCTGAAACGCACGAGCCACTAAGATTCATGAATGTCATGGGTTTTACAAGCAAAATCTTTTGATCGCCCTTAACCACCTGACAAACTGCACCATGAAACTTTAGCGCGTACCTACCATCGCCATCTGTCTTCGCCATCTTGTCAAGAACTTCAAACCCTATGTTATGGCGGGTACCATCATAATCAACACCAGGGTTCCCCAAACCCACAACCACCTTCATACGCCTGGCCCTTTTGTTAAATTCAAAAGGCTACAAATTACTCTTCTTCTTCAGCTACTGGCTTGGGCTTCTTAATAACCTCAGGTTCGGTAGCAGCAGCGCCAAGTTCTGCAGGCATTGTTGAAGCCACTTCAGCTTTGGCAGAAACGATATGCACAACAACGGCATCTTCATCCGCAAGGAATTTAACACCTTCGGGAGCAACAAGTTGTTTCACATGAATTACGCCACCAACTTGCAATTCGCTTACATTGATGCGGATTACATCAGGAATATTTATAACCAAACATTCAATATGAATTGAATGCATTGGCATATCAAGAACACCACCTGCCAAAAGGCCAGGAGCAGTGCCCTTCAATTCAAGAGCAACGGTGATATGGATTTTTTCGTCAGCGCTGACGCGGGAAAAATCGACGTGAATCACATCATTTCCCAGATAATCCCATTGCACATCCCGGATTAAAGCTTTTTCGACCTTGCCATCGGTTTCCAAATCCACCAGGCGAACGCCATGCTTAACGAGTTTTAATAATTCATCATGGCTTGCAGAAACGCTAACAGCGCTTTCCTTATGACCATAGACAATACAAGGAACCATTCCTGTTTTTCTAAGCTTTTTGGAAGCTTTTGAGCCTTGTTCTTTGCGACTTTGAGCCTTAACTTTTACAACTTGAACCATGACTTTTATACCTGAAAAAAAATAAAGGAACCTACCACTGCTGGGAAGTTCTCTCGAATGTCTCAATGCAGAAAAGATATTATCGTAAACAGAGGGGCAAGGAGCAATAGGCTGAAGAAAAAAACCTC
>CAZYAY010000009.1:29369-82451 GCA_964646215.1 uncultured Candidatus Kuenenia sp. | reverse complement strand
TACCCACGATGGAAATACGATGCAGGAGAACCGATCGTTCTGGGTCGCCTGGCGCGATGATTTTTGCATCCTTGAAACCAAAGGTGTGATGATTGGGCTTTTCATCCAGAATTTTGATTTTGGTTTTGTCTGCAAAAAAGTCGAGATCCATTTGGGAATTGCCCCCGCCCGCATTGATATGGCAATTCGCGCAATTGGAATGGAGGTAGGATTTGACCCGTGCCTCAAGAGGGTTGGTTTTATCGTAGGGGTTCACCAACTTTTTCAATTGGGAAACAGGCAAAGGCAAAAGGTAATCAGGGCTTGCGATCTTCCTTTGATCCGGGAAATTAAGTTGCGTGTTGACCCAGTCGTCAAGGGCTTTATCTTTTTTGCCATCGTTTTGGCCTATCAGTTTAAGTGCGGAGCGCAAATCGGGAGACCGAGGTTTTAGAAGCTGTAATTTTTCAAGATGTTCCAATTGGTTTTCGGTGCCCGTTTTATAATCATGGGATTTGTTCATTTGCACTTCGCAAAGGCCAAGCACAAAGTTTGAAGCCCTGCTATGGCAGACCATGCATTCCGCCCTGCTCGGGTAATGCCAAATCTGCTTTCTATTACCATCTTTTTCGTTTTTGTCAGCGATTAGAAAAGGTACATCACGGCCAGTGGACTCAACCAGGTCCGCATCGGTTTGCTCTTGGTTCCAAAGGTAGGAATAGCCCGCCCATTCTCCTTCTTGCCGGGTTAAGAAACGGGTTTCAATCCATTTTTTACTTTGAGGATTCCCATGTTCCATTTCGAGAGCAAAAGATTTGACAATGACTGTGCCATTGGGGAAGTTCCAGCTTTTTGTGTTTGAGTAATCAATCAAGCTGGGTTTGCCTTCAGAATCAAATTCGGGCAATGCGATGAAGCGAGCCTTGAATGCTTGATCAGACCAGAAAGGTGCATTGACAGAATAAGGGATAACACCTTCGATCATTTCGTGGTTTTGAATGGATTGGAACAACCCAGATTCTGAAAGTTTTCTAGGGAAATGTGGTTGGGGAACATCCTTGGGAACAGGGATGAACTTGTGAATCGTTCCAAGTAGATCGACCACTAAAAGATTACCGTTATTGTCTTCGCCAAAGCCTGTGATTTGAAGAGAAGTGTCAGCAATTTCCTTATGCCAGGTGACTTTTTCGCCATCGTGCCTGATGCCCCATATCTTGCCCGTGGAATGGTCGCCATAGATATAGCAACCTTGCAGTTCGGGAAATTTCGAGCCGTAATAAACAATACCGCCGGTAAGAGAGCGGGCTTCGGAGTGATGATGCTCTGCAGTGGGTTTAACGAAGGGTGTTGGTCCGGGTTTTCGCAGGGAATAAAAAGGGTGGGAGCCTTCCATGACGCTCCAGCCGTAGTTGTCGCCTTTGCGAATGAAGTAAACTTGTTCCCATAAATCTTGGCCATTATTACCCACCCAGAGATGGCCAGTTTTTTTATCACAGTGCATGCGCCAAGGGTTGCGCAGTCCGTAGGCCCAAGTTTCGGGAACCGCATCTTTGATATGCAGGAAAGGATTATCCTTGGGTACGGAATATTGTTTGCCTTCATCGGGGTGATCCACATCAAGACGCAAAACTTTCCCAAGGGGGCGGGTTAAATCTTGCCCCGAAACCCAAGTGTCGGAATCGGAAGTTCCATCGCCACTGGTGACATAAAGCATGCCATCTTTTCCAAAGGCAAGTGCAGCGCCATTATGGCCATCAGAATGCCATTCCTTGATGGTGACCGCAGATTTGGGATCGATGGTAAAAGGCGATTTGTTTGAGATGGTGTAACGAACGACACGGGTATATTTCCTGGCTTCGGGGCCGGGGCCATTGCATCCCAAATAAAGATACCCATTGTTTTTGTAATCAGGATGAAAAAGCATATCGAAGATGGTGTCTTTAGATTCAAGAAGGGTGAAAGATTCAGAAGCATCTTCACGGGAATCGAAACGAACAATCGAAGAAGGGGCGTAAGGGCGATCCATTGCACTGGCAAGTATGATGTTACTATCAGGTACAGGGAGTATGCAGGTGAGATTTTTCAATTTCAATTTGGGGAATGCGTTGATGGTCTTGTAGGGCAGGGGAGGTTCAGGCGAGCCCACCACCTTCATGTTTTTAGAGGGAACCCGGTTCTTGGTGCTGGCAGGTGCAATCGGGCCTTCAAAAACCATGGGGGCGTAATCTTGGAAGAGATGAAAGTCTGCGTGAGTCTTTGATTTTAAAGGAGCAGAAGTTGAAAGCTCGGGGTCTTTTTCCTTGATATCGTAGTCGTATCTGCAAAGGGCGAAATTCCATGTTTCATTAATATTGGGCCTGCCTCCGGTCTTGGCGAAATCCGCCCAGGGGATTCGCCCTTCCACAGTCCAACTCTTGTCGCGGTCTTCCCGCTTGTTTAATGTGCCATCAATTAAGACCTTGGCTTCCATGTGAAACTTATCGGCTTTAACTAGTTCAGCAAAGTTTTCGCTGGTATCCCTCTTCTTGGGAAAGAAGCAATCGAAAAAAGTATTGGCTGCATTCACCTGGAATTCATAATAGCCAGAGTGTTTGCTGGAGGGCTTGATGAAGATTTCGAAAACATCGTTTTCCCAGGTTTTGCCATCGTGTTCTACAACATCCGCAAATAAGTCGTGATCTTCCATCTGGGCAAGGTAATAAAAGTTATCGCGGTCCCAAAGAAGCTTTGCCTTGGTTTTGGTGCGGGAAGGCCTGTCTTTTTCCTGCAACCAGGGCAGATGGAAGTTGTCGATCGCAATGGCTTTTTCCCAACAGGCATCGTTGGGTTTGCCATCAATGATGGGCGGGGTATTGGTCCATTTGCATGTGTAGGGGCTTGTTTTTTCACCATCTTCAATGGGTTTCATGAAAATATTTGCAATAGAAAAACTGTAAAGTCCCAATGCAATGATAAATGAAAAACCAATGATCTTTAAGGTGGTTCTATTGTTCATGGCTGACCCCAATATTAAGAAACAGTCAGATACTTATTGAAATTACCAAATCATTTGATTGTTCCCTACAGATTTATGCTTTATAAAGAACAATAATAATTTCAGTTGTTTTTTAATTGCGGACCCATTAATGAAACCAGAAGTTGAACTTGCAATTGGCGAACTAGTAAAGCATGGGGTAATCCATAAGGATGAAATTGATTCTGCGTTGGAAAAATACCCAGAAGCCACGGGCTTGGATGATCGCGATGCATTGGGCGATTTTTTGGAACAGATAGGGCTGATCACAGCATTTCAAGCAGGTGAACTTCGTAACAAGCGTATTGCAGATTTGGTGATGGATAATTACCTCATTCTTGATCGCTTGGGTGAAGGTGGCATGGGAATGGTTTATCGCGCCAGACACAAACGCATGCGCAGGGTTGTTGCAATCAAGGTTCTCAACCCTGAAATTCAAGAAAATCCAGATCATTTGCAACGCTTTCAACGCGAGATAGAAACTCTGGCCCGCCTTAATCACCCCGGTGTTATCCAGGCTTACGATGCAGATTTTGGCCCATCGGGATTCTTCTTGGTTCTCGAATTTGTTGAGGGCAGTGATCTCGATGGTATCGTGCGCAAGCATGGCCCGCTTCCCATCAGCGAGGCGATTGATGCCATGATTCAATCTGCGAAAGCTTTGCAGTATGTACACGACCAGGGGATGGTGCACCGAGATATCAAGCCACAAAACCTGATGAGAAACAGGCAGGGCAATATCAAGGTTGCAGACCTTGGGCTTGTTCGCCTAGCCGAGGCTGAATCTTCCGGTGATGATGACAACAAGCAGGGCCTTACCAAGCAATTCACGATTGCAGGCACTTTGGAATTCATGGCTCCCGAACAAGCTGAGAACACCAGCGGCGTTGATAACCGCGCAGATATTTACAGCCTTGGTTGTTCCCTTTATTACATCCTGACCGGAAAACATATCTACACCGGTAAATCCGTGATGGAAAAGCTGATGGCTCACATGGCCCATCCTATTCCAAGCCTCAGGGAATCCAGGCCCGATGTTTCCGAAACCCTGGATGCCGTTTTTACGAAGATGGTTGCAAAGACGGTTGATCAGCGATACCAGACCATGAACGAAATCATCGAGGATCTCGAAAACATCAAGAGGATGGAAAAAATATCCAAGGTTGTGCCTGCGAATATTGTAATACCTCCGCAAAGTGCCCAAACCGAAATGGACTCAAGTACCGCATTTTTCGACAGCCCAAATGCAAAGCGCGCCACGATTGAATCAGAGGGTACTGTAATTTTCAACCCAGCGCAAAAAACCTCGATTAATAATGATTTGAATAATGCCGCAACTGCTTTTGTCGAGCGACCTAGCCAGTTGGGATTGGGATTAACACCAGGCGATGGCACCAAGGTTTTGCTTGTTGAACCTTCCAAGCTTCAAGGCATGATGATAAGCAACCAGCTTAAATCCCTTGGTATTTCAGATGTAAAACTTGTGCCTTCAGGAGCCGAGGCCCTCGAACAATTTAACGCGGGTGGCTTTAAGACCATTGTTTGCACACAAAATCTTCCCGATTGCAGTGGCATCGAACTTGCCCAAAAAGTAAAAGCCTCTCCCTCGGGCAAGAATATTTCGTTCATATTGATTACTTCGAATATTGATAACGAGATGGAATCCCAAGCTGCAACATCTGATTTTAAAATTTTAAGAAAGCCTTTTACGCCAGAACAACTTCAAACAGCATTTAAATCGAACCTCTCCAGCGATTCTAAAACCACCCCTGCGCAACCCATTTCCAAAACCGTGCTTTTGGTTGATGACAGTTCCTTTGCCAGGCGAAGAATGCTGGGTATTTTAAAAACCTTGGGTTTCGATGATGTTGTAGAAGCAGTTGACGGTGCGCAAGGATTGGCCCTGGCCCAGACACGACCTTTTCTTTTTGCAATCAGTGATTTTCATATGCCCATCATGGATGGCAAGGGGTTTGTTGAAAGCCTTAGCCAGGATGCCAAGCTGAAAAATCTTCCTATTCTGCTGATTACCAGCGAGCCTGATTCTTTCTTGCTCGACCCGATCAGAAATTTGAAATCTTGCAGAATTCTGTCAAAATCTACCGAAGCTTCCGCTCTTAAGATGGAAATCTCGAAGTTTATTGCCCTTTAAGTTGAAAACAGTGTGATTTTCGTACAATTTTAACGATTATTCTAATAAAAGCCTTCGCTTTCATGCTTTTGCTTTAAAAAATAATCTTTCCCTTAAAGTTTGCGCATATTTCCTATGCTATCATCTCAGGTATCCTTAACTGTACTTTCTTTAGCTTTCTAAACATTAAGTTACTTATGAGCGAAATGGACGAGGCATTAGTTGAATTTCTAATTGAGTGTCAGGAAAACCTGTCGCGCATGGATATCGAACTTCTTCAACTCGAGAAGTCCACGGATCCGGAATTGGTGAAAAGTATTTTCCGTGTGATGCACACGATCAAGGGAAGTGCGGGCTTTCTTGGATTGTCCAAGCTCGAAAAGTTGACCCATGCAGCAGAAAACCTGCTGAGTAAAATACGAGATGGTTCGCTACAACCCACCGCCACCATTACCACCGCACTCCTAGCCGCAATCGATGGCACCCGTGCCATTCTTTCGAGTCTTGAATCCAACCAGAATGAAGGTAATTCAGATTCAGAAGGTATTATCAATGCCCTTAATGATTGCACCAAGGCAAAGGCAGCCACGGTTGAGGAAAAACCAGAACAACCTGCCCCCCTGCCATCCACCGCAGCACTAACCCCATCAGTAATTAATGTTGAGATGGATGAGGCCCTCAAGGAATTTCTAATTGAGTGTCAGGAAAACCTGTCGCGCATGGATATCGAACTTCTTCAACTCGAGAAGTCCACGGATCCGGAATTGGTGAAAAGTATTTTCCGTGTGATGCACACGATCAAGGGAAGTGCGGGCTTTCTTGGATTGTCCAAGCTCGAAAAGTTGACCCATGCAGCAGAAAACCTGCTGAGTAAAATACGAGATGGTTCGCTACAACCCACCGCCACCATTACCACCGCACTCCTAGCCGCAATCGATGGCACCCGTGCCATTCTTTCGAGTCTTGAATCCAACCAGAATGAAGGTAATTCAGATTCAGAAGGTATTATCAATGCCCTTAATGATTGCACCAAGGCAAAGGCCTCGATAATTGATACGCAGGCTAAAACGCCTTCACTTGAGATCAAGCCAAATCCTGCGCCTGTTATTGCGCCAACAATGATGATTGACAAGGATGCTGGCAGTTCATTTTCAGATGTAGCGAAGCCAGTTGCCATGCATTCAACATCTGGATCCTTGGTGGTGGAAAAGCCTTCTCCGACTACATCTATTCCCCGGGAAAAAACGGAAGAACTGCACAAAGAAGTTACCTCAGCGCTCTCCGATTCCTCGGTGCGTATACCAGTTGATATTCTTGACAAATTAATGTCGCTTGCGAGCGAACTTGTTTTATCGCGCAACCAATTACTGCAATGCTCGACCAGGCTGAACGATTCCCTGCTACAGGTGGCATCGAGGCAGTTTAATCTGGTGACTTCCGAGTTGCAGGAAGCGTTGATGAAAACCAGGATGCAGCCCATATCGAATGTATGGAACAAATTCCCACGAATGGTTCGTGAGGTTGCCTTCAAATTGGGTAAACAAATCAACCTGCAAATGCAGGGCGCAGACACTGAACTTGATAAAACCCTTATTGAAGCAATTAAAGATCCGTTAACGCATCTGGTGCGTAATTCAATTGATCATGGTATCGAATCTCCGGAAGGCAGGGCCCGGGCTAATAAAAAACCTGAAGGCACTCTTTTGCTTCGGGCCTACCATGAAAGTGGCCGTGTTAATGTTGTGATTTCAGATGATGGCAAAGGCATCGACCTTAACCGGGTCAAAGCCAAGGCACTTGAAAAACAACTGCTTTCCTCTGATCAACTCTCGCAAATGGGTGATAACTCGGTGTTGCAGTTGATATTCCTTCCGGGGTTTTCCACTGCTGAAAAAATCACCAGCGTTTCGGGAAGAGGCGTTGGCATGGATGTTGTAAAAAACAACATCGAAAAAATTGGTGGTATGATTGATATTCAAAGCGAAGTGAACAAAGGCACGACAATCCACCTGCGTATACCTCTCACCCTTGCGATCATCAAGGCGCTAACTATCTCCGCCGCCGGCGAAAGCTTCGCCATTCCTCAAACCCACATCACCGAATTGCTCAGGTTAAAGGATGATAGTAAAGTTGGTGGGATTGAGTATGTTCACGAAACGCCTGTGTTCAGATTTCGGGGCAAACTTATTCCCCTCATCAATCTATCCGAACTTTTACAAATCAAGGGCCAAGCCAACATTGAATCGCAACCCAATCACATAGTTATTCTGCAGGCTGAAGACAAGCAGTTTGGCCTGCTGGTGGATTCGGTAAAGGATACCAATGAAATCGTGGTAAAACCACTGCCTTCGAGGCTGAAAGGCGTGGGCTGTTTTGCCGGGGTGACAATCATGGGCGATGGGTTGGTGCAACTCATTCTCGATGTTTCTGGTGTGGCCAGGCTGGGAAAAGCACTTCCGAAAATTCGCGATCTTGGTATCCAGGAACTTGCGAAACAAGATGAAATACAAACTGATGGACACCTGGAGGGCGAGGGCCTTCTATTGGTGAGTGCGGGGGGCGAAAGCCAGATTGCAATTCCCCTCGAGCAAGTGGTAAGGCTTGAAGAATTCAAGGAATCACAGCTTGAAAAATCAAGTGATATGTTCTTGGTTCAATATCGGGAAGGCATTCTACCCATATACAACCTGGGAAAAATCCTTGGGATCAAGAGGAGTTCTGATACCCAGGATAAGACAAGGAAAATCCCGGTCGTGGTTCACAACTATGGCGGAAAATTTGTCGGGCTTTCGGTAGAGAAAATCCTTGATACGGTTTATGAATCGATAAAAATCCATGGCGACAGCACCGGGCGTGGAATTAAAAAAACTGGTGTGGTAAGCGGGAAAATCACCGAGTTTGTTGACTTGGGTGTGCTTTTGGCCCTCATTGTTAAAAAACCGGAGGTCTTGTCTTGAGCAAGGAACTTTCCTACGCCACTTTTGCAATAGGTGGCAAATTGTTCGGTATTCTCATTCAAGATGTCCAGGAAATTCTGCGACCCCTCGAAGTTACCAAGGTTCCACTGGCTTCATTGGCTTTCAACGGCCTGATCAACCTTCGCGGTAATATCGTGCTGGCAATAAACATGCGTCAGTTACTGGGCTTTCCACTTCTGGAAACATCCAACTGCATGAATATTGTCCTCAAGCTTCAAGATGAATTTTACAGCCTGCAAGTTGATTCGGTTGCAGATGTGGTGGTGGTGCACCAAGCTGATTTTGAAATTCCACCCGAAACACTTCCCGTTGAAACAAGGCGTTTCATCAGCGGGACTTATAAACTTGAAAACAAATTACTGCATGTATTAGACATAGGGCAAATTCTTGAGGACAAGTCTTTGTCTATTAAAGAAAAACAAAGTGAGATTTTAGTATGAGCATTCTGCAAAGGCTTCTTCTTATTTCTGCAAGTTTTCTGCTGCCAATCTCTGTGTTGCTTTATTTCACAGTTGATGGGATCCAGGATCGCATTGATTTTGCAGCACTTGAAAAACAGGGGAATAACTTTCAGAGACCCCTCGAGAAAATATTTCGCTCCCTGCTGGTTCATAAGAGCGCAGCACTTGCGGTTCTTGGGGGCGATGCCACCGCCTTGACTACCGCCACCAAGGAAGAAGTGAGCCTGGATTCTGCGATTCGGAATCTGGAACTGTTGGAAAAATCTCTGGGCAACATTCTGCAATTCACCCAGGATGGCCTTGCCAAGAGGAAAAGAGAAGAAGCAAAAGTTGATAATTTTGCAAGGAAATGGGATCAATGCAGGAAATTCTGGCAGACCATGACGCCCGATGCCTGCAAAACCGAACATGATAATCTCATCAGGATTGTCCGCATGATGATAAATCATCTGGGCGATACCTCCAATCTCATCCTTGATCCGGATCTTGATTCCTTTTATATGGTCGATGTAAGCCTGGTGGCTTTACCAAGTGTGCAGGAACGAATCTCCAACCTGCTTTCCATTTATGTTTCGCTCGTTAAGCATGGCCCAAGCGACCAGGATGACAAGTTATCACTTGCGATCCAAAACGCCCTCTTTCAGCAAAGTGATTTGGATAGGATTTTCTCAAGCATCGACACCGCCTTGAATGAAGATAATAATTTCTATGGCAAGTCAGAATCTTTGCAGAAGAATATTAGTGGGCCACTTGAGAAATTCAAAAAATCTGCAGCAAACTTTTCCAAGATGCTTTCAGCTCTCAAGCCTGAACAGATGAGTAAGGTTGATCCAAAAATTCTTGAAGCAGGCAACGAGGCCCTGGAAGATTCTTTCAGCCTCTGGGATGTTTGCTCCGCTGAACTTCAAGTCTTGTTGGAATTAAGAATTCTGAAGTTTCAGAATGACAGGCTTTCTTCTTTGTTGCTTTCCGCATTGGCTTTGGCTGTTTCTTTCTTCCTTGTTTGGTACATAGGAAGGGGATTAAACAATTCGTTCATTCAAATATCAGGCAACTCCAAGAAATTAATCCAATCATCAAGCAACCAGAAAATGGTTAGCAAGAGCATGGTCGCCAACGCAACCGAAACTTCCGCCCAGGCTAATGCCATTGCAAGTGCCGCAGAGGAAGTAAGCGTAAATATTCAATCAGTCGCAAGCGCGGCAGAGGAAATAGGCGCAACCATCCGGGAAATCGCCAGGCAGTCGCAGCAGGCAGCCCAGGTTGCAAATGATGCGGTCAGTATTGCAGAAAAAGGAAACATAGCGGTTGTCAGGTTGGGCGAAAATAGCAACATCATCGGTAATGTGATCAAGGTGATCACCTCGATTGCAGAGCAGACAAATCTATTGGCATTGAACGCCAGCATCGAAGCTGCGCGAGCAGGAGAGTTTGGCAAGGGTTTTGCAGTGGTGGCAAGCGAAGTAAAAGAACTGGCCAAGGAAACAGCGAAGGCGACCGAAGATATTCGTACAAAAATCGAAGGAATCCAGTCCGATACACGTGAAGCTGTAAGTTCCAACGAGAAGACCCGCAATATCATCAGCAAGATTCATGAGATACAAAATACGATTGCGGGAGCGGTGGAAGAGCAGGCGGCCACCACTCGCGAGATCACAAGAAATGCAGCGGATGCAGCCACAGGTAGTTCGGAAATCGCCAAGAATATCTCCGGGCTTGCAGAAGCTGCCCGAAGTACCTCCAAGGGGGCGACTGATTTGGAATCAGCAGCATTGGGTTTGGATGCCGTGGCTTCTGAATTGGAAAAGATCGTGAAAACGTTCCAGATAAAAGCATAGGGCTTAAACAGGAAGTAATTACAGGTTTGGGTTTGACCAGGGAAACAACGAAATTTAATGTGAGGGTTTGTAATGAGTATTCTGCAAAGGCTTCTTCTTATTTCTGCCAGTTTTTTACTTCCTATTTCGGTGCTGCTGTATTTTACAATCGATGGCATACAAGACCGAATCGATTTTGCAGTACTTGAAAAGCAAGGTAACACCTTCCAGAGACCTCTGGAAAAAATCTTAAAAGCGATTTTGATCCACAAGAACGCCTCAATAGCAGTTCTTTCTGGAGATACTGCTTCCAGTGCAATTGTTGCGAAAGAACAATCCTCATTAGATACCGCAATTCGCAGCTTGGAAGCAATGGACAAGGAAATCGGTTCGGTTTTGCAATTCACCCAGGATGGGCTTGCCAAGAGAAAAAGGGATGATGCAAAGGTTGATAACTTATCAAGAAAATGGGAGCAGTTACGAAAATCATGGCAGACGTTGTCTATCGATGTTTGCAAAGCTGAACATGATAACCTGATTAAAATCATACGCACCATGATCACGCATTTGGGCGACACCTCCAATCTTATTCTAGATCCTGATCTGGATTCTTTTTATCTGATGGATGTAAGTTTGGTTGCCTTACCCCAGGCGCAGGAAAGAATTTCAACCCTGATTTCCCTTTATGGCGCAGCGGTTAAAAACACAGGCAAGAAAGAAGATGATAAAATAGCAATTGCAGCCCAGTTGACTCTTTTTTCGCAGAGCGATGCCGATAGGATTTTTGCGAGTCTCGAATCAGCAATTAATGAAGATAACAATTTTTATGGGAAGTCAGAATCCCTTCATAAAAACCTTCCTGCCCCCTCTGAAAAGCTTAAGAAAAGCATTGAAAACTTTGTGAAATTGCTTTCAAACCTCAAACCCGAGCAATTAAACAAAACCGATCCGAAAATCTTGGAGGCGGGCAATGATTGCCTTGAGGATTCTTTTTCCCTCTGGGACACCTGCTCTATTGAACTTGAGGAATTATTAAGCAAAAGAATAACCAAGTTTAAGTACGATAGGTTTTATTCGCTGCTGCTTTCCGCACTTGCGCTTACGATGTCGTTCATCCTTGTCTGGTACATTGGCAAGGGGATTACCGTGCCTATCCGCACCAGCAGTATAAGGCTTGATAAACTTGCCTCCGGTGATCTTGCCTCGGTGGTTGAAATCCAAGGGCAGGGAGAATTGGGAGCAATGTCCCAATCGCTTTCTAAAGCGGTTATTGGAATGAATAATGCAATTGTCCTGATTTCAGGCAATTCCCAAAAGTTGATACATTCTTCCTCCAACCAAAAGCAGGTCAGTCGTAGCATGGTTGCCAACGCAACCGAAACCTCCGCCCAGGCTAATGCCATTGCAACAGCAGCAGAGGAAGTTAGTTCAAACATTCAGTCAGTTGCAGGCGCTGCAGAGGAAATGGGCCAAACCATCAGGGAAATCGCCAAGCAGGCCCAGCAGGCAGCCCAGGTTGCAAATGAAGCGGTAAGCATTGCAGAAACAGGAAATAAAGCGGTGCTCAGGCTGGGCGAAAATAGCAACATCATCGGTAATGTGATCAAGGTGATCACCTCGATTGCAGAGCAGACAAATCTATTGGCATTGAACGCCAGCATCGAAGCTGCGCGAGCAGGAGAGTTTGGCAAGGGTTTTGCAGTGGTGGCAAGCGAAGTAAAAGAACTGGCCAAGGAAACAGCGAAGGCGACCGAAGATATTCGTACAAAAATCGAAGGAATCCAGTCCGATACACGTGAAGCTGTAAGTTCCAACGAGAAGACCCGCAATATCATCAGCAAGATTCATGAGATACAAAATACGATTGCGGGAGCGGTGGAAGAGCAGGCGGCCACCACTCGCGAGATCACGAGAAATGTTGCGGATGCAGCCATGGGAAGTACCGAAATCGCCAAGAATATCACAGGTCTTGCGGAAGCAGCACAAAGCACTTCCAAGGGTGCAACTGAATTGGAGAAAGCTGCAATGGGCTTGGATTCGATGGCTTCAGAGTTGGAGCAGCTTGTAAAATCATTTCAAACCAAGGCTTTATAATCTTTCATGATTTAAGATTTTCATAGCTTGGATGGATTTTTTGGTAAACTTTTTGATTAAGTGTATAATGTTCATTGCTATCAAATAAATGCTGGCAATGAACCTTTTATTTTATCGGTGGAATAATTTATGCCTTCAATTCGTGTGCTCATTGTTGATGATTCTTCAGTAGTACGCAGAATATTAAAAACAGTTCTTTTATCCGATCCTGATTTTAATCTGGTGGGTGCGGGTTGTGATGGAAAAGAAGGAATTGAGCTGGCTCTAAAATTAAAACCAGACTTGGTTATTCTTGATGTGGATATGCCGATAATGAACGGGCTCGAAGTTCTTGCTGAACTTAAACAGCAAAACCCCGAATTACCCATCATCATGTTTAGTTCGCTGGTGCAAAAGGGAAGCCTTATCACCCTCGATGCGATCTCCCTCGGAGCGGATGATTATTACTGTAAACCTTCAACCAGCTCTCCGGAAGAAACCATTGAACTTTTGAAAAAAGACCTTCTCCCCCGGATGAAAGCGGTTTTCAAAAAAAACCAATCCAGCAGTGGAGTTTATGATTTGCCCCAGGCTGTAAAAAAAATTCACAAACAAGTTGTAAAATCTGTTACACCCAAGATCCTGGCGATTGGTATTTCCGCGGGTGGGCCCGAGGCGCTTAAAGTCCTGCTGATGGCACTACCCTCGCCTCTTCCAGTTCCCGCAATCATCACCCAGCATATGCCAGCGGGTTTCACCAAAAGCCTTGCGGATCATCTAAACAGCCAGACCAGGCATGCCGTTACTGAAGCTGTGGATGGAGATACACTCGTCAATGGGAAATTTTTGCTTGCCCCGGGTGATTATCACATGGTGATTGAGCCTTCCTTGGCGGGAAATAAAGTGCGATTAAACCAGGGCCCCGCTGAGAATTATTGCAGGCCGGCAGTTGACCCGATGTTGAGGTCGGTTGCGAAAGTTTACGGGTCTTCCGCCCTTACCGTTATTATGACAGGCATGGGCCAGGATGGCTTGGAGGGTTGCAAGGTAATTCACAAAGCCGGGGGTAAAATTCTAGTTCAGGACAAGACTTCCAGCGTTGTTTGGGGAATGCCAGGCAGCGTCTACAAAGAAGGATTGGCGGATGAAGCGCTTTCGATTCAGGACCTTTCTACAGAAATTATGGCTCGACTTAACCAAAAGTAATTCCTTTATAATCAGATTATCTGGACCATTAAATGCAATTTGACAGCGCTGGTATTACCCCGGAAAATTATCGTGTTTTTGTTGATTTCCTCAAAATCAAGCTTGGGCATGATCTTGGCGATGGCAAGGAATATTTGATCGAAAACAGACTTAATCCAGTTTGTGAAGCCCAGAAAATTGCAAATGTAAATGAGCTTGCAAAAGAAATAAAAATCAATCCCTACTCCGCATTGGGGAATTTGGTCGTGGAGAACATGACCATCCAGGAAACGAGTTTTTTCAGGGGACCAAGGGTCTTTGATAATTTGAAGAAAAATATCATTCCCAAATTGATCAAGGAAAATGTTTATTCCCATTCCATCAAAATATGGTCGGCATGTTGTTCCACGGGGCAGGAACCTTATTCAATCATGATGCTGCTTATGGAAGATTTTCCTGAGCTTGAAAATTGGAATATCTTGCTGCTTGCGACGGATGTTTCTGAAAATGCGCTTACCAAGGCGCGAAACGGGGTTTACTCCAGATTTGAAACTATTCGCGGGCTTCCTTCCCCCCTCAAAGAAAAGTATTTTCTCGAAACTCCTGACAGTCAGTATCAGATCCGCTCAGATTTGCGCCAAAAGATCAAATTTCAGCAGGTTAATCTGCTGGAAGGTTTTTATTCCCTTGGTGGGCCATTCGATATTATTCTGCTTCGTAACGCACTTATTTATTTTGCTCCTGATGTCTGCACTGGGATTTTTCAAAAACTCCGGGGCGCCATCAAGGATACCGGCGCTCTCATCCTGGGTGAATCTGAATCCATCATGGGAAAAACCAACATGTTCAACCTTCCTGTGGAAGGAACAGATTACTTTACGCCCGTGCGCCTACCTTAATTCGTGTGGTATTTGAAATGCAAACTCCCCCTGGATTTTGGAAGCCCACCAAGGAACAAGTTGCCCAATCTGTCAACAAACAAATTTCTGATGTTATTGCCCCCGGGATCAAGTTGTTGTTTTGTGGTATTAATCCTGGTTTGTATACCGCAGCAATTGAAAAACATTTTGGCAGGCCCGGAAACAGGTTTTGGCCCGCGCTTTTTGCAGGCGGCATTACCCCACGACTTTATTCCCCGTTTGAACAACACCTTCTCTTGATTGATAACATTGGTATTACGAACCTGGTGAACCGTGCGACTGCGCGGGCTGACGAAGTAGGGGAAAAGGAACTTCAAAAAGGGGCGGAGTTTCTTTCAGAGAAAATAGCAAGGTATAAGCCGGAAGCTGTTGCAATTCTTGGCATCACCACTTATCGTACTGCATTCAAGAAACCCAGGGCTAAATTGGGGCTTCAAGACGATGTTATTTCAGGCGCCAAAATTTGGGTGCTACCCAATCCGAGTGGATTGAATGCGCATTTTCAAATCAAGGATCTTGGATTGTTATTTGCCCAATTAAAATCTGGTGTTTTTGGTCCATAGGTGGCAAAATAGTTAAAAGGAGAATTTAATGAACGATAGTAAAATTGCTGAAGAATTGATTGCATTGAACCAGAAACTGTTGGATAGCATCGCCAACGCTGACTGGAAAACATACAAGAATCTTTGCGATGCAAAAATCACCGCAATTGAACCAGAGGCCCCAGGCCAGGTTGTTGAAGGTCTCGACTTCCATAAATATTATTTTGATCTTGGGTCTTCCAAAACCAAGGTGCAAACAACGATGTGTCATCCGGTTGTTCATCATAAGGGTGACATGGCTGTTATCGCCTATGTGCGATTGGTGCAAAAATTGAATGCAAATGGATCGCCCATAACTGCGGCATCTGCCGAAACCAGGGTTTGGGAATGCAAGGATGGAAAATGGCTCCATGTGCATTTTCATCGCACCCCGCTTGTTTGATAACAACAGTGGTTATCAAATTTGAAAAGGTGTTCTTTCATGTTCAAAATCCAGATTAAAAATACTACTCAAGATGCTTCATTCGAGCATTTTGAGGGTAAATTATTTGGAGGTAGGGCCCCCTCTGGTGTAGGCAACGCCCTGATCATCAAAGACCCTTCCGTTTCCCGCACCCATTTTTGTATCGAGGCTGGGCAGGGCATTAATTTCCTGCTCAGCAATATTAGTTCGGGAAATACCATTGTTTTTGAAGATGGTAAAAGCCTGGGGCCAGGGGTTACCGCTGAGTTTCCAACCCCCAACCACTTTTTTATCGGTGGCACTAGTATCTTTATCCAATCAGGCAACCAGGGCAATCCCGCCGACCTTTTCAACAGGGAGAATAAAGCCACCACCGTCTTTCATTCCTCAGGCAAACCAGAAAACAAGAAGGCTCCATCCTCGACGGATATTAGTTTTGAATTCCCCTCCGATTCCCGTTTTCTTGACAGCCAAACCAATCACGTAAACCTGGAGAATAAAGCCGCTCCCTCGGTGATTGGCAAAATTCTCAAGGCCCTAGAAAATATCAATAAACTGCAGGCGGAATTGTCCGTGGGGGAACCCTACAACAATCAGATAGCCAAGCAACTTGTAGAAATGGCAGATCTTGATATTGGCATGGTCCTGCTGCATACGAATGACAAGTGGTTTATTTCCGGATGTTTTACCGCCAATGAAAATGTTTCGGTTCGCTACAGTACTACCCTGGTGAAAAATGTTGTTGAGCGGAAAAAAACCTTTTATCAGGATTTATCCAACCTCGAAGAAAAAGGCCAGTCTCTGGTGAATCTTGAAGCCGCCGTCATTTCGCCCATTTTGGATTTTCATGATAATATCATTGGTGCGTTGTATGGCGCTCGCAGCAAAAATATTATTGCAAAAGGTGGGCTCACCAGCCTTGATGCGCAATTGGTGCAAATGCTTGCAAGTACCGTGGGCGCGGGCATCGTGCGTGATCGGGCATTCAAATCCAAGGCACAATTTGAACAATTCTTTTCTTCTGAGTTGGCCCAGGAATTAGATCGAAATCCAAACTTGCTCGTGGGAAGAGAGCAGGAAATAACGGCTATGTTTTCCGACCTGCGCGGATTTACGGCTCTTTCCAACATTCTTAAGCCCGCCGAAATCTGCATGCTTCTTCAAGACATCATGGAACATCTTAGCGAGCAAATTCAAATCGAAGGCGGTGTTATTGTTGATTATGCAGGGGACGGAATTCTTGCAATGTGGAATGCCCCGGTTGAGCAGCCGGATCATGTCGAGAGGGCGTGTAAAGCTGCGCTTGCAATGCACAAGGGATTCCCAGATGTTTGTAAAAGATGGAGCCATCTCTTGGGTGATTTTCCCATCGGGTTGGGAATCGGTATTAATACTGGTATTGCATTGGTGGGTAATACAGGAAGCAAGCGAAAATTTAAATACGGGCCCATGGGCCTTACCGTGAATCTTGCAAGTCGATTGGAATCCTCGACAAAATTACTAAGCTTGCCCCTGGTAATCAGTGGATCTTCCAAAGCCAAACTCCCGGCAAATTATCCCACACGAAGATTGGGGCAGGCGATGTTTCCCGGCGTTTCCTCGCCTGTGGAAATTTTTGAATGCAAAGATTCGTCAGCAAGCAACGAATGGCAGGAAAATAAGATTCTTTATGAGACAGCCCTGCAGCATTTCGAAGCTAAAGCTTATGGTCACGCCATTAAAACTTTGACGCCTTTGATTGAAAAACATGGTATGGGAAAACTAATTGATAACCCATCACTGAAATTGATTCGAAAATCCTTGGAAGGCTTGGAATCAACCTCGGGAGAGTTTTCGTCCATTCTTTGGACGATGACCAAGTAATTTGGTTCTCTATTTTTCCCAGATTCAAACCCAGACCACCCATCTTTAAACAATTCTAATAGTTTTTGAAAGCATTCACTTATTAAGGCCTTTTAACCGATATATCTTGTGTATCTTTTGCGTTGGATTATTCCCGTTCAGGGTTTTTATGCTGAAGGCTTTTACGATATTTCGAAGTCTCTTCCTTTGCTTGTTTATTCTAACGGGCTCGGGTTGCCTTTATAATGTACATGAATTGATGGATCATTCGATTTGCGAGCGTTCAAAAGATGTGATTGATTTAGAACCTTTGACGCATTTTGATAAAAAATCTGAAGCTCTTAAACCGAATGCGGAAATTAAGACTGAGAAGTCAAAATCAGTTGAGAACAAGATTGATGAGAGCTTGGAATTTGCAAGATTTCAAGCAGATCCTAATTTTTCAAAAGATCGTTTAAAGGTTCCTTCCGACCTTCCAGGCGCTCAAGAACCTCCAATCAAACTCCCTAAATTTACCAAAGAAAATATGGAACAGAGGAAGCAAATCCTCGCCAAGTTGTATCCACCCCTTCCTGTAATGTTACCAGAACCAGAGTTGGCATTAGGGCCCGATGGCAAACCTTACTCCCTTTCAGATCTGCAGAAAATTGCACTTACTTCAAGTCCGAAAATCAAACAGGCTGTTGCTGCCGTTGCTGCAGCAAGAGGCGCAGCTATTCAAGCAGGCCTTTATCCTAACCCCGATTTTGGTTATGAAGGTGATACCATGCAAACCATGGGTAGTGCAGGATATCAAGGCGGTTATATTCAGCAAACCATTGTGACTGCAAGCAAGTTGCCTACCGCAAGGCAGGCGGCTTTGATGGATGTTCGAATCACGGAACTTTCGCTTCGAAAAGCTGAAACAGATCTTTCGCGAGAAGTACGCAATGGCTACTTTGCAGTATTAGTTGCAGATCAGAATATTCGAGTATCAAAAGCCTTGGCGAATCTTTCTGGTGAGGTGTACGAAACAATCATCGAGCAAGTTAATAAGGGTGGGTTTGCAGCACCTTACGAACCATTTCAAATTCGAGTGCTCGCACTACAAGCTTATGGGCAGCTTGTTCAAGCTAGAAATCGTTATACCAGTGCTTGGAAACAGTTGACTGCAGCCATGGGTGTACCAGGGCTTCCGCTTTCTCAACTTGCAGGCAATATTAATATTCCCATTCCTGTTTATAAATATGATGAGTGCGTCAAGCGGGTTACCTTGTTGCATACTAGTGTAGCGACAGCAGAATTTGATTTGTTAAAGGCTCAGTCATTATTAAAGCTTGCTCAGATAACTCCGATTCCAGATGTAACAGTGCGAATACTGATGCAAAAAGATTTTACCGCACCACCTTTTCCAATGTCGCCTTCCGTGCAGGTTGGCATGCCTGTGCCCATCTGGAATCGTAATCAGGGAAATATATTGCAGGCGGAAAGCCAGATGGTTTCAGCTTCGGAAGCCAAGCACAAAGCCCGTAATCAACTCACCGCGGACCTTGCTGAAGCTTTCGAACGCTATGAAAATAGCAGGGTATTGCTTGGTTATTATCGTGATCAAATACTTCCTGATCAGATTCGAACCTATCGTGGTTTGTTTGAAAGATTTCATTCAGAAATCAAAGTGGGTGATGGCGACGTCCTTACCTTTGCAGATGTTGTGAACGCCCAGAACATTCTTTCAGCGAGCGTCGTGCAGTATCTTCAAGTATTGGGAGTTATGTGGATATCCGTAGTGGATATCGCAAATTTATTACAAACAGATGATCTTTTTCAGATCGCAGGAGAAAAAGTTTCTACCGAATGGATCAATAGTTCCGAGGCCTTGGAACAATTGATCAATCTGCCATGCAAACACCAATGCTCGCCACTAGGTGACCCTAAATACTTTGGGGTGGATGGGAAATGGGCACCAGCAACCAAGTCTGAAAAAGAAATGGGAGGCAAAGCTGTAGAAGAGAAATCAATCCCAGCATTAAGTACTAAGCCGCTGCCAGCGCCAAAGCCTGTAGATCAAAAACCTGTTCAACCGGCAAAGTAACGATTAAAACAATCGATGGTGTGTTTCGCAGCCTTGGAGGAATCGGGCAAGGGCAATGCCTCCGCTGATACAAATCCTTGGTAGTTAATTTCTTTTAAGGCTGCTGCGATAGGTTTAAAATCCGTGTGGCCCAATCCCGCTGGCTTTCTGTTGGAATCTGCAAGGTGCACATGCCCCACCATTTTTCCACATTTTCTGAGCGAGTCAGCAATGTTTGTTTCCTCAATGTTCATGTGAAACAAATCGCATAAAAGTTTTAGGGAATAACTTTGTCCCACCCTCGAAATTAATGACATTCCCTCTTCAACCGTGCGAACCAGGTTGGATTCATATCGATTGAGGGGTTCGAAAAGTAATACGGTGCCCGCATTTTTCGCTTTTTGCGAAAGGTGGGCCAACGCTTCTTCTAGATAAGCATTGGCTTGAGCCTGATCCACCGATTCGCAATGCCTGCCTTGAAGCGAGCCAATAATTGCAGGTGCGCCGTGGGGAGCGCCTGCTTCTATCATGCGTGCGATAAAATCCCTGGCATTGGTGCGGATTTTTTCCTCGGGCGAAGTTAAAGTCCATTTATGAAGAACCCATCCACCCCCGGTTCCCAATGCAGCGATTTTCAAGCCATGATCTGTTGCAATTTTAGCAGCTTCAGATTTGGCAAAAGCTTCAGGCCCCGGGGCGAATATTTCTATGCCTGTAAAACCTAGAGCCTTGGCTTCCTTGCAGGCCTCTTGAACATCTGACCAATATACAAATGGCCCGCCTCGTGCTTCATTTACCAGACTTATGGTTACGCTCGACTTCATCACTTTTAATAATCCTTAAATTGGGCTACAAGTATAGGTACGATTTATGCTAAATTTTTACTACGATGACGGGGTTCAGAATACTCGATTGAAAGAAAGAAACCATGGCTAATTTAAAGTTTGCTACAACTGTTTTTGCTGGCGTCGTGTTGTTTTTGAACTCGGTCGCGTTTGCGCAACAAGATGCGCAGGAAACCATCAAGAAAGCCATCGAGGCCCATGGGGGAAAAGAAGCACTTGTTAAGGCCCAGCAATTCAAGCGCACCAGTTCGGGAACCATCTTTTTCGGCCAAACCCAGAACTTTACCGATGAGCTGATTGTTTCTTTACCCACTAAAATCAAGCTTAATATCAAACTCGATACCAAGGAAAATCTTCTCATGTGTCTGGAAGGTGACACGGGGTGGAGCATTGCAAGTGGGTTCCCCATCGATCTTTCAAAAGAAAAAATCGTGGAACTCAAGGAAGAATCCTACTTCCTTCTAGTAAGCAATCTTGTATCGCTTTTGGAACCCACTTCCAAATTGACATCCCTGGGGGAATCCAAACTTGGCAATAAATCGGTCTTGGGAATCAAAGCTTCAATTGCAGGCGGGTCTGATATTTCCCTGTATTTCGACAAGGAGACAAACTTGCTGAGCAAGGCCGAACGAAAAGGAAAGCAATCAGGTGTCGAGATACTTAAAGGGGTGCAATATTCTGACTATCAGACCAATGGAGCGGCCAAGTTTGCAACCAGGGAAACTCATTTCCTCGGGGGTAATAAATTTGTCGAGAACAAAAATATCGTTTATACAGTTTTGGATAAGGTCGATGTTTCGCTATTTAAAAAACCAGGCAAGTAGTTTATTTGTTGGGAGAAAGAATCAAGGGGTTGGCACTGGGAGGATTATCTTTCAACCCACTTCCAGGCCGCACCACTCCGCCCAATCCGATAGATTCCGGATGCCTGGCGATTTTATCCGTGAAAATTTCAACATCCTTTAACACCCGTTCAATCTTGGGAGTCATCCGGGTTACCGCACCTATTGCGTTATCAAGGTTGTTGTAAATGCCCGGGTCGGTTAGAAATCTTTTTATCGTTCCATCTGCCTGGCCGATTACTCTCACAAGTTCCCTTATATCTGAAATAGTAAATACGCTTTTTTCAAGAATTTCATCAATGTTCTTGGCAAGCGATTCGCTCCTGTTGGCAAAGGGCTTGATCAATACGGATACATCGTTGATCATTTCTTCAACCACGGAGAATTGATCATTCACTTTTTTCACCAAGGATTTCAATTCCTTCATCATTTCGTCAGTGTTTTTGGCTAGTTGATCGATATCTTCAGTGCCTTTGCGTACATTCTTAAGGATTGAATTTACCTGCTTTTGATTCTCATCACTCAAGAAACCACCAAGTTTGTTTAAATCTTCGGCAGCCACATCAATTATTTTCACGATCTTTTCCTGATTGGATTGAATCAACAGGTCGACCCGTTCGCCAATGCGGTTATACTGCCTCGCAACCGCACTATATTCATCAAGGGTTTTTGATACTTCTGGAACGACATCTTGGATTTTCTTTGCGGTGTTGGTGAATTCCTTGAGAGCTTCTTCAACCTTGGGTGCGATTTTTTCCAACTTTTGAATCGACTTGCTCATCTCGTTCAGGGTTTCCTGAGTACTGGGCACGATATCCGATGCCCGATTTAAAAGGCTTGCGACATTCGCTGCGCGAACGCCCTCTATCGTGGTTCCAA
The DNA here is from genome assembly GCA_964646215.1 of uncultured Candidatus Kuenenia sp. Classification (GTDB taxonomy): domain Bacteria; phylum Planctomycetota; class Planctomycetia; order Gemmatales; family Gemmataceae; genus UBA969. The sequence goes on along the minus strand of CAZYAY010000009.1, from coordinate 60,431 downwards.
GTGGAATTTCCTCGCGATTGGGATCGATCATGTCATCGTCCTTGGGAATCAGATCGATGCTGCTATCGTTTCCCAATAGCCCGGTAACCAAGGTAGGTTGTTCATATTTGCGGATTTTGTAGGATCGCTCGATGGTGAGAACAACAATGACCTGGCCAGTTTTATCATCGAGGGTGATGTGTGCGACCTGCCCGATGCGAACGCCTGATCTTCTTACGGGCGCCCCTGCGGAAATCCCTGGCGCATCATTAAAACTAACCTGGTACTGATTAACCGATTTGAACAGTCCGGGAATACTGCCAAACATGATGACGAGTGTTCCAAGCAACAGGAACCCACCCAGCACCAAAATCCCAATTTGCACCTTCATTGTCTGGTTGCTCATGATGCTTCATTCCTATGCGCGTTGTTTTCAGATTCTAGTATTCGTTCCTTGGCTTCGCCATGAATGAACTGTTGCACCCGGGGATCAGCAGCCTTGTAAAGTTCATCCGTCGTACCATCAAAAATCAACTGTGATTCATTGGGTTTCAATCTGGAGAGCGGCGAAAACATGATGACCCTGTCTGCGACCTTTTGGACGGTACGCATTTCATGGGTGACCACGATACTTGTTACAGGCATATTTTTGCGCGTTTGCAGAATCAATTCGTTGATTACATCGGTCATAATTGGGTCTAGCCCGGTGGTGGGTTCATCATAAAGCATGACTTCTGGGTTAAGGATGAGGGCCCTTGCGAGGCCGATTCTTTTTTTCATGCCCCCTGAAAGCTCTGCGGGTTTTTTTCCAAGCACACTTTCCTTCATGCCGACTTCCCTGACACGCATCAACACCAGTTTTTCAATTTCTTTTTCATCGCATTTGGAATGGGCCCGTAAGCCAAATGCGACATTATCAAAAACAGTAAGGCTGTCGAAAAGAGCCGCTCCCTGGAATAAAAAACCAAAACGAAGCCTTTGTTCGTTCGTTCGTTTGTCATCAAGGGTGCACCAATCCTGGCCATCAAAAAAAACTTTTCCCGTTGAAGGTTGAAGCAGGGAAATCAAAAGCTTGAGTAGAACTGTTTTTCCGCAACCGCTTTCACCAATCACCACGAGAGTCTGCCCCTTGGGAATATCAAGGTTGATATTTCGGAGAATATCAACGCCATAAAACTCCATACCTACATTTTGCAGGGAGAGGAATTTCTGGTTGGTGGAGGGGGAATCCATGCGGTGCATAATCCTTATTTGGGGCCGAATGTTTTGACGGAATTATCCGGCCACACATGCTGGTATAAATTATTGAAGAAAAGCGCGAGAAAAAAGTCGAGTACCAAAATCGACATGAAAGACCATACGAAAGCGGAGGTAGCGGCTTTCCCCACTCCTTCGGCCCCGGCGCGCGAATTCATGCCCCGATGGCAGGAAATAAGCGCGATGGCGGCTCCGAAGAAAATAGGTTTGATCAAACCAACAGAGAGATCCCAAATTTGAATGTGCCCGCGGGAATTTTGCCAATAATGATAAGGATCAACCTTGAATATTTCGGTGCAGACCATGCTACCACCAAATACCCCCATGAAATTCGCCAACACGGTTAGTACCGGTATTAACAAAACACATGCAAGAACTCGCGGCAGTACCAGATAATGCAGGGGATTTACTCCCAGACATATCAAGGCATCCACCTGTTCGGTTACCCGCATGGTTGCCAACTCCGCAGCCATCGAGCTTCCAATTCTTCCTGCAAGCATGGTTGCTGCAAGGACGGGGCCTAGTTCTTTGATCACGGAAACATTTATAATCTGACCCATCTGGGTCGCCATGCCTAAAGATTGAAATTGAGAATACACTTGGATTGCCATCACCATACCAATGAACATTCCGGTGATGGCAACCACGGGAACGCTTTGAACACCAACCCTGAAGCAAATGGGGATCATGGTTCCTGCGGAAGGCTTTTTAACAATCGTTGCAAGGGAAAGTGCGGAAAAAAGGGTAAAATCACCCAAGGCATCAAAGGCCTGTGAGACTTTGTTAAGTGCTGATTTAATTTCTTTACTTAATGCTTCAGACATCCTGCCTCCCGAAAGCCCGGCAATCCATGCCGAAATACCATCGTATCTAAAAGATCGGCATAGAAAGGCATCAAGATGGCTATTTATAACGATACAAGTTGTAAAGGCGGTTCAGCAAGGGGAGGATTGTAGGGGTTGTGAGGGTCATTCAGGGCTATTGGGAAGATTAATTGGTTTACCAGCGGCCCAATAAACCCAGAGTTTTCGGTCTGGGTCCCATACCAAACCCGTGAAATCGGAGGGGTGTTGAAAGCCGGGTTCAGAGCTATAAAAGCCTTGGTTACCCTGATAGTTGCGCTTTAATCTTAACAATTGGAGTTCCTGCCTACCCGCAATAAAAACGGATAATGCTAGTATGATAAGAACAAAGTGGGACGAAAAAACACCAAGAAAGAAGAGCATGATGGCGCCTAGATTGCCGATTGAGACAGAAATCACGGTGGCATTGTTAAAGCCCAAAGCCAGATTAAGCAAGGCCCGTAAAACACGGCCCCCATCCATAGGAAAAATAGGCAGAAGATTAAAAAGCAGAAGTCCCAGGTTGGAAAACATAAGCATTTTCAGATAATGCCCCACGCCGCCTGAGAGTGTATTTGGGGGTGTAAGATTCTCCAAATCAAATGGTGCCGGGGAAAATTGAATGCAAACAGGCAGAAGTAGAAAAATGAGCACCAAATTGACGCTGGGGCCAGCAAGTGCAATGATCAGTTCTTCAAAGGGGTCTTCACTCATTCTTTCAAGTCGTGCGACTCCGCCTATAGGGTAAATGGTTATGTCGCGAGTTTGAATGCCAAATGCCCGAGCGGCAAGAGCATGCCCAAACTCATGCAGGATGACGCAAAAAAACACCCCGAATAGAAGGAATACTTCCAATATGCTTTGGAATAAAGCGGCTTCCCTAAGGCTTGATAAAAGATAAAAAAAAGGGAGTAGCCAAAAGGTGGGGTGGATGTAAACACCTATGCCGAATGGAGATCCGAGTTTAAGCGTCTTGAACATATTTTTATTATTGCAAACCCGTTCAGCACAAGTGTAAAAATTTTAATAAAAACATGAAGAATTATTGTTTTTATATGAACTTTTCTTTTTGTCAGACTAATAAAATAGTATGTAGGCAATGATGCCAAGCTTGTGCTGGACCGGATCCTTGCCAAGCGCCTTTACTTCCAGAACCCTACTGGGGTTTTGGGGTACATCAATGCAACATGCGTAAAATCTAGGAGGCGGCACCCAAGTGGGAAGATTCGGCCGTTCTCTCTTCCTTCTTTTTAGGGAGGGCCTAGTTATGAAACGCAACCCTGGCAAAAAGCGGAAACAGCAGTTCGTCCAAGTTTGGTCTTTTAATCAAACCGTAAAAGCTCTGCCTTACCTTCTTGAAGTTCTACGGTCGTTGCGGGAAAACTACTTGGCAATGCGATTTGCCAAGCACCGATCTTTGAAAATTGATCAGTGTAAAAAGCGTCCAGATCGGTCTGCATTCATAGCAAAGCAGGAAGCGCAAATTGAGTCAGATCTAGCTAGTTCAAAGTATGCACAAGATGTTGCTGAATTTGAAAGCATGGGGATATTTGTTGTTTCACCAGAAAACGCAATCGTTGCGATTCCTTTTATCGAGGAGGATCAACTGGCCTGGTTTATCTTGGATTTGTTTGAAAAGGATTACATCGTGGCTTGGAGGTTTCAATCTGATCCTCTGGAGACACGACGGTCTATTTTGCCCAAGCATAAAGAGATAGCCTAGTCATACCACCTGTAAAGCAGAAAACCTCTGCGAGGAAATCTTTCTCGCAGAGGTTTTTTATTATCTGCAATTAGAGCAGCAGGTCGCCTAGGAAGACTCCTGCAATCGAAAAGTAGATGACGATTCCTGTCACATCCACGAAAGTTGCAACGAAAGGGCTTGATGCAATGCCGGGATCAATGCCAAAGCGGTCGAATACAAGTGGTAGCATGGAGCCAACCACGGTGCCCCATAAGCAAATTCCCGCAACTGAAAAACCAATCACCGCAGCTAATTTCCAGCGATCAATGGAAGGGGTGATCAATGCGCATCCCTTGGGGAATTCGTAAACAAGCTGCCCATTTTCGAGAGATGGTTCGTTTAATTTTGAAGCTTCGGGCAGGCGGATTTTTTCGGCTTTCTCGCTATGGATGACTTGCTCGGTATTGGCAACTATTTCGTACACTCCCTCTTGCTTGGGTTGCAAGGGGGTACTTTCAGCTACTTTAACCTTGAAAGATTCATGCCTTGGGTGGGAACTTCCGCGGATATGGTCGGGGGTGAGTGCCGCCCTGATGAAACCAATACCCCCAAGGGTCAGACCCAGTGCAAGGCCCATCAGTAACTCATGTTTGAAAATACGAAACCAGTTTTTACGGTTCACCTCGTTAAGTGCCATGGCCCGGGTGATCAAAGTTGCTGCCTGCGAGCCAGAGTTTCCACCGGTGGAAATGCAAAGTGGAACGAATAAACTCAGCACCACAACCTGGGCAATGGCATCTTCAAAATATGCCAGGGCTGTAAAGGTGAATAGCTCCGCCAGGAACAGGCAGGAAAGCCATACAGATCTTTTTCTCCATACAAGGGTGAAGCTGGCATCCAGATAGCTATCCTTCATGGGTTCCATACCACCCATGCGATGCACATCTTCTGTTGCTGCAGAAACCACCGCATCCATTGCATCATCGTGGGTTACTATGCCAACCAGTTTGGCTTCCTTGTCGACGACGGGGATTGCAAGAAGGTCGTAACGCGCCATCGATTGGGCAACCCTGTCTTTGGGATCGGTTACATTAACAGTAACGATCTGGGTTTCCATGATGTCTGCAAGGATATCTTTTCTGGGTGCAAGAATCAGGGTTCGCAACGAAACCACGCCCTGCAGCCTGCGATTTTCATCGACGAGATAAACATAATAAATCGTCTCGCGGTCAGGCGCCTGCAATCGTAATCGCTCCAGGGATTCTTCCACGGTGATGTTGGCTGGAAGCCAGGCATAATCTGTGGTCATGATGGCGCCTGCGGTATCTTCGGGGAAATTTACCAGCGAGGCAATATCCCTGCGTTCCGCATCATCTATCAGCCTTAAAATCGCCTCGGTTACGCTGGGGTCCAACTGCCTTAGAAGTGCTGCACGGTCATCATGCGACATACGTTCGATAAGCTTTGCCATATGTGGCCTGCCCACGCCCTTTACCAATCGAACTTGTTCCTCGGTGGGAAGGTAGGAAAAGATCTCGGCTTGGTTGTCGATCGGGGTTTCTTGAAGGAAGCGCCATGTGTCTTCAACCTTGAAATTTCCATCTAAAGCTTCAGCAATGGTTGCAGGGTGCAAAGCTTCTGAAAATTCGCGCATGGTTTCAGGATCATTGCTTCTGATGCAATATTCTATTTCAGGTGTAAAAAGGGGGTGAGGCATATTCTATTCCCAATTATAATGGCCACCTTTTCAGGCGGAGGTGTTTATTAGTATGTTATCAATCAATCTGGTATTACCCAACTTTAGCGCTACCGCGACCAATACTGTACCGCTCATTTTTTCCAGAACTTCCAGCGAATTCGCATCCACTATTTCCGCATAATCGACCACGCCGTTTGGTATTGCTTCAAGTCGCTTTAATAATTCCCTGCGATATTCGATGCAAAATTCATGTTTTCTTAAGGCCACTTCTTCCTGTAACAAACAAAGAGACTTGTAGATCAAAGGCGCCACGGATCTTTGTTCGTTTGAAAGATAGCGGTTGCGCGAACTCATTGCCAAGCCATCTGCTTCCCTAAGTGTTGGACAAATCACCACCTCGATAGGCAAATCAAGATCGCAGGCCATTTTTTTTAAGACCAGCGCCTGCTGGGCATCTTTTTGACCAAGATAGGCGACATCGGGTTGCACCTGCCCGAATAATTTCATTACTACCGTGGTAACACCCTTGAAATGGCCCGGCCTGCTTTTGCCACACAGGTTATTCGTAAGCCCGCTCACTTCAACACTGGTGGCAAAGCCCGTTGGGTACATTTCCTCTACCGATGGATTAAAGACAAGATTCACGCCCGCATCGCGGCATAGTTTCAAGTCGTCCTGCAAAGGCCGTGGATAGCGGTGAAAATCTTCATTGGGCCCAAACTGCATCGGGTTGACAAAGATGGAGACCACTACGAAATCGCAATCCTTCCGCGCCTGGTGCGCCAAACTGATGTGCCCTTCGTGCAGCGCCCCCATGGTAGGTACAAAGCCAATTTTGCTGCCCGACTTCCTTGCGGAAGAAACCAGCGTTCTTAATTGTGCAATTGTTGTAACAGTATGCATCTCAGCCATTCATTTTCTCCAGAACCAACCTCAGGTAGGATTTTGGTTGAACTTGATTCAATCCAAATTCCTCTGAGAGTTTTTGCACGACAGCAATGGCCTTTGCAGAGTTTTCTTCTTCCGCCACTATCTCCACTTCGGCATGTAACCCCAGTGTTTCCACTTCATCAAGGCTGAGTGCGATGTCGAAACCTTCATAGTTTAAAGTATAGGTTCTTCTTCTTTTACTCACCTTTGCGACAAACTTGTAACCCAAAGCCAGGAATACTTTAAGATGATCTTGAAATCCTGTCTCTCCTGATGGGATAGGTACTTCGATTTCTTCACGCATCTTTACCTTGGAATCAAGCTTGGGTCCCTTGAAGGTGAGAAAGTTCGAATCGCCTATTCTTCGGATTCGAAACGCTTCGCCAGTCTTTGCAAAATCCCGATCCGGTGCATTTAGATAATGATCCACCTCATGCTCTTCTTTTTTTAACTTCACATCTCGTGAGGCTAATTTCTTCTCTAATTCTTGGAATGATGCCAATTCAAACTTCTGTTCTATTTCAAGCATGGCTCTATTTTTCTCCAAGCCGGGTTATTTTCCTCTTTCCTTTGTACAATAAAAGTGTCTTTTTATGCAATCGGGTAACTCACAAGGATTATTAGTAATGGCGAAACTTCACAAGGTATGCAAAGTCAGCGAACTTCCCGAAGGCCAAGTCCGTACCATCGAAGTTGAAGAAAAATGTGTGGGGGTTTACCACCAGCAAGGCAAATACTTTGCCATCGATGATTTTTGCCCGCACATGGGTGCTTCCCTTAGCGGAGGACATGTGGAAGATGGGACTGTTACCTGCCCCTGGCATGCTTGGCGATTTCGCTTGTGCGATGGGGCTTGGGCTGATAATCCCAGGCTGAAAGTTGCTTGCTACAATGTTTCCGTGGTTGAGGATGAGATTTTTCTCGAAACCCCTGCAAACAACCTGCCGAAATAGTCAGGTCTTGGTGGAAACGACCTTAGATAACGAACTATGATAATCAAAAGGAGAAAATTATGACTGTAAAAATCGCTTGGCAATATCATCGCAAAGGGTGAACAACCTGTAAAAAAGCTCAGGGGTTCCTTGAGCCAATAGACCATACCATTACCGAAACTATTGATGCCTCTAAAACCAAGATTGGTTTGAAAGAGGCCTTGGCCATCGCTCAAAAAGCCAGCACGATCATTGCAGCCAAGGGTAATAAAACCATCACTCTGGATTTGAAAAAAGATAAGCCCAGCAATGAAGATATTGCAGCGCTGATGATGGGCCCAACAGGCAACCTCCGCGCACCCACCCTTTTGGTGGGCAACACACTCTACATTGGGTTTAACGAGGAAGCCTACAAGAAGATGGGTTCCTAGGTTGGAATTTTCGTCATGTCAAAAAGGTTGGAGGCTTGCTGGCCCAGGAACCCTTCGTAGCGCAATGTCTTCCCGGTTCCTGGATCATTGAATGAATCCCGTTGTGCCAATTCGAAGTACGCATAAGTCCAAGGCATTGAGTTTAGTTTTCCATTCTCCAATATCGGCACATCAATCACAACCGCTTCCGTTGCGGTCTGCCTAAGCTTGCTGCCTCTCGCTCCTTCTATTTCTTTCTTCATGGGAACGCCCGAATTCGACAATGCCTTTGATGTTTTTTCGATGTCATCCAAGGCGGGCACCTTATGCGAATTGATCAACGATGTAAAATGGTTGACATTGTAGCCATGCACCAAGACCCATGCAGCATACTGCGAATCGAGATTGAGTTCGAGGAGATCGGATTTTTCGGGCAGACGCCATGGAAGTTCATGGAAGAAATCGACGGCTTCCTCAAGTAGCGATGCCCTGGAGGCTTCGGATTTTGTCTCGATATGATGTAGATCGGAAAGGAAAGATTCTGGAAGGTTGGTACGGTGGGTTTTAAGTGCGGCATGGATGATGTGTTTGGAAGCGGGTTTCAATTCCCAGGTGCGTAATTCGGAGATGAAAACTTTGGGAAAGGTGGGTTGAGGGTGCTGGAAATAAATTGCGTTTAAGTGTTTATCTTCAAAGCTATAGCAAGCTGCAGCACGATAACCAAGGGCTTCAAAAACACGCGAGATGGAAAAGATACCAGCAAGCGGGTTCTGGCTGCAAAAGGTTCGCAAGGCGATATGATCATTGAAGAAAGAGGCACCGGATTCCCGTATTAATTTTTCGTAGCTGTTCACATAGGTGACCCGGGATCGATACTTTTCCCATAACCGATCGAACAAGTTTAAAGCAAATCTCTCCGATGCGTTTTTAGAATACAAAGCTTGATGTGGACCAAGGCCGGTGGTGTTCATGTGATCCTCCAGAAAGCTTGGATATCGATCTATTCACGGGTTCCTCTAATTTATTTTATACCCGGGCAGTCATAATTGGTGCAATGAAGTATAGAATTAATAAGTCAAATTTAGTGCTGGATGTCAGCTTTCTCAAGGAGAACCCTCATGACTTACCAAGAGTTGGTTCAAATCCCAATGATAAAGACTGTTCTTCCCGGACCAATCGCTAGCCGGGTTATCAATCAGGATGAAGAATACACTTCGCCTTCCTACACAAGGTTTTACCCGCTTGTAGTCAGGCGGGGGAAGGGTGCAATCATTGAGGATGTGGATGGGAATTTGTTTCTTGATTTCACCTCTGGTATTGCGGTTTGCTCAACGGGCCATTGCCATCCACGAATTGTGGATGCAATTAAAAGCCAAGCAGAACTTCTCCTGCATATGTCCGGGACTGATTTTTATTATGCACCCCAGGCAGACCTTGCAAAAAAGCTGGCAACTCTTGCACCAGGGCTCTCCCCTAAGAAAGTTTTCTTCGCAAACTCTGGAACCGAAAGTGTGGAAGCAGCATTCAAACTTGCTCGCTATCACACCAAACGAAAACAAATCATCTCATTCTTTGGCGGGTTTCATGGCAGAACCATGGGGTCTCTTTCATTGACAGCAAGCAAAACCATCCAGCGAAAAGGTTTTGATCCCCTGATACCCGGCGTAAGCCATGCTCCTTTTGGAAATTGCTACCGATGCCCGGTGAACAAGACCTATGGTACTTGTGACATTGCCTGCGTTGAAAGCATTGAAAAACAATTGTTCAGGCACACGGTGGCGCCCGATGAGGTTGCAGCATTTATCGTGGAACCCATTCAGGGAGAGGGCGGCTATGTGGTGCCCCCGGTGGAGTTTCATCGTAATTTGAAGGCCTTGGCAGAAAAGCATGGAATACTTTACATCGCTGATGAGGTGCAATCGGGGATGGGTCGCACGGGGAAAATGTTTGCAATAGAACATTACGGAATTGAGCCGGACATCATCTGCCTGGCGAAAGGCATAGCTTCGGGGATGCCCCTGGGTGCGATGATTGCAAAGTCTGAAATCATGGATTGGCCCAAAGGTTCCCATGCAAGCACATTTGGGGGAAACCCCGTGGCTTGTGTTGCCGCGTTGGAAACCATTGCGTTATTAGAAGAGGGGTTGATGAATAACGCCGAACAAGTGGGGAAATTCATGTTCGATTTACTGCTTGCGCTTAAAGATAAACATTCATTGATCGGGGATGTAAGGGGCAAGGGGTTGATGCTTGCTATTGATCTGGTCAAGAATCGGGAGAGTCGGGAGCCAGCAAGTGCCGAAAGGGATGCGATTGTGCTGGCCTGTTTTAATAAGGGTTTGCTGTTATTGGGATGCGGGTTGAGTGGAATTCGATTTTGCCCGCCATTGGTTATCAAGGATCATGATGCGGCAACTGCGGTTAGAATCCTTGATGAGGTTTTATTCGAAATAAAAGGGTAGATTAATGATCACAGATCTGCTGGAAAAGTTTGGCATTCATCATACCCATAGTGGTGTTTATGCGGGGGACTGGATCACCAAGCCCGAGGGTTTGGAAATTGATTCAATAAATCCTTCAGATGAAAAATACATTGCTACAGTGATGAGCGCATCTCGAGCGAATTACGAACAGGCGATGGCAGGCGCAATAGAGGGCTTTGAAAAATGGCGTGGGGTTCCTGCGCCAGGGCGTGGGGAAATCATCAGGCAGATTGGAATAGCACTACGAAAAAACAAAAAAGATCTGGGTTTGCTCATCACCCTGGAAACAGGAAAAATCCTCAGCGAGGGGCAGGGTGAAGTGCAGGAAATGATCGACATGTGCGACTTTGCCGCAGGCCTTTCCAGGCAACTGCACGGGCTTACCATCGCTAGTGAAAGGAAAGAGCACAGGCTTTTTGAACAGTGGCACCCCCTGGGCGTTGTTGGAATCATCAGCGCATTTAATTTTCCTGCTGCAGTATGGGCTTGGAATGCAATTCTTGCTGCAATATGCGGGGACACTTCTATTTGGAAACCTTCGATTTATACTCCGATAACCTCGATTGCCATCCTTAATATTGTTTCAGCAGTCACGAAAGCCAATGGATATCCAGATGTTTTTGCGTTATGCATAAGCGATATGCATCTTGCAGGGGAATGGATAGCGGAAGATAGGAGAATCCCACTGGTGAGTGCGACGGGAAGTTGCGAGATGGGCAGGGTGATTGGTGCCAAAGTGAGCCAGCGACTTGGGAAAAGCCTGCTGGAACTTGGAGGCAACAATGCTGCGATTATTTCACCCAGTGCGAATCTTGATCAGGCGCTAAGGGGCGTTGTATTTTCAGCGGTGGGCACCGCGGGGCAAAGATGCACGACCCTTCGAAGATTATTTGTGCATGATTCCATCGAAACAATTTTTTTGGAAAAGCTGCGCAAAGCTTATGCCAGCATAAAGGTTGGGAACCCATGGGAGGATGGGGTTTTGATGGGACCGCTGATTTCTGAAAACGCAGCTCAAAAAATGATGGATGCAATTCAAGAAGCAAAGAAGCAGGGTGGGAAAGTGTTGGCGGGGGGGAATAGAATTCTTTCACAAGGGTTCTTCGTTGAGCCCACGATCATACTTGCAAACCCCGAAATGCAAATCATCCACCAGGAAACCTTCGCCCCGATTCTTTATGTGATGCCTTACGATTATTTGGTGGATGCCATCCGGTTTAACAACCAGGTCCAACAAGGGTTATCCTCCGCAATCTTTACCGATAGCGTGAGAGACGCCGAAGAGTTCTTAAGCTATCGAGGCAGCGACTGCGGGATAGCGAATGTAAATATAGGAACCTCGGGTGCGGAAATTGGTGGAGCTTTTGGGGGCGAGAAAGATACCGGAGGAGGCAGGGAATCTGGTAGTGATTGCTGGAAGAACTATATGCGAAGGCAGACCTGTACCATCAACGGGGGCGACCAACTTCCCCTGGCACAGGGAGTTTGCTTTGATTTATAAATCCTGCCAAGGCGAGAGACACACTTTTCGATTAGCCATCCTTATGGTTTTGCCCTTTTACGTTAAAACTCGTTCTAAATAATTCAGGTTTTAGAAACTTCCTATCTGGTGGTTAATCTGCTATGTTAGTTTTAAGTTTTAAGGACGAACTTTAGTTTATTTTAAGGAAACGAGAAAAGTTTTATTAAAAGAAGGCGAAAAGTTGCCCCCTGTTTGTCCTAGGCTTCCTATATTTCCTTAAATTTAAGAATGTTCGTCTGTATTTTGTGAATCTTATAAGGTATGGTCCCGCCCCATCAAGGCGCAGGAAGTTCCTTGTTTGAGTGGCAAATAAAGCCAAGAGCTAGTGAACGGAAGGGAATCTGTATGGTTGTTGGAAATAAATGGCAAATCGCTTCTGCAATGCTCGGGATTTTATTCATCAATGGTTGCGGCCAGATGATGGCACAACGCAATGGCACTGGCGGCAATGTTGCAATGCAACGGCCTGCTATGCGCACGAGAGCGGTAAGCGCAGAACCCGGCCCCGAATTACGCATTCCTGCAGCACCCAATCAAAATAAGGCTGCATCGACGCCTGCTGAAGTTCCCCTGGTTCCTCTTCCGCCGATTCCAAAGTATAATCAAAATAATTCAGACTTGGTGCGCGCTAACAACCCTGTAGTAAACAACACCAGTAACATTCCTGAAAACCCCGCTGTAAACAGTACCAATCAAGCTGTAAACACTACCAATCAAGTTGCGCTTGGTGCCTCCAATGTGGCAAAGGCCAATAACTTGGTATCGCCTTTTGGTGTTTTGGGAGTGACGGATAACAATAATATCGCCCCAAAGCCAACCGAGATTTCCACAGATCCGACCCGCAATCTTTACCATAAAACCATGGCAAGACTTGCAACCTTGGACTCCTATGTTGTCAGGTTGGTGCGTAAGGAAGTAATCAACAATAAGAAGAAGCCCCAGGAGACTTTGCTGCTTAAGTATCGTAAAGCGCCTTTAAGCATTTATTTTAAATGGCTTGATAGCGAAGGCATTGGCAGGGAAGTTGTTTATGTTGAAGGCAAGTATGAAAACAAAATCCATACACTTTTGGCGGGTGGCGATGTGCCTTTCATGCCCGCAGGAAAAAGGATGGCATTCGCACCAGATAGCATTTTGGTAAGGAGTGCCAGCAGGCACAATATTAAAGATGCTGGATTTGTACCATTGGTGGAAGGATTGGGCCGGGCAATCATTGGCCAATCCAAGGGTGATATGCGATTTGGTACGGTCAAGTATACCGCTGCGAACAAAAGGCCAGAGTTTGGTTTTCCAGTGGAATCTCTAGAACATTTCATCCCTGTAGGTGTTGAAAATGAATTGCCCAAGGGTGGTCGAAGGGTGGTTTGTTTTGATCCCCAATCTTCACTGCCAATGTTGATCATCACTTTTGATGAAAACAACCAGGAAGTTGAATATTACAAGTATGATCGTTTCCAGTTCCCAACGCGTTTGGATGAAAACGATTTTAATCCCGATTACTTGTGGTCGAAGCCCAAACTGGCAAGTGGTTCTAAATTCTAAACTTTAGAACATTATTATTGCAGGAAAGGCGCTCTTTGGGGCGCCTTTCTTTATGCCTCTTCATTTAGCATTTATACTGCCAATCTGACATAAACCACCACTGTTGGCAGACTTATGCCCACACCATGGCTCATCATGCAAATTGGGCTATCCTTTTGCAATATATGGAGTTATGATTTATATGTTAAGTTTCATTGGTGTGCGGTACATAATTTGCTCATAATGACTGCTAGAAACTTGGGTTTCTGGCTTGCCGTCTATAATCAGACGGGGTCTTACAATTTTCTTTTCTTATGAGGTCAGTGGCATGCTTGCCACCAACCAGAATTATTCGATCCTGATAGCAGATGATGATACTCCAGCCCGAGAGGCGCTGAGAGACATTGTCGAGCAAGAAGGATATCGCACGATTCTAGCGTCTTCGGGCGTGGAAGCGGTCGATCTCATTCAAGAAAGGCAAGTCCATCTGGTTCTGCTGGATATGCATATGCCAAACCTTACTGGTCTGGAAACACTGCATCTTGTTCGTCAGGTTCATACAATGTTACCAGCGATCCTTGTTACCGGTGACCCAACAGAAACCGTCATGAGGCAGGCTCATCAGGCATCGGTCTACAGCGTAATACCCAAGCCTGTAAATCGTGGCATGGTGCTTTATACGGTAATGAAGGCGCTGACCCGTTTTTACGGTCGGTTGAAAAGTGGTGACTGAGCCTTCTTTTTTTGTTCCCTTATTGTTGGTATTTTGAGGAGTTATGTTGCAATGGCTTTGAAACCCCTGAATGATAAAATTGTCGTTAAAAGACTTGAAGCAGAAGATAAATCTTCTGGTGGCATTCTTCTTCCCGATAGTGCCCGCGAAAAACCCAGACAAGGCAAAGTGCTTTCCGTAGGCGAAGGCTCTGTTCTGGATAACGGCAAACGCGCACCTTTCCAAATCAAAGAAGGCGATCGCGTTCTCTTTTCCTCATACGCAGGTAGTGAAGTTACTGTTGATGGTAATGAATACCTCATCATGAGCGAAGATGATATTCTTGCAATCGTAGGCTAAGAAGGCCTGGCCAATTATCGAGGCACGCACTGTTTATTGCAGTCCGTGCCTTTTTTTATTTCACTCCAATCGCTTTCGCATACAATAGACTGGTGGAAAATCTAACCAGACTATCCTTTACAAAGGGCTTTGTCATGAGTTCGAAGTATTTTTGCCCAGCTTTGATCAGTGCCATGCTTTTCTTAGGCATTACTAATGCCCAACCCGCTCCTGCAGATTCTTGGAATTCATCCGTGGATAAGGCGATTGCCTATCTCAGGAAAAATCAAGCGGAAGATGGTTCATGGAGTTCTAAATCCAGTCCGGGTATCACTGGTATCATCATCACAGGCCTGCTGAAAACAGGCAAGCTTCCATCCGATGACCCCATGATTGCCAAGGGCCTTAAATATATCGAAGGGCTTATCAATACCAAATCCGGACACATTGCTGGTCTCGACCCAAGAGTTCAACTGCAAAATTATGTCACCTCAGTCAATGTGATGGCACTAAGTGCCGCCAACAAGGATTCCTACAAAGCCGTGGTTGGTAATGCTGCCAAGTTTTTAAAACAGTTGCAGTGGGATGAATCTGAAGGGAAAAACCCGAAGGATGATTATTACGGAGGCGCAGGGTATGATAGTAAATCCCGCCCAGATCTTTCCAACACCGCCTTCTACCTTGATGCCTTGGTCGCAGCAGGTGTTCCCAAAGATGACCCTGCTTTTAAAAAAGCCATGATCTTTGTCAGCAGGTGCCAGAATCTTAAAAGTGAAAATAATGATCAGCCCTGGGCAGGCAAGATAAATGATGGAAGCTTTATTTATTCTGCTGCAGAGGGCGGTGCAGTGCGCAATGCGGATGGCCCAGAAAAAGACGGATCAATGCCTGGTTATGCCAGCATGACTTACGCAGGCATTAAAAGCATGATTTATTGCGGAGTTTCCAAAAACGACCCAAGAGTCAAGAAAGCTTACGAATGGGTTAGCAGCAATTATAGCTTGGAATCCAACCCCGGTATGCCCCCCCAGCGTGCTTCTTGGGGCCTTTTTTATTATTACAACACGATGGCCAAGGCCTTGGATGCACTTGAAATCAACGAGGTAAAAGATTCCAAGGGCGTTTCCCATATGTGGAAAGATGAGCTTTCCGTTACCCTTGCCAAAAAACAATCTCCCGATGGTTCATGGTCTAATCCCCAGGATCGTTGGATGGAAGGGGATCCAAACCTGGTGACAGGATTTGCCCTCATGGCCCTTAGTCATGCCAAGCCTAAAAAATAGCATTCTGCTTGTTGTGTTGCTGCTGGTTGGCTTTTTATTTAAAGCTGATCCTTTGATTGCACATCCGTTGCTTTCTGAAAATCACGACCGTACCATCATCATTCGAATTCTTCACAATTCGGTGCAACTGGATTACTTGCTGGAGGTCGATGAATTACGCGCAGCAAGAGATATTGCATCTCTTCCAGATGAAAAGCGTTTACAAATCCGCACCCGGGAACAGCTTCATTCTGTTTTTTCCTCGTACATGGCCGAGGTGTTGGGGGTAAATTTGATTGCGAAGGTTGATGGAAAACCATTAACTTTTGTATGCAGTCAAAAATCGATCAGGATCAGCAATCACCTTCAATGTTTTTTTCGTTTCGAAGCGCCCTTCGAAATTTCCGCTGAACCCAGCCATTCTTTTCAATTCCGCGAGGGGAACTATGCAGAGGATGATTTTTCTAAGTTGGAAATCCTGACCGCTCCAACTGATGCCTCAGTTTTAAGCGACCTCCGGCTTCCCAACCCGGAGATTGTCGCAAAACAACCCCTGGATCGGGGGCCCGGTGAAGCAGAAATGCTTCGGCTGGCGAGTTTTAATTTCTCTTTGGAAGCAAATGATACCCCCCCAGATCCCAATGGCTTTTCAAATAAAAAAACCAATGGCAATCAACTTGTTGAAGATACCATGCTAAATCTTTTGCTTGATGACAAGCAAAATCGGTGGATGCTTTTTCTCTTCGCACTATTCTTCGGGGCCGCCCACGCCTTAACACCCGGGCATGGTAAAACTCTTGTTGCAGCCTACCTTATTGGCGAAAAAGGAACCCTGGGCCATGCTTTTCTTCTTGGCGCAGCAACCACTATTTCCCATACGGGTGGAGTGTTGCTAATCGCCCTATTGCTACCGATCTTTTTCCCCAAGGCGGCCCCCGCTGAAGTGCAAACGGTGCTCGGTTTCTTTGGTGGCATTACCATTGCTGCACTTGGTGCGTGGTTGTTACTTCGCAGGATTATGGGCCAGGCAGATCATTCTCACGGGCCCGGTGCATCCCACCACCATAACCCGGATGGTAGTATTTCCATCAATACCCCGGATGCCGGTTGGAAAGGAATTGTGATACTTGGATTTGCAGGGGGGATTATCCCTTGTTGGGATGCAGTTGCAATGCTTGTTTTTGCATTAAGCGCAGGATTGGCTGTTATTGCAGTGCCTTTGCTTTTAGCATTCAGCACGGGGATGGCAGGGGTTTTGGTTTTAGTGGGAATTGCGGTGGTTAAAACACGGGACATGATCAAAAATCATGGGCCATCATGGGCATGGCTCGAGAGAATCTCGAAACTACTTCCAATTATCAGCGCAATTTTTGTAATTGTAATTGGTGTCTGGCTTTGCTCTGAAAGCTTGAAAAGCCAGACACCTCATTAAATGATAAACATGAGCAATTTGACTGAAACTAATCAATAAACCAAGGAGCGATTAAAAGCAGACTTCAAATCCTTAGCGAACGCTTTTAATCTCATCATCCGGACCAACTTCCACGAAGTAACTGGATTCGATAAACCCAGCGCTCGGAAGAAAATTATTATTTGAACTTTTCCACACGTTCACACGCCATTTATTTGCATACACATTGATCACCGAAATTTTCAATGGGTCTACAGGTTCTCCAACCCTTGCGAAAAGTTTGGCGAGCAAACTGCTCTCAGGTTGAACTTTTATTTTTGGAATCTCTACTTGGGTCATTTTAAACTCCTACCTGTTTTTTCTTTAAGGGCCTAATAGTCAGACTTCCTGATTTATTGCTTTACGCTCAATAACAAGGATCTCATTCTACTCCTAGACCACTTTTAAAAAATGATGAAATCGAACCCTTATAATACATAGTAACCTTACTTCTAATTATTCGACACCAGAAGCAAAATATTTCATCAAGATTGTAATAATTAAAAGAAAATTATGCTCTGCAACCCTTTTTAGGGTGCCTTTTGCTTGCCTAGAGTTCCATTTTTCACACTTTGGCAACTATTATTTTTTTAAGGTTTGCACGAAGCCAGGGTGGTCCGCATCTTTATCAATCAACTTTTAGTTAAAAGTGCTGGTAATCTTTAAACTTTACTGGGAATGTGAATTAAGGTAATTTAAATCTTAGCTCCTAACTACTCTTACTTAACGTAAGAAGAATTTCAGGATAAGTTTAATGGACCAGGAATCGCCCCCTTCCAATGGTTTGAATTACAACGATTCAGATGAAATAGTACGCCTTTTGAATAGATTAGTACCCTTTGCACTGACTAAAATCGACAAATTTTTAGTGTCCAAGTTGGATCCTGAAGACATTGTGCAATCGGTATTTCGTAATTTCTTTACCGAGTTGCAAAAAGGAACCTTCAAACCTGCAAGCTGGGAGGAGATGTGGTACCTTCTTGCCAAAATGACCATCTGGAAATGCAATAGCAAACGCGAGTTCTATTTCAGCCAGGCCCGGGATATTCGCATTGAAAAGCCATTGGATGGTAATGAGCCTGATCCTGCTATTTCAATGATTTTAGATGAAAAATTAATACTTGAGGAATCTCTTGACTTAATAATGGCCAAGCTTGAAGATGAAAACAGAAAAAAGGCGTTTCTTTTGACTCTGCAAGGTTATTCCCCGGTTGAAATTGCAGAGGAGTTGGGAGTTTCTAAAAGAACAGTTGAAAGATTTAAAAACGATATCCGGGAAATTCTTACCCTTGAAATTAATCCAGGGACTCCAAGGAATTAGATGTCACAAATAACCGATTCAGATAACCCAGTCAGGCCGCCTTTGGGCCTTCCCCAGGGTAGTGTCAGGGCATTGCTAACTCTTTTGATTCTTGGTGTGGTCGTCAATGAAATGATGGCAGATCGAGACATAGACATTTTGTGGAACGAAACGCTGTTGATAGCCCTTGCGCATTATTTTTCGAGGCGCAGATTTCTAAATATACCGCCTGAATCTGTTCCCCGGTTGCAAAAAGAAGGCCTTCTTCCACCAGAAACCCGACCTCTTTACCTACCAACAGGGGTTATCAGGGCGCTGATACTTCTGACTTTCGGCGTTGCGGGGTTTTTTCTCCAAAAACAAGGTCGTTTGTTTGATCCTAAAGTATTGCCCATCTTTGGCGCAGTGGGCGCTTATATTTCCGGCATGGTTATCAGTTATTTTGCTAAATGGTTCATGCGACCTGGTGCTAATTCTTTGCTGGCCCGCTGGCAGGATATTCAAGCCATGCTGGTTTTGATCACAGTTGCGAGCACCGCTGCAATCTTTTTCATCCACGGGCCAGATGGCCTGCCAAGCTGGCTTAGGCATGCATCGCTCTTTTTAAGCCTGTATTATTTTGGTGCCCGATAACTTAAAGAGTTTCGATTTCGGTGTTTCGTAAAACCAAAGCCGCCTGCTCTGGTGGTACGTGGTTAATGTAAAAACCGGTGCCCCATTCAAACCCTGCAACCCGGGTAAGCCTGGGAATAATTTCCATGTGCCAGTGATAGTGCGGCATTTGTGATGAATTTAATGCCCCTGTATGGATCATGTAGTTGTAGGCGGGGTTATCCAGAGCGATTTCCAGCTTTAACAAAATCGTTTTTAGCACGCCCGCCAATTCATCTAGTTCGCTCTTCGAGGCGTTTTCGTAATGGCTGTTATGCTGCTTGGGAATGATCCAGGTTTCAAAAGGAAACCTGCTGGCATAAGGTGCAATCACCAAAAAACTTGGTGAATCGAGAACAACGCGTTTATCCGCATCAAGTTCGTGAGAAATGATATCGCAATAAATGCAGCGGCCCCGATATTTATAAAATTCCAGGGAGCCGTTCATTTCTTCGAGAACATTGACGGGCAGGATTGGTGTAACAATAAGCTGGCTGTGGCAATGCTCCAATGAAGCTCCCGCAGCAGCGCCTACATTCTTGAAAATCATCCCATAAACCATCCTGGGATCCATTTTCAAATCTGCAAGCCTTTCGTGATAAGCCCACAGAATTTCGCTGATGTAGCTTTCGGGTAGCCGGGCCATGCTCGTTTCATGAAAGGGGCACTCGAGGATGACTTCATGGGCCCCGATGCCATTCATGCAATCGTAGATGCCATCGCCTTTTTTCTGCAGGTCGCCTTCGATTTGCAGAGCGGGAAATTTATTGGGTACCACCCTGACACGCCATCCAGGTTGATCCGCCTGGGTGTCTGGTTCCCTGAAAGAATAGATTTCGTTGGGGGTTTTATCTTCATTGCCTTCGCAGAATGGGCAGAACCCCCCGGGGCTAAGCAGGGGTTCAGCAGATTGAGGCATGGGCCTGCGCGCCCTTTCGGTTGCAATAATCACCCAACGGCCAACAATCGGATCCTTGCGAAGCTCTGGCATTATTTAACATCCCCATTTTGCATGATTTCAATCGGACTAATCCATGGAAATAAAATCAGACATTCCACATGATTTGTTCGAAATCACGCGTTGGCCTTTTGAAGGTGATCAGCCCTTCCCTTGGTGCACGATCCCTGCCTAGTCCATTTTCCAAAATTTCGACATAAAAGGAAATGGTTTGATCTTCATTCACTTCGAGCGACTCAAAGGGAATAGAAAGCTCCACAACTTTCTGCAGGGCTATTTCGATGGATGCGGGTACTTCTTTTCCAGCCGATAAATGAACTGAAGTAAGTTTTTCCTGGTTGGATATGTCAATGATCAACTGATGCCCTGCAGGTTCGAGAAAGCCGATTTTAATTTGATTAAACTGCTTGAGTGCAAGCTTGGCATCTCCATTGCAATCGATACGGATGAATAATTTTTTGAGATTAAAACCAAAGTAGATGTCGCGAAGCGGGCCCCGGGTGACCATGGCCATGGTGCCTCGTTCGCCCTGGCAGGCATAATGCCCTGCGGTTAGCCATTCAAAAAACCGTGGTAGGCCATCGATCCGGATTTCGAGGAAAGAGCGGGGCAAGGTATGGATGTTACGCACCCCTTTCTTGCGAATGGGCCTGTCAAGTTCGACAGGGGGAAGATCGCCCATGAAAGCATAAACATTTTTCAAATGCCTGCGATAGAGCTCATCGAAGAGCGCATCCTGCGCGCAGGAATGGTCGTCCCCATACCACCAGAACCAATCACTACCCTGGGCGATGTATATTTCGCGCCACGCTTTTTGTAATGAGTCGGGATGAGAAAAGGCTTCCTTGGTTTTAAGATACTCGCGTGCCTTATGAAGGAGATCCCAGGCGGTGTTATCTTCTTCATGACCGACCCAGATTGCAAAATTGTGATTGATCCATGAACCTGCAAAAAGGTGGTCAAGATTATTGTTAGGCGGATTATGGGCAAGGTAATCGCCCAGACGAACAGGATGAACATTAGGCGTTGAGGTGCACTTGCGATAAAGCGCCCGAATAAAATCGACACCACCGCCCGGGTAATGTTCCCAGCAATTTTCTCCATCCAGAATTACCGTAACCAATGCGGGCTTATCTGAGTTGATGGATTTCCCAATTTCTTGAAGGGTGTGAAGGAAATCCTGGGCTGCTGCCTCGGGGTCGCTATGTTGATAACGGAATCCAATCAAATCGCTTAGGGCATGATCACGAAAAACAATGTTGATGGCTTTGCCTGAATCATGAACCCTGTAAGCTGAATAAAGTTTATCCGGGTTACGGACATAACCTTGGGAATCTCTACTGACATCGCCATGCGTCGATGCCGACAGTATTTCTTCATCGGTGGCAATCCAGCGGAATCCGAAGCTTTCAGCAAGGGAAATGAAAGACTGGCAGACACTTCCCTCGGAAGGCCACATCCCAGTGGGGGCAACCCCGAAAATATTCTTGTACTGGTCGATTGCTTTTTGAAAATGCACTTTTGCATCTTCCAGATAACTGCCCTGATACGATGGTAATTGAATTTGGGGAAGTGCCTCGCGGGCAAACTTCTTATCCAGAAGCAGGGGTACTATGGGATGAAAATAGGGAGTTGTGGTGATCTCCACCTGCCCGATGTCCTGCAATTTTTTATGCAGAGGCAAAACCAGTTTGAGTATTTCAAGGTGCTTGTCTAAAAGAAGATTTTTTTCTTCTTCAGTGAATTGTTTCCCCTTGTTAACAAGGCCGGAGAGAAAAGGATCTTGGGCCACTGCAATGGGGTGCACCCAGGCAAGATTAAACCAAACTTGTAAATCTCTGAGATCCTTCGAATTAAAACGGCGCAACGCCTCCTGCCCCGAGCATCGCCCCAATCCCCTTCGCTGGTACAACTCACCATAGCGTGGGAAAGGAAGGATCATATGGTGCGGGTTGGCCATGAAGAAGTTGTCGAGCAAAAAAACAGCTTCTGCTTCCTCGAGGTTGTCCGCGTTGATTCTCGAAACATCTAGGAAGCGATCGGACCTGCCTTCTTCGGTGTATTGGAGAATCTGCTCTATAAGGCTTGGAACCAAATTGATGGAACAACGCATGGATGGGAATTCCATCAGATGCAAAAGCATGCCGTAATAATCCTTGACCCCATGCAAGCGAACCCAGGGCATTGGGTTTTCGCCCGTCAAATCATCGGGATAATATGGCTGGTGTTGGTGCCAAAAAAAAGCTAAGGAAACATCCGCCATGGTGGATCATGCCTCAGTAATGGAAACACTAAACCTGACTAGAGATTATTGTACGATAAAGTTGTTGGTAATTTCTAGCGCTGCGGTTCCAGGACCAATCTTGCATCATGGCATTGCGTTGAATTTTAACCCAATCTTGTGGATGATTTCGGTAACAATCAATGGCTCTGTAAAGGCAATCGTAAAGGGCAGCGGAACTGTAGGCGTTGAAACTGAAACCCGTTGCAGAATTGTTTGAAAGCGTAAGGGAATTGGCATCGGTGACGGTATCAGCAAGGCCGCCCGTGGCGCGTACAACCGGGAGGGTGCCATAGCGCATGCTGTAAAGCTGGTTTAGGCCCGATGGTTCATAAAGGCTGGGCATCAGGAAGCAATCAGACCCTGCCTCGATTTTGTGCGCCATCGCTTCACTAAATGAGAAATTGAGCGCAACCCTTCCAGGGAAAGTGGCCTGCAATTGGACTAATGCATTTTGATAATAAGAGTCGCCTTCTCCCAAAACAACAAGTTGAATCCCCAGATCCATCATGCGCCATGCACTTTCAATCACCAAGTCGATACCTTTTTGCTGAACAAGCCTTGCGACAAGTCCCACGATGGGGATGGCGGGGTTGACCTCGAGACCGAGTTCGGTCTGGAGTGCTTTTTTGCAGGTTGCTTTTCCGGGTTGGATGTTGCGGGCATCAAATTTACCTGCAATCAATGGGTCGTTTGCTGGATCCCACACTTTGTAATCGATGCCATTGACGATGCCGGTAAGTTTGCTGGCGAGAGCGGTAAGCACCCCTTGCAGGCCATAACCATAGTATGGGGTTTGGATTTCGCGTGCATAAGTAGGGCTGACGGTGCTGATACGGTCAGAGAAAACAATTCCCGCCTTAAGAAAACTTAAGTTATCGTGGAACTCGAGTTGGTTGAGATTAAAAAGATTCCAATTAAGATGAACCATATTCATATCTTCCTTCCAGAAATTACCCTGGTAGGCGATATTATGAATGGTCATCAAGCTGCGGACTTTTTGGTATTTTTCCGCAAGGGTTCGATCTTCGCTTTTGTCATACTTTTCTCTAAGTAGGACTGGGCCAAGGCCCGATTGCCAATCATTCCAATGAACAACATCAGGCCAGAAACCAAGTTGGGGAAAAGAAGCGAGGACAGCCTGGCTGAAGAAATAGAACCGAGCCGAGTTATCCGGGTAATCTTTTTTGGTGCCATCGGAACCCGCGAATTGGTAAAGTCCCCTGCCATAAGCTGGATTATCGCGTTCGAATAGATCGGGATTTTCAACCAAATAAATAGTGACATTGGAGCCGGGTATTTTTGATTTTGCAAGTGAGCCTGGAACCAGTTTAGGTCCGAGTGGAATTTGAAATCGTACCTTGGTGCTTTCAAAGTTTCCTGTTTTCCTGATGCAATGATACATCGGTAGAAAAACAATAACTTCTTCGCCAAGGCTCTCCAGTGCCGGGGGTAGTGCTCCAGCAACATCGGCCAAACCGCCAGTCTTGGCAAATCCGACAACTTCCGATGATACCAAGGCGATCCGCATCGCATTAACCCTTAATAAGGCTTGTATTGCCGCCTCAAAACTTTTTATAATCTTAAATGTCACTCTATAATTGAGCTTACAATTCCAATCCCTGCTTCAGAAGTGTTTGTTATATGAAGAAACGGGGTTTCCACTTACACCAACTGCTAATCCGGAAATTTCGTTACAGCCGGAATATTTCAACCTTCATTCCCTCCATGCTGAATCAATTATTCAATCTAAATTCAAGATAAATCATGCCCTTTGAGCAATCGTTGCTAAGATATTCATAGCATTGAAGCCGATCCAATTACGAGGTTGCCATGGGAAATAAAGTCCTCCTTGCCATGTCGGGGGGAGTAGACAGTTCAGTTTGCGCACAATTACTCATAGACCAGGGCTATGAAGTCATTGGGGTATTCATGCGCACAGGGGTGCACGGTGCTGAAGATGCCCGAGCAGAAAGAAAAAAAGGTTGCTGCAGCGCACTAGACGCAGGCGATGCGCGCAGAGTCGCAGATAAATTTGACATCCCTTTCTATGCCCTTGATTTTGAAGCCGAATTTGGCAAAATCATGGATTATTTCGCCCATGAATACCTTTCCGGGCGCACCCCAAATCCTTGTATTGTCTGCAATAACTGGCTCAAGTTTGGACAACTTTGGTCTTATGGCGAAATGCTGGGCGTTGATCATATTGCAACAGGGCACTATGCGAAAATAGTGCATGGCAGCGATGGGGCAGAGCTTCATAGGGCCGTTGATCCAGATAAGGATCAATCCTATGTGCTGCATGGCTTGAAAAGAAAGATACTGGAAAAAATCATGTTTCCCCTTGGGGAAATGAAAAAAGAACAAGTCCGGGAGTTGGCGTTTGCTGCAAACCTTAGTGTTGCAGATAAGCCTGACAGTGTTGAAATCTGTTTTGTACCGGATGGCGACCATGCCAAAATGATCAAGCAGCGCATGCCAGAGTTAAACAGGCCGGGAATGATTGTTGATGAGGCGGGAAAATCGCTGGCAACTCATGACGGCATTGAGCGATTTACGATTGGGCAACGAAAAGGTCTGGGTTTTGCGACAGGGCAGCGTAAATATGTGCTTAAAATTGTCGCAGAGGAAAATAAGGTAATTGTTGGCGAAATGGAAGGATTGATGGCTAAGGGATTGAGATCAACCGGCGTCAACTGGCAGGCAAATGTACCATTGAATGTGCAGATTAATTGTCAGGCCCAAATCCGCTATCGTCATAAGGCCGCCCCTGCCAAGGTAATTAGGCTTGCTGAAGATGTTGCAGAAGTTGAATTTGAAACGAGCCAAAGCGCGGTAACACCAGGTCAGGCAGTGGTTTTTTACGATGGAAATCGGGTTTTAGGTGGGGGTTGGATCTCTGAGGCCCTCTAGCTATCGATGTTTCCTATTGCAAAAATTTCTTATTTTTACTCTAATAATAAGAGCGGTTTCCCCAAGGATCGGGGTAAGTTCAAATGGTTGGTTTAAATTACCCCATCAATGTTAAGTTTCTGCTAAGAATCATCAATCTTGATTGTTTGGTAGATGGATAAGCCTAGAATTACGTAATTATCTGAAATAATTCGTTCCTAATTACGAACAATGTTGCGTAGGACTTGGAACTTGATTAGCAGCACCTGATGATCTAACAGACATGGAGTTACAGTGGAAAATACAAGCCGAAGAATGAAAATTGTCTTCGTTTGTACTGGGAATACTTGCAGAAGCCCAATGGCTGAGATTGTTTTTAAAAAGTTACTTGCAGAAAAACTCGGGTGCCCGATTCATGAATTGCCTGAAAAAGGCTTTGAAATTCTTTCAGGTGGATTGGCTGCCTATGACGGTATGGCTGCTTCCCCAAACGCAACCATTGTGGTTCAAAAACTCGGGGTCAGCTTGCAGGATCATCAGAGCAGATATGTGGATCTGGAATTGATCGAGCATTCTGATGCAGTATTAGTGATGACGAAAAATCACTTGGATATTTTTCAAGATCGTTTTCATGACCAGCATATACCGGTCCAGATGCTGAGTTTTTCAGGTTCGGATATTAGTGACCCTTTCGGTGGCGATGAAAAGATCTACAGTCAATGTTTGTTTGAAATCCAGGAAAATCTTAAACATTTGGTTTTTAAGATATTATCTTAGGCCTAAAAGGTGATAAAATGATGAAGCCAGATCTATTTGGGAAACAAGGATATCATACCATGGTAATCGCAATTGGCAGTGACCATCGTGGTTATAATGTAAAACAGCGCATCATTAATATCCTCTCGGGCATGGGTCACGAAGTTCTTGATATGGGCCCAAATAATGAAGATTGTGTAGATTATCCCGACTTCGCCTTTGATGTCGCCAAATCAGTCAGCAAAAATCAAGCTCATAGGGGCATTCTGATTTGTGGCACCGGCATAGGAATGTGCATTGCTGCCAACAAAGTCTCTGGCGTAAGGGCTGCACCATGCCATGATAGTATCACTGCCGAAATGAGCAGAAGGCACAACGATGCTAATGTATTATGCCTTTCAGCAGATTTGTTGGGCGAGGAATTGATCGAGCGCATGGTAAGAATATGGCTTGAAACACCTTTCGAGAAAGGTCGTCATTCGAGGCGCATCGAAAAGATCGAGCAATTTGAAAGTGATTCCAAATTGTCCCCCAAACCTTCTGCCCATGTAATGACAAAAAAGTAATCTCATTCATCCTAATTAAAAAGCCTTCTTTACTTATGGGAAAAGAAGGCTTTTGTTTTTTAAAAGCTGAATTAAGGTTGGGGTAGAATTGGTTGACGGTTGAACTTCTGGTAAGGCAGTCGAACCCCCCTGACAAACTGGAAGTCTGCGCGAAGAGAATCTGGCGCATTGTAACCAGCTTGGCCACCAAAGGTGACCACATCATCCTGATCCACACCGTCGCCACTAATTCCAAATCCAGATATAAGCTGACCCCCAACATAAATACCCGATGAACCAGGGAAGTAAATGACCCCGTTCTGGTTTTGAATCGGGGTGGTAGCTGTTGCAGGCTGCCTGAAGTTGCTTCCGGGATGGAATGAAGAAAACCCAAAAACACTTTGGAAAGCTGATGCGGGCAGAGGAACGCCAACCGTTTGAGCGGTATTGAGGTTGGTGCCCCCATCATTAATCTGCGAGAACGGGCCCGAAGGGAAATCAATACCTTCTGGGAATCTGGGTAGTGACAAATATCTGATTGTGCGATTGGTGAACGCTGTTCCTGCAGGAACACCGGGCACCTGATCGATGGATTGCAACTGGGTGGCATCATTGTAATAACGAAGGTTACGGGCTTTCCCAACTGCAACATCAAGAGAGAAAGTAGTGCCATCTGGCATGCGGAACAGGCCAAGAACTTCACCTGTAACATCGGTTACCGCAATCGTCATCTTGGCATTCTGGTTTAAAGGCAGACGAATTGCAGATCTGGTTTGAAGCGCCTGATTCACCGATTGCATGATGATTGTATTTACCTGGGCAGCGGTAAAGTTAACCCCATCATGGGGGGTTACCAGATATCCTTCTGGAGCAAATAGACCAGCAAAAACTTGTTGTGTTGCAACGCCAACAGGAACTAGATTGGGTGGTGCCCCGGTGTATTGGACATAATTGGTCATGCCATCTCTTGGAAGTAGGTTGGCAAGGAAACTGTTGGTTGCAGTACCTTCACCCAAAGATTGGCCAAATTGCAATAGTTGGGTCGTTCCATTTTGTCCAGGTACACCAAAGATCGGAAGAGTAATACCTACAAGATCGATTCGAGTTGTATTTAATGCGGCGTTCAAGCCAAAAGTTCCATCGGTTGGTAATCCAATTCCACCGACCGGCTGGCTTTGCCCTGCACCGCCTGATGGGAAACCACCAGTAGCTACAAAAGCACAGTATTCAGCTTCCAATGATCGATCAAGTTTACTTGGATCATAGGTTGAAGAGAGAGCTGAATTTTCTTCAGTCGCAAAACCAGTTACGCCAGGGTAGAAGACTCCTATACCGCCAACAATTACATTGTTTTTAACGATTGGAATACCTCCAGGCAAAGTTGCGATACCGCGACTCTGGGCGTTGGGTGCATAACCAGACATATAGCCATAAGAATCTGGTGCGGTGTAGAAGGTGCCTAAAATATCTGCAGGAATATAGGTTGGATCTATATTAAAGCGGTAGGGTACAAAAACATCATCCGCAGTTCCCTTGATGCGATCAAGCCCTGGGTTGTAGGTGCCATCACGGTTGGTTTGTTCAATGCCAAAGAGATCAACCTGGGGTGTGAAGGCAATACCGTTGGGGCCGCCATTAGTCGAGGGTTGGGGTGGGAAATGGTTACCAATACCTACTGCGGCAACATACCCTGGGCCACGAAGAATTGAATTTTCATCGGTAATACTTGGATAAGAATTGACTTCTCGTTCGGTAACGGTTGTCTGGCTGATGTATCCAATGGTGCGCGAGGTCAAAGGCGCTTGGTTGTTTCCAAACATGCCGCCAGTCCTTGCGAGTGCAACTGCACCATCGACTGCGAAAACAAAAAGGTTTGGATCAAAATCCGGGCTGTTGGGATTCATCTTGGAGTTGACACCGCCTTCAACCTGAACGCCCAGGATTCTACCCTGCCTGTCAACAATTGCGATGATACCATCTTCACTTTTGGTTGCAGCCGCGGCCCGTTGTAAAAGAGTGGTCACATCCGTGGTGCTTAAGGTGACATTTGGGCTGGGTTGCAAATTAAGGGTGGAGGAAAGATCGGGAGGTGCCTGGGCAAGAATAAAATTAAGATCATTGGGGGAAGGATTGGTGATGGTGGCTTGAACACCGCCATCAGCATTAAGGGCATAACCAAAAAACCGATTGATCCCAGGCCCGCCAGTGAAAGCATCCACGCCCGAAGGGCTGCCGATGATGTCGAAATCTCCTTGGCCGATTATATTGTCGTTTCCGGTTCCACCTGCCATGCGGTTGGCACCAATACCCCCAGTAATAGTTGAACCGCCACCACCTCCAAAGACCCTGTCATTACCCAAGCCACCATCGATGACAGCAGGTTGTATGATTTGGGAGGAAACTTGAAGCGAATCATTTCCTGCGCCACCAAATAGATAAATGGAGTTAACATCAGCAGAATTAAAACGACCTGCTTCCTGATTGCCATTGATTACTACTATTTGATTGGTGATTGAATCAAGGTTGATTGCAATGCGATCTGGAGCGTTGGTTCCAATGACAGAAAGAATACCCGAATCTAATACAGCGGTGGCGGGTACAGATCTATCTTCGAGGGTTTCCATGCGTGGGAGGGCAAATCCTTTGTTAATGCTTTTATTGGGTTTCTTGAATAGTGACTTAAAAATATTCATGTCCGAGATTCTCCAAGAGAAACGCCCCAATAAACGGAACACAATTGCTGCGGGAGCTATTCCTTAGAGGAAGAATCGACATAATCGGAAAAGTTTTTCAGTCAATTTTGAAAATAATTGGGAAAACAATAAAGTTTAGGGAAAAAGGTTCGATGAGATGGCGATTTAAGGCTTTAATTAACGGCTGAATAATGGTTACAACCCCAATAACACGAATTACTGATAAAATTGTTAATCTTTATCAAGCTTACCATTTTTAATTCCGATAAACATCCATGTAAACATTCGCGGAGATGATTTTACTTGTGATCATTGCAGGTAATTTTAATCGGCCGATACTTATTAGAGGATATTCCCATGAGGTTGCGTAGCATCCTGTGGGCTCTGGCGTTATGCGGAGCAGGTTGGACACCAAGCAGTGCTTTTTCACAGGAACCCGTGAAAGATGCATCTTTGTTTGTAGTTCAGGCAGAGAAAAGCAAAGTTGAGAAGGAAACCATTCCCACGCAATTACCGAATTTAATTCCCACCCCTGATTTTAAATCCGCAGATAAGCCATTTGAATCACCTAGACCCGCTGATAGCTCCAAGCCTATTGAACGCCCCTTGGTCACGCCACCTTCCTTGGAAAAACCGCCCAGCATTGAAGAGATAGTTTCCACGCCGGTTCTTCCCCCATTAGGCTTTACAGGTAAATCTTCTGTTCTTTCAGAAATCGTAGGTGATAACGACTATGTTCCCATGCCCGATCGCTGGCGTATGGGCTTTCCCGCTTTGGATCGCTACGGTCTGGGCCATCCCCCTGTTGTTGATTATCCATTTCAACTTGGTCATTGGTGGGATCCGTACAACCAAAATGTTCTTAAAGGGGATTATCCAATTTATGGGCAGCATACTTTTTTCAACTTCACAGGCTCGGTCACTCAGATAACCCAGGCGATTCAAAGCCCGATTGGGACAACCCCGTTTGAAAGTACTGCCAGGCCATTTGAAGAGCAGTTCTTTGGTAATCCCAATCAACTTGCTAACTTGACCTTCTTGTCATTCTCCTTTGATTTGTTTCATGGAGATGCGGCTTATAAGCCCGTGGATTGGCGCTTGAAGGCTACTCCAATTTTAAATGTAAACACATTGAATGTGAATGAACTTGCTGTGGTGAATCCTAATGTTTTGAAAAGAACGCAGCGTGAAAGGGATTATCTCGCCCTTGAGGAATGGTTTGCAGAAACCAAGCTGGTAGATCTTAGCGCCTACTATGACTTCATGTCTGCAAGGGTTGGTTCCCAGCCTTTTAACGCAGACTTTCGAGGATTTTTATTCAACGATATCAACCGTGCGGTGCGTATTTTCGGTACCCGGAACGATAACCGCGATCAATTTAATCTCGCTTATTTCCGCCAGCAGGAAAAAGATACCAATAGCGGTTTGAACACCTTCCGAGATCGTGGAACCAATTTGGTTTTTGCAAACTATTACAGGCAGGATTTTATTTGGCCAGGCTATACGGCACAAGTAAGTGCCAATTATTATCACGATGACCCAACTTTTCTTTTCGATCGCAACAGCTTCCTGATACGCCCGGATCCCGTTGGCGTCTTCCCGAAGCACACCATTGATGCGGTTTATTTTGGTTGGGCCGGTGATGGCCATATCGAACGCTTTAATGTTTCGCACCAAATGTATTATGTGATGGGTTATGATACTTTTAACCCCCTTGCTGGCCAGGCACAGGATATCCGCGCAGCTATGGCCGCTTGTGAACTTTCCTACGACCGGGATTATGCGAGGTTTCGTACCTCTTTCTTCTGGTCTTCAGGCGATCGCGATATAACCAACAGCCATGCTTCGGGTTTTGATACCATCTTTGAAAATAGTAATTTTGCTGGCGGCCCATTCAGCTACTGGCAAAGGCAGTCGGTCAAGTTGTTTGGGGTCAACCTGGTTAATAGCGGAAGCCTTATTCC
>CAZYAY010000009.1:8364-29269 GCA_964646215.1 uncultured Candidatus Kuenenia sp. | reverse complement strand
TCGACCCTGATTCCAGGATCGGGATTCAAGGCTTTATACAATAACCCATTCGGAACAATTGATCCTCTGGTGGCTGGGTTTGCCCAGCTTACCCTGACCTACTAAGTTTTAGTATTCGTGGGAACACATAAACTTTACCTCTCTTGACCTAAAATAGTTGAAAAGCTTAATTTACACCCATGCGCAATCTTGCGTATGGGTTTTTTCGTGGCTTAAGTGCAGGAGGCGCATGGCCATGCTTCTGAATGTTTCACGTGAAAAGTGGATCAATAGTCTGGCGTTTTTGGCGCTTGTGCTTGGAGTATTTTATGGTTTTGGGGGATTGTTTCGTAGCTCGATGCCCCTATCCGCAGCGCCGCCCGTAGTTGCAATTGTTGCACCTTCCAATGTGCCTTTTCCTTTGCCTCCAGAATTGGAAGGGTTGGATCTTAACAAGCAATCTGATGAAGAAATTAAAGCGAAGTCTGCCAACTGTATTTCGTGTCATGAAAATTCCAAGGATCCGCATTGCAAAACAACGGTAAGAATCGGTTGTACCGACTGCCATGGTGGGAATCCGAATTTCACCCGTGATGTGGAAGGCCCTGGATATCCTGAAAGGCCAGCCAACACTCCCCGTAGCTGCCCCGCGGCCCCACCTGCTAAAAAGCCAGGTGCTTGGCGTAACTCTGCCAACCCCGTTCGTAGTTACACCCTTCTTAATCAAGAATCTCCCGATTACATCCGCTTTGTGAACCCTGGTGATTCCCGTATCAGCCATATCAGTTGTGGTACCGTGAATTGCCATTCGAACATTGTTACCCAGGTTCGAAAAAGCATGATGAGCCACGGTTGTATGCTTTGGGGTGCCGCACTTTATAACAATGGTTCGATTCCCTACAAAGTGCCACGTCATGGCGAATTATACAGCATGAATGGTACGCCCTTGCGTATCCAATCGAATCCGCCACCCACAGATTTTGAAAAGACCCGTGGAGTAATTCCTTATCTTGATCCTCTGCCAAGATTTGAAATGACCCAGCCTGGAAATATTCTTCGTATATTCGAACGTGGTGGTAAAGTTCGTAATGAAGTAGGGCTTCCAAATATTTTTGAAGATACAGGCAGGCCGTTTCTTTCGCGTTTGAGTAATCGTGGTCTGGGTACGGAAAATCGTACCGACCCTGTTTTTGTGAGTCTCAACAAAACCCGTCTTTTCGACCCGACACTAAATTTCTCGGGTACTAATGAACAAGCAGGCGATTACCGCAATAGCGGCTGTACCGGTTGCCATGTGATTTATGCCAACGATCGTTCGTCCATTCATTCCGGGCCTTACGCCAAATTTGGGAACAAGGGCCTGGCAACCGACAAAGAATTTGATGATATCAAACCCGACCCGACCATTCCCAAAAATGAATCCGGGCACCCTATTCAGCATCGCTTTGCCAAGGGTAATTCCATACCAACCAGCCAGTGCATGACTTGCCATGTGCATCCTGGTACTACGGTTATGAATAGTTTCATCGGTTATATGTGGTGGGATTTGGAATCGGATGCGGAGTTGATGTATCCAAAAAAACAAAGGTATCCCAGCAGCGAAGAATTCATTCGCGCACAGATGGCCAACCCCGAAGAGGCTGCCGCAAGAGGCAATTGGTCCGACCCCGATTTCCTTAACAATGTGACCGATCTTAACACCGAAACCAAGCATAGCCAGTTTGGCGACTTCCATAGCCATGGCTGGGTGTTCAGGGCTGTTTTCCGCAGGGATCAAAAAGGAAATATTCTTGATTATAACGGCGATCCCGTCAAAGACCTTTCTTCGGCCAACATGAAAAAAGGCGTTGATATTGTCAAGGAATTGCACAGTCGTTTCAAGGAACCCACCGACCCTGCTAAAAAGCCGATCAGCCCCGCTGAAGTGAAAAACTTCGAGGCGCATGAACGCGCTGGCATCCCCATGCATCTTGTCGATATCCATGTCGAAAAAGGAATGCATTGCGTCGATTGCCATTTCATACAAGATATGCATGGCAACGGTAGGCTGCAAATGGAAGTTCGTGGCGCGATAGAAATCGCCTGCATTGACTGCCATGGTTCCTCTACGGATATTGCAAAGCTTCGAACCTCGGGGCCTGCTTCTTATACTTCCAACCCTGATGTGAAACCGGAAGACACGAAAAATCCACTTTACGGAAGAGACCTTACCTCTTTGCGAACGCCTTCAGGCAAACCAAGGTTTGAACGAAGGGGCGAAAAGCTATACCAGCGCAGCATGGTTGAAAAAGATCTTATCTGGGAAATTGTTCAGACCAAAGATACCATCAACCCACAAAGCGAACACTTTAACGCCAAGTCTGCCATCGCAAAGACTGTGCGTTATGAAGGCGATAAAATTGTCTGGGGTAATGTGAAGGGCGTGGATGCCCATGATGATTCTGGTTGCGCCCACTCCAATAAAAATATGTCATGCATCTCGTGCCATTCCTCCTGGAATCCTAGCTGCTATGGCTGCCATATTCCACAGAAGGCAAACAGCAAGATGCCCCAGCTTCATAATGAAGGCGATGTCACCAGGAACTACAGTTCCTACAACTGGCAGACACTTCGTGATGATGTGTTCATGCTGGCTCGTGATGGTTCTGTTACCAACAACAAGGTCAATCCCTCACGATCTTCCTGCGCCATACATGTGACCAGCTATAACCAGAACCGTGAGGTTATTTATCAACAACAACAGACCCACTCCGCCGAGGGTTTGAGCGGTATCGCTTTCAGCACCAATGTGCCACACACCTTCAGTAGCAAAGCAACCAAGCAATGCGCTGACTGTCATCTTTCCAAGGATGATAATAACAATGCATTGATTACCCAGCTTTCAATGCAGGGTACCAACTACCTGAATTTCATCGGGCGTTACGCTTGGGTTGGTGCGGGTTCTCATGGGCTATGGAGCATTGTTTCTACCGAACGCGATGAACCACAGGCCGTGATTGGCAGTTATCTGCATAGGCTTGCCTACCCTGATTTCTTCAAGGAGCATGTGGGCAAGAACAAGAGCATGCTTAAAAGGGCACACGAACATGTCGGCCGCGATATCAGTGATCCCCTGCTTCATCCATTCATGAAGTCTGAGATCCAGAGCGTTCAGCATCGTGGGGAATATCTTTATGCTGCATGTGGCGAAGCGGGATTCCGCATCTTCGACATCGCATTCATCGACCATAAGGGTTTCTCCGAGCGTATGTCCACCGCTCCGGTTTCTCCGCTGGGTCAGAAATTTTACATACGAAGCAAGTATGCAACTTGTGTTGCTGCCCCTTCAACCATCGCACCAGATCCTACACGCAAGCACTTCCCTGAAAACGATGAGCCACGCGTTGCGGGTATTTACGGCCTTATCTTCTTTACCGATAGGTATGAAGGTTTGGTCGCGGTGGGCGCTGGTACCCTTTTAGATGGTGATCCACTTAATAACTTTGTCAAACGGGCCTGGACATTCAACCCAGATAATATTCTTGCGGGTGCAAGCCATGTCATCACCGTGGGTAATTATGTCTATGTCACCTGCGACAAGGGTCTGGTTGTTATTTCATGCGAGGATTCCACCAAGCCTGTGATCACCGCAGTGATCGATAACAAATGGCTCAAGAAGCCCAAAGCTGTTGCGGTTCAGTTCCGTTATGCATTTGTCGCTGATGAAGAAGGCGTAAAAGTTCTGGATGTTACAGATCTTGCCAAGCCTAAACCCATTAGTCAGATCAACATCCCCGATGTTCATAGCATTTACCTTGCTCGAACTTATGCCTACCTCGCTGCTGGCAAACTCGGTCTGGTTATCCTGGATATTCAAAACCCTGAGAAACCCAAGGTTGACCAGGTCTTTAATGCCAATGGCGAAATCAATGACGCACATGATGTTAAACTTGGCATCACCTACACCAGCGAATTTGCTTATGTTGCTGATGGCAAAAATGGTATGCGTATCCTGCAGCTTACCACACCTGATTCACCAGGCAGCGGGGGGTTCAGTCCGAAACCAACTCCAGAACTTATCGCAACCTTTAAGCTGCCAATAGGCGGCCATGCCCTTTGCGTCAGCAAGGGTATGGATCGTGACAGGGCGGTTGATGAAAGTGGTAATCAGCTTTCTGTGTTTGGCAGAGTTGGGGCCCGACCTTTCAATAAAGAAGAAACCCAGAAACTGTTCATGCATAATGGCAAAGTATGGAAGGTCAGCAACGATCCCATGTGGGAAGGTTATAGCCGGGAGCCTGTAGCCCCTAAAAAGAAATAAACCTTCGCTTTATAGTTCAACCAATTTAAGGATGCTCATGGTACTCATGGGCATCCTTTTTCATTTACCCCCAGCAAATAGGTTGTGATAATAACTACACTTCTAAATATATTTAGTCTACCATGGATGAAGTTGATCTTAATTTAGCCCCAGAGTGTAGCATGAAAAAATCATTTACCCTGTTTGTTCTTTTATGTTCATCGGCGTTGTTATCCTTGGATCTCAATGCGCAACCTTCAGCAACCAAAAAAGCTTTGGTTAAACCAGATACCATTCCCGGTTATAAAACCATGAAGATTGATGGTTTTACTCTTCTTGTTCATGACAAGGTTCTTGACCCTAAAAATTCTGAAATGTTCAAAGTTAAGCCTCTCGAAGTTCTAGAAATGGAACTCAAAATGATCTCTACGGTTCTTTCACCCAAGCCTCTTGCACTTCTTAGAAACATTCTTATCTGGGTCGAATGGGAGGAAAAATTAGCAATGAGTAATGGTAGGCAGGGGAATGCCCTTGCGGTGTATTATGGTGGCACCCAAAGGCAATTACTCCAGGAAGGCACCCAACCCCTTAAAGCAAATTCTGTTGTCGTTCTGCAAATGAAATCCCTTACCAAAGAGCATCAACCCGAGTTTGATACCAAGCGTTGTGTGTTGCTTCATGAGATGGCCCATGCAGTTCACTTCCAACTTATTGGGTATGAAAACCCAACGGTGAAGCAGACCTACAAGCTGGCGATGGAAAGAAACCTTTACGATCGCACTTCCTATGCTGCAACCAATGAACATGAATACTTTGCAGAAATGAGCTGCGCCTATTTGAATCGAATAGATTACTTTCCCCATACCCGGGAGGATTTAAAGAAACATGATAAGGCTGGATTCGCCCTCATGGAAAATCTCTGGGGCAAGGCTACAAAGCCAACACTTGCAAAAAGTAAAAGTGTTTCCTCTCCCATCCCCTCTTCTTCAACATTTAATTTGGAAATAACAACCGATGGCATTCGCCTGGGTAATCAAATTGGTGGGACAGCTTTAAACCAGAAATCTTTAAGCCACAAAGTCGTTGCAGCAATTTTGCACAGGGCGGGGAGTGCTGAAGACTTGGCCCAGCTTTTAAAGGTTCAAAGCTGGCACAGGGAACTTGCAGACTTTGGCCTGGTTACCTTTGTTTCGGGTACCAACTCTTCAACAGAACCCAATCTTTTAAAAGATTGGAACACTTCCAGCCTTACCCTGCCTTTATTTGCAAAGGCATCCTTTAACTTCAAGGTATCGGAATCTTTTATCCCGCCCCATGCAATGCTTTTTGACCACGAAGGCAACGCTGTTTACCGTGGTGATGCAACCTCGATTGAAAAACCCCTTCGGTACCTTGTAGGGCAGGCTTTAATGGAAAAACTAGTGGATAAACCAGGCAGGGATTCTTTCACCAAGCTTGTGCAACCTTTGGTGGATTCCTTGGGCGTGGGAACGCCACCCAGCCAGGTACTTGCGAAAGCCCTGGCATTGCTTTCCAATCCGCAAAAAGAAGTTGCTGAAGAAGCAAAACTGCTGGTGGATACTCTTTGCGAAGGTGCAACCGTTGCTCTGGAAGATGCCAATCAGCTTGTTGAATCTGATGCACTACAGGCGTTTTTGAGCCTTGAGAGAATCATACTTAATTACAAAAACACCGCGATTGCCAATAAAGCCAGGGCTATCCTGCCCAAGGTGGATAAGAACAAGAAAGTGATAATTGAAAAGCAGGCCCGTGTTAAACTTGAAATGATCAAAAAGTTAGATTCTGTTTTAAATGGGAAGCCGGGATCGATCAATCCGGAAACTGGCTCTTTCCGAAATGCAAATTCCGCATTGTTGACGCAGCTAGGTGAAGCTCTTAGGCAAATTGAAAAAACTTATCCAGATGTACCTGCGACCATGGAAGCCAGGCTTCTGGGAAAACGCTGGTTCAACACTAATGCTGATTAATGCAAAAGAAGCCGCTTCTTCATTGCCCCTGCAACAGGATCAATTAAACTAATAATATCTGTTCATTTGGCCATTCAGGAATAGTGTAATGCAACAAAACGAATATTTCCCCTCAGTTCTTCTGCTTTCATTAACCCTAGCAGGAAGCCTTCAAGCTGCGGATTATTCGCTTTCTCTTAGGCAACAAAAAGAGAACCCTGATAATATCCAAACGCCTGAACGCACCATCGTCAAGCAATCTTGGAAAGTGGGGGAAACCGCTTTCATTGTTTGTGATGTTTGGGATTACCATCACAGCATCAATGCAGTTCGCAGGTTGGAAGAATTTACGCCAACACTTAACAAGGTTTTGCAAACAGCCCGCACCCAGGGTTCGTTGATCATTCATTCTCCAAGTGACTGCATGGAAACTTATAAAGATCATCCTGCAAGATTGCGTGCAATTAATTCCCCGAAGGCAGGGAGCATTCCTCTAAGTATTGAATCTTGGTGTTCCCGGATTCCTTCCGAAGAAAAAGCTTTTTATCCAATCGATCAGTCCGATGGTGGAGAAGATGATGATCCAGAAGAGCATAAGGCTTGGGCGATGAAGTTGAAAGGCCTGGGCCGTAACCCCGGTATGCCCTGGAAGGCGCAATCTTCACTCATTGAGATTGATGCCAAACAAGATTTCATCAGCGACAAGGGTGATGAAGTTTGGAATATTCTAGAACAAAAGGGCATCAAGAATGTTGTCCTGCTCGGTGTTCATACGAATATGTGTGTTCTGGGAAGGCCCTTTGGTTTAAGGCAGTTGGTGCGCAACAAGAAGAATGTTGTTCTCATGCGGGATATGACCGATAGCATGTACAACCCCAGGCAATGGCCTTATGTTGATCACTTTACCGGCCATGATCTTGTTATCTCGCATGTCGAGAAATTTGTCTGCCCGACCATCACCAGTGATCAAATACTTGGTGGCAAACCTTTCAAATTCAAAAATGATTCCCGAAAAACCAAAGATATTCAAACCCTGACTGATATTAAAAAAGTTGATGCTGATTCCTTGCGCAAGCATTGGAATACCATCAATCTTCCTGCTTCTCCCGAAGTTCAACCTCTATTGCAACAGGGGAAGGTTCAATGGTACCGATCCTGTATTCGCATTCCCTCGGAATGGATGCCTGAAAAAGGTGTTGACCTTCATTTGCAATCATCCCCCTCTGTTGTCAAGGCTTGGATGAATGGTAATGAGCTTGCTATAAACACGAATGCCAAAGGCGGTTGTAGTTGTGTGATCAAACCAGAATTCATCAACAAGGATGATGCAAACCTCTTGGTGATCCGGGTGGAGGAT
This sequence comes from uncultured Candidatus Kuenenia sp., assembly GCA_964646215.1. Taxonomy (GTDB): domain Bacteria; phylum Planctomycetota; class Planctomycetia; order Gemmatales; family Gemmataceae; genus UBA969. Next base: position 21,687 of record CAZYAY010000009.1, on the reverse strand, counting down.
AAGGCATCCCCAAAAACCCAATTTCATCCTGCGAATCTGGTGGGTAAGAATAGCTTATCTTTGGCAGGGCGGTGGGAAGCCAGATTGGGGGATGATTCTTCCTGGTCGAACATTCCGTTGCCTGCGAAGTTTGGCACCAGCCCGAATGTGTTTTTTGAACCGGGCAGATAAGAGCGGATGGAATGATTATTAAACCTACGATTAAACAGGAACTCAAAGATTTAAACACCCGGATTCGCGGGTTGCTTCCGCTTGCATATCATTCTTGCCTGGAAGCCGTTTCGCCAACCTCCATGGGTTCTGCAGGGTTGAAATATGATGCAGATGGCAGGGTGGCTTGGGATGAAATCTGGACTACTTTTTGCGATCTTGCAATGGCGGGCGGCCCGCCTCACAGAGGGAAGTTTCTGGGCCCAACCAATCCTTCTGATATTTCCCTGAATCTTGAAAAGTCCAAAGGTGTAGCCGCTGAGATTCAGCGGGGTATTGCATTGACCACAGATATGAAGGCTTTTCTTGATGAACAATTAAGCTGGGTATTGCTGGAGTGTGAATCTGAAAACATGGCTGGGTGGATGCATCGCGCCATTGTTGCTGAAAATGTTTTCGCTGATCATCATGGAAATGTGGTCCGCCTTCCTTCGGGGCCGGATTTTCGCATCGAAAAAGAAGTCAAGAATGTGATAGTTTGCGTGGCAAAGACCTGGCATTACTGGGATGGGCACATGTCGGAAAATGAAAAAGCCAAGGCGGGAAAAGTCATGAATGATGCCCCACTTATCATGCCATTGCTTGCTTCCAATAATGAGATCCCTTCTGAAACCCTTGCCAAAGCTGCAACTGAATCCCTGGAAACCATTGGCACTGCATTAAAGCTGCAGGGTAAATCCCTGACGGAATATGGCTGGGTTGGGTTTGAATGCCCCGACGAAAAATCTGCAGCATGGTTCGTAAGAGCCATCATCGCTTGCAATATTATTGCCCGCAGGGAAGTTGCAACATTGTTGCTGCCCGTGTTCATCCCATCTTCAGGTGCTTTTTCGCCAGCAAGAATCTCTGATATTCTGATGGCGATACGCAACGTTTTTGAATACCAACTTGAGATGGGCGAGGTATGAATTTTCACTGCGCTTTTACTTTTTAACATTTAAATATTACCAGCCTAACTCAATTTTTACGGGACCACTAATGCGATTAAGTCTTCAATTGTTCCGGTTGTTCTTTATTTTTTCATGGGTGTTAACCGGGTGCCAATCTGCCTGGGCGGTGGAACAACCCAGGAAAGTCAGCCCTCCCAATATTGTGATTTTTCTTGCGGATGATCAGGGCTGGGGCGATCTATCATGCAATGGCAATACGATGTTGAAAACTCCCAACATTGATTCCCTTGCAAAAAATGGTGTCAGGATTGATCGCTTTTATGTCTGCCCGGTTTGTTCCCCGACCAGGGCGGAATTTCTTACCGGCAGATATCATCCGCGCACAGGAGTTCGTGGTGTATCCACAGGGCTTGAACGACTTAACCTCGATGAAAAAACCTTTGCTGATTCCTTCAAAAACGCGGGTTACTCTACCGCTGCGTTTGGTAAATGGCATAACGGCAGTCAATGGCCTTACCACCCCAACGCCCGGGGTTTTGATGAGTACTATGGTTTTACTTCAGGCCATTGGGGTGAATACATTGATCCGCCTTTGGAGCATAATGGTGTACCGGTGCGGGGTAAGGGTTTCACCGTGGATGATTTCACGAGCCATGCAATTGACTTCATCGAAAAGAATTCTGCAAAGCCTTTTCTTGTTTATTTACCTTACAACACGCCACATTCTCCTTTCATCGTACCCAAACCTTTCTGGAACAATTTTAAAGACAAGTCTATTCCTCAGAGGGGCATTGAAGGGGATCGTGAGGATATTGATGTGACCCGTGCGGTTCTTGCAATGTGTGAAAACATTGATGAAAATGTTGGTAAAGTTCTGTCTAAGATCGAAAAGCTTGGGATTAAACAAAACACGATCGTGCTTTATTTTTCTGATAATGGGCCGAATAGTTTTCGTTTCAATGGAGGAATGAAAGGTCGTAAAGGAAGTACGGATGAAGGGGGTGTGCGCTCGCCCTGTTTTATTTCCTGGCCTGGCAGATTGCCTGCTGGAAAAACTGTGGCGCAAATTTGTGGTGCGATTGATGTTCTTCCAACACTTCTTTCCCTAAGCGGTATTGGCAGGGTTGGGGATAAGCCTCTTGATGGCAAGGATCTTTCGACATTGTTTTTTGATGCTGACCCACAATGGCCTGATCGAATGATTTTTTCCCATTGGGGTGGCAAGACAAGTGTCCGAACAGACCGCCATCGCTTAGATGATAAAGGGGCGTTGTTCGACATGAAAAATGATCCTGGGCAGACAAAAAACATTGCAACCAATGAACCTGAATTTGCAAAGAAGCTGGGTGATGCGGTGCAACTTTGGCGTAAGGAGGTGATCCCTAAAAAGTCGGATGACCGCCCTATTCCTGTAGGGTTTACTGCAATGCCCAGAACGCCTTTGCCTGCAAGAGATGGTACATTTTCCGGCAATATCAAACGTAGTGCCAGTGCGCCCAACTGCTCTTATTTTGTTAATTGGAACAGTAGGGACGATCGAATCAACTGGGATATTGAAGTGAATAAACAGGGGACATATGGGGTTGAGATTCTGTATGCCTGCCCATTAAAAGATGCGGGTTCAACGATTGAGTTAAGTTTTAATGGGAGTAAATTGATCACCAAGGTTTTGCAGGGTTGGGAACCGCCTTTGATCACGGATCAAGATGTGATACCAAGGCCTGCTGCGGAATCAGTGATGAAAGAGTTTAAGGTGCTGGATGCAGGAAAGATCAAACTTTCGAAGGGGAATGGAGATCTGGTATTAAGGGCCCTTGAGATTCCCGGGAAGGAAGTCATGCAAGTAAGGGCGATCAATCTCCATCTGATTTCTGAATAGGCTTACAGAAGAAAACTTTGGCGAGCGGGATAGCACGCCGCTAATCCGGGCTTTTGGGAAGTGATTTACTTCCCCTTGTTTCCCAGCGCTTCGCTGATTTCAGCAAGTTTCTTACGCAACAATTCCGGGTCGTAATCTGAGATGCTTTTCAGGGTGATAACTTCCTCATCATCATCAAGCTTTTGCAACTTTTCAATTACACCGGCCTTGTTGATCTCGCTGTTGAATTTTGAATTATCAAGAGTAATCATGGTGACCAGGAAGTTCGGGTTCTTGACGAGTTTGACCAGATTGCTGGCACTTGAGATATCAGTCAGATAGTTGATGAAATCATCTTTGAAGTCGGATTTATCCGAGCGCGATGCTCTTACAGTTATATCTAATACTTCTTTGACTCGCGGGATGCGGTTCTGGTAGGGATGAATGTTGAGCAAAGTGGAAAGTTCGGTTACGGGTGCAATGGCACCTTTTTTCCCTTCGTTGATTTCTTCGGTTACAACTTCAAGCAGGGAAGCCAACTGCCTTGCAGATTCGTAATCGGGGGTGATTAATTTCCCATCTGGGCCGGGCTTGGTGTACAGGCGGAGTAATTCTTGTACAGTTCGGGCAACCGTTGGTTTGTCGAGTTTTTTAGCTCGAAGTTTTGCAAGGGCAATATCACAAGCCTTGGTTAGTTGTGCGCTTGCAGATCTGATGGTTTCGGGGTTGCCGAACGGCCTTTCATTGCTGGAAGCAAGAATGCTGTTGAGGCCTTTTTCGATGTCATCGATCGGGGTTTCAGAAGCAATCAAGGCGGCTTCAACAAGAGAGGTTGGCCATGATCTCAAGAGTGGTCTTCCAGGAGAAACGCGAAGCAGGGGTCGTTGGGCCAGGTGAAAACCATAACCCCGAACCTGCCTGAAGCCGGGATATTTCAAATCATGATGGCAGGCAAAGCAATCGCTGTGAGCCATTGCTATTTCGGGCCATGCAGCTTTTGCGAGTTCTTGTTGTTTTGCAATTTCTTTGGGTGCATTTTGACCCATCATGATTTCGGGCCAGAGCATGGTAGGGTTCTTGTTGGCAAAGTCTGCACGGTCTGCAGCAAGCTTTACGGTTTCCTTGAGTGAAACCAATGCGCCCACTAATGCGAGCCGTGTGCGGAAGAAATCAACTTCTTCGAGATGGTAATTTGTTTTCTTTTCAGCATCTGCATTTTTGAAGTAGGGCACGTTTTTGGGATCGCGCCAGTGCTGGGGTTCATTCTTGGAGAAGGTCGCGATTTCGATTGGTGGAAGAGGCGGGTGTCCTGCCGCGAACATTGCATGGGTTACAACTTTGCCTTCGCCTGCGTTGCCAATATGACAGGAAACACAAAGCATTGATCGAACTTCGGGGTCGCGTAAATCCCGCATGCCCAGGTCATGCTTTTGGCTTGCGGTTTTTTTTCGCCAATTGAATTCCGAATGCTCACCAAGCCATTTTGAGGAAGGCCCATGGCAACCAGCGCAGCTAACGCCATCAAGTTTGTCGAGGCCGCCAAGATCCGCCTTTGCAGAAAGGTTGCCCATGGCATGGCAATTAAGGCATCCTGTTTCTTGTTTGGTAACATCCTGGCCAAGGATTTCGCCCATTCTTTTACCCCGGGGCCCTACTAACACTGCGTAGGCTTGGGCATGTTTATCGTGCGTTTTCCAGATGGAGTATTCTGTCATTAGCACGACATCCCATGCCCGTAATTCCTTGCTTGCGGGGTCTTCACTGGGTAATTGGTTTCCCTTTGGCAACGCATGACATTCCCCACATTTTGCAGCAGACTGGTATTTTAAATCCACCCAGGCATCTTTTTTTTCTTGAGCGTTTATTCCTGCTGGTAATACAAAAGAAATCAGGGATGCTATCAGCAATCCCTGAAGAGGTTGGACCTTGATGAGTGTCATAATTTATCTCCTGTTTGATTCCAGCACATCCTGCAAGGATCGAAACACGGATGAAAATGTTTCGCCCGATTTTTCATTTCTGGGATTCAAACCGAATTTGTCCTCAAACAAACTTGGACTATCGAATCCCTTGGGAAATACATCTTTCAATAAATCCCTGAGTCTGACAAGTTCTTTTGTGAAATCTTTTGGTACTCCCTGTGGATCGAGGTCATCCCAGGAATTATGAATGGCAGCCAAGCCCAGATATAGCTGTGCAAAGTCATCCCATGAACCTTTTTCAGCGTTGATTTTGCCCGAATTAATCAGATTCTTAGCCAGGCCTTGCAATTGGGATTTACCCCATGTCGGACTTTTTTCCAAATCCTGTGCCGCAAGCTCAAGTTGCTCTATCGCCCTTTTGCATGATTGAGCCACCTTGTTTGGTTGAGCACCAAATTGGTTCATCTGTTGTGATACTTCCGAGGGAAATGCTTTTACTTTGCCTTCTTCCAATATAACTTTCAAGGCGTTGCCATTGAACCAACCTCCCCAGGGCAACGATCCTGGTTTGTTTGAATATCCACCTTGGTATTTTCTGCTGTTAAGTTTTAAATCCTTGTGGCAGCTGAAGCAATCAAACTCGGTGAATTCGGGCCATGGGCTTTTTATGCCTCCGATTTCATGCAAGCCGCCCGCCCGGTCTTCCAGCAATTGAAGAGCGATTTTTGAACTTTGGATCTGTCCTACGGCCCATGCCTTGGCATTAAAATCCGGATACCTTTTTAAATCATCTTCCACCTTCCAATGTTTTGGGTATTGGGCGGAGTAGGCGGAAAGTTCAAAGTTCAACCTGGGGTGACCTGCGGCTATTAAGTCGTGGTTTACTTCCATTCCCTTTTTTGCATTGCCCACATGGCAATCCGCACACATTTTATTTCTGCTGGATAAATCCTTGGTGTTGGTTAACCCGAACTCTTTTTCTTTTTCCTGTGAACCAAGCTTCTTGAACTTCTCAGTAAAGTGAATCGAGATATAACCCGAAGATGCACCATGGCATGACTCGCAACCCACGCCTTCTGTCACGCTGAAGCCCGGGCCCGCGTGTTCAGATTTCCCTTGGTTTGACGAATGGCAATTCAAGCAAAGTTGGGTTGCCCCAGCGCTTCCTGCGGCGGTGTTATAAAGGTTTTTTACGATTCTGTCAGATCTTGGGTTGAATAATACCGCGTAGGCTTTGTGGTGGGGATCAAACCCGGTCCAGGTGGTGTATTCGCTAAAGGTAATACCCTTGCCCAAGTTTTGGTTATGGCAGGCAGCCGAGGCGCATGATGGCGCACCTAAAGGCGTAAACGGTTCTTTATCTGCTGCAATAATTGGCGATGTAATGAAAAAAACAAAGATGGTGCCCATGGTTAACAGGGCAAATTTTTTCAGTGCCTTGGCTTGTAAAAAGGAAATCATTGGAAGCCTGCATGCCGGTAAAGGAACTACCATCCCTAATGATAAAAATACCACAAGACTTTAGCCTTGTTATTATTTTTAATCTTGTTGTTTCGATTACGGCAAGATTTGACCGGAATTAGCGGAATAATCGAAACAGCATGGAGATGGTGTCTTTAACCTCTTCCACCCAACAGTTTTTCAACTCTTTTTCTTCAATTCAACAGTTTTAAGAAGTTCTTTGAATGCGGGTAATTCCCGGATTGAATCAAGATCGGGGCTTTTCTTTAGAAATTCAATGTCCGATAACCCAGCAAGCACGGCTTGCTGAAGTATCAACACCGAGGTTTTTCCGAGGTCAATGGTAAGCTTCATTCGTTCTGCATCGGAAAGTTTTTCTTGATTTTTGACTAATGGGATTGAGCGGGCAGCAAGGGTTGCAGCCTTGATCATATCGGTTGGTTTGGGATTGGGAAGTTTTTGTGCGGCCTCGATGGATTCAAGAGCCTCCCTGGGTTTTATTGCAAAAATCGCGATCTCTGCCCCGATCAACAAGCGATTTCTTAATTGATCCGGGGGTAACGATGGGTTTTGTTTTGAAAGGGTGATGGATTCATTGAAGAGGATAAAAGCTTCAGGAGCCCGGTTTTTTTGAGCAAGAAATAATGCAAGCTGATCTATTGATTGGGCCAGCTCTTCTGCCTCTTTTTCGCTTTTAGGGTTTGGTGCAAGCAAGCTTCTGCGAATTGCTATGAGCGATTTCAAATACTTCTCCGCATCTGGTGCCCGGCCTGAAGTTTGCATCAGGTTGGCAAGTGCGGAGCTGGGAAGTATCTGGGCAAGGATCAGGGCCTTCGAGGATTTTTTGGCAGCCAGTATAATTTCGAGTGATTTGGTGAATGAAGATTCCGCCTTGGCTGTAAGGTTGCGGGATAACGCCCACATTCCCAGATTACCAAGGGTTTTTACCAGCTCGAGCCTGTACTCTTCAACATCGGGAAATTTTGCCACCAATGATGTCTGCAATTCCCGGGCCCGTTCAAATTCCTTCTCTGCTTCCTCAGGTTTTTTGTTTGTGACTAGATGAATGCCCCACTCGTTTAAATTTCGCGAAAGTTCCAAGCTAAAGCCCGGGGTTCCTGGATACTTGGCGACCAGCTTAGTAAGCAGGGTGCGCCCTTCCTCCCAGGGTTTTTCGGCCCTGGCTTCCTGGTTGAGGTCTTTCAGGTAGTTTCCAAGGTTGATCAAAGCCAAAGCCTGCTGGAATGGATAATCAGTTTGCTCGGGAAACTCAAACGACAATTTCATGAATTCGTTTGCAGCGCCCTCGAACAGTTCGATGGTTTCCTTTGGATTTTTGGCAACCTCGACCAACCCGGCCCTGGTTAACCTGGCACGGGCCAACTCTTGCTTGATTTCCATGGAGCTGGGGTTTTTTGAAGCAAGGTCTTGTAGTTGTTGAAGTGATTGGGATGAAATTTTTTCCGCATCTTTATTTTTCCCTAGGCTTTCCAACAACACGCCTTCATTCAACAAGGTTCGCGATAATTCCAAGTTGTATTCGATTGAATTGGGGAATTCCTTGGTTAGGGCTTTAAGGTCTTCCACTGCTTTTAGATAAAGCGGTTCTGCTTCCTTCAATCGGTTTTGTACCTGCAATTGTATTCCACGATTGTTCAAACCTGCTGCAAGATCCTTGCGTATATCAGGAACCCATGGAACATCCCTTGCAAGCTTGTCACGTATGCCCATGGATCGATCGAATGCACTTTCCGCAGCCTTGTTGTTCCCGGATGATTGCAACAAAATCCCAAGGTTGTTCAAGCTGTTGGCGAGTTCCTGCCTGTAAAAGGGTGTTGCAGGAAAATCAGATACCAACGAATCCTGGATGGTAAGCGCCTTGGTGTAGGAACTTTCTGCAAGCGTTATATCCGTATCCCGCAACAGCTTCCCTTTTTGGTTCCATGCAGAGGCAAGATCAACCCGATAATCCGGGTTATCAGGGTATTGTGCGACAATCCCTTGTGCCGTGGTGATTGCTTTTTCAAGCGTGGCCTGGCATTCTTCAAAACGACCCAGATCTTGCAGGGTTTGTGCAAGGCCCAGAAGCCCCTTCACTAGGTTTTGTTTTTGATTGGACTTGGATTTATCCCTGGCGACGATGGCTTCCAGCTTTTTAACCGTGGTAGAAAGAGATTGCATGGCTGGTTCCAGTTTTCCCTGCGAGCGCAGCAACTGACCCAGATTAAATTCGCTGGCTGCCTGCTTGGAAAGTGTTTGCTGGTTTTCAGGAAGTGAGGTTCGCAGTTCAATTGCGGTACGATACTCAGGTTCTGCAAGATTGAATTTGCCCTGCTGGGTGAACAGCAGGCCCAGGGCTTGTTTGCTATCCGCAAGGTCTGCAAGGAAACCTTGGTTATCAGGTTTGATTTTGTGAAGCTTGGAAAGTTGTTCGATGGCTTGCTGCAGATTTTTTTCAGCTTCCTTGAAGTTGCCCAGCATCTCTTCGATGGAACCCAGTTGCATCAAGGTGCGTGCGGACTGCCAGCGGACTTGTACATCTTCAGAACGGTAATCAAGAAATCGGGAAAGAAAAGTCTTGGCTTCCTGCAAAAGCTCGCGCCTGATCCGTTCCATGCGCGGTTCGTGCGCCAAGCGGTTTTGCCCCACCTTGGTAAGCATCTGGTCAACAGCGGCAAGCGCATCCTGGAAGTTTCTTTCCGCTTGCAACTTTTGTTCCTGTGCGATGTTTCTTTCAGAGACAGCCTCCTCCTTGAGGCGCAAGTTTTCATCCGCTCGGATTTTTTCCCGGCCTGCAATAACATACCCACCCACCGAAACTCCCGAGATCATGAAAAATGTCATAAATATCAGGGCGGTTATTGCTGGTTTTCTCTTGGCCCATTTCCAGGCATATTCATAGATGGGCGTTGGCCTGGCTAGAATCGGTTCGCCTACCAGATACCTGCGTAAATCTTCCGCGAGGGCGCCCGCAGTTGCGTACCTTTTCTTCGGGTCTTTTTCCAGGCACTTCAAACATATGGTGCCTATGTCTGCAGGAAGCTTGGTGTTTAGCCTTACCGGGTGAACTGGTTCCCTGTGGATGACTTGGGTGATGGTATCCATGACAGTCTCGCCACGGAAAGGCGGTATGCCGGTGATAATATCGTAAAGGATTGCGCCCAGTCCGTAGATATCAGCAGCGGGCCCGATTTCTGCGGTTTTACCCATGGCTTGCTCGGGTGCCATGTAACTCGGGGTACCCATGATGGCACCATCCCGGGTTTGAATGGAATCGCCTTCCAAAGTTTTTGCCAAACCAAAGTCGGTGATCTTGGGAACGAATAAGTCCAATGGGATGTTTTCGAAATCAACATCTTCACCAGCCTGGTCAGGAGGTGAAAGCAGGATATTTGCGGGCTTCAAATCCCGGTGTACGATCCCCTTGCGATGAGCAAAATCCATGCCCTCTGCGATTCCCCGCATCATGATTGCTGCCTGCCTGGCGGTGGGGATGTTGTTTTTAATGCGCGAAGATAAAACCCCTCCAGAAACAAACTCCAGTGAAAAGAATGGCAGATTATCTATTTCTCCAATTTCGTATATTTTGACGATGTTGGGATGATCAAGCTTTGCGACAGCTTCGGCTTCAATGCGAAAGCGTGCGATTTCTATCTTGCTGGCACGCCCTGCTGAAAGAATCATTTTTAACGCAACAAGCCTTTTTAATCCTGTTTGCCTGGCCTTATAGACAACGCCCATCGCGCCCCGGCCTAACTCCCCCAAAATCTCATATCCTTCGGGTGCCTTGGCTACGAACTTTTTCGTTGAGACTTTGATCTTTGGCACCGGGTTGGTTTGTGATCCGCTCACTATTTTCGGGTTTTGATGAACCCCGGTTTTTTCCAATGCTGGATTACTCAGGGCATTCGTCGGGATATCAAAATTTGGCTGTTTCTGAACGCGGGTATCAATGCCTGGCACCATGTCCAATGTGGCCTGGGGTGCGCCTTGGTCTGTTCCCGCAATTTGATTCGTCGGGATATTAAAATCTGGTTTTTTCTGAACGCGGGTATCAACGCCTGGCACCATATCCAAAGTGGCATTTGGATTGCTGATGGCTTCGGTTCCATGAACATCGAGGGTTTTGATATCGTTGGTAACACCAGTATTTGTTTGCGGTGGGGAAATAGAGTCAGGTTTAAAAAGTTTTGAATCGAGAAGGGTGCCTTGTACATCCTGGGTACCCGAACGGTTGGAATCCGCCTCTTTATCTGGCAGGTTTGGCACGAGGGGTGGGTCAATCGATTCGGTTTGCTTCATCAAAATTGGGGTTTTAGAAGCCGAATCAAGATGGCTATCTAAAAGGGTGCCTGTTCCATCGGGAGACTTGATTTCCAATAACTTTTCGCCACAGGTTGGGCAATCAGTAATAAGAGTTGAATTGCTCTCGCTGGGTGGAAAAGAATGGCCATTTTTACACATTAACATGATGTTTTTGGAATAAATCCAATCCCTAAAATAAGATCAGCATTGAGATTATTTAAAATCCATTGTATTGGATCATTCTGGCAGGTAACTCAGTGCAAATAAAGGCTAAAAACGAGGGGGTCGAGTGTCTTTTTAAACTTTAAATGGATAAACTGAGGTAGATTTACCGATATTAACTTAGTTTCGCCCCAGTTTAAAAACAATGCTTGAGTTAAAATAGATAGCTTGGTATAATTAGGTCTATGTTTCTTTCGAGAAATTTCTTGTGAAAACGATGCGTGATTTTAACATATGGGCCAACTCTAATCATCTGCTCTCGAAAGCGGGTAGGCTTGATCGTTATTTGCATTCTCGAATGCTTCAATTGGAAACCCTCGAAGGTCGAATCACCCCCGCAACTTACACTGTCGTTAATAATTTTGATGCAGGCACGGGATCTTTAAGGCAGGCTATCACTGATGCCAATCTGAATATCGGACCGGACATAATTAATTTTAACATTACCGGTGGTACTACTGGCGCAATTCAAACCATTACCCTTGCTACTGCTTTGCCTTTGATTACAGATCGAGTTGCCATCAATGGCACTACCCAGTTAGGGTATAGCGCTAACACATTATCCTTTGGCGCTGGTAATAATGCTGCTATCAAAATCCAACTGGATGGTACAAACCTTAATAATGGTGAAGTAGGTTTTTATCTTAATAGTGCAGGAAGTTCTGTAACGGGTTTATCGTTCGTTAATTTTCCCTATGCCATTTACGCTAATGGCGACAACATAACCATCAAAGGTAATTATTTCGGTGTCAATGCAGATGGTACTGCGCAATCCAAGGGCTTAAGTGGTATTGGTGTTGATGTTGCTACAGTTAATGCTGCAATTGTTGGTGGTAATACCGCTGCTGATCAAAATATTTTTGGTAATCTAACCACTGGCATTCTTCAAATAGCTGGTAGTGGTAGTAGTTTCAAAGAAAACCGTATTGGTCTGGGTACAACTAATACCAGTTTTATGCCAAATACCACTGGGATACAGATCAACAACAATGCCAATGTTGATGCGCTTAATCACTTCATTTTTGGGAATTTAATTGGCAAGAATACTACTGGGATCAAACTTATTGGTTTGCAAGGTGCTATCGGCCCTGCTACCGGAACGGTCACAGGAACACAAATTTTAGGGAATCTAATTGGTACCGATAGCCCGGGGTCCACCAATAATCTTGGGAACTCAGGCGATGCGATTTCTATTGCTGATGGTGTTATCAATACAACGATTGGAAATTCTGGAAAACCAAATACGATTGCTTATTCCGGCCAAGATGGGGTGCTGATAACTGGTGCAGCCTCGGTGGGCAATAAAATCGAATATAATAATATCCGCAACAATGCAGGCTTGGGTATCCATCTTCTCAACGGTGCCAATAGTAATATTGCATCCCCAGTCCTGACCCAGCAAATGCCAAATGGTGCTGCAGGGTTTACCTATTCAGGTTTTGTTAACGGCGCACCGACTTCAACTTACACCGTTGATTTTTATTCTTCGCTAATTACAGATTCGCGATCTCAGGGCGCTAATTATCTAGGCTCCACCACGGTTATCACCGATGCAAATGGTAATATTGGTTTTACTGGTTTTGCTCCTACGCAAAATCAAGCCCTACAGGGTGCAGGTTATGTGGTGACATCAACCGCAACGAATACTGGTTTTGGAACCTCACAATTTTCCGCTGGCCCGCCCGCGCAAATTAGTGTTGTTTCAGGCAGTGGCCAAAGCACCGTGGTTGGTACCGCATTTGCAAACCCATTGACAGCCAAGGTTGTGGATTCAAGGGGGGACCCGGTGCCAAGCATCCAGGTGCAATTTGCAGCGCCTAATTCGAATCCTCCAACAAATCCTGCAACCGGAACCTTTGCTGAAAATCTACAAACAATAATTGCCATTACCGATACGATTGGGGAAGCTGTTTCCAGGACATTGACAGCCAATAATGCGCCTGGAAATTTCACCGTACTATCATCAGTTGTTGGTAACCCAGGTATAACTAATGCAAGTTTTGCATTAACCAATACTCCGCCAGCGCCTACCATAACTTCCTTCACGCCAACTTCTGGGCCGGTGGGAACTTCCGTGGTGATTTCAGGTTCAGATTTTCTAGGGTCCGTTCAAGTTAAGTTTAATGGAGTTACAGCAACTAATGTTGTTGTAAACTCCGCCACCCAGATAACTGCAATGGTACCATTGGGCGCAATTTCTGGGCCAATAACTATTACCACCCCGGGTGGAACAGTTGCCAGCACCACTGATTTCTTGGTTGCAGCAAATACCGTTTCTAGTTTTAAAGTGGAAATTGCAAACCCGGGGCAGCAAGTTTTTGTTGGTGTACCTGTAAGTGTTAAAATCACCGCTCTCAACTCCAGTGGAGGAGTGGTTACTAATTTTATTGGCCCTGTTAATATTTCAACCACCGACCCTTCTGCGACTATCCCTACCATTGTAAATTTTACGGCT
>CAZYAY010000009.1:0-8264 GCA_964646215.1 uncultured Candidatus Kuenenia sp. | reverse complement strand
TGGGGGGATGGCAGCCAAAATAGCGCAGGCACATTCACCCCGTCTCCAAACCAACCTGGGATATTTCAAGTTTTAGGCACGCATACTTATACTTCACTTGAAGTGTTTACCGGATCTGTCACTGTTACCAGGATTTCTGATAATACAAGTTCTACAAGCAGCTTTAATGCAGTGGTTCTTACGCCAAGACAAAGAGAACAACTTAATGGCGCCAATGGAGCAATACTGCCCCCCGGAGGCCAATCCGCAGATGCCAGGATTAACGGTATTAATACCTTTTACAAACAGCCCCAAACTAATCCCAAAACGGTGGTTTTGTTTGCGGGCTCATTTATTGATAATCCCCAATCTTATGCACCAACGATGCCTGCACAAAGCTTTTATGATGTCCGCTTGATCAACCCCGAGGTAGGGGGGGTACTTACAATTACTGCCAGCTTTTCAGGTGGATTGCAACGGGGCTCTTCTCCTTATTTGCAGTTTGCGCAAGATACTTCAACTTCCTACCAAAATGTTGTATCCGCAAATAATCTGGTGATCATTAATTACATCGATAGCACGATCACGGTTTATCTTGACCAAACCAGTTTCCCACTTATCAACACATTAAGAGGTACGGTTTTTGCAGTTGTAACCAACTCAACCCAGGTATCCTCCAACACCATAACCATTTTACCTGCGGCATTTTCCGGAGGCACAGCGGTTAGTATTGCGTGGGGAGATGTTTCAACTTTGGTGGATGTCGCCAGCGCCGCCAAGGCTTCCAATACTACACTTACCTTCCAAAATTCCAGGCAAACCACTTTGTCGCTTTCGCCCTCGCAATCCAAAGGAACAGTTCTTTTACGGCCTTTGAATAACGGCGGTACAACCAACGATGATGATGCTGGCAGGGAAACCATCAGGCAATTGACAAACCCGGATATTCTTCAGAGCATTATCAGGGGAACGATTGGCATAGGGCCGGAAGTGATAAGTGGCATGATCAAAAAGATGATGCCTGAAAATTCGGGTGATTTTTTCAAGCAATGGTCCAAGGTTATTTCGAATGGTAAGACCGTTTCGGATGACATGATCACGCCTACAACAAAAGCAACCTCGGAAACCAATAATGGTTCATCCCCAGACAATCAGGAAGAATTGGACGATTCTTTGTTTGAGGATTCAGCATTCGAGGATATATCGAAAATCCAACCGACCCAGCTTTCTGAAGAAGAATATGATTCATGTTTGAATGGATTTTATCCCGATCCAATGTTCGATGAATTGGCTTTTTATGGGGAAATCAACTGGGCTGGACTGGCACTTTCAACCTTGGCCTTGTCACAATTCCGCACTCTATCCAAGGATAAGCCGAAGACTGTTCGTTCCATTAAGATCAGCGCCTAGGCAAAAATCCCAAACTTTACAGCCATCTGATTGCTCCACAGCGCCTGAGGTGTTACCATTTAAGGGGTGGTTTGTTATTTTTGCGTTATCGGTGTGATAGAAATACTATGCGTGATCCATTTTCCTGGTCAATTCCGTTAGGCAGGGTCTTTGGTATCCTCGTAAGGGTTCATTTGTTGTTCCCTTTGGTGGCGCTCGGTTTGATCCTACGAATCAGTTTTGCAAAACCCGCCCCACCCGATCATATTTGGCTCGACGCCTTGCAATTAACTATGCTCTGGTTTTTTTCCGTCTTATTGCATGAGCTTGGCCATTGCTTTGGCGCCCGTAAGATGAATGGCGATGCCACCGAAATAATGCTTTGGCCCTTGGGTGGGTTGGCGCAGGTTGACATCCCAAAAAATCCCCGTGCCCATTTCATCACTGCTTTTTCCGGCCCACTTGTCAACCTTGCGCTTTGCTTTTTCTGCGCATTAACACTCGCATTCATCGGCTCTTCTTTTCAACCCCCCTGGAGCCCATTCTGGCCACCTTTCCGCATTGATGCCGAGGGTACCATGAACCTTGTTACATGGTCTGGGTTTCTTGAAGAGACAACCTCCTGGTTCCCCATTTTTCTTTCGAGACTATTTTTCGTCAACTGGACGCTATTCCTTATCAATATTCTTCTGATAGGTTTCCCGCTGGATGGTGGAAGAATGTTGCAAGCATTTCTCTGGCCTAGAATTGGTTATCGCCAAGCCACCATCATGGTGATATTCACAGGCTTTGGCTGCATGTTTCTCGTTGGCTTGTTCGGGATTATTTTCAATGAGGTGATGGTGTTGGGTCTTGCTGTTTACATATATGTTGCGTGCAAAAATGAATGGCAGGAACTGGAAATGGAAACCTCGGAATATGAATCCGGGTATGATTTTTCGCAGGGGTATACCAGCCTTGAAAGGGATGATCCACAAGTTCCTGCAAAGCCCAGGCTAAGCTGGTGGGAGCGATGGAAAAAAGCCCGGACTCTTAAAAAAATCCAAAGCGTTATCAAACAGCAGGAAGACGAAGAAATCCGCATGGATTCTTTGCTTGATAAACTTCACCGAGAGGGCTTTAAATCTCTTACGGAAGAAGAACATCGATTCATGAAGCGTTTCAGCGATCGTTACAAAAATCGTTCCCAGTAATCTTTATTTTGGAGTAAAGTTCGGGCTGGTTTCTTTTACCAGCCTTGTTCTTATTTATTATGGCTGATCTTATTCAACCCAGAACCCTGAAAGGGTTTCGCGATTACCTCCCTTCCCTCATGATTCCCCGCGAGGAAATTCTGCAGAAAGCCCGAAACGTTTATCGGTCCTTTGGCTTCGCCCCCATCGATACACCCGCCTTGGAATACACCGAGATTCTTCTCGGTAAAGGCGGTGCCGAATCCGATAAGCTTATCTATCGTTTCAAGGATCATGGCGATCGCGATATTGCCTTACGCTTCGATCTTACCGTGCCCTTTGCGCGCTTTGCAGCACAACATGTTCCTACTCTTGGCACACCTTTCAAACGCTATCATATGGGCCCTGTTTGGCGTGGCGAAAATACAGCACATGGCCGTTACAGGGAATTTTGGCAGTGTGATTTTGATACCATTGGCACAACCTCCAACTCTTCGGATATCGAGGCCGCACTTGTTATCAACGCATTGCTTGCTGCGATTGGATTCGAGCGCTTCGAGATTCATGTCAACAATCGGTTGATTCTCTCAGGCCTGCTTGAAGAATTGGGACTTGCGGATAAATCGGTCGCTGTGCTTCGCGCTCTTGATAAGCTTCCCAAGGTTGGCATCGAACCCGTGATTGAAGAAATGGTCTTGCATGGCGTTGATGCCGAAAAAGGCAGAAAAGTTCTTGAACTTGCTGGTTTTAAAGGCACCAACGAAGAGATACTTGCCTTTGTCTCGGAAAAGTTTGGTAACAACCCAAAGGCCGCCGATGGTGTTAAAAGATTAAGCGAAATGCTTGTCGTCGCACGCGAATCCGGCGTCCCCGATGAAAGATTGCGCATCGATCTTTCCATCGCCCGTGGATTGGATTATTACACAGGCACCATCTTCGAAACTTTCCTTTCCGACATACCGGGCATCGGCAGCATTTGTTCCGGCGGTCGCTACGATAATCTTGCAGGCTTATATACCAAAATGCCATTGCCTGGAGTTGGCGCATCACTGGGGTTGGATCGCCTGCTTGCAGCGATGGAAGAGCTAAAAATCTTGGGTGGCGTGCAGGCCAGTGCCCCGGTTTTTATCGTTCGATTCGCAGATACTCCCGTTGGAATTTACGAAAAGCTTGCTGCAACTTTGCGTGCTGCAGGAATTGGAGTTGAAGTTTTTCTTGAACCTAAAAAGATTGGCCAGCAATTGATGTACGCTGAGAAGCGCGGATTTCGCTTTGCCCTAATTGCAGGCCCAGATGACTTTGCTTCCAAGAAGTTCAAAATCAAGGAACTTGCCACAAGGCAGGAAGCCGATTACGATGAAGCCATCATTGTTTCCCAGTTGCGAACCATGCTGGGGATTGGCTAGCCTTATATTTTTCACCCCTCGGCCCAGGAGGGTTTTATGGATCGTGGAAACCACTACGAGTCTGCGTTTGAAACGTATTTGCAGGATAACAAGATCTGTTATGTTGCTGTTGATGAGCAGCGCAGATCCTGCCTTGGTGGCGAACCGGTAAAAAGCCTGGATTTCATACTTTACGCGGAATCAGGCGCCCGATTCGTGGTTGATGTGAAAGGCAGAAAGTTTCCTGGTGGGCCTCCGGAAAAACCCAAAAAAGTATGGGAATGCTGGTCTACCATTGATGATGTTGAGGGCCTTGAGCGATGGGCGGGGATGTCGGGCCCCACCTATCAAGGGCTATTGGTCTTCATTTACGAAATTGCAAACGAAGTGCAGCTTCCTGAAAATACTGAAGACTTTTGGAAGTGCAGGGATAAAAGATACCTGGCACGCGCGGTTTTAGTTTCGGATTACAGGGCCCAAATGCGCGAAAGAAGCCAGAGTTGGCGAACAGTTGATTTGCCGGGTAAGGTTTTTCGCTCCTTGGTTAAGCCTCTTCGATATTTTCTTGAACTTCCTGAAATAGAGGAAGAGTTTGAAACAGACTGGTAACTTTATGAACCGTTGTAAGTTTGGTGTGAAGCTTGAATGTTTTGGCGTGCCTTTGCGCAAGGCTCTTTTGCTTGCCGCCCAAGCTGGGGCACAGGGTGTTCAATTTGATGCAATAGGCGAGCTTTCCCCCGATAAACTATCCGAATCCGGCCGCAGGGAAATTTCCTATCTACTCAGATCCTATAACCTTCAACTTGCTTCCATCTTTTTTCCGCTGCGCTATGGGCTTGATGTTTCGCTCGATCAGGAACAGCGCATCCTTCATCTTAAAAAAGTAATGGATCTCGGGTTTGATCTTGGGTGCAGGGTGCTTGCTCTTCATGCCGGCCAGATTCCCCAGGAAAAAGAAGAAAAACGAATTGCCACTTTGACGGAATCGCTTTCGTTTCTCGGTGCGCATGGTGACCGAATAGGCGTATCTCTTGCCTTGGAAACCGGGCTGGAATCTGGCAAAGTGTTGGCAGATTTTCTTTCCAAGATAGATTCAGGGGCGTTGGGCGCAGCACTTAACCCGGGTAATTTAATCCTTAACGGGTTTGATCCCCTGCAGGCGGTTCTTGATCTTGGATCTCGAATCAAATTGGTTCATGCGAGGGAAATCGAATGCAATGGGCCCGGTAGGGCCGCACGCGAAGTGCCTCTTGGCAAGGGGGACTTCGACTGGAATTCTCTCATGGTTTATCTCGATCATTCCGGCTTTCAGGGTTTTATGATTTGCGAAAAAGAAGAGGGCGACGACAAAGCAGAACAATTGGTTCATGGACTTCGTTTCCTCAAGGCTTTGGGCAATATTGGTTCTTGAATTCAATTTGCGCTTTTGTGATTATTGTTTTCAATTAAACTTCATCCAACCAGGGGTTTATTATGAATCGTCGAAGCTTTATCGCCACCACCGGGGCAGGTTTGATTTCTTGGAATGCTTTTGCCGCACCTTCTGAAAAGGTGAATATCGGCATCATGGGTGCAGGAGGCAGGGGCACTGCACTTGCAAAATCTTTTTCTAAAATCCCTGGCGTGCAGATTGGTTTTATCGCTGACCCGGATTTCAATCGTGCCACCAACGCTGCAGGTGAAGTCGAGAAAATCTCCGGTAAGGCGCCCAAGATCGACAAAGACTTCAGGAAAATCCTCGATGATAAGGATATCGATGTTTTTGTTTGCGCGGCTTGCAACCACTGGCACGCCCCTTCTACTATCCTTGCTGTAAAAGCTGGAAAGCATACTTATGTTGAAAAACCCTGCAGCCATAATCCTCGCGAAGGCGAAATAATGGTTGAAGCCGCTGCAAAGTATAACAAACTTGTGCAGATGGGAAATCAAAGGCGCACCTGGCCTAAAATTCGTGAGGCGATTGATCTTATTCATAAAGGTGAAATCGGCGAAACCCACCTGGCTCAATCCTGGTATTTAAATAGCAGGCCCACCATTGGCAAAGGTATAGAGAAACCCGTGCCCGCAGGTTTGGACTTTGATTTATGGCAGGGCCCTGCCCCCCGCAAACCTTACAAAGATAATTACCTTCATTACAACTGGCATTGGTTCTGGCACTGGGGTAATGGCGAATTGGGAAACAACGGCATCCATATGATTGATGTATGCAGATGGGGGCTGGGGGTGGAATTCCCCACATCGGTTCATTCTTCGGGCGGTAGGTATATGTACAAAGACGATCAGGAAACCCCTGACACCCACATGGTCGAATTTAATTTTAACCAAGGCAGGCATATTCAATGGCTTGGCCTAAGTTGCAACCGTTTACCCGAGGGCAACACCCCTGACATTCTTTTTGTTGGATCTAAAGGGACACTCGCCATCAAAGGTAGCGGTTATACTGTTTATGATTCCAAGGGGAAAGAAACCAAGAAAGCGACCGGCGATGGGGGCGAAGTTGAGCACCTTGCCAACTTTATTTTAGCAGTTCGGGGTAATGGCAAGTTAAACTCCCCCATACCTGAAGGGCATAAGAGCACTTTGCTTTGCCATTTGGGTAATATTTCACAGAGAACCGGCAGAACGCTTAAGTGCGACTCTTCTAATGGCATGGTTTTAAATGACCCTGAAGCCAAAAAGATGTGGACTAGAGAGTACGAGCCAGGGTGGGAACCTAAGCTTTAGTCTGATAATGCCAATGGTTTAAAAATGTACATCCTTGGCATTAATGGCTTTTTTTTAATAAAATAATTATCAAGATTGCTTAACTCTTATTATTGCGTAATATCTAAATGTCCTTCTTGGCATTGCAAAATGTTGGGAAGGATCATTTCCCCGGGTTGCAACCTAGAGCGAGCAAGGTCGTTAAACATCTTGTTACGGTTGCAACCCACTTTAATTTAATCCCACTTTGTTCGTAAATTGTTTTCCAGTAACTGCCAACCAGCCGCGCCTTTTAAAGCCATGGGTTATTTTTTTAAGATGAACACAGTGGAAGTGTAAGAGATAAGATTCTAACTCTAAGAAACTTATGAATTTGCAAATGTTATAAGCTGTATTAAATTTAACCAAGCAGGCAAAATTGTAAACGAATGATTCTAAAAGGTAATTGCAATTAGAAACACCCACCCACAAGCCGACATTTTAGTAGCTGAAGCCAAACCATCTGATTAATTAAGTACTTAAATACATCAATCGCACTGCTAGGATTGATGTAAAAGGCAGCAAAATAATGGTTTTAAAGGTGAATTGGTGTAAAAAATGCTTCCTAAATCAGGCCAAATGAATATACTAAACAAGTTGTTTCATTAAAATTCCGGGGTTGAATTTTAATCATCCAAAGTGAAAACTAAATGCACGGACTTATTTTTTTACAATTGCAAAAATTCGCCCAGAATAAAGCTGGGCCACAAGCTTGGGAAATCCTCCTAAAGGAAGCCAATCTACCGATTACCTCTTACTCCCCCGTTCGTGCCTACCCTGATCAGGAAGTGTTTGCCCTTGTAGGGGCTGCCAGCAGAATCCTTAATCAAACTCCTAGTGAAATTTTAGAGGCCTTTGGCGAGTTTATAGCCCCTGAAATGATCCGTCTTTATGGCAGAATGCTTGATCCTAAATGGAAAACGCTGGATGTAATTGAAAATACAGAAAAGCTGGTCCATACCGCTGTGCGTGTGGGAAACCCTGGGGCAAAGCCCCCGGTGCTTGAATGCATCCGCACCACCGAAAATGAATTGCAGATCATGTATTCCTCCGATCGTCAGATGTGTCAGCTTGCCAAGGGAATCATAACCGGCATTGCGCGACACTTTGGGGAAACCATTACTGTGACCGAGGATGCTTGCATGCACAGGGGCGATCCTTTTTGTGCGCTGCAGGTAACCAGAACAAATAAAGTCATCGAAAAAAAAACAAGCTCCGAGGTTTTTGAAACTAGAATTTATCAGGAAAGCACTCCTTTCTCCGGTACAGGTTTGATGGGAAACTCAACCGATACCATGCATTTTTCTTTTCTTAGCCCGCCTCTCATGAACGATGAACTCGGCAGACTCGCAGATTTTAGAGTTTTACAGCTTATTGGGCGGGGTGGCATGGGAATTGTATTTCGTGCAGACGATTCCCGACTTGGTAGGATTGTGGCCCTCAAAGTAATGTTACCACAACTTGCATCCGATCCCGGCATGCGCCAGCGATTCATTCGCGAAGCCAAAGCATTGGCTGCAATTAAAAGCGATCATGTAGTCACGGTTCATGAGGTAGGCACTGCCAACAACCTTCCCTTTCTTGCCATGGAATTTCT
>CAZYAY010000008.1:72076-94446 GCA_964646215.1 uncultured Candidatus Kuenenia sp. | reverse complement strand
AATATGTAACGATCCTTAAGTTCTCTCTATTCTAAAGGCTCTCGCAAAGTTCACTTTCAACAACTCGACTTAGATTACTCTAATTTGTTGTTTGATCTTGCGATGCAACTTCTTACCGCTGCCTAATTGTCAAAGACCGAAAAAGCTCCCATTGGAAGCCCTGTGTCGTTTACTGAATAAGTATCGTAATATTTATCCAGTACACATAATGATTTTTAGGGCACTTCGGCCCCAAGACAAGGGTAGTGCAAGAAAATTTTTGCAGACCCTCAAAAAATGCGGGAAATTCAGCGGTTTCTGCCAATATTTATTTTTTCCACGATCCATTTTAAATACGCCACACCGTCCAATTCGTTGTTACTATACCTCGATTTATGTCTCCAGTTGGGCTTTTCCTTCCAAGTTCCGGGGACATTCTGTGGCTCCCTGCTAAACCAAGTGTCCTCTAAATTCACAAGTACTGTTCCAGCTTGACTTTGTGCCAATTCATCAAAGATGCTCTCCAAGACTTTTCCCATTTGGGTATCCTGGTCTACCCCTGTAATTTCTTCCCATTTCCCTTCTCCAAGCCCTTCTAATACAGTCTCCCGCATAATTTTGCGGGAATTTTGTTCCTGATCTGCTTCTTCTTCTGTCAATAACCCCATTTCCACCCTCTCCATGATGTCTGTGCCCAACCAATAGGAGGCAAAAGTCGGTAGATCGTGTGTATTTATACTCGCAACCGCCCCCTCGGGAGTTTCGTTAAGCACCTGACCCAGCTTGGGATTTATCTCAAACTGCCCCACACAAAGCCGATGCCAACCATGATTTTTCATCATTGGCCGTACTGCGGGGGGTACCGTTCCCAGATCTTCACCTACGATCAAGGTTTTGTGCCTATGCGACTCCAGATTAAAAACACCATACATAGCTTCTGAGTTGTACCTAACATAAGCACCATTTTTTGCCCCCAAACCCTTTGGTACCCAATAAAGCCTGTGCAGGCCCATTACATGATCCACCCTAAGCATGGTGCAATGCTTCATATGGTGGCTAAGGCAACTTTGCATGTATGCCAACTTGTTATCTAAAAGCTTGTCCGGCCTTAAAGGAGGAAAACCCCAATCTTGGCCCAAGGTAAAGAAGCTATCAGGAGGAGCCCCTCCTGATGCGCCCAAGGCGAAAAGCTCCCTGTGTCTGTAGACATCGTAACTGTCTGCGTTTACGCCCAACGGCAAATCCAAATAAAGCCCCTTGGCGCCAATGTTCAAAGCTTTTTCAGAAACATTTGTGATCTGTTCTTCCGCCCACCATTGAGAGAGGATGTGGTAATACCGAACCAAGGGGTCTACATCGTTATCACTCAAGGCGCCTGCGTTTAATTTGCTGGGCCATGTATGCCATGATGCTTTGAACTTTTCAACATTGGCGCGAAAAAGTGCAAAGTCCAATACTTCAGGCCTTTTGGCAATGTAGGCATCTAGTGCAGCTTTCCTGACGGGGTTGGAAGTTTGTAAAAAATCCAGGACAAGTAATTCCAAAAGTTTTCTTTTAAGCTTCATAACCCTTGGATAATCGACCAAATCCATTTCTCTCAGGCTTTTTGCCTCGCGTTGAAATTCTTGGGATTGGAACAATTTTCTGGCATCGGGCGAATATCCGAACTCCGGGATTCTTTCCACATCGAGATAAAATTCATTCCAAAACAACCTGCTGGCAGGAGAATAAGGGCTGATTTCACAGGGTTCATCAAGAAAGGCAGAAAGCAAAGGCAAGGTGCCAACCACTTTTCCGCCCTGCCTGGCAGTCCATTCAATAAGGTTTTCAAGGTCGGTGAAGTCGCCCGCGCCCAGGTTTCGATCAGATCTTGCAGCATATAAAGGCAGAAAAACGCCCCAGTTTTTTTGTTGGGGATCAAAAGTTGCACCATGAGCCTTCGTGGGTGCAGCCAAAAGTGCGGATTGCAAGTTCCCAAAAGGCCCCTCAAGATAAAAAAGATGACAACCAAGAGGTATTTTTTGAGGCACCTCAATCTGTAGTGTTACGAACTCCTGGTCAAAAACCGATTTCGCAGAAGATACAATCAATTCAAAAGTTGAAAATTCCCACGCGATTTGCGCGCCATTTTCAAGGTCCAAACGGGCCTTGCAAACACCTTGGAACGAATTTTTCGGTAGCAATAAAGGAATTTCAGCATACCCCTGCTCTGCCGTAAACCAGGAAACACTTACGGGTTCTAGCGGTTTTGAACAATCAAAGAGTGATTTTGAACGTAAAAAATGAGGGGATTCATCGGGGTTATTTATTGGTATATCTAGCTGATTCAATATTGCGATAAATGCTTCATTAGAAGATTCGACCCATTTACCCACCGCATCATAATAGCCTTTTTCAATACCACAAACTTCTGCGAGCTTGCATAATCCTTCATGCTGGTAAGCCATAAAAAAGATCCTTTAGATTATAAAACAAAACCATACACAACCATTCTGCAACCTTATAAGCACATACCCTTAAGGCAACTAAATGAATATTCTTGCCTTGAAATGATTGAGGTTCAAGGCAATAGTATTTAAAACCGAAGTAACGCTTTCCATGGAAGGCCAAGATGCAAATATCGTTAAATATTATAACTCCCCCTGATACCTGCCATTATCTTGCTGACAAAGAAAGCGTAACGGAATGCGATCTGATTATTGAGATGTCGAGTGCTGAATACGAACAAAGATTGCTGGCAGGATGGAGGCACTTTGGCAGGCAGGTATTCAGGCCCAAGTGCGAAAATTGCAATGAATGTAAATCACTCAGAATCCCAGTAAAAGATTACAAGCCAAATCGAAGTCAGGCCCGCAATTTTAAAGCAAATCAAGGCCGCATAACCTTGGAAATCAAAGAACCAGCCCTCACCGATGAAATCATGGACCTTTATGATAGATTTCATGCTGAAAGGTCGTTTTCAAGGGATTGGCCCGTCAAGGAAGATCAAGATTCGTTTTCCTACGATTGCTCGTTTCTAGACAATCCCTTTCCAGTAGAGCAATGGATGTACCGGGAAAACGGAAGGCTTTGTGGCGTTGGATATGTAGATGGGCTTAAATGCGGTTTATCAGCGATATATTTTTTCCACGATCCAAACTTTTATTCACATGGTCTTGGCATATGGAATGTAATGACCTTGATTAATGAAGCAAAAAGAAGGGATTTGCCCCATGTCTACATGGGGTACTATGTCAAAGGTTGCCAATCACTTGAGTACAAAGCTGGGTTCAAGCCAAACGAAATATTAGACGGGTCAGGAAAATGGGTTCCTTACATATAGGCAAGTTCGCGTTTAAATAAGTCTTGATAATACCCCCATGGCCCCTTGGCGAATTACTTTTCACCAGCCAGAGTCACTCCAAGTCTTCAGATCAAATCGCCCTATCGAGAAAAATCATTTTTCTTTAAAAGTTCCTTTTCTTATTACTTGATATCAATCGTTGGTGGCATTAGGATAAATTTGAAGTGGCTTTAAAAGAATTTCAAGCCACGAAGTTGTTAAGACACTCAGCCAATCTGTGTTTTGGATATGCCGAGAAATTTTGACAGGATCGCTCTGTTTAACAGTTAGGCCTGTTTGCTATTTTCCTGGAAACAAGTGCAATAGAGGTGTTCATGTCTGGCGAAGTAATAGTTGAAACACGCAAGCTTACAAAAGTATACCGGGATTTTTGGGGTCGCCAGAAGCATACGGCTCTGCGTGCCCTGAATCTTGAAATCAAAAAAGGTGAAATATTTGGATTGCTGGGGCCCAACGGTTCCGGGAAAACCACAACCATCAAGCTGCTTTTAGGTTTGTTATTTCCCACCGATGGCGAAGCCTTTGTGTTTGGCAAACCAGCCGCGGATGTTACAAAAAACGAACGCATTGGATACCTTCCCGAAGAATCATATCTCTATCGGTTTCTTAATGCGGAAGAGACACTGGATTTTTACGGCAGACTATTCAACATGGATGCCAAGACCAGGAATGACCGTTCCAAAGAATGGATCGAGCGCGTTGGTTTGACATCCAACCGAAAACGCATCCTCAAAGAGTACTCAAAAGGTATGAGGCAGAGAATCGGTCTGGCCCAAGCCATGATCAATGACCCAGATCTTGTAATTTTGGACGAACCAACGTCGGGTTTGGACCCACTAGGCGCCCGATGGATGAAAAACCTGATTGTCGAGCTTCGCGATCAAGGCAAAACAGTAATCATGTGCAGTCATCGTTTGGAAGATGTACAGGATATTTGCGATCGAATCGCAATTCTAAATCTGGGTGAATTGCAGGCTTACGGGAATGTGAAAGAACTATTACAAGATGTAAACAGGTTGGAACTAAGGGCAAGTGGCTTGCAAATTAATGATGCCTTACGCAAAGAACTTACAGAAGTACTTACGCGCCATGGTGGGAAGCTCGATTCTCTTGGGCACCCAACGACCACCCTCGAGGATTATTTCCTTCATATTGTAGAAGAGAGCAAAGCTCATCCTGGCAGAAGGTTTTTGCCTTCTGATGTCAAAACAAAATAACCTCAACATTTCGCTTGGGTATAGCAAAAGGAAAAGCCGGAGCTTTTGAAACATGGATTCCTTTATATTTGCAACATTGTTCGTTGAAAGAGACCCATTAGCATGGGTGGATGTTCCGTCGGGTATCTTGCAATGGGTACAGAGTGTGGGTGGATTTGCCTGCCTTGGCCTTTTGTTGTGGTTGGTATTTGGGTGGACTCGAACATCGGTGGTCGATAAGAATCGCCTACCTGCCTGGAAGAAAATAATTTTCAGCGTATTGGCAGGATCCGGGTTGGTTTTATTTGGTCTGACAATCATACTTCGATTTGTAAACGCAGGTGCAACTGCGGAAATACAAAGCATAAAATTGATGGAAAACCTTCAGGTTCTTGCGAGTGCGCTTTGTCTTGGTGCTATTTTATTCCCGATCATCTGCAACATACCAAGGTTTAGCCTGAGGCGCATATTCGGCCTGGCGAAATTAAGCTTCCAAGAGGCCCTTCGAAGAAAAGTGGTTTATGCCTTTGCTGCCCTGCTGCTCATTTTTCTTTTCGCAAGCTGGTTCATCCCGTATAAACCCGAGGATCAGGTTCGTAGTTATGTCCAGGTTGTGTACTGGGCGATGTCGCCCTTGTTTTTATTAACCTCATCGCTGCTTGCAGCATTCAGCATCCCCTCAGATATAAAAAGCCAGACCATTCACACGATTGTAACCAAGCCTGTGGAACGGTTTGAAATTATTATTGGTAGGTTTTTGGGATTCATCGCATTAATGACGGTGATCTTATTTGTTATGACTGCTACAAGCCTGCTTTATGTGATTAGAGGAATCGACCCTGCAGCGGCTTCTGAAAGCTTAAAAGCTCGAGTTCCGCTTTACGGTGACCTGACATTTTTAAACACCGAAAACGACAAAAAAGGCGACAATGTTGGTCGCGAGTGGGAATACCGCAGTTATATTGCAGGGCCGGGCATGGGTGGAAAAGGTACCGCAACCGCAGTATGGACTTTCCCTTTCCCCCCATCAAATCTATCGAACCGTGAGAAAATCCGGGCAGAGTTCACCTTCGATATTTATCGCACGACAAAAGGCCGGGAAAACCGGGGTGTTGCCTGCTCCTTCACCTTCCAAACCTGGCGTTACCGTGAAGGTGATGACAAAATTTATGAACGAGAAAAAAGGCAGGCATTGCTTAACCGTAATGGTAAATCTGACACCCAGATCGAAAATGAACTCGCGGAAAAGTATGGGTATTATGTTTTCCCCAGCAAGCCCATCTTCGATTACCAAACACTTTCCTTGGATATTCCTGCAGGGTTGTTCAAAAACGCCAATACAAGCGACCCTAATCGTGCCTCCGAATTTCGTAATTCCAACAGGGCCATCGAACCCATCAAAGTAAAGGTGATCTGCCTTGACCCAACACAATACATTGGCATGGCAAAATACGACTTGTACTTCCGCGCGGATGACCCGGACTCCACCAATGAAAAACTCTGGTTCTCGCTGAACTTCTTCAAAGGCTCACTCGGTCTTTGGTTGCGCATGTGCCTGGTCACCGGAATCGCAGTATGCCTTAGCACCTATCTTACGGGTGTGATCAGCCTTCTTTTCACCATGATTTTATACATGGGTGGATTGGTCCAAGAGTTTATCCAGCAGGTTGCAATGGGTGTGAACCCAGGTGGCGGCCCGGTTGAATCGCTCTTCAGATTAGTGCGCAGGGAAAATATGGCGGCGCCCCTGGAACAAACAACTGCAAACCAAATAGCAACTACCAGCGATGTTTTCTTCCGCTGGATAATCCGCAGATTGCTGGATATAATTCCAGATGTTGAGAGGCTTGACTTTACGGTATTTGTCGCAGAAGGGTTCGATATATCCGGAACCCAGTTAATATTAAACGCTCTTATTTTGATCGGTTATCTGACGCCGTGGGCAATACTTGCTTATTTCCTGCTGCGATGGCGCGAAATCGCTTCTTCTTGATTCAATGGATACCCTGTTTCTTATTTCAGGTTAGAGGTGTAGCATGGCTAGTCCTTTTCAAAAACAGGCAAGAAATCGAAAGTTCGTTTATATCGGACTCATTATTGTTTTGTTTACCTTCGCCTGGTTCTGGCGCCATTACAACATTGATGCCCAGGCAAGTAAACTGGCTATCCGTGAGATCAACCGTGGCGATGTAGAACTTTCTGGTTCTGTAATCCGACTCACGCTCACTGGTTCACGGGGCCTTGCGACTTGCGCGCTTTGGATTTCCGCAATCGATAAACAAAAGAAAAACCAATGGAACGAACTCGAATTATTGGTTCGTTCCTTAACCAAGTTGCAACCCTATTTCATCACGCCATGGTTATTTCAAAGCTGGAATCTTGCTTATAATGTCTCGGTGGAATCGGACAGAGTCAAAGATAAATACTTTTACATAACCCGTGGCATCGAACTACTCGCAGAGGGTGAAAAGCAAAACCGCAACCACCCCGACCTTCGCTTTAACATTGGTTTTTATAACCAACACAAAATTTGTCAAAGTGATGAGACAAACACCTTAAGGTCTTTATTTCAACTAAGCTGCATCCCCCCCAGCGAAAGAGACCCTTCCCGTTTCAGGGTATTCACCGACGAGGGCAAGGAACTTCGATGGGCCGAATTTGCCTCTTATCTTGCAGAGAATCCGACCAATCAGACGATGAAGGGCCGGATCGAAAAAGCAATGCGAGAATTCGATAATTTCAGCAAGGACCACCCACAGTTGATACGCCGACTGCGCGATGGTATCCGAAAAGAAACAAAGTTTGAGCAGGCAAGGCAATTTTCCTGCGAATCAGTCGATGCTGTCATTGGGTTTCTTTCCGATAATCAAGTTGTTCCCTCGTTATTCGAAGACACACCATCAGCACCACCCAACGCCTGGGAAGCTAAGAAAGACAAGTTAAAAGCAGTAGAACAAAGGTTCCCGGTTCTGCCTGCGCCAAGGCGTGTTGAGAAACCACAGGTGGAATTTTTGCCAGGCGAGTTAACCCATGAATCGCGCTTGGGCGATGATTTTGACGCCTACGCAGATGCGCGTGCCTGGTATTCCTATTCACAGGAACCAATTCCCCCCGCGGATGTTTTACCTGGTTCCACACAACCTATTGTGGATAGAAACCTTCAGCGGAAGCCGAAGAACATCGCAACCCTCATTTTCAGGAATTATCCAGCAAGGGCCCAAAGTTACATTGGTGAAAGATTACAGCAGGAAGGCTGGTTTGATGATAGTGGATGGAGAATATACGGATGGTTCGATGGCGACAATTTTAGTGACGGCACCCCTGCCCTTATTGGCAACGGCCGCGACAAATGGTCCCTCAAGGCTTGGGAAGATGCAGCCCGCATGTGGCAGGATCATGCAGAGCAAAACCACATGATGTTCAAGTCTGCCGAAGATGAAGCGGTTAAACGAAAGCTTGCTGCTGAATTCCGAAAAGCAGCAAACATCGGTGAATACGAACAGCCTCCAACTTTGCGCGAAGACAAAATGTCTCCCGAGGAAAAAGAACGCTATCAAGCGGTATGGTTTCTTAAAGAACTTGATGTTTACAGAAATATGAGCAATTTCATGCATCATTATGTGCGCTCACGGGCGGAAGCCCAACCCGCCACCATGAACTGCAGGAAACAATTCTTCGAGGCAGAAACCGAAAGGCTTCACGATAACCCTAGGACCGCCCTCGAAATCTATCGCAAGAAAGAGTCGATGTCAGATTGGAAAGAAAAAGTGCTTCTCACCACCAAGAGGGTTGGCGACAAGGATCTTCGTGTTCTAACGGAATTTGGCAAGGATCCCTCCACGCAGGAAAGCTCTTACGAGGTGCAATTCCGATACTTAAACCTCTTCGACCGGGAAGAAGGCCAACTGATCAAGCAGCAAATCCTTCAAAGATTGCAGCAGCTTGAATTCGCAAGCCTTGCTGTATCTCATGCAGGGCTATACCCTGGTGTGATTCCAACCTGGCTGCCTATTGTCTCCCTTATTTCCCCCAGGCCTTTTCAAGATGTGGATTTGATTCCCGGGCCATTTGAGGGCAAAGATGATGAAGGTAAACCACTTATCGAAGAACATGTGATCAGCACCTTCATGACTCGGAAAAACCTAACTCCAAAGAAACCTCAAAACACCATCAACACTGAACCACCTTTAATGACTGAACCCAAGAAAGACTTGCCTCCCAAGAAGCCTTGATTGAAAAAACCCATGAATAAAACCATCCTTTGCGTTCTTGCCCACCCTGATGATGCGGAGTTTTTGTGCGCGGGAACCCTTGCAAGGTTGGTGCAGGAAAAAGGGTTTAAAGTACACATTGCAACCATGACTGCCGGAGATTGTGGGTCTGCAACGCTTGGCGCCGAAGAGATTTCAAACATAAGAAAAAACGAAGGTGCTAAAGCTGCTTCGATTATTCATGGTCAATACCATTGCATCGAAGAAAAAGACCTGCTTGTATTTTACTCTCCCGCGCCTCTTACAAAAGTCACCCGCCTTATTCGCGAGGTAAATCCCTCGATTATTCTTACCCATAGCCCATCCGACTACATGATGGATCACGAGCAGACAAGCGTGATAGTGAGGGCGGCTGCTTTTTGTGCCCCCATCCCAAACTTTGATCCATCGCCTGCAATCAAACCCATTCCTCATATCCCGCATCTTTATTATTGCGACCCAATCGAAGGGGTTGACCCCATGGGTAAAAAAGTAGTTCCCCAATTTATGATTGACATCACCTCAACCATAGAAACAAAAGCTCAAATGCTGGCGGCCCATGCAAGCCAGCGCGATTGGCTTTTAAAACACCATGGAATGGATCAGTACCTTCTTTCAATGCGCAATTTCGCTGCCCATCAGGGAAAAGAAATTGGCGTGCAGGCTGCCGAAGGGTTCAGGCAGCATCTAGGCCATAGCTACCCTCAGAATAATGTTCTAGGAAGCCTGCTCGGCTCTAAGGAAGTATCGCAGGGGGTAACAAACTAGCTTTGATAATTGCTGCAAAATGGAGCAACCTTGATTCGGACTTTCTCCAAGGATTGATCATCCAACAGATAACCCAATCTGGTTCGCTGGTAAAGAAAATCATCAGGAAGACAGGCCATTTCAAAATCCCGGTGAAATGCGAACTCACACATAAGATCAGGTAATTTAGAATCGATTCTTTCACCCAACATCTTGTTTTCGAGACAGTATTGCGCAACCAATCCTGCTCTTTTCCCATAACGATTCAGCAAATGTAATGCATCATTTGAATTCAAACCATATTTCCAGCAAAGCTCTTTGGTGCCATTGGCTTCGAAACCTTTGCGTTTAATGGTAAAGCCCCCAGGTAGAAGGGCATCCATGGTGGTGCAACGGTTATGGTTGCCTAATTTTTTACAAAGAGCATTGGTGATTTCTTCGGCCATGGCCCGATAAGTTGTGTATTTCCCGCCGACTGCGGAAAACATGCCACTAGGGCCCAGATGCAACTTAAATTCCCTGGATCTGGAGGAAGGCGAGGCCTCTGCATTAAACAAGGGTCGCAAACCTGCAAAAGCCTGTATAACCTCAGGTTTAACAGAAGGTTTCAAGAAATGATTGAACCCATCCACAAGGTAATTTATATCCTCAGCGGTTGCTGAAACTTTGCCCAATTGCCCATCCCACTCGGTATCGGTAGTGCCTACAAGTGTTCGATTAAGCCATGGGATGATAAAGAAAACCCTACCATCTTTAGGGTGCAGAAGCAGCATTGCAGCATTCAAGCCGACATCACTCATGATGATGTGGACGCCCTTGGTGGGTTTGACGAGGTCCGGCCCTGCTTCGCCCGCAAGTTTTCTGATTTGATCAGACCACGGGCCAGTGGCATTGAGCACCACTTTAGATTCGCATTCTACCTGCTCTCCGGTCAGGCAATCACGCATTTGAATCCTGGAAAGCCTGCCTGGAAAAAGATCTAAGGCAGTTACTTCAATATGATTTGCAACCGCAGCCCCATTTTGCCTGGCTTCCTCAATAACCTCGAGGCAAAGCCTGGAATCATCCATTTGAGCATCAAAGTATTGCAGACAAAGAGGTGGGAATTTAGCCCATGGGATGTTTTGCTTTCGAAGGTCAAAAGGAGCGATGGTTTTACTGGGTGCAATGTTGGCAAAACCCGCAAGTAAGTCGTATAGTTTCAGGCCTGCGCGCCATTTCCAGGCAGGCACCCGGGAATCTGCGTAAACAGGCAACAAAAATGGCAAAGGCTTTACCAGATGCGGAGCATTTCGCAATAATCTTCCTCGCTCTTGCAAGGATTCGTAAACCAGACCTATTTGACCATGCTCAAGATAGCGTAAACCGCCATGAACCAGCTTGGATGAAATTCCTGAGGTTCCCGAGGCAAAGTCTTTTTTTTCCACCAGGGCAACTTTCAAACCCCGGGCCGCAGCATCATGTGCCACGCCCCCGCCGGTTATTCCCCCACCAATCACCAAAAGGTCAAACTGCCTATTGGCCAACAAAGTTAATTCTTTTCGCATGAAGGTATTTTGCCCAAGATACTAAATTTAACAATACCAACTCTTTGTGGATTCATACATAACTTTGGGTTATTCTGTAAAGAGATTAGTCTGGTAGGATGCTTTGGTAAAAATCAGTCGCTGGTAAAAAACCCGCCCTTAAGCACACAACACTTAGGCTACTTAATGCAGCAATCCTACTGGGTTAGTGAACCCGGACAACCAACCAAAGGCCCCGTCTCTTTATCACATTTGGAAGAGATGGAAAAGAACAACACCGTATCAACACAGGCAAAAGTATGCTTGGTAGGTACGCCAGATTGGATTGATTTAAAAAAAATCACAAAGTCTGGTTTGATTCAGCCCGCAACTCTGCCCCAAATCCCACCCCCCGCGCTACCCCAATCCGCAATAACCAATAAACTTATTACCTATTTACAAACACCAACTTTATCCAATACAAAAACACCTTTCCGAACAAGACCGATAACTGCGATCTACAGACTTATGTTTGGATTATTTTTAATGTTGCTAACGGGATCCATGATATTTTTATTTGTGGCAAAAAGTAAAAGCCCGTTACCTGATTATAAAAATGAGGGCATAGCCAAGGTTTTAAAAGTGGAAGATGTAAAAAAAACAACACCTGCCAGAAGGTTTTTACCTTCCAAGGCCAAAAAGAAACAACCTCAATAGAATCCGTTCCCAGTAAGTAATATAGTTTTTAAATTTGCGCACTATTTTTAGGAAGGCAACAAAAATACAAAAGGTTTTATATGAGCCATGCCTCGAAGATAATCCTCCACTAATCACCAAAAGATCAAAAACCTTATTGGCTAATAAAATTCATTCGTTCCGTTGGAAGTCAATTTCGTCAAGGATAATAAATTTAACAACACCAACTCATTGTGGATTCATGCCTAACTTTGGGTTATGCTGTTAAGAGAACATTATGGTGGAATTCATCTGGCTTTGGTAAAATCAGCCCTTAAGTATATAAAACCTAGGCTACTTAATGCATCAATACTGGCTTAGTGAACCTGGACAACAAACCAAAGGCCCCTTCTCTTTATCACATTTGGAAGAGATGGCGAAGAATAACACCGTATCAACACGTGCAAAAGTATGCCTGGTAGGGAATTCAGATTGGATTGATTTAAAAAAAATTACAAAGTCTGAAACAAAACCTGGTTTGGTTCATCCCCCAACTCTGCCCCAATCTCAAGGCGTTAAGGCTTCCTATATCCCACCCCCTGCGCTACCCCAATCCATAACAATCAATAAGCCCATCCCTCCTTTACAAACACAACCTTTATCCAACACAAATGCGCCTTCCCGTACGGTACCGATAATTGCAATTTTTGGTCTTATGTTTGGATTATTTTTACTGTTGCTATCTGGTTCCATGATATTTCTACTCGGAATAAAAAGTGAAACCAAATTACCAGATGAAAATAAAGAGGGGCCAGGCAAGGTCGTAAAAGCGGAAGAAGTAAAAAAAGCAACGCCAGCAACCAAGGAAAAAATCGTACTTGCATCTTTAGTTCATAGACAAAAAGTCTGGGAACTAAAAAACGAAGTTTTAAAAAAAACCGTTGCATTGCTTAGTAGCGATGAGGCCAACAATGCGTTGGCGGATCTGGCAAATCTTGCTAAAGAGCCCGCAGAAGAAAAAGTGAGGATGTTTTTGTATGAAAGGCGCGGGCAGGGTTTATTGAAGAAAGCTTCGGAACTCTTGAAGGAATTACCACCCGAAGCATTGGAAGAACTTAAAAAAATCATTCCCGAAGACCAACCCCCTGAAAATTTAGTCCTCGACTGGCTCACCTACGAATCCCTCGGAGATTTCGGGTATTTATTGAAAATATGGCAGGAACAAGGAAAAGCACCTTTGAAAGGCAAACCCGAAATTGTAGCTTTATTCAAAGGGTTGAAGGAGAAACCATCGTCGAGCAATGGTATCGATGTTGAAAAAGGCTCCAATCAATCGATTAAACTAAAGGTTTATGGTTCTTTATTTGACGAAAAAATAGCATATGACGAAAATGATAATGCACGCTTTTCATCCTCGTTTCAATCTTTGTGCAAGGATGTGGGCAGAAAAGATGCCACTTCAGGTGATTCAACTTTTACCATCCGCCCTGATGGCAGGATTGAAGCTAATTTCTGGCCAGCCTTAAAAACCTTTGCGACTAATGCCAACAAAACCATCTGGCTCTCTCCGGTTTTTCATGATTCCCCCAATACTGCCGCCACATTGATTGTTAAAAGTCCTTCTGAACCATCTAAAAATATGATGGGAACTGCTGTTCCCGGAGACCAAAAGCTCCCACTTCAAGAACTTTTTTCCAAACTTGCGCCTTCCGTTCCACTCATCATCAACCCGGGTGTATCATCCGGATCGGGCTTTCTTGTCAATTTCAAAGGCAGATACTATGTGGTGACCAACAGGCATGTTGTTGATGGGGCCAAGCAAAAAGGGGTTACTGTAAAGTTCTTTACCGGCGACAAAAACGACGCGGACAAAAGCTTTGAGATCAACCCCAGCATCGCTCGCATCATTGATGTTCACCCGACTGCAGACCTAGCATTGATCGATGTACATGGCGCCCGCAATATGCTTGAAGAAAAAGTCATCAAGCCAGTTCCACTTACCCCGAAAAAGCACTCTCCCCAGGTGGGTGAAAATGTATTTGCGATCGGCCATCCAGGCGGGGGAAATAAAATATTAACCCGCACCCTCAGTAACGGCATCATTTCCGCAGTGGGAAGAAAAATGATGAATTCCATGTTTTTGCAGGTGACCGTGCCCTTGAATCCGGGCAATAGCGGTGGGCCCCTTTTCGACGATTTCGGCAGGGTGGTTGGCGTAAACACTTTCATCATCAGGAAAAGCGCAGATAAGGCGGGAATAGCTCTCGAAGCTTTGAACTTTTCCCTTGAAATACCTCATGTTTATGAATTACTTGAAAGAAATCATGACAACCTTGCAATGAATGAAAACGACGATGCAAATCAAAATGATCAGGCTGCCTCGGCAAAAAAAATGAGCCCTGCAATCGCATTACTTACAGAAAAAGGCTACAAGTTCCTGAATGGAACCCAGGCAAAAAGTTCCCAGTCCTTCAACCTCGGGCCCGGGGGTTCCAGAGTCATAGAATTTGAATCCGGAACCAAACCCCTCATTGTAATAACTTCGGCCTGCGTGGGTTCTGAAGACATCGACCTTGCAGTTACTGATAAAAACAACGAGCAACTTGCCATCGAAGACGATGTAGGCGATGCCCCCTCCCTTTCATTCCGTAACAAAGAGCCGGGAATGCTTTCCCTGATTGTTTTTAACCCAACAGATAAACCCACATATGTTTCGATTGCTTTTCTGGCAAAGTAACTTATTTCTTCGATACCATTGCGGTTAATTTAACCCCCAACGCATCAATTCTCTTTTTGCATTCTTCTCTTGCAGCAGTGAAACCTGCTACCGTTGGCTTGCTGGTTTTTAAATAATCCATGATCACAGCTTCAGCCGCCATGTATTCCGCACAAGCATTGGCAATAAGCGAGGCCGTACCATGGGGGATGGTGGTTACGCCGTTTCGGTCGGCATGAATTATGTCACCTGGAAAAATAGTGACACCGCCAACATGAACGCCGACGCCAATATCCAAGATTTGGCAATACCCGTGAGCGCAGGCCGTTCCTGAGGTGAAAACAGGAAAATCAATCGCTGCAACCTGGTCCAGATCGCGCCCTGTCCCACTGGTAATCAAGCCGGCTGCGCCAAAAGTTTTATAGGTCGTGCACATGACCTCCCCAAACGTTGCAGAGGCGGAAGGTTCATCAAGATCTTGAAACACAACAACGGCAGGCCCGGGGAACTTTTTAAAGTCTTCGAGTTGCCCTGAAAGGCCAGCATACACATTGCCTCCCCGAGGTGGTGCGGCCGATCTGAATGTTGCCGTACTGGCATAACCTACCATCGGGGGCAGAGTGGGGAAACATGCTTGGATTCGTTTATCCATGTACCCGGAAGATCTAGGCCTTAAATCGAGCAACTCGACCACATTACAAATGGTGGGGGTGTCATATTTGCGTAAAAGACTGATTAACTCGGGGGTGAGTATTTCGAACTGCATTTTAATCTCCATGAGGATAAGTTGCCCAAGTGCCAATTATTACACATCTACCGTACAAACGAAATAATTTTGATTGTACCTTTCAAGGTTTGGATAGATAATTTAGAATAGCTGTTAGAGATTACAGTACAATGAGACAGTGTCTATGAATATTTTCTTGGGCTCCACTTGGATTCTACTTGGTTGCGGACTTTTGCTCTATGAACCAATTACTGGTAATCCCAGCCCGGGGAT
Source organism: uncultured Candidatus Kuenenia sp. (assembly GCA_964646215.1). GTDB lineage: Bacteria > Planctomycetota > Planctomycetia > Gemmatales > Gemmataceae > UBA969. Next base: position 79,035 of record CAZYAY010000008.1, on the reverse strand, counting down.
TAAATTAGGGGATAGCACCCTGAATGCAGGCTGGTTGGCTTTATTACTGGCAGGATGGAATGGCGCCAGGTTATGGTCGTCTTTTTCCTTCCAAAAACATGATCAAATGCGAAGGTATGCTTTAATGCGACGAGACCGAACCAGACAAAGTGAAGAAAGACCGATCAACGAAGAGTTCCGATTTGATGATACCAATAACCCGCCTTCCTGAACCGGAACTATGAAGCCAAGTAATCAACATGAAGTTGAACAACACTCGACAAAATCAAACCCAGAAATTGAAGAAACTATTTCATTAAATTGTTCCATGAAGTTAAAGCCCTAGGCTAAAGTACAGTTACCATGATATATTTTTCAGGAAATCGAATGACAAAAAGTGTAACGGATTTATTTAAAGTTGGCTTGGTGCTTTTTTTCACCCTTTTAGCACAAGGTTGCAAAAAAGAAGAAATAACATCCTACGAGGTAAATCGCCTCGAACCACCCGAAAGAAATTCAACAACAGGCGAACCCGTCCGCTTATTGGCTGCCATATTTTCCAAGGGAGATTCCACTTGGTTTTTCAAGCTAATGGGCCCTGCCAGCAAACTTTCTACAAAAACCGAAGAATTTGAAAACTTTGTTCGTACGGTAAGATTCGGTGCCGAAGGATCTAATCCTCCTATTCAATGGAATGCTCCAAACAATTGGAAAACTGGAAAAACCAATGAACTTCGCTTCGCCACTTTTCTTGTCGATCCTGAAGCAAACCCCAAGCTTGAACTTACGGTTATCAAGTTAGGAAAAGATGCAGGATCCATACTTGCCAACATCAACCGCTGGCGCGAACAGGTAGGTTTGGGGCCTGTATCCGATGGCGACCTTGCCACCGTTATCAAAAAAGAAACCATTCAGGGTGTTGAGGCCATCCTTGCAGACTACACTGGCCCCGGTGGAAAAAAAGGCCCCACGATGCCCCCGTTTGCAAAGTCATTCCCAAAAATGCCTGCCAATCCCCCTGCAAATCAAGCATCACCAGGCGTCAAGGAATTCAAGAAGCCCGAAACTTGGGAGCAAGTGCCTAATTCAGCAATGAGCCTTGCAACCTTCAAGGTCAATGAATCTGCTGGAAAAGCCGACATCACCCTTACTCCGCTTGCCGGCCCTGCGGGTGGACTAGAAAGCAACATCAATCGTTGGCGACAGCAGGTGGGCCTTGCCCCCCAATCCCCGGAGATGATCACCAGCGCGCTTACCAAGCTGCAAACAAAATCCAGCATTGCGTTATGCATTGATATCGAAGGAAGCACCGATCGGATTTTGGGTGCGGTAATAAGCACACCCGATACGACATGGTTTGTGAAGATGAAGGGTCCAAATACGGTTGTTAAAATGCAGAAGCAAAGTTTCGAAAGCTTTGTAGCCTCACTTCAATTTGCGGATGGAGCAAAATAATGAGCGAAACCGAATCAAACAACAAATACAACCCAAATAAAAAGCCTCAATTCAACCTCGTGAAGCTTTTAAAGCCACTTGCATCGTTGCAATTAACCGTGGTGCTTTTTGTTCTTTCGCTGGTCTTGGTTTTTGCAGGAACCCTGGCTCAGGTTGATAACCCAATCTGGACTGCGGTAAGTGATTACTTCCGCTCTTTTTATGTGTTCATCCCAAACCAAGTTTTCGCTAGATTCTGCCAAACCTTCCGCTGGGTATCGCCAACCGCGCAATGGCCGGGATCCTTTCCATTTCCAGGGGGTTGGACTATCGGGGGCCTTATGCTTGTAAACTTATTTGCCGCCCATGCCGTCAGATTTAAATTTTCAACCAAACGAATTGGCATCATTTCCATTCATGCGGGGATTATCCTTTTAATGCTGGGTGAATTAATAACGGGCATCTTTGCGGTGGAAGGAAACATGACGATCGAGCAAGGTGGTGTAACCAATTACCTTGAACTTAAGGAAACATCAGGCTTCATGGGAAAAGTCAACGGGCCTGAACTTGCATTTTCCGACTATTCGGTTCCCAAAAAAGAAAAAGTCGTGGTCATCCCAAACCATCTTCTTAGAACCGGGGGAAAAATCTCCACCCCACTTCTACCCTTCGACATCGAAATCATCAAGTACATGAATAACTCCTCGGTCGAAGAAATCGATCCAGAAAAAAAAGTCGAGGTTGCAAATCTTGCCAACACCGGGGATGGCATTAGAATCCGAGCCCTCGAGAAGAGTGAAGCCTCGGGTACCGACAAAGATCAAAAAATCGACCTGCCCTCTGCTTACATCAACCTGATCGATAAACAAACAGGCAAAAGTGTCGGAACCTACCTTGCCTCCATCTGGCTATCTCTTTCTTCCTTAAAACCAACACAATCCATCATCACGGATGATGGGAAAAAGATCGAGATGGCACTTAGGTTCAAACGATCCTACAAACCCTTTTCCATGGAACTTATCGAATTCAAACACGAACGCTACCTGGGCACGAATACTCCCAAAAACTTCTCCAGCAAAATCAAACTCATCAATGAGAACATCAACGAAAACAGGGAAACTCTTATCTCCATGAATAATCCGCTTCGCTACGATGGCGAAACTTTTTATCAATCTGGTTTTCTACCAAACGACAAAGGCACTATTCTTCAGGTTGTAAGAAATCCTGGATGGATCATGCCCTACCTTTCCTGCCTTGTCGTGTCGTTTGGCATGTTGATCCATTTTGGCATGCACCTTAATACATTCCTCAAGCAGAGGGCTACTTCCAATGAATAAATCAAGCCTCATCATTCCAGTAATTGCAGTAGCTCTTGGGTTCACCTACTTTTACTTTCAGGCTGCCCAACCTCAAGACCCCGTTGATGGGTTTCACATTCAAGAATTTGCAAGATTACCGATCGTCGACAGGGGGCGTATCAAACCCATGGACACCTTCGCGCGCGTTTCACTCATGGTGATGAACGATGGTTTCCAAACTTTCAAACCTGACATAAGTGACAAAGAAAAAGCTGAACTTACGGCCCTTAAAAACAAGAGCGCCCGAACCCCTGAAGAAAACAAAGTATACGCTTCGTTGGGTGAAAAAGACAAAAGACAACCCGCGGTGCGTTGGTTGCTCGATGTAATGACCAGCCGGTTTTCAGAGAATCATATCGCAGAAAAACACAAGGTTTTCCGCATTGAAAATGATCAACTTCTCGGCCTTTTAGCTTTACAACCCAGACCCGGGTTGCGTTATTCGATCGAGGAATTTGCAGGCCAGATGGGCGAACTTGAAAAAGCGGGAAAGGCTGCAGACCAAAAAGAAAATTCAAAGAAAGACGCATTCGATAAAAGCGTTTTACAGCTTGCCCATCACTTGCAATCCTACATGGAAATTGCTTCCCTACAAACCCCTCTGGTCATCCCTGCGGGCAAAGGTGAAGATTGGAAACCTTTCATGCAAGCCGCACTGGAATCCCGTAACGCCAACCAAGCCGACCCTAATGCCACCATGAATCCGGCTGTCAGTGTGTTTGGCACCATGCTGCTTTCTTACCTTAAAAATGAGCCTTTGAATTTCAATAAAGCTCTTGTGGAATATCGAGAATTAATATCCAAGGAATTGCCCGTTCAATCCGAAATCTCAAACTTCGAAGTATTCTTCAATCACTTCTCGCCTTTTTATCATTGCATTGTGGTTTACTTATTCGTCTTTTTAATTTCATGCTTTGCCTGGGTTGCTGCACCCACAACCCTCAACAAAACCGCATTCTGGCTCTGCATTCTAACCCTTCTTGTACATACCTGGGCGCTGGGTTCGAGAATGCATATTCAAGGTAGGCCCCCCGTGACCAACCTTTATTCCTCGGCAATTTTCATCGGCTGGGGATGCGTTCTTGGCTGCCTCATGCTCGAGGGTATTTATAAAAATGGCATTGGAAATATTGTTGGCTCGGTCACGGGTTCATTAACCCTTTTAATAGCCCAGCATCTTTCCGCTGAGGGCGATACTTTGGAAATGATGCAAGCGGTTCTCGACACCAATTTCTGGCTCGCCACCCATGTTACTTGCGTGACACTGGGTTACACCGCTACATTTGTTGCGGGTTTTCTTGGCATCATCTATGTGGTTATGGGCTTAGTAACCACTACTCTTACCCCTGAACGCGACAAGTCACTCACTCAAATGATTTATGGTGTGGTTTGTTTTGCAATGCTTTTCAGTTTTGTAGGCACCGTGCTAGGCGGCATTTGGGCCGATCAATCCTGGGGCCGTTTCTGGGGCTGGGATCCCAAAGAAAATGGCGCTCTCCTTATAGTGATTTGGAACGCAATCATTCTTCATGCCCGCTGGGGTGGCATGGCTAAAAACCGTGGTGTTGCACTCCTTTCCATCGCTGGAAACATGATCACCGGGTGGTCATGGTTTGGCACCAACCAGCTTGGAGTCGGACTTCATGCCTATGGTTTTAACGATCAATTGGCTTGGGGGCTAACTGCTTTTTGGATCAGCCAACTTGGGCTTATTGGCATTGGCCTTATCCCCAGGCAATACTGGCTAAGCAGTAGAATGGCTTCCAAAAACAGCAGCATCCCTGCAAAGTTACAGCCCAAACAAGCTTAATTACATCAGCCAAAATTAGCTTGGGTTCCAATTGCGGCTATCTTCAACGCGTGGAACTTCACACTAAGAGGAATACGCTTGAGTACTTCCAACAAAAAATCTGACCATTCAGATTATATTTCCCGTGCCTCGGGCCCTACTCAGCAACACGCATTTCGTAACGGCCCCAGAATTGTTGCGATCGAAACACTTATTCCGCACGATATTATGGCGGGGCTTGTACTTTTGCGTATCCACACCGATGCAGGAACAGTTGATGGCACCCCCGTAATCGGGCATGGCGAATCCTATTACATCCCACATGCTGTTGCAGCAACTTTACATGATTGGATGGCACGCAGATTACTCGGCGCAGATGCCACAGCAATTGAAAGCCATTGGCGTTTTCTTTATGAACGGGCCTCCGCATTTGGAGCAAGGGGATGTGAACTTCGAGCGATCTCTGCAATCGACCTTGCGCTTTGGGATATCCTAGGGCAACTTACCAAGCAACCCATCTGGAAGCTTTTAGGTGGGCCTGTTCGCGATCTTATACCAGTTTACAACAGTTGTGGTGGTCCCACTTATGGGCGAAGGCCCAAGGATTCCCCCGATGCCCAAGGATGGCCAGGCCATGGCGACCCGGGTAAACCCGGCCCCCTCGAGGATAATTACAACAGCGTTTACCATGCTGCAGATCTTGCTGAAGAACTTCTTTCTGAAGGTTACACCGCAATGAAAACTTGGTCTTTGGATCAAGTCTATTTAAAATCGGGTGGGCATCGTGTTTCCTGGCCCGATCTTGAACATGCGCTAAAACCCTTGCACGAAATCCGCAACAGGGTCGGCCTGAAAATGGAACTGATGCTTGATGGGCATGGATTTTTTTCGCTACCTGCCGCGCTTCGAATCGCGGAATCAATGCGCGAGATAAAACCACTTTGGATGGAAGATGTGATCCGGCCGGATTGTGTTGATACAATTGCAGATTTTCGCGATCGGGCGCAAGTACCAATCGCAGTAAGCGAAATGCTGGTTAGCCGCGAGGAATACCGCCAGGTGCTTATGCAAAAAGCTGCAGATTATGTGATGATCGATCCCACTTGGGTAGGTGGGATAAGTGAGACTCGAAGGGCTGCGGAATTCGCCCAAGTGTTTAATGTGCCCGCGCTGATGCATGATTGCACCGGCCCGCTGACTCTGCTTTCAGGATTGCAGATTTCAGCTTCCTGCACCAATGTAACCTATCAAGAAACAGTTAGGGCCCACATAAAAACACTTTATCCACTGCTTATAGATGAGGCGATTAAAGTTGATAAGGGGCACATCGCTTTGCCTACGCGGGCGGGCCTTGGAGCAAGATTACTACCCGAACTCTTCTCCCCTGATCATCCGAATTACCGAATCACCCGGCTGTAATTCGTTTAAATATCAAGACCATGGTTATAAATTAAAGCGTGAAGGGATTCACCCCTCCACGCTTTAATGTTTTTGAAACTGCTTATTTGACGATTGGTGCTATCGCATCGAGGTTGTCGATTTTTTCACCACCATCAATGGTGCACAAGGCCCTGAAGATTTCTGGAGAAATCTTGCTGGATAACTCACGGACTTTACCATCCGCCATTATTGCAATGCCTGTAAGTTCTTTCTCTTTATTCCTGTTGGATTTTTCAAGGAACAAGAAAGGAGCCAAGGCATCTGGTCCTTCAGAAATACCGGTGATACTAGCCCCTCCCCCGGCAATCCATGGCTGATTCTTATTTTGTTTGGTAAGAAGTAGAGCGATGGTGTTTGATGGGCCGTCCTTTATATCTTCGATCTTGGTTATGCGCTGGTAGCCAAAAATCCCACCTTTTTTATTATCTGGAGAATACTCAGCAGCACCATATCCCACACCTCCGACCCCAACAAAATTAGTTGTCCCGGGTTGGTTGGAATCAACAGAAACAGGAGCTCCTTCAACAGGGGTTGCGTAAAGAAGATCAGGGATGAACATGCGTGCTACTTGATGATTTTTAGGATCGCTCCAGGATTTTGTCCTATCCACCAATTTGGAAAAACTAGCGTAATCACCATTGGAAAAATAAGGTAGCAGATCCACTATCCACCCTACTCTTTTGTCAGGAGCCATTTGCAAGCCAAACTTCTTGTTATTAGCCGCTTCTTCCACCGTACCTCGTGGAAATGCTTTTTTATCATTTACATAACCCATGATTGCCTTGGACATTGGTTCTGCGCTTTTACCAATCACCTTGGTTTCGAAACTGTTTTTCATGGTTACGAGAAATTCTCCAAGGGCAGCTTCATTAGACTTAAACATTGCAGGAGGGATGTGCAATTGACTTAAAAGCCCCATCACCATGTTGCCTGTTTGCGAATCATAAGATGCGGTGGCT
>CAZYAY010000008.1:6742-71976 GCA_964646215.1 uncultured Candidatus Kuenenia sp. | reverse complement strand
GGAACCCGGCATGGGCATTGGGGAACCCGGCATGGGCATTGGGGGTGATCCAGGGGGCATCACTATTGAAGAACCCGGCATGGGCATTGGAGAACCGGGTCCTGTGGTAGTGTTGGGCTTTGGCGTTTCTGGTGGAGCTGCTGTCGCGATTTTCTTAGGTTTACCTTTATCTTTCTTGAGGTAATCATTCATTTTATCTTCTGAAGCAAGGACTATCGTTTTGCTATCAGCAAGGAAAAATGATAATTTCTCATTGGTATCAAAACCAAGCATCAATGAGCTTAAAGAATCAAGTTGGCCAGTAACTTTACTCCAAGGCAACCCCTCAATGGGGGCTTCCGTGGTCAGCGCAATACTTTTTTCAATATGGGTCTTTTTGAATGGTTCTTTAGACCTTAAAATAGCCATCTTCCAGCTCTTCTTTAGCGGATTAAAATCGGGCAGAGTACTACTTCTTGCAATCATGATCTGTTCAACTTGTTCAAGCGAAATTCCAAATGTTTTGGAAAAGTCTTTCGGGTTAAATGCCCCGGGTGTGTTAAAAAGAACCTTGGCAAGTATGCTATCAAAAAAATCTTTCATCTGAATAATTGCCACAAGCTTGCTATCGCTGGGAAGGCGTGCAGAAACATCAGGGTCAACTTTGTCGCCTTTTGCGACAGTTGGAGGTGCTTTTTCTTCTTCCTTGGTTAGTTCTTCAGACTTTTCATCAGTTTTTCCATCAGGACCATTCGGGGTGACCGGGCGCTGTTTCGGTCGTTGAACATTGGAGGGTTTTTGCTTTGAACCATCATCCCCACCCGAAAACAAAAACATAGCCGCGATAATGGCTACAAGTGCAACTCCCCCGACTGCCCCACCAATGATGAGCATTTGCTTATTTTTAGCACCCGACTTACCCGGGGTTTTTTGACCAGATTCGGCCTTCTTTATTTCCTGCTTCGCCTTCGCTGCTGCTTCCTTGCCTGACACCTTGGATTTTACTGGTGGCGCTTTCTTATCATCTGCAGGTTTATTTTTAGAGGGTGCTTCCACCAAGAAACGGAATTTGCATTTCGTGCACTCGGTCTTCTTTCCCACCAAGGTTTCGTCCTTGATGGAGACCATCGCTTCACAACTGGGGCATTGCTGCTTAAATTCGCCTGCCATTATTCAACTCTCCTGTTAACTTCTGCATTTAAGTGCACTTTTACCAGATATCTTTATCAACACCATCTTACTGTATTTTTGAGGTTAACATGCAAGTCTTTCCTCAAAAAATTTGAATTCTTAAGAGGCATTATCACACAATCAAAGGTATAATAAAAATCAAAATAAGGACAAACCATGACACGAGCATTAAACAACAGGCAACTACTATTACTAAGCTGCACAATGCTTGGGGGTTTGGTTCTTTTCGCAATCGCGTTTTTTTCAATAGGCTCGAGAGGTTGGTACGGCAAGGATTCCCTCAAGCTTAAAACATCCTTCCTTGATATTCATGGCGTGGATGTTGGAACCAGGGTTCGAATCCAAGGAATGGATGCTGGAGAAGTAATTGCCATAAATCCACCCGATACCCCAGGTGGGCCGGTCATGCTGGGATTGAAAATCCAAGGGTCTTATAAAAAGTTGATCAGAAAAGATGCGGTTGTATCGATCGCCTCGGAGGGGTTGCTGGGCGCCAAGGTTTTAGAACTCTTTCCTGGCACTCCTGCATCTTTGGGTATTGAAAACCAAGATTTAATTGCCAGCAAGAACAACCCGGAGTTTGCACAAATACTGGAACAGGTATCCGAAACGCTGGATAAAATACGTAAAGGAGAGGGGTCATTGGGGAAGTTGACCCAGGACTCCAAGCTTTATGATTCGCTGGTGCAACTTGCAAACCAAAGCCAGCAAACCATGCAGGCTTTCCAACAGGATGCGGATGCACTTAAAAAAATGCCAATTGTTGGTGGATACATTGAAGATCCGATGCAGATGATTGTGCGATCAAATACTGATATGAAACGAAAGTCCATCAATAGCTCTGGTATTTTCGAGAATGGCAGTGCCATCCTTAGCCCTGAAGGAAAAAAAATTCTCGATAAGGCATCGGAATGGTTGACAGGCTTTCCCAAGGAAAGCGATATTGTAATCGCAGGAGTAATGGCACCGGGAGCCAGCAATAGGGAAACTCTCAGGCTTCTAACCAGGCAACAGGCGGAAACGGTTACAGATTACTTGAAAAACAACCATGCCATTCATAAGACCGGATGGTTTTCGAGACGCAAGGTCAACCCGATTGGCTTGGGAGATAAATCTTACCCCGGGCTTGAAACAACGCCTGAAAACGAAAGCTCCCGCATTGAGTTATTGGTATTCGTCAACAGAGGCTAAAGGATGGAATCGGTTTCCCAAAAGCCCTTGGATGGGCGAGAGAAAGAAGCCAGAATGCTTCGGGCTTTCTGTGGCGTGCATCTCCCAGGAATTAATTTACATCACGAAAAACTTTCGTTCCATCTGCAACGTTGCACCGATCTCTTTAATGCCAAATGCAGGGTTAAAGGCCTGCCTGAAAAATCATCTCTCGAGGGGCTTCACTTCCTCGATTTTTATCTGACCGCTTCCTGCATAGAGGGTATAAGCACTGCCTGGGAGACGTTATTTGCATCCAAGACAGGCAGGCATGATCAATTGCTTGTCGATGCATTACGATCCAGGGCGGCCAGGCTTTTTCCCGGGGATACCACCAGGCAGGAAGATACTGTCGCAGAATTCTGGGGCTTCCTCCTTACGGGGGAGAAGGAAACCTCTGGTTCTGTTCTCGAAAAATATGATGGCAGGAGGCCTCTCATTCCCTGGCTTATCAGGGTTTTTCACAACTCCAACCTGACCAAGTTAAGGCAGAACAAACACGATAAACCCTTGGGCGAAGATGAAGCGGATGAAATGTACTGGCATGCTCCCGAAATTTCTGATGAGCACTGGCATCAGGAGTTTCGCCTGGCTGCACAAGAATGGCTGGAAACTCTTTCAGATCAGGAAAAACTTTTACTAGGCCTTAGAATTCGATACCGCCTGACCCAGAGGGAGGCCGCATCTTTTCTTGGTATTCACGAAAGCAATGTCTCAAGGTTGACAGATAAAATCCGCCAAAATTTCATTCACATAATCGAACCCAGGCTTCTTAATGCGGGCTGGAGTGGCGAGGATATGCTTGCTTTTGTAAATACAGAGATGGAAACCCTTATATTGGATGAACCTCGATTATCCTCGGAAAACCTTGCTGTTCTACTTGCAAAAAAAGGACTCCAACCCCCTCTTCAAAACATTTGACCAACATTCTCTAATCTTATTGGGCTTTTACTCCCATTTTCTGTTTAATATACATTAAGGACTAGCAAGGATAGAGAGGCAAATAGGATGAGCCGCGGCATTCATAACGCCGATAAAGGTGCCACTGCACCATTGGCTGACATTGTCGGCCAATCCCAGGCCATGCAAGAAGTTTACGACCTTGTCAAAAAGGTCGCACCCACTCACGCAACGGTTCTGATAATTGGCGAAACAGGCACTGGCAAGGAACTCATCGCACGTGCTGTCCATCTTCTTTCCAAAAGAAATGATGGGCCCTATGTTCGGGTGAACTGTGGCGCCCTTAACGAAAGCCTGCTCGAAAGCGAACTATTCGGGCATATCAAAGGCGCTTTTACAGGCGCAGTAGAAAATAAAACCGGACGATTCGAAGCAGCCCATGGCGGAACCATCTTTCTCGATGAAATCTCGAGCATGAGCCCCAAGCTTCAGGTCAAGCTATTACGCGTGCTGCAAGAAAATGAGTTTGAAAGGGTTGGCGAAAGCAAAACCATAAAAGTGGACTGCAGGGTCGTTGCTGCAACAAATCAATTTCTTGAAGACGAAATCGAAGCTGGCCGTTTTAGAGATGATCTTTATTATCGATTGAATGTCGTTCCTGTTTATCTTCCGCCCTTGAGGGAACGCGCCGATGACATTCCTTCACTTGCACGATTCTTTATCTCCCGCCATGCAGCCACCAATAAAATCGATCCCCCTGAACTCACCCCAGATATGCAAACAGTTCTTTTAAAACATGATTGGCCTGGAAATGTCCGGGAACTGGAAAACTACATGGCAAGGGCTGTAGTTCTTTGCAACGGCCTGCCTTTGACACCAGATTCTCTGGCGCCTCCGGGCAAAAAAGTTAAACGCTACAAGTCACTGCAATCGAAACCCCTGGTTGGGCAGAGCACCGATCTCGTAAAGCTGATCCAGCAAGTGGTCCACCTTGGTATCAACACGCTGCCCGATGGAGTGTTATCCGAGCAAATTGTTGGTGCAGTTGAAAAAGAATTGATCCAGCAAATACTCACAGAATGCGACCATGTTCAAGTAAAAGCAGCTACCAGGCTTGGAATCAATCGAAACACCCTGCACAAAAAAGTACAAGAAGTCCTTAAGGGCGCTACAAATCTCCCGGACGACCCAGAATCTGAATAAATACGAATAGAACCCTTGTTTGAAACAGAATGCGATTCATCCCGTTCAATCAAAATGTCGATAACTTGACATACAATTGCTTGATTTATGTTTAGTTAAAGCTTATTATTATTCTGCCTTCCTTGTGTTTCTCAAACCCGCCTTGTATTCAGCCTTTAATCAACAGGTGAACCATGTTTGACGTAGGATTCGGCCCCTCCCGTGATTGCGAAGGTACCAATAGAAGAGAGTTCATACGCATTGGCAGCCTTGGCCTTGCGGGACTTACTCTTCCAACCCTTCTTCAAGCAAACGCTGCTACTGCCAAAAAAAAAGAGCCCATCGATAACCTAAGTGTTATTTTCATGTGGATGCAAGGCGGCCCGAGCCACATCGATACCTTTGACCCCAAACCCAACGCGCCTTCAGATATCCGCGGTGAATTCGGCGTCATCCCCACCAACATCCCAGGCGTGCAAATTTCTGAACATCTTCCCATGATGGCCAAAAACCTCGACAAGTATTCCATCATTCGCTCCGGCTATTCCTACAACGGTTCCCATGGCGTCGCAGATGCCTACATGCTTACTGGATGGCGCTTCAATCCGAGCATCGTTTACCCCACTTATGGCGCGGTCATGTCTCGTGAACTTGGCTACCGAAATGGCATGCCACCTTATGTCCAACTCGGAAATTCCATCGACCAACGATTTGGCGGTGGCCTGCCTGGCTACGCTGGTAGCGAACACAACCCCTTCATTATCCAGGAAGACCCCAGTAAAGCTGATTTCAGCATTGATGGAGTTTCACTTCCAAACGGACTTACCTCCACCCGCTTCAGCCGTCGCGAACGCATGCTCCAAAAACTTGACAACTGGCAGAAGAAAATCGAAACCAAGGGCAACGATGTAGGCGCGATGAATAGCTTTTATGACAAGGCTTTCTCCATGGTCACCTCTCCTGCTGCAAAGCGTGCCTTCGATCTTTCCCAAGAGCCCGTGAAAGTTCGCGAACGCTATGGCATGAACAAGTTTGGCCAATCCTGCCTGCTGGCCCGAAGGCTGGTTGAATCAGGCGTTCGGTTCATTAATGTGACCATGGGTGGATGGGATACCCATGCCAACAACTTCAAAACTTTGAAAGACCGCAACCTGCCCAACATCGATCAAAGCTGGTCCGCGCTGCTTGAAGACCTCCAAACCAGAGGCATGCTGGAAAAAACCATGGTTATCTGGCTGGGCGATTTCGGCAGAACTCCAAAAATCAACTCTGCTGCCGGTCGCGACCACTGGGCCGGTTCAACCGTATTCTGCATGGGCGGTGGTGGCATGAAAGTTGGTTCTGTTATTGGCAAAAGCGATGCCAACGCAGAGCAACCCGTTACTCCACCCATTCAAATTGAAGATATTGCCGCCACACTTTACACGATTCTTGGCATTCCTTTAGACAAGCATTATGTTGCTCCAGATGGCAGGCCATTCCGCATCAACCTTAACGGCAAGGTTGTCAACGAAATACTTGCTTGATAATTGGCGCGAATTGATCCAACCTTTAATCGGATGAAAGCAGACATGAGAAACCTAATCGTAAGCCTGATTGGCCTACTTGTTCTTTCGGGGTTCACTTCTGCACAAGAGTTCCCCAAGGTTTCTTTTGTCAACGATGTTCAGCCGATTCTCACCCGTGCGGGCTGCAACCAAGGTGCTTGTCATGGCGCCCAATATGGCCAGGGCGGCCTCAAACTTTCGCTTAGGGGATTCGATGACAGCAACGATTTCCGTGAAATCGTCAGAGGTTCACTTGGTAGGCGCGTCAGCTTGCTTTCACCCGAAGAAAGCCTCCTCCTAAAAAAGCCATCTCTTGAAGCTCCCCATGAAGGTGGTAAACGATTACAACCAGGCTCGCCCGAATACACCACGCTCAAGCGTTGGATTGCAGAAGGAATGATCGGGCCCTCCATCAAAGACAAATCCTTTAAATCTTTGGAAGTATTACCCAGGGAAATCATCGCAAAGACCGGACAGAAAATCAAAATAAGCGTCAAAGGCACCTACGAAGATAACTCTTCTGAAGATGTCGGCTCCAAGGCATCCTTCGACAGCATGAATACCGCAGTTGCAACTGTGGACAATCTCGGAAATGTGATTGCACATGGCCCGGGCGAAACGGTCATCATGGTGCGTTATCTTGGTGCTGTCGGGGTTTTCCGCATCATCCTTCCCTTCGGCGAAGCCAAGGGACTCGATACTTTCGCAAAGAATGACAATCTGATCGACAAAATGTGGATAGAGAAATGGAAGAAAACAGGCCTCTCACCTTCACACATCTGCACCGATGAAGAATTCTTCAGAAGAATTCACCTCAACACATTGTCCACCCTTCCCAACCCTGAAGAAATTCTCACATTCAAAGCAGATGGCAATCCTGAAAAGAGAAAGCTTGCTATTGAAAAAGTTTTGAACCGACCTGAATATGTTGATTCATGGGCTTACAAATGGGGTGATCTTCTTCGCAATAGCAGGGATGTATTACAGAAAAAAGGTATGTGGTCGCAGCACAACTGGCTGCGGTCCGTATTCCGCGACAACATGCGCATGGATAATTTCGCAGGCGAACTTCTTACCGCTGTCGGAAGCCCCTATGCCAATGGTCCCGCCAATTTCTTCGTCATAGGTTCACGCGATGATTGGACTGAAACCGCTTGTCAGGTTTTTCTCGGAATTCGCATGCAATGCGCCAAGTGCCATCATCACCCCTTCGAAAACATCGCCCAAGCCGATTACTTCAGCATGACCGCTTTCTTCTCCAGGGTCGCCAAGAAAAACAGCACCGAGTTCGGGTTGCAGGGTAGCGACACCACCATTTACCTGACCATGGCGGGCGAGGCCAGCCACCCAAAAACAGGAAAAATACTTCCCCCAAAACCCATAGGCGGCCCTGTAATGGAAGATCAAATCGACAGGCGCAATGGTTTGGTTACATGGCTTAAAGATAAAAACAACCCTGCCCTTGCACGCAACTTTGTCAACAGGTACTGGGGCTACTATTTTGGCAGGGGCCTTATACATCCCATCGATGATATTCGCATCACCAATCCTGCTTCAAATCCTGAGTTGCTTGATGCATTGGCTTTTGATCTCGTCAAAAATAATTACGACATCAAGCACCTACTTCGAACCATCATGAATTCCCAGGTCTACCAACTTAGCAGCGAGAGTAACGCCTCTTCCGCAGCCGATGGCGATAACATTTATTGCACGCATTTCCGCGCCAAGCGCATGTCTGCGGAGCAACTACTCGACGCCGTGGATTTCGCCTGCGGAACCCGCGAAAAATTCACCGATGTTCCTCTTGGATTCAAGGCGATCTCCCTTCCCGATAGCAAATTCAGCTCCAGTTTCATGGATATCTTCGGCAGGCCCCGCAGAGTTGCAACTTGCGAATGCGAACGCAGCGAAGATGCCAACATGATGCAGGCACTTTTACTGATGAGTGGCAACCTTCTCAACCGCAAGCTTTCAGAAACCAACAGCAGAATAAGCAAATTCATCACCAACAAAGTCCCAATGGATAAAGCTGTCGACGAGGTGTTCCTTGCCACACTTTCAAGATTACCCCGGGATCAAGAAAAGAAGGAAGCACTCGCAGAGCTGGCCTTGGCTCAAAACCCCAAAGAAGGCTTGGAGGATTTATTGTGGTCGCTACTCAACACCAGAGAATTTCTTTTCAATCATTAGTCAGACTTTCCATCTTTCTTGGATTGCTGGCATTCCTATTGCCAGGAATGGCGTTGTCACAAACTTCATTCCCGCAAATCACGCATGTCTACCCTGCTGTAATTGAAAGAGGAAAAACCAGCGAGATCACCCTTTATTGCGAAACCAGCAATCCATCGAACCCCATTGCGGTGCTTTTTGCAGGCACCGGGATCAAAGCCGAAGGCATTCCCGAAACAGGCAAAACCACCGAACTTAAAATCAAGGTGACAGTCGATAAAACAGCTTCCCCAGGCATGCGCGAATTCCGCCTAGCCTGCGCTTCCGGTGCATCCACGGTTGGCCAGATTCTTATCGCAGATCTTCCCGTCGTTCTTGAAAAAACCGCACTCCATGCGGATTTTGCAACTGCCCAACCCATAAACATCGGCAGTATTGTTTCCGGCTTGATAAGCGCCAAGGAGCAGGTTGATGCTTATAAATTCACGGTCAAAGCCGGGCAAACTCTTTCCTTTGGCGTGATATCTCACCGATTCTTTTACAAGAGGCACAGCCAGTTTCTTGCTATCGATCCGATGATCAGTATCCATGATGCGACGGGTAGGGAACTTGCAGCCAACGATGACTTTCATTTTGCAGATCCCAGCGTGAGTTACCGATTCAATTCCCCCGGCGAATACATGATCGTAGTCCGCGATGTGGATTATGCCGCCAGCATTAACATGCCCTACAATCTTATTGTTACAGGCGGGCCTTATGTTACTTGGTGCCACCCCTTGGCACATTCACCAAAAGGGCCGTTTCAAGTCAAGGTTGGGGGAGGTAATGTGCCCGAAACTCCCGTAACACTTGAAGGAATTCCCAGTGATGCAGCGCCCGGAAGCACGCTTAATACCGTGATTAAAACCGAAGGTGGATTGAGCAATTCGTTTCCCATATACCTTTCCGGACTCAAAATTCTTGAGGAATCAACCATCAGCCCTGACTTCCCTTTCCCTTGCACCATCAATGGCAGAATCTTCAAGCCTGGCGAAACCGACACCTTTCCCATCAAGTTGAAAAAAGGTGAATCCATCATTGCGGAAATCCGGGCCCGCAGACTGGGTTCTGAACTCGATAGTTTTTTAACCATCACAGATGATAAAGGTAAAATCATTGCAAGCAATGACGACCAATCAAACGCTACCAAGGATTCTTATCTGACTTACACTGCAACAGCCGATGGCATTTTTAAAATCCAAATCCGGGACCTTTTAAACCGGGGCGGACCAGGTTTCAACTATATCCTCAATATCACCAATGAAGAACCAGACTTCGCCGTCAATTGCGATGATGATAAAGCCGGAATTTCCCCCGGCATGGCTGCTGCCTGGTATGTGCGAGTCAAGCGAACAGGTGGATTCGCAGGCACCATCAGTTTCCATCCGGAAAATCTTCCTGCTGGGATAAACATGATTCCCCTAAACTTGCCCGAAACCCAAAATGACGGCCTGCTGCTGTTTCAATGTGCGAAGGATGCAAAGCCAGGTGCATCTCTTGTCAATATTATTGCCAAGGCAAAATACAAAGACAAGGCAGGCAACGAGAGGGAAATTATCAAAAGAGTAAGCCCGCTAACCGAATTAAAAATGCCGGGTGGGGGAAGAAGTACATGGCCGGTTGAAACCCAGATGATTGCGATCACCCCTGAGAAAGATATCGTGCAGATAAAAGTCAGCCCTGAAAAAATCATCTTGGAACCGGGCAAAACAATCGCGATCGACGTGGAAATTGTACGTGCGGAAAATTACAAGGGACGTGTGAGCCTAGATATTAGGCATCAGCACCTGGGCCAGATCTTTGGAAACCCACTACCACCTGGTGTTACCATGCTCGATACCGGCGCTAAAACGGCTCTATCAGAAAAAGAAACAAAAGGAAAAGTACTTCTCAAGGTAGCACCTGATGCCAAGCCTTTTGAAGAAGTTCCCATTTGCATCCTGGCAAATGTGTCGCTTAATTTCACTGTCAAACGAGGTTATGCAAGCAACCCCATCATGGTTAATATTCCGGGCAAGTAATCAGGCTTTAGCAGGCAGCATTGCCGGCTTTTTGAAACTTCCGTTATTTGCGGGAAGTTCCAATTCAGCCACCAGATCTTCGTCTACCGAAACCAACATTCCTTCGGGCCAAATATGAAACCCACCCTTCAGGGTTATCGAATTCGCTTTATCTTCGATCAACCAGGTGCCCCATATACCCTTGCCCTCGTTGAATCCCTCGTAATAAACGGGATGATTGCCTTTGTATATTTTGTTCCAACTGCACTTCCCAGAAGTGATTTCATAATGGCCTTTAAATACAAATGCCCCAACTATATCGTTGCCACTTGCAGTGATGATTCCCCCTGCGAACATACATTGCAGATCCATCCATTGTTTCCCAAGGGGTGGGTTTTTCTGGATGAAAAAGCCCGTCCACTTTCCACTTGGAAATCGAGGATCTTGCTCCAATTGCTTGAATTTATCATCCATCTCAACCGCTCTTCCCTGTGGGCCTTATAGAAGTAACAATTCTCATCATATCACTTCGCAAGCTTGCCTTGTTTTCCTGGGGGCACCGGCATGCGAAAGTAAAAATGCTTTGCCCCAACCTGTAAACAAAATAAAGCAGGTACATCCTGCGACTTTCAATTTGAACATCCCACGAAAAAAATTCCAATCCGGGAGTTCCACCAACAGCTTGAATCTCAGACTGAGTTTCCATCCTTAATTGTTGCTGGCGAATAAACGCCAAAACCTCATTCCTGTAAATTGCAGTTGATGTGTATTTTGATGCTTTCTCCCTGGTGATAAGTAATCCAGCATCTTTAGAATGATCCAGAGTTGCCTGAAAATCCGATTGGGATGTAACCTTCCACTCCCTTGGATAATGAAAAGAAAAGGCAGTTCCCGGACTTTCAAACAGCAACCGGGTGTTATTGGCATCTGGTTGATATTGCGCTAGACTTTTATTTTCCAATTGAACAGCGGGAAGCATTTCTCGCGAAAGGGTATAACGGCCCTCAATTCTGCCTACATCCCTACCTTCCTTATTTTTAAGGATGCTGGTTCCTTTAAGATAAAGAAAAGACAAATGCCTAGTCTCACAATCAAAGAAAATATAACCATCCAGAATTTGTTGATTGGGACCATCTTCATTGATGCCAGAAGCGTTGCCCAGAAAACTGATCCTTGCGGTCTGGCGATTGTTAACCAAGTTGACTGAATCCAGTTTGCAAAGAACCTGGGAGGACTCAAGCAGTTCCAGATCCGTCAGTTCTTGCACGGCTTCCAACCCAGCACTCCAAGATTCATTCAAGCCAATGGAACGAGAGGGAAAAAGACCCGCCAAGGCACAGGGAAATACTTCGGTTCGGATCAAATCAAGTTCATTCCAGGTAAGAAGGGCTTCAAGAGAAAAGGGGATTTTTTTTAAACCCTGCCTGGAAAGTGCGAGTCTACGAACTTCTGGCCTGAGGGTCGTTTCCTGTTTTTGACCATCCAAAGTCCGCGATAATTCAACCTTACGGTAATCCCGAAGTGACATGTTCACTTTTTGGGAAGAATCCAAGGCCAAAATGGTTTCATCAAAATCAATCTGGCTGATGCCTTTAATTTGTATTTGTTTTTTTGTCTGGTTGTTCGGGGTGAAAAGCATCGACCCCGAAAGTTCGGTGGTCGTTTGAATTCTGAAGCGGTTACCGATTGAAAAAGTTTCGCTTAAGCGATAATTATCTGCAGCCCGCAATGATAATGGCCAAAAAAAAGCATTTAAACCTATACCTTGAAGCAAGTTACGTCTTTTTATCATCGCGATATTAAACCTAGGGGCAAAAAACGAAGGCACTAGCGAAGTTTATCCCAAAAATCATAACTGAAAGCATATTAATGAAAGGAATTTGAATTCTGATAGGAATATTTAGCCTTAAATCCAATAACATCTGAACTTTAGTACACATGCTCCGCAAGTATTTTAGCAAAAATTTTACTTTTACTGCGAACCCCTGTTTTTTAACCTAATCTTAATAATCATTGTTTATTCTTGCAAGTAATAGGTGAATGGTTGTTTTTACCTTACAACTTCAAGTATTTTGAAAATTTTCATGTTCCGTCGTTAATAAGTTTAGGGTAGCCCCGAATAGGATGGTGTGACCATGAAAAAAATATTTGAACTTTTTGAATGGTTGACTCGTATGGATAGTAAGCATCGCAAGGCAGCGATGCCCCTGGTTAGAAAAGACAGTTCCGTTTTAAGGAGGGATTCTTAAAGTGATTTTCAGGCACCCGGCTTTAATGCTATTGGAAGATCAGCTTACTCGTTTCACCCCTGTAGGTCGAAAGACCCAGCAACAGGAACGTGCTGAGCAGTTTCTTTCTGAAATTGATGCCTCGAAAAAGTATCCCTACCAGTTTATCTGTTTCAGGATTACTGGATATAGACCAGATTCTTTTCCTGATTTACGGATAGATGGTACCGATCTTCTTCACGATCTGCCTGTTCTCATTCAGTCGCTTGCTAGCAGCCAGCCCGAAGTTGAACCAGTTTATACCGTGGATGAAGTCAGTAAGCTTTGGAATGTTTCAACTAAGACGGTAAGGAGATGGAAAAAGCTCGGATTAATCGGGTTGAAAATAGTTCGGGGAGGAAAGCGAAAACTCGGCTATACGAGAAGTGAAATAGAACGGTTTGTTTCCCGCAATCAAGAAAGAGTTGAAAAAGGCGGAAGCTTTTCGCAACTCTCGATTGAAGAAAAAAACAGGATTATCAAGTATGCAGGCAGGATGGCCCGCTTAACTAATGCCAATGTGACAGAGATCAGTCTTCGTATTGCGAGAAAAATTAAACGCTCACCGGAAACGGTAAGGTATACGATCAAAAATCATGATCGTGTCAATCCTGTGGGTGCGGTGTTTCCTGACCTGACCAACCCTTTGTCTCCCGAGTCGCGACAAAGTATTTTTAACTCTTACTCTCGAGGTGAAACCGTGGATATTCTAGCCAAGCGCTTTCAACGAAACCGAACCTCGATGTACCGCGTGATACATGAGGTAAGGGCACAAAAATTACTCGAACATAATTTGGATTTCATCCCCAATGCGGGATTTGAAGATGCTAACCTTGAATTGGCAATTCTCGCACCCATGCCAGATGCCGATGAATACGAGTCCAAACGAAAATCAATGAAGGTTCCCAAGGATGTCCAAACAGAACTTGGCAACCTCTACGAAGTCCCTCTCTTGAACAAGGATCAGGAACAACACCTTTTCCGCAAGATGAATTACCTGAAATCCAAGGCATCCAAACTGCGAAACAGCATTCTTAAAGAAGGTGCAGTCCCTCCAGAAGTGGATCTTTCAAAAGTGAAAGTGCAGGTTCTTGATGAAATCGAGAACTTGATTCACCAGGCAAATTTGGTGAAAGATTCTTTGATTAACGCCAACATGCGTCTGGTTGTGAATATTGCCAAGCGTCATAGTGGGCAGGTTGAGAACTTTTTCGAACTGATATCGGATGGCAACATGTCATTAATACGCGCAGTGGAAAAGTTTGATTTCGGGCGTGGTTTCAAGTTCAGCACCTATGCTAGCTGGGCAATCATGAAGAATTTCGCACGAAGCATTCCAACTGAGATCCACCATCGCGAACGCTTTGTGACAGGCAACGAAGAAGTTTTCAGCACCACGGTCGATGCTCGCACCGATGAAAAAGAACTTTTGGCGAAGAAGGAGCGTGCCAGCCATAGTATCAACAGGCTTTTGAATTTCCTTGATCCAAGAGAAAGGGAGATTATCAAGTTGCGTGCAGGCTTGGATGAAAAACAATCTTCCGCAACCTTGGAAGAAATCGGCATGCAGTTTGGTATCACCAAGGAAAGAGTGCGCCAGATTCATGCAAGATCGATGCGCAAGCTAAGGCATATGGTCGAAGAAAAACATTTGGAAATGCCATAATCAGGTATCAATCCAAAAAAATTATTGAAAAGGCAGATGAATTCATCTGCCTTTTCTTGTTTCTAATACCAACTTAAAAAAGAACCTTTAAAGGAACACCGGAGTCAGTAATTGGCACCGGGCGGTCGCCATCATAAAGATTCTTTGACGGGTCGATGCCGAGTGATGCATGAATGGTAGCGAAGAAATCCGGAACGCTGACCAAATCCTTGAGAGGTTTCTTTGCAAGTTCATCGGTTTCGCCAAAAGCACCCTTATGGTTCAACCCAGCGCCTGCAAGAAGTACGCTGAACGTTTTGGATTGATGGCCCCTGCCCCCGCCCCCATCAAATTCTGGAGGTCTGCCAAATTCTGTAGCAACGACAATCAGTGTTTTATCAAGCAACTTCTTAGATTGGAGATCAAGAACAAGAGCGGCAAGTGCCTGGTCTAATTCTTGGATCAGCAAATGTTGTTTTTCAATGCCCTGATTATGCACATCCCAACCCGTGCCGTTGGAAAAGTTAAGGTTGTGGGAAACTTCGATGAATCGAACCCCACGCTCGACCAACCTCCGGGCTAAAAGACAACGCTGGCCGAACTCACCACCGTAGGAATCACGCAAGGTAGATTTTTCTTCAGTAAGGTTAAAAACTTTGGAAAAAGCAGGGCCACTAAGTTTTAAACTTTGCTCGAGTGCTGTTTCGTAATCTTCCAGCGCCTTGTCTTTTACAGCAACCTTGTTGACTTTCCGAAGTTCTGAAAGCAAGGCCTCCCTGCGATCCTGCCTGGGCACGGTGATCATTTCTGGGCGGGATAAACCTGCAGGGCCACTAACTGTATCGGTAAGGTAAAGATAATTGAATTTTGAACCTAGAAAACCAGGTCCACGGGTAACATTGGGATAACCAATCAAGACATACGATGGCGCACCCTCCTGTGCCGCGCCTTTTTCATGCGCAACAGCAGAACCAATCGAAGGATAAACCACGGTGCCGGTAACACTCCTACCTGTATGCATGCGATTAACTGCGGCAGCATGCTCATCAATGACATCATGATTAATGGTGCGAATAATGGTCATGCGATCCATAAGAGGAGCGATCTTGGAGAAATGTTCACAAACTTGAACGTCTTTGACTGAGGTGTCTATCGCTTTGTAATAAGAGCCTGCAACTTTTTTCCTAGGGTCGCCCAAACGTTTGGGATCGAAGGAATCTGTCTGCCCGATCCCACCTCCCAGCCAGATAAAAATACAATGCTCAGCTTTACCCTTGGGGAAGTGAATTGGATTAAAGGAGGCGGAAGCAGATCCAGCAACAGCCATGGCAGAAGATACTAGGAAAGTTCTACGATCGGGAAGTTGAGGCATTAGCATCGTCCTTAATTCATATTGTGAAAAAGATCAAGGAATCCAGACAAATTCTGGAAGATTAAAAACCGCCCAAACAATATCTTCGACCCTTTCCCGCCAGGAGGCATCAAGCGATTCAGAAGGAGAATCACCCAATCTAGCTCGTTTTTCCATTTCCAATTTCACCTTGGTAGCGTCTTCAACCAAATGATTGGTCCATGAAATACGGGGCAGTCTTGAAATTTCAACAACATTACGAGTGACAGGATTTTTGATTCGGGAAACGAAGCCCGGTTCAAGCATATCCATCACTTTAGTTTTTTCATCCACTGTGGGAAAGCGAGAAAGAAACCTCAGATAAATTTCATCTGCAAGTTCATCCGTGGTCTTTGATTCAAGGGCTAAGCGAGTAAGAAAACTATTGTCCGAAAGCCTGCTGATCCAGGAGGAAAGAGTACCGTTGGCAAGAATAGCAGGTTGCAAGAGATGAGGAGAAGTATCGCGATCGGTGATGGGGTTCTGCCTTGCACCACGCCAGCCAAACGCTTCTAAAACATCGGTAACAGCCTGAACCCTGGGAAGTGCAAGGCTTGGCCTATCGCGCTCGTTTGAAAGCGAAGTATACTCCCAGGCCCGCTTGGGCACCCCAAGGTTTAGCATTCTATCCGGTGGTTGCCTGCTATCCGAATCAAAAGTAATCTCTTCAACTTTCATACTTATGCCTGAAGCTTGAAATAAAGAATCAACCACTTGTTCAGCAGACATTCGCCTTTTATCGGGAGCAGTGAAAAAGCGTTTCTCAGCAGTGGCTGCAATGTTATGGCCGGTGGATTCGCGCTGATAGGCCTGTGAATTCATCAGTAAACGAATAATCGATTTTGCCTGGTATCCCGAAGCAATGAATTCATGTGCGAGCCAATCAAGAAGTTCAGGATGACTGGCGTTTTTATTTTCCCAATCAAAGGCGGGTTCAACAATTCCAGCACCCATCAGTCTTTTCCAATACCGGTTCGCAAGGACCATTGCAAACCGTTTGTTTGCAGGGAGTGTTATAATTGCAGCAAGTTTTTCCCGGGCATCATCCTTTTGAATAAGCCATTGATCTGGAACATCTTCCGTGGCAATATTTTTAAATGGCCATGCAGGTTCAATTTTCTGGTTGGGTTTCAGCGTTGCCTTGATCAGCGATTCCCGATCTTTCTTTTCAAAAAATCCCGCAGGCACGGTACTGCTTTTAGGAAGCACCAAAACCTTGCGATCAAGCATTGCGGAAATCTGGAAGAGATCTTTTTGTGTCGTGGAGTGAAAAGGTGAATCATGGCACCGGGCGCATTGCATTTCTACTCCGAGAAATGCCGTTCCAATAATGTGGGCCTTTGCAGCCATCGGAACATCATTATCTGCGGCCAAAGCAAAGCCCGCACTTCCACCAAGGTAGATATTACCGCGCATTAGAATCAGTTCAGAAACAAACCGATCCATGGGTTTATCATCCCTTAACGCATCATGAATAAAGAACCTGAAGGGGCCGGTGTTATTCAAGGTGGGTTTTAGAATGTTTGGGTTTTCAGCAAGCACATCCTGCCAGTAACTAACCCAATGATCCGCAAACCGAGGATCAACCAAAAGCTGATCAATGATTTTACTTCGTTTAGACAAACTTTGATCCGCAAGAAAATTGCGAATATCCTCCGGGGAAGGCGGAACACCAACGGTGTCTAAAAATGCCCTGCGGAGAAATGATACATCACTGGTTAAACCAGCAAACACAAGGTCTTTTGCTTCTATAGATTCAGGAGTCCATTTCGCACCAGATTTAATCCACTGCTCCAAGATACCTATTTCTGAATCACTCAGGCTTTTGCCATTGGGAGGCATTTTTTCAGTGGATTTCCCTTTGATCTTTTCGATTAGGAATGATTTTTCTGGCGCCCCAGGCACGACAGCAAGTTTTCCAGAATCCCCCGCCTTCAAAATATCTTGCAATGAATCCAACTTGAGCCCACCCTTGACCTTATCCGAATGGCAACGAAAACATTGCTCCTTTAACAAAGGAAGAACTTTGGTATGAAACGTATTTGCAACAGCGGAATCTTGTTTAATAACCAACTGGGTTTCGACCTTGGAAAGAATAAACCTGTCAATTTCATTATTAACAAACTTGTTATTTGCAACAGTCGGAACCTTGGGACTTGGATTTGAAATGGCCCAAGCCTTGGATGCCTCCCTCCTTTTAGCCCAATAAGCATCTTGGCTGGAAGCAGCCGACCTTCTGGCATGATCATCCAAAGTTACAAGATCCATCTCGAATTTAGAAGTGGCCCGCTCCCAATCATGATCAACAAGTAATGTTTTCGCGAACTTGCCCACGCCGCCATTGGCTTCATTAAAATCACTTTCAACAATCTTAAACTGCGTATCGCCTTCGTATTTGATCGCAAGGCATGAATCCCCTGTGTCATGTCGAAATTTCTTTCCACCAACTAATGTTTCATAAACAATCTGATGCATTTTACCCGTGCCTGAAAAACGAATCAGGACTTCATGATCGCCATAACCCACGGGCCTCGCATGGGGTGCTGGAAGGTTGGGAACAGGTTTTACAGCATCGTGCCCGCCAGTTTCTTTGGCATGAAAAGGAGTTTTGCAAATCAACTTGCCATCAATCCAAAGCCTTGCACCACCCTTTGATCGAACCAATAATTCATGGGTACCTGTTGGAATTGTCACATCAGCAGAAGCCTTAAGTACCACAGTTCCCTGCCAGTTATCGCGAATGCCCCAGGCATCATACCGGTGTGGAATCCGATGAAAAAGAAAAGCCGGAAGTTCATAAGAAATGAAAGGCTTTGGAAGTTCTTCCGCCAGGGCGGGCCATGAATCAATCGCAGACCAACCTTCATGAAGTTGAACCCGAACACTTTTAGTACCCGGTTGGGTTGGTGCAATAAAATTATCAACCTGTGCAACAGTTTGCTCGGGGCCAACGCGGCGAAATCTTTTTTGCATCATGGCATCAGGAACAATACTCCGATAGATCGCTACGTCATCCAACAAACCGCGAAAGCTATTTCCAGGCGATCCGCCCATGGAAGAACCAATCCAGATATCATCGTTATCGGTGACGGGAGCCTTGGTGGTAGCCCCGCCCATATCCCAAGCACCAGCGACTTTTTTGCCATCGATCCAGCCGGTAATCGATTCAGGTTTTCCAAAGATGTAACTCACCGCAACATGATGCCACCCAGAACCGGCTTTAAACCCGGAATTGGTGGTCCAGCGATGCCAATCACCTTTTTCATTTCCAGAAGGCATGCTGAAAAACAGGAAACTGGCGCAAGAAGATCCGCTTTGTTCACGAATCCTAAGGGCCCAATTCTGATTTTCTTTGGCGAAACCAGGTGAAAAGGTTCGCCCTTTGCCAATGATGTAAACATTTTCCCCGGAATTGCCCTGGGGCATATTCACCCAGGATTCCAATGTGATTGCATCGCCATTGGTAAAATCAAATCTACTATTGTTGCCAGGGTCTTTGAGAACAAAGCGGGAACCTTTGCCATCAAATTTAACAGCAGTGTTGGCGTGGGAGAAATCAGGAAACATGGGCGGCCTTGGGCCAGCGATATCGCGATGAACACCACCGAAAGATTGCAACTTGGATGTTTCTTCAGTATCAAAATGCCAGATTGCCAGTGGTTCCTGGGCAAAGCTGAAAGCAACACCCGAAAAATTGCAAATTAGAAAGACCCAAAAATCATACTGTTTGAAAGTCATTTTAAGCATGTCCAATAAACGAGTAAAGTTTCTCAATTATAACATAACTCGAAAGATCAAACATTACTGTAAAAGCGGTTTTATCATGTGGGATTATTTTTTTTATGCGCCTCAACGGATTGCTCAAACAGCATCTCGAGCGTGTTTTTCCGAAGATGAACTTTCGCACGATCCACCGGGGTGTAATTCATAAGCCGGATAACGCCCTTACCATCCGGCAGAATATCAATCACATTCATGCAACCGGAATCCTGCTCAATCGCATGAATCCCATCAAGGCCCAACCCAAGAAACCTGCAAATTATCCAGCGATTAACAACGCTATGGGCAACCACCAGGGAGTTTACCCAGGAAGAATCATCAAGCAAAGTGCGAAGAGAAAGGTTGACACGATTGGTGAAATCTAAAAAAGATTCACCGCCCATAAAGCGGGAATCAAAGTTTAGTCCCGGGCCAAGGGCGGATAAAAAGTAACTTTTCCAGTGATCAAAATCAGTACCGGGAAAAGCATGAATTCCACCGGGTTGGATTTCACTAAAATCAGGGTACGAAAGAAAATCATCGGGGGAACCCACCTCCCGTTTACCCACCACCAGATCAATGGTCTGGCGTGACCGCAACAAACCACTGAAGATATATTTTTGAAACGACACAGGAGCGAGAATCTCGCCCAGTGCCGTAGCCTGGGCAAGGCCATTATCATTAAGGGGTGCGTGTTGAAATGAAACGGGTTTGCCATCGGAAGAAAAATAACTTACATCACCATGCCTGAGAAGATAAATGCGTCTAAGCATCTTCCTAACCCCGATTAAAAATCATGTAAGAGTTACCGATTCTCCCCTACGCACAGGCTTGACATCTTTAAAACCTAATTTTGATAATTCAGATGCAAGTGCCTTTGCGGATTCCGGTTCGCCATGCACCAGACGAACATGCCCCGAAGTTTTAGCAATAGGCGAAAGCAGCTTATTAAAATCAGTCTGGTCAGCATGCCCAGAAAAGCCTTTGATTTCGTGAATTTCAGCCCATTTGTTCCAAGACTTCCCATGAAAATAAACCGAGGGTTTCTTTTCGAGAAGCTTTGATCCGAGGGTGGATGGAGCTTGAAAACTAACAAGGGCAATGCTGGTTCTTGGGTCATCAAGATGATTTTTAAGGTGGGAGAGGATCTTCCCTCCCTCGCACATTCCCCCCGAGGCGACAATAATTGCGGGCTTGGGATGAAAACTCGCGGACTGGGCTTCTTCCCAAGAATCGAGAATCATGACATTACCGGATTCTGAATCCCAGTTCACCGAGAGGTGTTTGTTGTATTTCTTATAAACCCTGCTGATTTCGACAGCAAGAGGGCTATCAAGAAAAATCGGAAGCCTTGGAATCTTATTTTGCAGCATCCAGGTTTCAAGATAATAAAGAAGCATTTGAGTGCGCCCCAAACTAAAGGCGGGCATAAGAATTTTGCCACCCCTTTTAATGGTATCGCGCATGACAATGTCTAATTTCGCAGCCATCTTATCTTCATTATCGTGATACTTGCCCCCGTAGGTGCTCTCACAAATCAAAAGATCAGCAGCAGGAACTGGGGAAGGGTTGGTATGAAAAGGCAGGCCAAAACGCCCAAGGTCACCGGTGTAAGTGATTTTAAAAACTTTGTCACCCTTGCCAATAGAAATCTCCGAGATTGCAGACCCAAGCAAATGGCCTGCATCATGAAATCGAATAGTAATGCCGTTACGAATCTCTAAAGTTTTGCCATAATCCAGCGGGACACAGCGATCTAAAATCGAAAACGTATCGTTTTGGGAGGGCGCAGTGCGATTTTTTGTTTTGTTGCGATGCTTGGCTTCTTTTTCCTGGATGTTGACAGAATCTTTAAGAACAACGCCAAGCAAATCCCTACTGGCAGGAGTGCAATAAACCTGACCTCGAAAGCCTTTTCTTGCAAGGGCGGGTAATTTACCACAATGATCTGAATGATTATGGCTTAGGATAACCGCATCAATAATTTCAGGGTCAAAAGGAAACTCATCATCTTTAAGCACGGTTTTCTTATCGCGTTCGAGACCACAATCAAGAAGGATATTGAAATCCTTGTATTGCAGGAGGTGCATGGAGCCAGTGACGGTTCCCGCTGCGCCTAGAAAAGTGACTTTAGGGTTTGGTTGATGCGAAAAAATAACGCTCATCTCTTGTCCATTTCGCCGGGTTGAGTGAGCGTTTCTAAAATAAAGTGAACAATAAAAGAAAGATTAATCAGCTTAATTCCCCAACCCTGTAACGGACAAAGCGGACAAATTTGAGTCCAGCGCCGTTAAGAATTTCGCCAACAGTTTTCTTCTCTTCCTTGATAAAAGGTTGTTCAAGGAGGACATTTTCAGCAAGCCAGGTTTTAACTTTACCCTCGGCTATTTTTTCAACAATATTCGCAGGCTTACCAGATGCTGCAGCAGCATCACGAGCAATTTGGAATTCCTTGTCCACAACATCTTTGCTGAGTTCTTCGCGGGTTGCAACTAAAGGATTTTTAGCGGCAATATGCATGCAAATATCACGAAGAATTTGCTCATCATTTTTTGCACCTTCAACTTGGATCAAAACACCAACAGTGCCATCATGATGAATATAGGAACCGAAGTGCCCACCTTGCAGCCTGACGAACTTTGCAGGCTTCATGTTTTCACGAATCAAACCAACAACATCAGCAATGCGATCATTGACCTTGCGGCTTGGATCTTTGAAGAAAGGTTGTGTTACCAATGCTTCTAAACTTTGAGGATTGGAAACAACAACTTGAGTTACAAGATCATTGGCAAGGGAAATAAAATGCTCACTATTAATAACAGGGCCGCTTTCGCAACGAACTTCCATAAGGGCGGCAACTTTAGCGACAGGGTCGATATGAAACGCAATTCTACCTTCAGCAGTTTCGCGCTCACCTTTCTTTGCTTGAATCGCAGCATTTTTCTTGCGTAAAATGGCGACTGCAACTTCAACATCCCCATTGGCCTCAACAAGGGCTTCCTTGCAATCCATCATGGGAGCATTGGTTCGATCACGCAAAGATTTAACAACACCAGCGGAAATAGCACTCATACTAAATCACCTAATATAGACCAAAACTTATGTTCTTGAAAAACAACCCCAATTTAATCGACAATGGCAGGAGCGCGTACTGTGCCAGCAGTGCCACTAGGCGCAGGCCTCGGCCTTGGTGCAGTTGCCTGCTCCGTTGCCAATGCAGCCCGACCTTCAATTATAGCGTCTGCAAGCTTTGCAAGCACCAGTTCCACCGAACGAATGCTGTCGTCATTGGCAGGAATCGGCAAATCAACATCATCTGGATCACTATCGGTATCGATCAAGGCAACCGTTGCAATCCCCATGCGCTTTGCTTCTTTAATAGCAATATGTTCGCGCCTAGGATCAACGATGACCAAAGCATCGGGAAGCCTGTTCATCTCGCGGATACCAGACAAGTTTCGTTGAATCTTGGTAAGCTCACGGCTTAGATTCGAAATCATTTTTTTGCTGTAGCTACGAATCACGCTGGTTTCAGGAGCTTTATGAATATCAAGCTTGCCTGAATCATTCAGCATTGTCTTGATGTAGGCAACAAGGTCAACCTTGGCGGGGTTTTCGTAGGAGGGAAGCCACATTGCTTCAAGCTCTGCCAATCTTTTCAAACGATCGCGAATGGTGCGGTGGTTGGTTAGCGTACCCCCCAGCCATCGTTCGGAAACGAAAGGCATACCACAACGGCGTGCTTCCGTTTCAATGGTATCTTTTGCCTGACGCTTCGTACCAACAAAAAGAATTTGGCTTCCTGAAGCGGAAAGCTTGGTGAGAAAACGGAAGGCGCGCAAAAGGCCCCTTACGGTTTCACGCAAGTCGATAATATGGATAAGATTGCGTTTGCCGTAAATGTACGGACGCATCTTAGGGTTCCAACGACTGGCTCTATGGCCAAAATGAACGCCAGCTTCGATAAGATCTTTTACTTGGACAATCGCCACGCAGCACTCTCCCGCTTTTGCAGATATTTTTGACCAAAGCCGTCCCGGTGCATCTTACTTGTGATGATATAACCACAGGGAACCGACCATCGATAAATCAACAAAGAAGCAATAGCTCTTGCTAAAAAGATAGTTTATTGGAAAACCAAACAGGGGTCAAACTCTATAAGGCAAAATAAATCAAGTTCCTTATGAAAAAAGCAGTCTCAGTATTAAGAATTCCTGAATAGTTGCCATAAAGTAGGCCGTAATTGAGCCAAAGCTTTACTTCGATGACTAATTGCATGTTTAACCCGAGAACTTAATTCGCCAAAAGTCTTGTGATACTCCAAAACCAAAAACAAGGGATCGTAACCAAACCCACCCTCCCCCAAATATTCAGGAATAATTCTTCCATGACATTTTCCTTCAGTTAAACCCATGATCTTGCCTTGTGGGTCGGCCAAACAAGCCACGCAAATATAATAAGCATCACGGTTTTCAGCAGGATATTTGCTTAATTCTTGCAAAAGCTTGGTGTTGTTGGCGGCATCGCCGCCATGCTCACCCGCATAGCGGGCGGAGTGAATTCCAGGTGCTCCATTTAAGATGGGAACAACCAATCCACTATCTTCCGCTAAAACCCATTTGCCCACTTGCAAGGCATAACCCGAAGCTTTTTTTGCTGCATTTTCAGCAAAGCTTGAACCATCTTCCACAACCTCAGAAACCCCGGGAAAGGCAGCAAGATCCATGCAATTGAAAGATAAGTCAGCATAGATTTCTTTTATTTCTTTAAGTTTTGATTTATTTTTTGTTCCAATCACTAATTCTGTCATTCTAATCTCCAAAATTGAAGTTAACCCCCAACCCATTTTAATGCCCGGTTATTACTTGATCCGATTAAGTAATAAGAGTAAATTACTCCTACCTACCAGATGGAGAAGCCATGATTTCAATACTCGACTCAAAACCCACCCGCCTATGCGATGGCATTAACCGTCGCGATTGGATAAGTCTAGGAGGTTTAAGCCTTCTAGGAATGGGTTTTGCAGATGCAAAAGCCGCAAGTTACAAATTCGCCAAGGAAAGAAAAGCTAAAGCCTGCATCTTTTTATACCTCACTGGCGGGCCACCCCAACATGAAACCTGGGATCCGAAGCCCGAAGCCCCAGTGGAAATCCGAGGCCCCTACCAACCCATCAGCACGTCAACGGTAGGCCTAAAAGTATGCGAATTGATGCCTAAAACCGCACTCTTAACCAATAAAATCTGCGTGCTTCGGTCGATGATGACCAACGATAACGCCCATTCTTCCAGTGGTTATTCGATGCTAACGGGAACCCCGCACCAACCGATGAATTTCGAGAATGCTAAACCGGGTGCGCCCAATGACACCCCGAGTTTTGCAGCAATCATTCAAAAACTATTAGGGTCTGCTTCTGTAAAACCAGAGGCAATCGTGCTGCCAGAGCATATATGGAACGATGGGGGAATCACCTGGCCCGGGCAAGATGCTGGGTTTTTAGGCCGTGCCAGCAACCCTTGGCTGATCAATTGTCACCCCGAATCGGCAGGGTTTCAGATTCCGGGCCTGACCCTTGCAGAAGGAATTAACGACAAAAGATTCGATGAGAGGTTGAAAATTCTTGAATCCGTGAACAACGGCGCGGCCAAGAATCAAACTGATAAAAATCAAAAACAGTTCGAAAACCAGACCAAACAAGCCCTTAACTTGATGAGTGGTGAAGCAACCCGCAAAGCCTTTAATCTGAATCTTGAACCGGAATCGATGCGGGAAAGATATGGAAAAAATCGCTGGGGCCAAAGCGTATTGCTAGCGCGAAGGCTGGTCGAATCCGGCGTGCCCATGATCCAGGTAAATTGGACTCGTTTTGCAAACGAACCACAAGGTAGCCCCAGCTGGGATACTCACGCAAAAAATGCCGAGAAACTTAAAAAGGAATTGATGCCCGTTATGGATCAATCTTATTCCGCACTTTTGGAAGATCTCGAATACCGGGGATTATTAAAGGATACTTTAGTGGTTTGGGCGGGCGAGTTCGGCCGTACTCCAAAACATAACGGTAATGCAGGGCGAGACCACTGGGGCCATGTGTTTTCAGCAGCTTTGGCAGGTGGTGGAATCCGGGGCGGACAGGTGATAGGATCTTCCGACAAAACCGGGGCCTATGTAAAAGACCAACCCATCAGGCCACAAGATTTGCATGCGACCATTTACAATCAAATGGGAATCGCCCCCGATACCGAAATCCACGATATCCAAGGCAGGCCAATGCCGATTTGCAGGGGCCAGATCATCAAGAATGCAATCTAAAGAATATTCACAAGCCAGCCTATAAGCCGGGTTCTGTATCTCGCCTTAAAAAGGCAAGAAGATAGCCATTTATCTAGGCGAACGGTTACCCGAACGCTCGAGCGACCTACCCGAAGGTCAAACGGACCGGACCAGTCCTTCCTTCTTATTTGGCCTTGCTCCCGGTGGGGTTTGCCGAGCCAGCCTGTCGCCAGGCTGCTGGTGGGCTCTTACATTAAGGAATTTGCATTCCCCCGCCATTTCACCCTTACCCTTTTGGGGCGGTATCTTTCTGTTGCACTTTCCCTACCCTTACGCAGCACGCAATTAAGCATGTTACTTCGGACGGTGGGAGTTACCCACCACCGTGTCCTATGGAGCCCGGACTTTCCTCTCCCGCTTTTTTCAAAGCAGCAGCGACTATCCAGCCAGCTTGTGAATAATTCCAGTATACTGCTAATAGAGGGCGGGTTATACGAATTGCAAATTAAACACCGATTTACTGGTAAATAGAGATGACCTCAAATCCACTTGCGCCTTCTTGGAAAAACCTTGATATTCCCGCCCTTGCCCAAGGGGCAATCATCTCGATTGGCAACTTTGATGGGGTGCATGAAGGCCACAAAAACCTGATTTCTCAAATGAAAACTTTGGGTAAAACGATTTCCCCGCCCCCTGCCCCAGTGGTGGCGATCACCTTCTATCCCCACCCCCTTTTAATTTTAAAGCCGGGCATTAATCTTAGTTTTTTAAGCACACTCGAACAAAAGAAAAAACTTTTGCACGCTGCGGGTGCAGACTTCGTAGCGGTATTAAAAACAGATGATGGGCTGCTGGATCTGCAAGCGGAAGAATTTTTTGAAAAAATAATCGCTGAGACCTTTAAAGCCCGTGGAATTCTTGAAGGGCCCGATTTCCACTTTGGCAAAAATCGAGCGGGAAACATGACCATGCTCAAGGATTTATGCATGAAAAGAAATATCTTGGGCACCATTGCCACACCTTTTTTAATCGATGATGAATTAGTCTCCAGCAGCAGGGTTCGTAAATCCATCCAAACCGGGGATATGACCCAGGCAAAAAAACTCCTCGGAAGAACCTATTCGATTGAAGGAAAAGTCGTTTCAGGGGCAAAAAGAGGCCGCACCATCGGGTTCCCTACCGCCAATCTCGAAAACATTCAAACGGTTTTGCCAATGAATGGCGTGTACGCCGCCTATTGCACCATTGGTGATAAAACCTATGCAACTGCTGTAAACATTGGCCCAAACCCCACATTTTCTGAATCATCGCAAAAAATTGAGGCCCATTTGTTGGACTTCGAGGGGGATTTGTACGATCACACCATTGAAATCCATTTTTTAAAAAAAATCCGAGCCATCAAAACTTTTGAAGATAAAAATGCCCTCATTGAGCAATTGAAGCTGGATATCGAACAAACCCGCAATCTTGCACTTTCACACAAACCCGATTTTACCGTTACCCAAAAGCATGCCTAATATTAAAAATATTGATGCCAAACCAATGAAACGAGATGATTAATGGAACCAGAAAACCTCTTGGAAGCTTGTAAAAAAGCCATTTCAGAGCATGTTGAACCATCGTTGCAAATGGATGGGGGCAGAATTGAAGTTGCGGGATTAGATGGGAAAATTTTGCAAGTTCGCTTGCTGGGAACCTGCGGTTCGTGCCCAAGTGCGGTTAGGGCCGTGCTATTTGGAATTGAAGAGGAGCTTCGTAAACATCTGCCTGAAATCGATTTTGTTGAAGCTATTCCTTAAAATATTTAATCTTTCTCTTTCCAATTCCACAACTACCATGGTAAATTCTATAATACCCTTACAAACAACCTAGTTTGCTTTGTTTAGGTCTGGTTTTATATGTATATTTCGTTGGTCTTTCGCTTCGGCGATATCAACATCATTAGTTTTTTTTGGAGAAACAGGTATCAACGAGCGTCCTAACCCCCCCTCACCGGCCCCCCAAGACAGGGGCCTTCGCATGAATGAACAAATACGCATCTCTCCAGTTCGAGTTATTGGTGCAAACGGTGAATTTGTTGGAGTAATCCCAACTTTTCAAGCACTGGAAATGGCCCGAGAAGCTGAATTAGATCTTGTTGAGGTTAATCCCAACGAAAGACCGCCTGTTTGCAAGATTCTTGATTACGGCAAGTTTCGCTATCAACAATCGTTAAAAAACAACAAAACCAAGGTGCACCAGCAGAAAATCAAAGAATTGCGCGTTAGGCCCAAGACTGGTGATCACGACATTGAAACGAAAATCAACCAAGCTCGTAAGTTTTTAGAGCATAAAGACAAAGTACAGGTAAATGTGATATTCAAGGGCCGGGAATTGCAACATATTGAAGAAGGTAAGCGAATTATAGATTTAATCTTGGAAAAGCTGCAGGAATTTGCCAAAGTTGAAAAGCCTCCCTCTATGGAAGGCAAGAAAATGACCGCCATGCTTGCACCAAAAAAAGATTAATTCACGATTCTGGTTTGCCCCCAGACTCTTATTTCCCTATATCATCTTTTCCTGCAATTTGTGAATGGTTTACAACTTTATTCCATTTGCAGGCCTTGATTAGTACTATTCATGCTTTTAGGCATGATTTGATGGATTTTTAGGTAACTTAGGTTCCATAAAGACACGGAAGGGTAATTCAGATGCCCAAGTTAAAGACTCACAAAGGCTCGAAGAAGCGATTTCGCGTTACAGCCAATGGCAAGCTTAAGCGGCACAAGGCTGGCAAGAAGCATCTTCTAGGCCACAAGACCAGCAAACGTAAAAGGCAGCTTCGCGGTACTGTTATTGATACCGGGAGATTGGCCAAGAAGTACATTCGGTTAATGGGCGGAAAATCTTAATTTTGTAGCTGTTTTACTGAAACGCTTTTAATTCAAGCGTTGGAGATCTGGTAAGCCATGACAAGAGCACGCAGCGGAAAAACTGTTCTTCGCGACCGCAAGCGATTACGAAAATTAACCAAGGGTTATCGTGCCAGTAGGCACAACCTCCAGCGCCAATCCAGAGTAACTCTGATTCGTGCTGGTGTATACGCTTACCGCGATCGTAAGGTGCGTAAACGCGAATTCCGAAGACTTTGGATCATTCGTGTAAATGCAGCTTGTAGAATGCGCGGCATGCGCTACAGCCAGTTGATTGCTGGTTTGGTAAATGCCCAAGTAAGCTTGGACCGGAAATCGCTTTCAGAAATCGCAATCCGCGATCCTGAAACGTTCACAAAAATTGTTGAGTTGGCTAGAAAGCACCAACCTGTAGGGCTTAAATAAGCCTCAGGTTGATTTGTCCTCTTAATTGAAGCCATACAATGTCTGAATTGGATTCACTTAAAAACCGCGCCTTGGATCAATTAGGTGCTTGTAGTGATGAATCCACATTAAGAAATTGGAACTCACATTACTTCGGAAAAAATGGCGAGATGCTCGCAGCCCTTAAAAAGGTTAGCGAGCTTCCCCCAGAATCCCGAAAAGAATACGGTCAACAGGCCAACATTGTCAAAGAACAACTCTCAGCCTCCTACGAAGCCGCCCTTAAAAACTGCCTCGAACTAGCCATGCTTAAAAGCCTGGAAACCGAGAAGCTTGACATCAGCTTACCCGGTATGATTCCAAATTCAGGAAAGTTGCATCTTGCAACTCAAACCCTGCGGGATATTCAATCCACCTTTGCTGAAATGGGTTTTCAAGTTTTTAGATCACGCGAAATTGAGGAAGATGAGTTCAATTTCGGCCTGCTCAACATGCCTCCTCATCACCCAGCACGCGATATGTGGGATACTTTTCATACCACCGATCCTGGTTTGATTCTTAGAACCCATACATCCCCAGGCCAGATTCATGTGATGCGCAAGTTCCACCCCGCCCCTATCAGGGTGATCTTACCTGGCATGTGCTACAGATACGAAGCAATCACCACCCGTAGCGAAATCATGTTTCACCAGGTTGAAGGATTGGTAGTTGGCACCAATGTTTCGATGACCGATTTAATAGGGACTATAACCGCTTTCACTCGAAAAATGTTTGGTGATTCGAGGCAGGTTCGTATTCGTTCAAGTTATTTCCCATTTACTGAACCAAGCATCGAAGTGGACATGGATTGCATCGTATGTAGTGGCAAGGGCTGCCCGCTTTGTAAGAAAACCGGCTGGCTCGAAATCATGGGTGCAGGGATGGTTCATCCGGAAGTCATGAAAAATGGCGGATACGACCCTGCCAAGTATTCTGGCTTTGCTTTTGGAATGGGACCAGAACGAATTGCCATGCTTCGCCATGCCATTGAAGACATAAGAGAATTCTGGGGTAACGATCTGCGCTTCTTGTCCCAGTTCTAATCTTAAGTATCGGTTGTATTTGTTTTGGTTTTTCATTTTGCAACAACACAACCCGGGTTTTGAATCATGAAGGTTCCGATTCGCTGGCTCAAAGATTATGTAGACTTCGACCTATCCCTCGAGGCTTTGGTCAACAGGCTTGCCCTTGCAGGACTTGAAGTTTCTGGCATCAAGCACTGGGGTGTTCCCGCGCCTGAAGGCTTAAGGCTTGGAACAGAAGATCCATATCCGGTTTGGGATAAAGACAAAATCATAATCGGATTGGTCACCAAGGTGGATAAGCACCCTGATGCAGACAGGCTTAAACTTCCCACCGTTGAGTATGGTTCGGGCAGATCGATCACCATGGTTACCGGTGCACCCAATCTTTCTGTGGGTGATTCGGGCCAAAAAGTTATTCTTGCACTTTCAGGCTCCGTGCTTTTCGATGGCCATGCCACTCCAAAGGTTTTAAAAGAACTCAAGCCTGGAAAAATCAGGGGTATTACCAGCGATGGCATGGTTTGTTCCGGCTTTGAACTTGGCATTTCTGAAGATCATGATGGCATTATTATTCTTGAGGAAGATGCGCCTGTGGGAATGCCCCTTGCTGATTATTTTGGGGATTCCATAATTGAAATCGACATTCTTCCAAACAAGGCCCGCTGCCTTTCAATGATAGGTATTGCGCGCGAAGTCGCAGCAATGACCGGTGGCAAACTAAAGCCCTACGAACACAAAACAAATACCTTTGGCCCTACAATCACGGGCAAGGTAAAAGTAACCATACAAGATCCCTCTGCATGCCATCGTTATACTGCATCCCTCATCGAGAACATTAAAGTCGCCCAATCGCCTGCATTTTTAAAACGAAGGCTGCAACAGGCCGGCATGAGGCCCATCAACAACATTGTTGATATCACCAATTATGTAATGCTTGAACAGGGCCAACCCCTGCACGCCTTCGATTATGATACTCTCTGCTCAAGGGCAAAGGGAAAACCCCCTGAGATCATAATCCGCTTTGCGACCAAGGGCGAAAAACTCAAGACTTTAGACGGTCAGGATCGGGAACTCACCCCTGAAACTCTGATTATCGCAGATACACTTGGCCCGATTGCAATCGCAGGTTTGATGGGCGGGGCTGAAACTGAAGTTACAGAATCCACCTCGCGGGTCTTGCTAGAAAGTGCAAACTTTGATTTTCTAGCAATTCGCAAGGCAATGAAATCCATGGGACTTCCCAGCGAAGCTGCAACCCGTTTTAGCAAGGGCATACACCCCGATCAGGTAATTGGTGGGGCCAACCGGGCCCTGCAATTGATGCAAGAATTTGCCCAAGGCCTGCCCGCAGAAGGCAGGTTAGATTGTTATCCTGCTCCCAAACCCTTACAAGTGATTGATTTCTCCCTCGCGGAAGCCAAGCGCATTCTGGGGATCGCCATCCCCTTGGAAGAATGCACCAAGCTTTTAACGTCGTTAGAATTCAAAGTTGAAAAGATAAGCAACGAAATGCTCCGCGTGACCGCGCCAACCCATCGGCTGGATATACAGGTGGGAGTAGCAGATCTTCTAGAAGATATTGCGCGGCTGTACGGCTACGATAAGTTTCCCGGTACCAGCCTTTCAGAGCAGTTGCCTCCGGTTTTGATAGATCCCGAACTTGACTTTGAACGCAAGATAAAAGACACACTCGTAAATCTTGGCCTGCAAGAAACAATTGCTTATTCGCTGACATCCCCTGAAGCAGAAACTGCTTTTCTGGAATCGTCGAAGCCAGCTTATGTAACATTGCTGAACCCCATCAGCAGCGAGCGTACTGTGATGCGTCAAAGCCTGATGGCAAGCATTATCTCCCTTACCCAGGCCAACCTCAAACATACCGAATGCGTGAAGCTTTTCGAAGTGGGCAAGGTGTATCAAAAAGTGGAAGGTCAAACATTACCTGCAGAGCCTTACAAGATGGCGATTGCAATTTGTGGCCCTAGAAATAAACCATTCTGGAAGGAAGACTCATCGGGAAATGTCCCGCTGAATTTTTATGACTTGAAAGGCATCGTAGAAGGACTTGCCTCTGGAATGCATCTTGAAAAGGTTTCATTTAAACCAGGCAACCACCCTGCCCTTCATCCTGGTAAATCCGCAACTCTTCTGATTCGCGACAAAGTAGCAGGAATGTTTGGCGTCTTACATCCTAAGCTGGCATCCACTCTTGGGTTGGGTAATCACGAAATAATCACAGCGGAATTTGACATGCAAACGCTGGCTTCAGGCCTGCCTGCAAGATATTTGTCCAAGCCTGTTTCACGCTTTCCCGCAGCGCTTAGAGATATTGCAGTTGTGGTTGATCAATCCATCACAGGCCAAACGGTTACCGCTGAAATTCAGGCTGCTGGGGGCACTGTCCTTAAAGTCGCAAGGCTGTTTGATATTTATCAGGGAGATCGAATTCCCGCAGGAACAAAAAGCCTGGCATTTGCACTTGGTTACCAAGCCGATGATCGCACCCTTAATGACAAGGAAGTTGACAAGCTGCACAAAAAAATAGAAGACCGGCTAAAGCATGTGCTGAAAGCCCAGATTCGCGGAAAAGAAGTCTAAGTGATAACCACCAATTTAAAGGGGGTTAACAGGTATGAGTTCCCCAGATCCTGAAAAATCAAACCCTGAAGTCAACGTAGGCGACTTCCTCATGTCTCTCATGCGCAGCAAATTGATGGACAAGGTGGAAGTGGTTGTGCTTTATAACAACCTTGATAAAACGATCAGAAGCGAACCAAATCTAATCGCTGAATATTTGGTAAAGGCCGGAAAGATCACACGATTTCAAGCAGAGCGAATATTAAAAGGCAAATCCCGTGGCTTGGTAATGAAAGATTACCAGGTACTTTCAGTCCTGGGTAGGGGCGGAATGAGCACTGTTTACCTCGCCCGAAAAAATGATGATAAATTAAACTTTGTCAGCATGAAAGTACTTCGCAATCTCAAGACCGAAAGGCAAGACAGGCTTATCGCCCGTTTTAAAAGGGAATATTACATCGCCCAGAAACTTGATCACCCCAATGTTGTGAAAGTTTTCAGCCTTGAGGATTTTGCCGGCCTAAACTACATGCTCATCGAATTCATCCAGGGTAAATCGCTCCAAAAAATCATCGATGAATCCGGGGCCATTTCGCAAGACCTTGCAATCAAGTTGATGCGGCATACCCTGATGGCCCTCGCTCATTGCCATCAACATGGTGTAATCCATCGAGATATCAAGCCTTCAAACATCATGGTCACCCCTGAAAACCAAGCCAAGTTGTTTGACTTTGGACTTGCATTTGTCGAAGGTGAAAAAGAAGAAGACCTTAAAATCATCGGGGGCAAAGGGTACATAGTGGGCACCATGGATTATATTGCCCCTGAACAATCCTATAACTCCATCGACATCGATGGACGAGCCGACCTCTATAGCCTGGGATGCACTTTTTATCAAGCGTTAACGGGAAAACTCCCTTATCCAGGCTTGGAAAAGAAAGACAAGATCAAAGCTCAACGCAGTAAAGAAAAATCTGAACCCATCACGAATTTCCGTAACGATCTTTCAGATTGGTTTGTGGAATTGGTTGAACGCATGATGAACAAATCAAAGGATAACAGACCCGATTCAGCAATGACTGTTCTTCTCGAACTTGATCTGATGACGCCTCCCCCTCTTCCAGACTGGGTAGATGCTGAAGATGATGAAGACTAGGGAAATCCCATCGATTTTGACTGCAAAATGTTAAGTAATAACGTGATTTCGCAATTTAGCGACTCATGGTAATGAATAATTCAAAGGATTTTGATATTTTCTCTGTTTATCGATTGCTGATTGCCTTCATACAGAATATATTACTAGAACAATTTGGTGAGTTTCTTATCCAGAGTGGCAGAGGGATTAGGCCCGTCGAAGCCACAGCAACCGGTCGAAGCGATTATTCGCAACGATGCTGGTGCTACCTCCTACCCGGGTTTGCCGGGAGAGATAAGAAGTGACGTACTGTACGCCCCTTTTTTATCTCCAAGCTTAAATATCCTCCTCTGGAAAAGACTGCCAATTTTAAAGCAGGTTATTGTCCTGCGCATATGGAGGAAAGACAAGTGTCTTCCAGTTTTGTAAAAGGCATGAAGTGCCGTCTGTGTGGCAAATTATACCCCGTAACCCCTGTCAATTTCTGCCAGGACGATTTCGGTCCATTGGAAATCGATTACGATTATGAAGCATTAAAAGGCGTTCTCACCAAGGAAAAATTGGAAGCCCGCTCATTCAATATGTGGCGCTACCAAGAACTGCTGCCCATCGATGGGGAACCCACGGTAGGTTTACATGTGGGTGGTACACCATTAATTCGAGCAGACCGGTTGGCAAAGAAAATCGGTGTGAAGAATTTATGGATCAAAAATGATGCGGTCAACTTCCCCACCCTTTCCTTCAAGGATCGCGTGGTTGCAGTTGCATTAAGCAAAGCCCATGAGTTTGGCCTTCATACCGTAGGTTGCGCATCAACCGGAAATCTAGCCAATAGCGTTGCTGCAAACGCCGCTGCCGCTGGAATGAAAAGCTATATCTTCATACCTTCGGATCTTGAAAGAGCCAAGGTCATGGGCACCTCGGTTTACGGTGCCAATGTGGTGAAAGTTCGTGGCACCTACGATGAAGTGAACAGGCTTTGCACCCAGGTTGCGTTCAAATTTGGCTGGGGATTTGTGAATATCAACCTAAGGCCCTTTTACGCTGAAGGTTCAAAATCCATGGGCTACGAAATTGCAGAGCAACTGGGCTGGAGAACACCCCAGCACGTGATCAGCCCGATGGCGGGCGGCGCGCTTGTTGGCAAAGTCAGCAAGGCATTCCAAGAGTTTTACAAGATCGGCCTTCTTAAACAGGAACCCTCCACCAAGTTTTATGGTGCCCAAGCCTCCGGGTGCAACCCCATCAGTGGTGCGGTGAAAAACGGCTTGGAATCTCATCGCCCTGTTCGCAAGCCTAACACCATTTGCAAATCACTCGCCATTGGCGACCCTGCTGATGGGTTCTTCGCTGCCAAGCTTATTCGCGAAAGCGGTGGTTGGGCGGAAGATGTAACTGATGATGAAATCAGGGAGGGCATGCTCTTGCTTGCGAAAACCGAAGGTGTGTTTGCAGAAACAGCAGGCGGAGTTACAGTCGCAACCGCCCGCAAATTGGTTGAGCAAGGCCGTATTCCCAAAAATGAAGAAATCGTTCTCCTCATTACAGGCAATGGGCTCAAAACCCAGGATTCCCTCACGACTCAATTAGGTGAACCGGTTACCATCGGAACTTCCCTGGATGAGTTCTTGGCCACCATGGAAAATACCCAAGAACCTGTTCTTGCATAATCCTCTGTTATCTGATTTCCTTATACATGCGGGCTTTTCCGCCGGAAGGTATTTATGTCAGTTAAAATTCAAATTCCCACTCCTCTCAGACCTCATGCGAACAATCTCGCAACGGTTGAGGTTAGTGCAAATACTGTTGGCGAAGCACTCGGTGAACTTTGTAAACTTCACCCAGCAATGGATCAACGACTCTTCGACAACGGCCAGTTGCGCAGATTTGTAAACATCTTTATCAATGACGAAGATATGCGATACCTCGAAAATCTTGCCACTCCTGTAAAAGATGGCGACGAAGTAGCGATTATCCCGGCAGTAGCAGGAGGTTAATATGGCAGAAGACATGGACGAAATGGATGAAATGGACGAAAACAGCATTGAAGTTCCAGAAGGAACTGCAATTTTCCCTGAGATTCCAGATCAGGTTGGAGCAAATCCTCTCCTTCTGAGCCTTTTGCATTTTGTCGTTTTCATCGCGGGTTCGGATGAAAATATTTGCAACCAGCAGGCTGGTGCTGCAATTCTGGATCAAGTTGCAACCTATCTTCAACGCTTAAACGCAAAAGAAGTTGCACGGCTTAAAGAAGACCTTGCTGTTCTTGCCGCATTCGCCCGTGAAGAAAAATGGGGCAGCGGAACCGTCGAAGTTCTTGATACGTTCCTTGACGACATGGGTGTAGGAGATGGCGAATGATAGACTTCAAGTCCATTGATCGCTATAGCAGGCAAATGCGCTTCCATGGGGTTGGCGAAGAAGGCCAACGGAAACTTCTGGCTTCCAAAGTCACCCTGTGCGGTTGCGGAGCTCTCGGTACCGTGCTAGCCAACAACCTAGCGCGTGCTGGTATAGGCTCCATCAAGGTTGTTGATCGCGATTTTATCGAACCAAGCAATCTTCAGCGACAAGTGCTTTTTGATGAAAACGATGTAACCGAGAACCTGCCCAAGGCAGAGGCTGCCGCCCGTAAACTTCGTGCCATCAATTCCGCCATCAATATTGAATCTGTAGTTACCGATATTGATCGCACGAACATTGAATCGCTATGCGAAGGCGCAGATCTTATTCTCGATGGCACCGACAACTTTGAAATCCGTTACCTCATCAACGATATTGCGGTCAAATATAACAAGCCTTGGGTTTATGGTGGGGTAATTGGCAGCAATGGCATGACCATGACCATTATCCCCAATCAAACTCCGTGCCTAAGGTGCGTGTTTGAAGCTGCTCCTTCACCTGGTTCTGCTGATACTTGCGAAACCGCGGGCGTGCTTGGCCCTGTGGTTAACATTATCGCAAGCATGCAAGCCACTGAAGCAATCAAGATTCTTTCAGGCAAACCTGAAACCATCAACAAGGAGCTCGTGCAAATTGATGTTTGGGAAAACACATATCGCAGGGTAAAAATTGCTCCTCTTCTGGGCAAGGTTGACTGCCCCTGCTGCAAGCATCGTAAGTTCGAATGGATTGATGGCGATTTTGGTTCGCAAACCACGAGTTTGTGTGGCAGAAACGCTGTTCAAATTTCTAATCGAACACCCAATAAACTTAAGTTTGAAGATATGGCTGCGCAACTTAAGACTTTAGGCGATGTCAGCTTTAATAAATTCATGCTTAAATTTAATGCTGAAGACTGTGAGTTCACCGTTTTCCCCGATGGGCGGGCTATCATAAAAGGTACAAGCGATGTAGACAGGGCAAAAACGCTTTATGCCCGGTACATCGGACACTAATTTTTAGGCCCGGACGAGCTGTACATGATTTATCTCGACAATGCCGCAACGAGTTTTCCAAAGCCTGAATCGGTTTATAAGGCCATGGATCGGTTTGCACGCGAAGACCTGGCAAACCCAGGCCGTGCCGGCCATAAAATGGCCCTTGCAGCTGAAAGAGCCCTCGATGATTGCAGGCATCGGCTAAACCAGTTGTTTAAAGGTTCTGCGCCCGAACGATTTGTTTTCACCCTCAATTGCACTGATGCACTTAACATGGCGTTTAAAGGCCTTTTAAATGAGGGCGATCATGTCATTACCACAGACCTTGAACACAACAGCGTTAGTCGGCCACTGCGCATCATGGAACTTGCAGGTAAAATCTCCGTCTCAAAGATT
Organism: uncultured Candidatus Kuenenia sp.; assembly: GCA_964646215.1. Taxonomy (GTDB): domain Bacteria; phylum Planctomycetota; class Planctomycetia; order Gemmatales; family Gemmataceae; genus UBA969. Next base: position 34,581 of record CAZYAY010000008.1, on the reverse strand, counting down.
AATGCTGATTCTCAAGGCTTTATCGACCCCCAACAAATAAAAAATGCCATCGGCCCCAAAACCCGACTCGTTGCCCTTACCCATGCAAGCAATGTTCTAGGCACCATCCAACCCATCAGCGAGGTTGGCGCTATCTGCAGGGAAAAAAACGTCATCTTTTTGGTTGATGGCGCACAGACCGCAGGCGTTATACCGATTGATATTCATGCTCAAAAAATCGATCTCCTCGCTTGTCCCGGGCACAAGTGCCTTTTTGGCCCCACCGGCACCGGCTTTCTTTATTCCGGTGAGCGAGTTGCTCTTCGTACTTGGCGGGAAGGCGGCACCGGTGGTGACTCATCCACTGAAACACAACCCAAGGAAATGCCTTACCATCTTGAAGGTGGCACTCCGAATGTTCTTGGTATTGCTGGCCTTGCTGCGGGCATTGCCTGGGTAGATCATGAAGGCATGGCCAACATTCATCACAGAGAAAGCAAGCTTGTCGCAAAGCTTCGAAGCAATCTTAAAGAAATTCCTGGAGTTACGGTTTTCGGAAGTGATGATCTTAATCGTACGGTTGCAACTGTTTCTTTTAAATCGGAAACTCTTGCCGCACCAGAGATAGGCAGTATTCTTGATGAAGCCTTTAACATTGCTGTAAGGCCGGGCTTGCATTGCTCGCCCTATATCCACAAATCAATCAACACATTTCCAGATGGATCGGTAAGAATCAGCCCCGGAGCTTTTAACACGGAGGGTGATATCGACCAGATTATCGCCGCCTTAAAAGAAATCCTCTCGCTTTAATCACTTCGAAGTTAGCACCCAAAGTTTCCATGCTCCAAGGATATTCTTCGCTGCGAATCCTGAAGAATCGAGTGCTTGTTCTGGTGATTTGGCATCGCCATTTTCTTCAGGGATAAACCCTTTCAGAAAATCAGGGAGCTTGGAAGACTGCGGGCCAAAAGCTATGAACTCCATCACACTGGCTTGAAGCAAGGGAGCGGCGTCGGCATCGGTGCCATTCCAGATTTCATTAACGGAAGAAACTTTACGGGCAATTATCTGTATTTTTCGTCTGTCATTTTGCACGGCCTTATTGTTGGCTCCCTGAACGCGCCAGTACACTGCCCTGCCAAACCCATCAACAACCCAATCAGGCAAGGGTGTCTTTTCTCCGGCCTTTGAACGAAGCAAGGCTCCACCCATTTCTTTGTAAGACTGCCATTCCGAACTAGTAAAATCTTTGGGCTTGGTTGGGCCAGAAGCCATGTAGGGTACGCCCTCAAGAAGGCCAAATGACCCATGATCATCAGTGTTGGGCGAGCGTTTTTCAACCCTTCGAACAAAAGCAACAAACTGCTCTCTTTCGGGAAGGATGAAAACCATGAGTTTGCCATTCCAAGGGGCGTTATCTTCCTTATACCCGACGCTTTTCGCTGCATTTTCGTAGTACTTTTCAAGGTTCGACGCTATCTCTTTTGCTTTTGATTCGGCCGTTTTAGGCAGCATCAGGATAATTTTATTTGATTCAAAAACCGCTGCTGGACCGGCATTCAGCTTATCCCAAACGGTTTTAGCGATCTCCTTGGTTGCTTCAGGCTTTTTTGTGGCATCTTGCGCCAAACCCATGCAGGAAACTCCAAAACCGAGAACCAATATCGTTAAAAATCGCATGCTTGCCTCGTGGTAATCACCTAAATGTTCCAATTGGATTTGTCTTAACTACCCGAATGATGATAAATTAAAGCCAGGCGTTTGAACATCTTTTTCCATGAAGGATTCCAACAATGAAACAATCCATGCTTTTACTCTCCACCCTTTTGATTTCATTCCAAGTTGCCTGTTCTGTTAATGCCCAGGGCTCGGATAGTTCGAAAGTGGTCAAGTTGGAAATTACCAAAGACCCATCCACAACTGCTGAAGAAAAATTCGTGGTCATCACTCTTTCTGTTGAACCAGGGTATCACCTTTATGCAAACCCAGTGGTAAACCCCGATTTAGCTTCTGTTCAAACCAGCGTAAGTATCAAAGCAGAGGGCAAATCAATCCCTGTAAAAGTTGAGTACCCCGTGGGTAAACTTGTGAAAGATGAAATTGTGGGCGACTACTCCACCTATGAGGGAACCGTAAAAATCAAGTTACGGGTTGCAGTTCCCAGAAATCAAACCTCACCCTTGGAGGTTGTCGTAAAGTATCAAGCTTGTTCTAAAAAATCTTGCCTTGCCCCTGCTGTTGCTACTTTGCAACTTCCCTAATCACCCTTGGACTTGCCATGAATTTACGAATTGCCTGCGCATTGTTTGCCTGCTTATGCTTGCTTCATCCAGCTTTGGGCGAAGAAAAAAGCAAACCCAACCGGCTTGCAAAAGAAGCAAGCCCGTACCTCAGACAACATGCACACAACCCGGTCGATTGGTATCCTTGGGGCGAAGAAGCTTTTAAAAAAGCCAAAGCTGAAAAAAAACTTGTCTTTCTTTCCATTGGTTACAGTGCATGCCATTGGTGCCATGTCATGGAAAAGGAATCTTTTTCAAACGAGGTAATCGCAAAGATTCTGAATCAGAATTTTGTGTGCATCAAGGTTGATCGGGAAGAAAGGCCGGATATAGACCATGCCTATTTAACTTCTTTGAATGTACTGGGGCAAAGGGGTGGCTGGCCTTTATCGATGTTTTTATTACCCGATGCAAAACCTTTTTTTGGCGGTACCTACTGGCCTCCTTTTGACAAAGAGGTTCAGGGCCAGAATATGCGCGGTTTTAAATCGGTGTTGGAAGGTATTATAAATGTTTACAAAACCGAGCAGAAAAATGTTGATGAGCAAGCCGACAAGCTGGCCACTTCAACACGGAGAGTCTTACTTGGCGAAACTGTTGGGTTGGCTCTTATCCCATTGGAAAAAGGCTTGGTAAATGCATCGGTTGAAGCTGTTCAGGAAGGATTTGATCCCAAATACGGTGGCTTTGGTTCACAAGCAAGAAACTTTCAAGGGCCGAAATTCCCCACGCCTTGCTACCTCAAACTTTTACAGCGCGAACAGGCTAATGACACCACAGGCAACATTAAATCCATTGTTTCCTTCACTCTTGACCAAATGGCTTTGGGTGGTATTTTCGATCACCTAGGGGGTGGATTCCACCGCTACACAGTCGAACCTTCGTGGACGATTCCTCACTTCGAAAAAATGCTTTACGATAACGCCCAGCTTTGCGAGGCTTATTCCAGGGCCCTCTTAAACAATAAAAATCCACTCTACGAGCAGGCACTAAAATCAACATGTGCTTTCATCCTACGCGAGATGACTTCGCCCGAGGGTGGCTTTTACTCTGCACTCGATGCGGATAGTGATGGCGAAGAAGGCAAGTTTTATGTCTGGACGGATAAAGAATTATCCCAGGTGCTTAAAGAAAAATCCGAGCTTGAACTCTTTAAAACCACCTATGGTAGCGAACCTAATTTCGAAGAAAAATTCTTCATCCTAAGGCGATCAATGCTGCCCGAAAAACTCGCTCTCAGCCAAAAAACATCGCTCGAAAAACTTGAAGCTTCGCTTGATTCCTCACGAAAAAAACTCCTGCTCTTAAGAAACAATCGCATCAGGCCTTTTTTAGACACCAAGATTCTAACCGGTTGGAATGGCCAGATGATCGCCGGCCTCGCCATGGCTTCGAAAGCTCTTGACGAACCTGCCTACTTGAAAGCTGCAGAGAAGGCTTCTGATTTTATATTAAGCAACCTTCAGCAGTCGGATGGCAGATTGATGCGAAGTTTCGGCGCAGTCCCTGGGGAAAAAGCACAGGCGAAAATCCTCGCTTATCTCGATGATTACGCATATCTAGTCCATGGATTGCTAACCTTATATGAAATCAACGGTGACAAAAAGCGACTGGCCCAAGCGGTGGAGTTAACCGAAAAAATGATCAAGCATCATGGCAAACAAAATTCTGGGCCCTTCTTTCAAACTTCGGAAGAGCACGAAAAGCTTTTTGCACGTTCCATCGATCAATATGATGGCGCACAACCTTCCGCCAATAGTGTTGCATTAAGTAACCTGGTAAAACTATCAAAGTATACTCAAGACACAAAACACATGAAAGTTGCAGAAGACTCATTTAAAGGATTGGTAATGCGATTAAAAATGCAACCTTCCTCTTCAACTGCGTTAGCCACAGCATTGGCCGAGTTTCTTGAAGCACAGCCAAAAAAATAATTTCATTACGAAGCAGGAAAGTTGTTCAGTTCCAGAAATTCTTTTTTCCAATGATAGTGATCTAATAGGCCAATTGGGTTTCGATTTAAAATAAAATAAGCAACATAGAGTGCTTCAATTGAGGCCAATCCGTTTTCTGGATCGGTTCCGTGCTTCGAGGATCTGGGATAGGCTGTTTTATATTGGCTCAAGGATCTTGGGGGAATCGACGCAAAATGTCTTTCCATATTACCCGCATTTCGCCAACTCCCATCTAATAATAATATACCTTTGTCATTATCTGCCAGGGAAAGTGGAGGCCCCTCCGCAGAAAGACGAATATAATTAGTTAAACTTAAAGTTTTTTTAAAAGGATAATTCAACAAGACAATGCCGGGCCTTCCCTTTAGCGGTATCACCGAACATTTCTTAGCCTTTTCCTTTACGCTACGAATTATTACGGTATCGGGAAATACATCCATCGGCCTTAATCCTATGATTTAAATTTGATCCTTAATCGTCCTAAGCTTAACATACTGATTAGTATAGAAGATCCCTGAATCAGGAAAGGTATATATGATAGTTGAATTACGCTATTGCTCGAGGTGAAACTACGAACCTCAGGCTGTCAGTTTGACAGCGAAATTGCTGGCACATTTTAAAATGCAAGTTCTTGAAATGAAATTAATTCCATCGAGTGGGGGGTGTTTTGAGTTGACGGCAAATGGAAAGCTGCTTTACTCAAAATTATCTGAGGGGCGGTTCCCCGATGAGGATTTGATGATAAAACAATTGGAAGTTTTAATGAGTGAAGTTAAATAAGGAGTGGCATGTTTAGTTTTTTTGGCCGGAAGAAAAGATTGACCGATTACGCATCCTGTGCGGGCTGAGCGGGGAAACTTTCGCCGGGGGGGATTTCGCAGGTTCTGCAAAATGTGCCCCGATCCAAAGACCCGAATTTGCTGGTGGGCACTGAAACTCACGATGATGCGGGCGTTTTCAAGTTAACAGATGAAATCGCCTTGGTTCAAACCGTGGATTTCTTCCCTCCCGTAGTGGATGATCCGTATTTGTATGGCCAAATTGCAGCTGCAAATGCTCTTTCCGATGTTTACGCCATGGGCGGCATACCTAAGACCGCTTTGAATCTTGTTGCCTACCCTGATGATGAAGACCCACAATTAACTTGGTTGGGAAAAATACTGGAAGGCGGCGCCGAAAGATGCATGGCTGCTGGGGCTGTCATAGTAGGTGGCCACACCATCCGGGACAAAGAAATAAAATTCGGCCTTTCCGTCACCGGCATTGTTCACCCCGATAAAGTACTTACCAATGCCGGTGCCAAGCCTGGCGATAGGCTTGTTCTCACAAAACCTTTGGGCACTGGTTTTGTGACCACTGCGCATAAGGCAAATGCCTGCCCGGAAAATCTTTTTAAAGCCGCATGTTTAAGCATGGTACAGTTAAACAAAGTTGGTGCGGATGCACTGCAAAATCTACATCCACATGGCATGACTGATATCACTGGTTACGGTTTTGCGGGCCATGCGTTGGAAATGGCAATGGGAAGCAACACGACCCTTGTTTTTGAGTTACAAAAACTTCCCCGCTTCGCTGGGATTGAAGCATTGATTTCCAAGCGCTTTTTCACCCGTGCCAGCAAAACCAATCGCGAATACATCCTCCCCCACCTTCGCATTGAAGGCTCCCCCGATACGGTCTCAATGGAACTGGCTTTGGATGCCCAAACCTCGGGTGGATTACTGGTCAGCCTGCCCAAAGAAGAGGTGCCTTTGTTTATAAAAGCTGCTCTGGCCAATGGCGCGATTTGTGCGGTTGAAGTTGGCGAAGTCCAGGCTAAAGGCTCGCATCACCTTGTTTTTAAGCCTTAATTTGAAGCGGGCCCCTGAAGCCTTTTTAATACGGTCGTGGCAGTTTCCCGCATTTCTTTTGCAGTATCCTTGGTCAGGCTCTCCACCTTTTTTAAAACTTCATCATTTGAAAGTTCTGGCCCCCATCGGCCAAGGGTTTCTACAGCGGCAAGCCTTACTTCCAAAGCCGAATCATTGACGCAGGCAAGTACCGCAACCTGTACCACTTTAAAATCTTTTTGCAACTTCGACCCAATGTTTCCCAGGCAATGCAAAATTATAGACCTAACTGCAGCATCACGGTCTTTAAGCGCTGACACCATCGATTTCCACGCGGGGTAGGCAAAACTTTCCTGGCTATCAAGCGTAATTGACAACGCAATTTTCAAGTCTTTCGGAGTGCCCTCATCCACCAACAACAATCCCAATTTCTCTGCAAAAGCACCACCCGCCTCACCACCCATCATTGAAATCGCATTGGCAGCAGGAAGCCTCAATTCCAAAGGCATTTTGGCGTCCTGCACCGTTTGCAACAATGCGGGAATTGATTCAACATCTTTTAAATTGCCCAGTGCCAGAAACGCAAACGATTTTGAAATGATGTCTGCAGTGGCATCAATTGCAAGGGCGCGCAGATCAGGTGCGGCACCTTTGGCTTCGGGCCCCAATCTTCGTAACGCATCCGCCGCAGCAACCCTTAAGCCAGTATCTTTTTGCTTAATGGATAAAATCAAAGCTGGGATCGCAGGTGCGGATTCAGGCACCATTTTTCCGAGCGATGATGCTGCGATTTCCTTTACCCTCGTCGATTTATCTTTTTCTAATGCCTCCTTAAGGGCTTCGGCTGCATACTGCCTGGTTGAGGATGACTTGGTTTTTTCCGCCATCTTTAACGCTACCCGTGTCAATGATAACGCTGCTGTTTCTCGCATCTTCTCTTCTGGATCATTTTTCAAAACAAGTACCATAGCGGGTAGAATTCTTGGCTCCAGGGAGTTTGCCATCAATTCCAGTGCAATCAACCCTGCCCTTCGCGTTCGAGATGATTTTTCTTTTTCCACATCAGAAAGTTTGCCGTAGTTGGAATCTACTTTGAGAAGGGTTTCCCATTCGGAAAATTTTTTCCCCTGAAATACTGGTTCCTCCTGGAAAGCCATTAAAGGGCGGCAAAGTATTGCCAGGGTAAACAGCATAAACGCAGGTATTATCAACCTAAACTGCTTTGGAACTGACATTTTGCGTCTCCCTATTTAAAGGCCTTTGCAAACCTTCTCCTCGGAACTCCTTAACTTAGTGCACTCTATCATAACTATATGCTTGACTTAACCATAGTTTCTAAATAAGAATTGATGTCGGATACTCTTGTTTTGAGTGTCATTGCCCGGGACAGGCGTCTTGGGCTTTTTTCTTGTGTGTTTTATTGTGTCGTTTTTTCTTGGGGCGCCCCCCTTTACTTTTTAAGATATGGTGAATTAGTATGCCTTGCACCTGTGTTGTCGGTCTTCAATGGGGTGATGAGGCCAAAGGCAAAGTCGTTGATGTCCTTACCGATCATCACGATATCGTTGTCCGTTATAACGGTGGCCCAAATGCAGGCCATACCGTAATGACCGGCAATAAAACTTTCAAGCTTTCGATTCTGCCCACCGGGGTCATCCGCCCCAAGGTGATATCGATCATAGGTAATGGCGTGGTAATCAACCCCACACGGTTGCGTGAAGAAATCTCACAACTTCTTAAAAATGACATTGATATTGGTTCGAGGTTGGTAATCAGCGATCGGGCCCATGTAATTTTCCCCTATCATGTTGAACAGGAAAAAATCACGGAATCAAAACAGGGTCAGGGAATAGGAACCACTGGCAGGGGCATCGGGCCTTGTTATCAAGACAAAGTCGGAAGGGTACACGCAATTCGAACAGGTGAACTCACCCAGCATGCCCATTTAAAAGAACGCCTTGATGCTGTTGTTGATTTTAAAAACAAGCTTCTTCGTGGTTTCAATCACGATGCTGTTCAATTTGATGCCGCAAAGCTTGCTGATGAATTTCACGAACATGGTAATTTTTTCAAGCCGCACCTCACCAACACTGTAACTCTGCTTCATCAAGAGTTTAAAGCCGGCAAAAACATTTTGTTTGAAGGCGCCCAAGGCAGCTTACTTGATGTTGATCATGGTAGTTTCCCCTTTGTTACAAGCTCCAATAGCATCACAGCGGGCATTGGCTCGGGTTCAGGCCTGCCCTCAAGATATGTAACCAAGGTTATTGGAATCCTTAAAGCATACACCACCCGCGTTGGTAAAGGCCCCTTCCCTACCGAGCTTGATGATGGCCCGGATGGATTGGGCGAACGTATCCGGAAAATCGGCAAAGAGTTTGGCACCGTAACAGGTAGGCCCAGACGCTGTGGCTGGTTTGATGCAGTTGCTGCAAGGCATTCCTCCATGATTAATGGCGTGGATGAAATTTGCGTAATGCTTTTGGATGTGCTTGCTGGGTTTTCAGAATTGAAAATTGCAACCGCCTACGAGCTTGATGGGAATCGCATCACGTATTTCCCAACAGATGCCAGAGAACTTGAGCGCTGTAAGCCCATTTACGAAACCCTCCAGGGCTGGAATGAGCCATTGACCGCGGCATCTAAACTTTCAGACTTACCTGCCGCTGCAAGAAAATATGCTGATAGAATCGGTGAAATCCTTGAACTTCCTGTTAAGCTTATATCTGTAGGCCCTGAAAGGTCTCAGACGATTTTCACCGGTAGGGTTTAAATGACTTTAGTTGCGGGAGTTATTCTTTGCCTAGGTCCCAGACTTTTCAGAAAATATCAAATACCGATTCCCCTCTGAGTGGGATCGATCCTTCCAGATTACCCGCACACATTGCGATCATCATGGATGGCAATGGAAGATGGGCCAAACTCAAAGGGCTGCCAAGGGTTGAAGGCCATGCGCAGGGCATGCAAACGGTCAGGGCGATTGTTGAAGAATGTTCGCGCATAGGCATCCACCAACTCACCCTTTTTTGTTTCAGCAGCGAGAACTGGAAAAGGCCACAACCCGAGCTTGATTTTCTCATGCAGCTTTTGGAATGTTATCTGGTTCAAGAAAGACCGCTTCTTTTGGAAAAGAACATACGGTTCAGCACCATTGGCAGAAAAGAAATGCTGCCCGGAACCGTTCAGCATGAAATTGATGAAACGATCAGGTTATGCCGAGATAACACGGGCATGGGATTGTGCCTGGCAATCAACTATGGGGGTAGGCAGGAAATCGTCGATGCAGTCCAAAAAATCGCATCCCTCATTAAAGATGGCTCGATCACCGTTAGCAGCATTGATGAATCGGTTATTTCCTCATCTTTAAACACCAGCGGCATGCCGGATCCTGATCTTCTTATTCGCACCGCAGGCGAAATGAGGGTCAGCAATTTTTTACTCTGGCAGATATCCTATGCCGAAATTTGGGTCACAGAAAAACCCTGGCCAGACTTCGATATCACAACCTTGAACGAAGCCTTGATTGATTATTGCAAACGCGAAAGGCGATTCGGAGGCCTCAAAAGCTGATGCCCCACCTGATATTTTCTTCCAAGCTTGTTATTCCTTTTTATGGTATTAACAGACCATGAAGAAAAGAATCGTCATTGGTATTTTGCTAATTGTGGTCCTTTCCAGCGCCTTGGTAGCAGATCTTTTTCTTGCGCCTTGGTATCCTTTTTTATTGATCATCTGCCTGAGCGGGGGATTTTTGGCCACCAAGGAATTACTTGGATTGTTTAAAAGCCCATCCCTCTCCCCCAGCAAAAACCTTCTCTCCCTGGCTGTTTGTGCAATTCTTATTTCAAACTGGATTCCCCACTTTAATTTGCTTCCCCCCGCCTATCACTGCTGGCAGATAACCGGTGGCACTGCGATTGCTTTTTACTTCGTCCTCATCTTGATAGAAATGTTTAAATTCCGATCCCCTGGCTTTAGCACCAACAACTTATCTCTCTCTGCCTTTATAATTGTCTATCTCGGGCTTTTACCAAGTTTCTTGATTCAACTCCGATGGATCGGTTCTGATATAAACCCATACGTTGGCCTTTATTGCCTGGGTATAACCATCACTGTTACCAAGTGCTGTGATATTGGGGCATACTTCACAGGCAAGCTTTTTGGTAAGCACCCGATGACCCCGTTGCTAAGCCCCAAGAAAACCTGGGAAGGATTTGGAGGGGGCATTTTATTCTCAGTTGCAATTGCTTTTCTATGGATCAAATTTTTCCCGAATACACCCCTTTGCTGTGACCTTGCATCAATTGCTTTTGGCGTTATCATTGGATTAGGTGGAGTTTTTGCAGATCTTGTCGAAAGCCTTATCAAGCGGGATCTCAGCACCAAAGATGCCTCTCAAGTAATCCCAGGATTTGGCGGTATTCTAGACTTGCTCGATTCTCTTTTGATAATTGGACCGATCGCCTGGCTTTTCTTTCTCAATTAACTCAGGAACTCTGAATGATAGATTTAACCATTCCACTGGATAGCAGAGAAGAATCCGTTCTACTTTCAGGCAACAGGGATCAATTCCTGAAAGAAATCAGGCAGGCCTTGGATATGCAGGTTTTAGGCAGGGGCGACCAACTTCTTTTTAAAGGCACACAGGAACAAATCGACCAGGCTGCAAGAATAATTTCTCGCATGCGAGAAAGCCTCAGGCATGAGGGCTCTCTCTCGCTGGAAGAAGTCAGAACCATAATTGAAGTTGTGCATTCCGGGGGCGACAGAATCAGTACCGGGCACAACACGGAAAAACTTCCTGACTCCGTGGGAAAATTCCTGCGACCCAGGACCGATGGACAAGCAATTTATGTCAAAGCCATGCTCGATAATGATCTTACAATTTGCGTTGGCCCCGCTGGCACCGGCAAAACCTGGCTGGCGGTTGCAATGGCAGTCAGTAATTTAAGGCAGGGATTGATTAAAAAAATTGTTCTCGTCAGACCTGCTGTCGAAGCGGGGGAACGACTTGGTTTTCTCCCGGGCGATATCGCCGCTAAGGTCAACCCTTATCTGCGACCTCTTTTCGATGCCCTTAACGACATGATGGATCCAGACCAGGTTAAACGCTATGTCGAAAATGATATCATCGAAATCGCACCACTTGCTTACATGCGTGGCCGCACACTCAACCAAGCTGTCATCATCATGGATGAAGCCCAGAACACCACCGTTTCCCAAATGAAAATGTTTCTTACCAGAATGGGCTACGGATCCAAAGTCATAGTCACCGGAGATATTACCCAGGTCGACCTGCCCCCACATACAAAAAGTGGCCTTACAGATGCCTTGAACCGTTTGAAAAATATTGATAGAATAAAGCTTATTCATTTGGGGGAGGCTGATATTGTACGTAACCCACTTGTCCAAAAAATCTTGAATGCCTATGAAGAGGATAAAAAGAAGTATGATGGTGAATAGTGTACAACTACCACAGAATTACTAAATCAATCTGAAAGCATGATGCTACAAGAACCAAATCAAAACAATCAGGAAGACCAAGCAAGCAAAGGCAAAACCTTAACGCCTTTGCTTTTTGATTCATTCAAGACCATCGCCCTTGAAGACCTTGACAAAATGAAACTGCTTGGCCGGTTTGACTCAAAGTTTGTCTTCCACAGATCCAAGCTTGAATCCATCATTAGCCAGATGTCTGCTGACTATCATGTACTTAAAATCAAAGACCAAACTGTTTTTCATTACGAAAGTACCTACCTTGACACGGATGATTTCAAGCTTTATCTGATGCACCATAATGGCAAACCCGAAAGAATCAAAGTTCGCTGGCGCAAGTACACCGACATCCAGAAAATTTTCTTCGAGGTAAAATGCAAAACTTCCAGAAAGAAAACTGAAAAGATTCGCACTGAAGAACCCGCTGTTCTGTCCGAATTAAACCAGGTGCAGAGCGAACTCATTGCGTCACTTGGTTACCAGGACTTTTGCCTCAAACCAAAAATCACCATTTCCTACGATCGCATCACCATGGTGTCCAAGTCAGAAAACATCAAAGTAACTCTTGACATGAATATTAGATTTGAAAATATGGTGGAGGCTAAAGAACTTCCGCTACTGGTCGTCGCGGAGGTTAAAAGCAGACGCATAACCCCGAAATGCCTTTTTATTGATGCCATTAAAAAGCTTGGTATCAGACAAGGTTCGTTCAGCAAGTATGCAACAGGAACTGCGATCCTTGAACTGGTCAAACACAACGCCTTTAAACCCGAACTCCTACTTGTTACGAAAATAAACAATGAACGAAATGCAACTTGATAAATCAGAACTGGCTTCCACCATCTTTTTTGGGGGCTCGCGTCTGGCAGAGTTTGGTTTCCGTTTCGCCCTCAATGCAATTGTGATTTTCCTGCTCGTCAGAATCATTTATTATCCTCGGCACAGGAACAAGGATTTCCTTTTCTCCTTCTTCCTATTCAATGTGATCAATTTCATAATCTGCTACCTTCTGAGTAGCGCCACGATCAAGATAGGCTTTGCATTTGGTCTATTTGCCATATTTTCCATCATCCGCTATCGATCGGTTTCTGTTCCGATCCGGGAAATGGCATATCTTCTAACAAGTGTCACAATAGGCATACTTAATGCGCTTTCGAGCCTTGATACTGGTTTACCCGAACTGCTTATTTCCAACGGTGTTCTTCTGCTTTTAACTTTTGTTTTGGATCGTAAAGTAACACTGCCCCACGAAAACAGCCAGATGGTCATTTACGAAAAAATCGAATTGATCAAACCTGAGAACCGAAGTCAGTTGATTGAAGATCTTAAACAAAGAACAGGTTTGCCAATCCACCGCATAGAAATTGGAAGAATCGACTTAATGCGGGATAGCACCAAGATTCGCATCTTTTATCTTTCGCAGGAAAGCCAGTCCTCCTCCTTCGATTCCGATGGGGATGATGACTAACAAGTTCAGTCGTTAATAAAACTTCAACCCGAATGTAATCTTCCGAAGATGCTCCAATTGCATCTACCCTGGAATATCATTCCAAATCCTATTTCGTTTCCAAAGCAGGAACTTTTGCAGGGGCAAGGAAGGAATAGATCACGGGTAGAATAAAAAGCGTTAACGCGCTGCTACTTATGACACCACCAATCACAACGCTGGCAAGGGGCCTTTGAACCTCTGCACCAACTCCATCACTAAAAGCCATTGGAATAAAGCCAAAGCCTGCGACTAATGCAGTCATTAAAACAGCTCGAAGGCGGGTTACGCCCGCGTTTTCTATGGCCTGCAATAATGCCATCCCCTCTGCCCTTAACTGCCTGATGAAAGTGACAAGCAGCATACCATTTAGGACTCCAAGGCCAAAAAGAGCGATGAATCCAACCGCAGCGGAGATGGAAAATGGCATCTGGCGAAACCAAAGTGCCGCCACTCCACCTATGCATGCCAAAGGCACCGATGAAAAAACAATCAAGGTATCGGTCATATTTCTGTATGTGAGATAAAGAAGAAAAATAATCATTAAGAGGGAAATGGGAACGATGACTGCAAGCCTGGATTTGGCAGCGGCAAGTTGTTCGAATTGGCCGCCCCACTCCACCCTATATCTGCTTGAGGGAAAACTAACTTTTGTTTTGATCTGCTTCTGGGCTTCGGTGACAAAACTTCCCACATCACGATTACGAACATTACACTGGATGGTAATTCTGCGCTGGCCCCACTCTCTGGATATTCTTGAAGGACCACGAATTTCTTGAATGTCGGCCACACCTGAGAGGGGAATTTTTTCCCCGCTCGTCGTGGTGATGATTAATGACCCGACAGCTTCCGGCCTAGACCTGAGATTATCAGGAAACTTTGCAACCAGGGGAAAACGCTGCTCTCCCTCCAGGATTTCACCCAAGGGTTGGCTGCCCAAAGTTTCGATATGCTGGAGTACCGTTTTCGCTGCAAGACCATGGATTGCCAACTGTTCCTGCTTTAATTTAATCTGCAACACAGGTTGCCCGCTCACGGGTTCCACAATTACATCCTCGGCACCCTGAATGTTTTTCAATATTTGTTCAACCTGCTCGGCCTTCTTCTTAAGCACTTCAAAATCATCGCCAAATATTTTGACAGCAACATCAGCACGCACTCCGGAGATCATTTCGTTAACCCGTTGTTCAATGGGTTGGGTGAACGAATATTCCTGCCCGATCAGTGGCTTGATTAATCCATCTATTAGGCCTATTAATTCTTCCTGCGTCTTGGCTTTGGTCCATTTCTCGCGGGAATTGAGTGTGATAAAAAAATCAGTTTCTTCAGGCCCCATGGGATCGGTTGCAACTTCGGGCGAACCCAGTCTGCTCCAAACTTTTTTTACTTCATCTGGAAATGCCGCTAGAACCATTTTTTCCAGCTTGGTGTTGTAGCGCACTGCCTCATGGATGCTTGTGCCTACAGGCCGGAAAATATTTATTACAATCGCCCCCTCGGAAAGTTTTGGAATAAATTCCGACCCCAAAGATCTGGCCATCATTATTGCCACAAGGCTTACACACACCACCATCATGATTGCAGCGATACGGAATTCTAAAACCAACTTTAAAACAGGTTTATAAATCCAAATCGCAATTCGAACCAGAAGGGGTTCTGAATGGCTCATTTTCTTGGGCAAAAGTAGCGCTGCAAGCGCGGGGATAAGTGTCAGCGACAATATCAAGGAACCAATAAGCGCGAAAACAACAGTAAGGGCCATCGGCCTGAACAGCTTTCCTTCAACGCCCTCAAGTGTCAAAATTGGAAGATAAACAATGATAATAATCAGCTCACCAAAGAGAGTAGGCATTCGCACTTCCATGGCTGCTTCGTAAATAAGTTCGAGTCGGTTGCGTTTTTCTGCTCCTTCCTCGCCCATTCTACTCATCAGGTGTTCCACCAAAACAACCGAACTATCCACAACCATCCCGAAATCAATCGCGCCCAGGCTCAAAAGACTACCTGCGATCCCAAACGCCATCATCCCGTTGAATGCAAAAAACATCGAAAACGGAATCGCAGTGGCTACAACGATCCCGGCGCGCAGATTACCCAAAAAAACAAAGAGCATGGCTATCACCAAAAGGCCGCCTTCAAACAAATTCCCCCTTACCGTACCTATCACCTTGTCCACCAATTCGGTGCGGTCATAAGCGATATCCATTTTGATATCCTTGGGAAGACTCTCCTTTATTTTTTCATATTTATCCTTGAGGCGGTGGGTGACTGTATTGCTGCTTTCCCCTATCAGCATAAAGCCCAGGCCCATTACACTTTCGCCTTTGCCCATGTAACTGATGGCACCCAACCTGGTATCATTTCCAACCATGACAACAGCAACATCTGAAACCTGGATTGGAATATCTTTTTTAATACCCACCACGATATTGCGGATTTGATCCAAGGTTGTGGTACGGGCAATTCCCTGGATGATCAAAGTTTCGGTTCCCCTGTTGATGTTGCTTCCCCCGGCATTCATGTTGGTTGCCTTGATTGCATCAACCACCTGCTCAAAAGAAATGTCGTAGGTTTTCAACCTATCAGGATCAATGCGTATCTGATATTGCTTCTTTTCTCCACCCCAGGCGTTAATTTCTGCAACCCCTGGAACTTTTCGCAGGCTGGGCTTAACAACCCAATCAAAAAAAGTCCGCACATCCGTCAAGCTTGTTTCAGGAGAAGATGGCTGAACCATGAAATGGAGGACTTCACCCAAACCGGTGGCTACAGGGCCCAGGGTTGGTTTAACAACGCCTGCAGGTAAAACGGCATTGTTGATGCGTTCGGTGACTTGCTGGCGGGCAAAATAAATGTTTGTCCCATCCTCGAAAGTTACCGTAACCTGGGATAATCCAAATTTCGACAAGGATCTAAGCTGGTTGAGTTTTGGCATCCCATTGATTTCCTGCTCGATGGGAAAAGTCACCTGCCTTTCCACTTCTTCAGCAGCAAGGCCGGTGGCATAGGTGTTGATTTGGACTTGAACGGGAGTTGTATCAGGAAACGCATCGATGGTCAGGGAGGGCAGCATCCAAAGGGAAAAAGCTGCAAACGCCATCATAGCCAAAACAACAACAATCCTAAATCGGAGTGAAAGCTTAAGAATTGCATCAATCATTTTTTTGCGCCTGCTTTAATTGAATTACTGCACTTCGAGTTTGGTGAGGAGTTCTGCGCGTAGCATGTTGGAACCTGTAAATGCAACGGTTTCACCTGCTAAAAGGCCCTTGGTGATTTGTATTTTATCGCCATTGCGGATTCCCAACTCAACTGCCCTCGCCTGAAACGAAAGGTCATTTAATCGGACAAAAACAAAAGGTTTGTTACTGATGTATTGGATGCAGGAATCTGTGAGGATTATTGCCTTCTCTTGTTTCCCTACCTGAATATCCCCTTTCCCAAAAGTATTTGGCCGTATTTTTCCGTCAGGGTTGGCAAAAGAAGCCCTCACCTTGACCGTATGGGTTTTGTCATCCAGCTCGGGTGAAACCCAATCTATTTTGCCCCTTATGACTTGGTCTTCAACGAGTTCCGCCTTGAATCGAAAGTCTTGGCCAACTTTCACCAATTGAACAGCCTCCAATGGAAGATTAAACATAAGCACAAGTCTGGAAGTATCTGCAAGGACACACTGGGCATCTGCGGGGCCGACATTTTCACCTATGCCTTTGATCACCGTGATAATTTGGCCATCGAACGGGGCTTTTAAAGGTAGCAGGTTGGCGGAAAGAGAACCGTTAAACTCCTTTACAATCGATTCAGGGATACCGATTTCGCATATTCTTTTAAAGATATCCGTATCGGAAAGGTTTTTATAATCTGCAGGATCAAGGGTAAATCCAAAATTGATGAGTGCCTGTAGATCGCCAAGCGACTTGATTTCGATTTCCCTAAAAGCCATTTCCAGTTCCCTAATTTGCCTTTCGGGCAGGACGGCCGCTGCTAACTGACCCCGTTCCATCGATTTTTTCCTGTTATCCTTCAGCACCAGTGATTGCATAAAATCGGTCTTGGCTTTACCTACTTCGGGAGAATCAATAAGTGCGATCGTTTCGCCTTTCAAAACCTTGTCTCCTTGTTTTTTCAAAATCCGCGAAACCACACCGGGCGCCTTGGCACTTATGCTTCCCTTTCTAAGTGAATCAAATTCGATGTACCCCGTACCAGAAATGGTCTGGATTAGCGGTTGCGATTCAACCGTTAGGAATTCCAGTTCAGAAAGATCCAGCACTTCCTTACTGGGGGCTGTAAGAATGGCTTTTTCATAAGGGCTGGCTTTTTCTTTTCCACCTTCCACCTTCCAAAGGGAAGGATCTGTTTCTTTTGCTTCTTCCTGGCTTTTCGCTTCGGATTCCGCACTTCCTGGAAATTTAAAAGTCCATTCCGTGGTGGCACCCCAATACCCAATGCCCAGCAATCCCGCACTTACCAACAAGGTGGGGATCGATTCAACAAGAAAACAAATTACCGCCCATGCTTTGTTTTTTTTGACTGCAATGCCAGGTTCCATTTTTCACATCCGTTTGGAGATCGCTTTAATTTCCTCTTCAAGTTAAGATGATAACTCTTTATCGCATAATAATAAACATGGGCTTGCGATTTTAAAGGAGGGATTTAAAGGAATGCTTATCCGGGAACTTATCAGAAAAAAAAGGGAGGGGCTTGCTCTTTCTGAAGCTGAACTTGAAAACTTTGTCACCGGGGCTTCCAAGGGCACATGGCCCGAATACCAGTTATCCGCAATGTTGATGGCGATTTATTTCAAAGGCATGACAACACATGAAACCTCAAATCTTACCCAACTAATGGCTTCATCCGGAAAAATTCTTTCCTGGCCCGATCTTCCCGGCCTTGTAATCGATAAGCACAGCACCGGGGGTGTTGGCGACAAAACCTCCATCATACTGGGGCCTCTTGCTGCAGCTTGTGGTATTTTTGTTCCAATGATTTCCGGGCGGGGGTTGGGTCACACGGGTGGCACACTTGACAAACTCGAATCGATTCCAAAATTTAATGTCAACTTGGATCTCGAACATTTTGCAAAAACCCTGCGCACTCTTGGAATCGCGATGATTGGCCAGACAAGTGAAATAGCCCCTGCAGACCGGATTCTTTATTCCCTTCGTGATGTTACTGCAACAGTTGAATCCATCCCGCTGATTACTGCGTCCATACTTAGCAAGAAAATCGCAGAGGGTATTCAAGGGCTTATCTTGGATGTTAAAACAGGCATGGGCGCTTTCATGCCAGAACTCAGCAATGCAAGAAAATTAGCACAGTCAATCGTCGAAACTGCCCGCAAGTCTGGCATCAAATGCCAGGCGATTATCACCAACATGGATTCACCACTGGGTTACAAAATAGGAAACGCACTCGAAATACAAGAATGTATTGAGGTATTAAAAGGAAGTGGCCCTGAAGACACCCGCGAGCTCTCAATTAATCTTGCTGCAAGAATGGTACAATTGGGCGGCATTCGCCCTGACATCCAACAGGCAACAGAACTAGTCCGGAATAAACTCGCATCAGGTGAAGGGCTTGCAAAATTTGAAGCTTTGATTCAAGCCCAGGGAGGCGACCCAAGAGTCATCAACAATCCCGGCCTTCTTGCAATCTCTGCCCAAACTTTTGAGGTTAAAGCATGCGATTCTGGCTGGCTTAACGCCATTGATGCCTGCAAACTTGGTTGGGCTGCATGTCATCTTGGCGCAGGCCGGGACAAAGTCGAAGCTTCGATAGATGCTGGCGTTGGAATTATTTTGCATCGTAAGCCCTCATGCAAGGTGCATAAAGGTGATATCATCATGGAGATCAGGCATAGGAATGGCAAAGGATTGGAAAAAGCATCAGAATTGTGTCTTCAGGCCTTGGTGATTGAAGAGCAACCGCAAAAAGAAAACGGGTTGATACTTGAAGAAGTTCTTTAATCAATGTTATTAATGAATAAACAGGATTTAGATAAACCATGAAACCACCCGCAGACCTTTTATCAGCCGCAATGAATGCCAGGGAACAGGCTTATGCGCCTTATTCCGGATTCAAGGTTGGTGCATCCCTGCGAGGTTCTACAGGGAAAATCTTTTCCGGATGCAATGTTGAAAACGCAAGCTACGGACTTACCCTTTGCGCAGAGCGCAGCACGGTTTGCACTGCAATTGGTTCTGGGATTCAAACTTTTACGCAAATGGTGATTATTGCAGATTCACTGGCCCCCTGCCCTCCTTGCGGAGCCTGCAGGCAATTCCTTTTCGAGTTCGCACCAAGCCTTGAACTGTGGGTTGCAAATCTTTCAGGCGGGACGAATTTTCATCGGTTGTGCGATTTGCTACCCGAGGCATTTGGCCCAGACTTTATCCCACGCCCAAACCTTAAGCAACGGAGCTAGCCTGATGCCTCAAGCTTCTTCTCAGCTTTGCTACCACTTCGATTTCCCCTCGAAAAATTTGGACAACAAGCGCACCATCTCTGTCTGGCTTCCACCAGGATACAACCCTGATTCAAATTATCCCGTGCTTTACCTTCACGATGGCCAAAACATGTTTGACAAGCGTAATGCAACATATGGTGCGATCTGGGAAGCAGATAAAACGGCAGAGCGCCTGATCCGCCAGGGCTTTCTAAGACCGCTCATTCTGGTAGGCATTGATAACAATCTTCAGCGCGAAGAAGAATACACGTTGCAGCGTGATCCACGTGAGAAGCGCGGTGGAAACGCCCGAAACTATGGAAAGTTCCTGACCGAAGAACTAAAACCATTCATCGATTCAAACTATCAAACCAAAGCGGGGCCGGAAAATTGCGGCATCGCAGGTTCCTCTTTAGGCGGGTTGGTTTCTCTAACTCTGGCGCTCGATTACCCCGAAGTTTTTGGCCTATGTGGCGCAATATCGGCTTCTCTCTGGTGGGCCAACCAAAAATCCCTTTATGATGTCCTGGCTCAGGCCACCCGACTTTCAAACTCCAGAATCTGGTTCGACATGGGTACCGAAGAAGGCAAATACCCAGGCTGCGTCAACCCGCCTTTCACTCTAACCCGATTATTAGCAAGCAGGCTTGAACAAATTGGCCTGCTTCCAGGATGGAACTATTACTATCAGGAAATCGTTGGCGGGCAGCATCACGAAAACGATTGGCGGGATCGTTTTGACCGGATCCTTCTTTTCCTGTTTGGCAAACCCGAAGCAGCATCAAAAAGCATCTCTTAGAATTTTCTCCAGATCTTGCACCGAAGTGGTTCTTGGATTAACCCTTAAAATCCTTTGTATCGCATGCGATTTGACCGCGAATTCATGCAACTGATTTTCTTTTACGCCAATCTGATTCAGCTTCCCGGGGATGCCTATTTCACTACGCAACTTTTCCACTGCTTCGATTGCTTTATTCGCAGCAGCATCTTCATCCATCCCCTGCGTGCTTGCGCCCAACCAGTTTGCAATCAACGCAAATTCCTTCTTTCTTGCAGGCAGGTTGAACTTCATCACGTAAGGAAGCAGCAAGCCATTACCTTCGCCATGCGAGCAATGCACCGCCCCGCCAATCGGATATTCCAATGCATGAACAGCAGCAACCCCCACATTTGAAAAGGCCAACCCGCCAAGAGTTGCAGCCAAAGCCATGCCTTCCCTGGCTTCGAGGTCATTACCATCAAGAACGGCACGCTTAAGAAATTGGCCACAAAGCTTGATGGCTTTTTCAGCAACCATGTCACCAAAGAAATGTCTGCCTTGATAAACGGATCGCTGGCCGTTGGGAAGTGGAAATACTTCGTTATCGACTGCGGTAAAGGCTTCAATCGCATGTGTTAGAGCATCGATGCCACTATCCGCGGTGACTTTTTTCGGACATGAAACAGACATTTGCGGATCAACAATTGCAACGCGGGGGCGAAGGTAATTGCTAAGTGATCCAAGTTTTAACTGGGTGGATGGGTCGGTAAAAACATCCGCTCCAGAAACTTCAGATCCCGTGCCTGCTGTAGTGGGAACGCAAATCAAGGGAAGTATCGGCCCGGGCAAACGATCATCTCCAACATAATCAAGGGGGCTGCCCCCATGTGCCAGAACTTTGGCAACAATCTTTGCCATATCCATGTTGCTGCCACCACCAACACCACAAACACCATCAGGAGCAAAAGCTCTGGCAGCCTCAATGGCTTTCAAAACAGCGGGAAGTGTGGGTTCGGGTTCTCCGCCATCAAATATTTCAACGCTGATACCTGCGTTTTCCAATGGGGCGATCACCTTCTGGGCGATTCCAAATTTAAGAAGTGTTTTATCAGTTAGAAGAAAAACACGCTTTAAACCCATGCGCATCGAAAGCTCACCGGCCTCATTAACCGCACCCCAGCCAAACACCAATTCTCCTGCTCCATGAAATCTCCATACAGTTCTCATATTTTCTCCTTTAATGGCAGAAGTAAAAATGTCATTGTGTTGCTATATTATCTTCAACCCAAGAAGAAAATCATAAAGATCGGACAAATTATCATGAGCAAGCAAATCCGAATAGGAATCGTCACGGTATCTGATCGCGCAAGCCTCGGGGTTTATCAAGATCTGGGCGGCCCCGCTATAAGCAAACTTTTACATGAAATCCTTTCATGCAACTTCGAAATCATTTCGAAAATAATCCCTGATGAACAACCCGTTATCGAATCAACACTCAAAGAATTATGTGATTTAGAAAAATGCTGCCTGGTAGTTACAACAGGCGGAACCGGACCTGCAAAAAGAGATGTAACGCCGGAGGCAACAGAAGCCGTTTGCGATAAGATCCTTGATGGGTTTGGCGAACAAATGCGGGCGGTCTCGCTTAAGATTGTGCCGACTGCAATACTCTCGCGACAAATTGCTGGCATCCGGGGTAGCAGTCTTATTATCAATCTTCCCGGAAAACCCTCAGCGATTCGCGATTGCCTGCTTGCGGTTTTCCCTGCGGTACCGTATTGCATTGATTTGATTGATGGGCCTTTTCTTACCACCCACGAAAACATCGTGCTGGCATTCCGACCCAAAAACAAATAGGCAACCTTATGCACATTGATCTGAATTGCGATCTGGGCGAAGGAATTGGCAATGATCTGGAGTTATTGCCCCTGGTCACTTCAATCAACATCGCCTGTTGCAGACATGCAGGATCGCCCGATCAGGTTTTAGAATTACTAAAGCACGCCAAAAGCCACAAAATTAATGTGGGTGTTCACCCTGGGTTCAACGACCCTGAAAATTTCGGCCGCCGGGAATCCAACCTATCTGAACATCAAATATTCGCAGAATGCCTTTTTCAAGTCGGCGCATTAATCGCACTTTCTGATTTCGCCTGCATCAAACTTTCACACTTAAAGCCTCATGGCGCACTTTATCACCAGGTATCTAAAAGTAAAACCCTCGCAGAAAAAATCGTCTCCATCGCAGAACGCTTCCATCTCGCAATCCTTGGGCCACCGGGTTCTGAACTCCAACACGCATCCAAAGGCAAAGTCCACTTTATCTCTGAAGGATTTGCAGACAGACAATATCTACCCAATGGCAACCTGGTACCACGCAACCTGCCCAACGCTTTTATTCACGACCCTATTGCAGCAGCATTACAAGCCCAAAAGCTTTTACAAACCTCGGGCATTCGAACTCTATGCATTCATGGCGACCAGCCCAATGTTGTTCATTTCGTTCAAAAATTACGATGTCAACTTGAAATCCTAGGGATAGAAACCAAGGCATTTTCATGACACTTTCTGTTATTGAATCTGGTTTACACACCTTGGTTGTTGATCAGGGAAGATTTGGATCCAGACATCAGGGAATTCCCTGGGGGGGTGCGGCTGATCATAATTCCTACCAGTTGTGTAATGCAATTTTGGGAAATGATGATAACACACCAGCTTTGGAATTCAGCCTCATCGGACCAACTTTAAAAGCAAATGTTGATTTGGCCCTTTCCTATATCGGCCCGCCATGTCAACTCGAGATTGATGGCTACAACTTAAACCACCTAAACACATTCCCACTCAATGCGGGTGAGACACTTAAAACAGGAAGTTGCACCACCGGAGTTCGTGGCTACCTTGGAATCAAGGGAGGTATTAATGCAAGGAATATCCTAGGCAGTAATTCCTCATTGGAACCGATCAAAACAAAAACCAGCCTCTCATGCGTTCAAGGTTGGTGCATGCGATCGCGACTTCCCGAGGAATGGCGTTGGCAAAAACCAAAAGGCGTGATCAGGGTAACCCATGGTGCGGAATTTTCCTTCTTCAAATCTTCGGATTTTTTCCACAAAGATTTTCTGGTGGATCAATCCAGCAACCGCATGGGACTGCGACTTTCAGGCTCCCCTTTGCCCACCCCAAAGCAAGAAATGCTTTCAGAGCCAGTTTGCCCGGGTACTATTCAAGTTGCCCGAGATGGCCAGTTGTTGGTTCTTGGGGTGGACGGCCAGACCATTGGTGGTTACCCAAGAATAGCACAGGTAATCAGGGCCGATTTAGACATTCTTGGGCAACTCAGGCCCGGAACCAGTGTCTCTTTCACCTTGGTAACCGAGGCGGATGCGGAGAAGTTCTGGCATGACAAACTAAATTTTATTTCAAATATTTCGCTGCAACTTCGCACCGCAAGCGGCCTTTTTTTGTAGGATATCGTTCATAAGATTCCCACCTTCTTTTTAAGAAAGGTTTTAACCATGGCTAAAGTTCTTATCGCCCCTTCCCCTCTTGATGGCATTGAAGTTGAATTTGTCAAAGTCCTCAAAGATGCTGGCCATGAACTTATATATCCAAAAAAAGGCGAGCAACTTTCCGAAAGCGAATTGATTCATTGGCTCAATGGCGCCACCGCTGTTCTTGCAGGCTCTGAACCCTACAACGAAAAAGTAATCGCCGCCCACCCGCAACTTAGGGTCATCGCCCGGGTAGGCGTGGGATACGATGCGGTGAATTTAAAATCCGCCACCGCCAATAATACCGTGGTTACCATTGCGCCAGGAACCAACCAAGGCTCGGTGGCTGAACATGCTTTCTGCCTGATGCTTGCCCTTGCCAAAAAGCTGGTTGTGCAGCACAAAGCAATCGAACAGGGAAAATTCCCACGGGGTACAAATCTTCCCCTGCGCGGAAAAACCCTGGGGCTGGCCGGGCTTGGCCGTACAGGCAAAGCGATGGCAACCAGGGGCCTGGCTTTCGAAATGAAAGTTGTTGCTTACGAACCATTTCCCGATCATGATTTCTGCAAAAAGCACGACATCAAATTGCTAACTTGGGAAGAACTTTTAAAACAATCAGATTTCCTTTCGCTGCATCTGCCCTACAGCAAGGAATCGCATCACATCATCAACAAGAACACCCTGGGAATGATGAAGCCCTCGGCATTCTTGATTAATACTTCGCGAGGTGGGGTGATCAAAACCGATGATCTCCATGAAGCTTTAAAAACAAAAAAAATCGCTGGGGCGGGTCTTGATGTATTTGAGGAAGAACCACCAGGCAAGCTGCCAATTTTTGAAATGGAAAATCTGGCCCTTACGGCTCATATGGCAGGGGTGGATGTTCAATCGCGAGATGACATGGCACTTTCCGCCGCCCACGCGGTTGTTGATATTCTCAATGGCAAATGGCCTGCAGAAAAAATAGTAAACCCAGATGTCAAGAAGTAATTGCACCAGCAATTACTTCAACCAAGTTTAGCTATTTGTTTTTGCATTAAATAAAAGTGCAACCATCACAACAAAAACACCGTGCTGGTTGCACTTTTTGTTTACAGATACGTATTAACATTCAATCTGATCAAAAATGAACTTCACGATTTTCTGATTTGAAATTTGACAGGTCCCCAGGAACTCTGGCCACAAAAATCAAACAATTCTTTTGAGCCAGGCCCACCCTTTTTATCTTCGCCCTCGAAGGGCTCAAACACCCTGCCCGTCCGCATATTCATATCGAATATGAATTTTTTTACTGCATCAAGATCTTCCGAGACAACGGCAGGCAGAATTCCCAACAAGGCATTTCTGGGATTCGCAGAAAGTAATTCGCTATCATTGGGGGCATTCATAATTTCTTTAAATGCATTCACTTCCTCCACGCCATGAACACCGGGCTTTTCACTATCGTATTGCAATTCGATCTGCCAATCTTTGGGCCAGGGAAGATTAGAGATCAGAGGGGAGATCTTGTCATCTTTAGTTTTACCGCCCTCAACAATCAGCCCTCCGTGATCAAAACCATACAACCCGATTGCAGACCTGTTGCCTCTTCCCAAAACCGGGCCGAGTTCTTTTGTGGGCATATCAAAGCCGTTTGCAAGCAGCAGGGATTTTCCAACGGCAAGAGCCAGTTGGGTGCCTGTGCCCAAACCAACATGATGGGGGGCTGATTTTTCAACAATCACCCTGCAGGGTTTGATACGATGATTATTCTTTTCGCAATAGGCTTGCAACTTTATCGCGCATTCTTCAACCCTTTGCACATGCCCACCTTCAAAACTCCAGGAGTTTGATATTTCTGCAATAATGGAAATCCCGGGTTTGGGAATCATCAGGCCTATGCCACCAAACCTGCGCACAGGGAGCGTGGGGTTTCCATAAAGGTCATGCCAAAAGGGAATATTATTCGGAGTTAGGTTTAAGAAACCGAAATGCAACCTGCTGCCTGTAGTGACACGGACTTTTCCCTTGGAAATACGCTGAAAATCTGAAGCACCGGGATAGCGCGGGAAGATGGCAGGCGCAAGTGGGTCGAATAGGTGTATGGACATTTCAAGATTCCGGGCCTGATTTGTTGGCTTGGGTTCGCACGAACTGTTCGAGGAGTGAAAAAGCAGCGGCTTCCTTTTCTGATCCTGTCTTTTGCACCAAAGTAGACAATTTTGTAAATTCTTTTTCAATTTGTTCAAGGGATAAAAATGCGGTTCGTGAGGCAAGAATCGCGGCTTCCAAAACAGCAAACATGGCACGGTTAAAACCAAAAAAATCTCTCTGCCTGTGAACTTTCACCACCTCGCATTCCAACCTTACCCGATCTTCGGAGGTATCGGCTTGCACCACCTTGAATTCATAGGCTCTGCAACTTTCGTTAAGGATAAAGCCCTTAACCGCGGTTGCAGGCATGTTTGGCGGGGAATCCATCAAACCAATAGCACCTCGGGCAATCAAAGTCACATCATCGGTGACATGAAAAACCCCTTCGGGATGCTGGAGTAAATTCTGGCAGGTTTGGGAGGTGGAATACGGGCGTAAAAGCAGATGAGACATGGAAGTATCAACCCGGGGGCCCATGGGAGCCACATGGATTTTTCCTTCTTTTCCAATCGTGGTAACTAGACCTTCTAAAATCATTCCTACAAACCTTAAATTAAAGGTGCACCTTGGTTTTATGGCCAATTGTTTTTATAGTGACTTTGGGCATATAAAGCTTCCAACTGCGGAATACCTCATGGTCGAAAACGCTCCTTACCTAAGACATTTACACGGGAATCTCACTATTGAGGGATATTCCAGGGCTGCGGTTCAGTCTTATTGGCGGGTTCCAGAATTAAAAATGGGCTTCGATTTAGGCGCCCAACCTTGGGATTTCATGGGCACACCAAACTGGTGCATCACCCATACCCATCTTGATCATGTCGCAAGCCTGCCTATTTATGTCGCACGCAGGCGCATGATGAAAATGGAACCCCCAAATATTTATGTGCCTGCCTATGCTGTCGAGGATTTACGCAAGCTCCTCTTGGTTTTTCAACGGCTTGATCGTGGCCGTATGAATTGCAACCTCATTGGTTTGGAAGCAGGCCAGGAATTTGAATTAAGCAGGGATCATGTGGTCACCACTTTTGCAACCACCCATACCATTCCATCGCTGGGATTCATGGTTTGGCAGAGGCGCAACAAGCTAAAAGAAGAATTTCAGGGGTTTTCGGGCGATAAAATCCGCGATTTAAGACTTTCGGGCACACCTGTAACCCAGGAAATTCGCACCCCTTTGCTTGCATACACCGGAGATACCAGCCCCGCGGGATTAGACAATTACCCCCCTGTTTATGAAGCCAAGGTTCTTATCACGGAAATGAGTTTCATTCGCTCCAAACATCGCAGGGAAAAAATCCACAAGTTCGGACACATGCACCTTGATGATTTTGTCGAGCGGGCAGCGATGTTTAAAAACGAATTAATCGTGGTCGGGCATCAAAGCACTCGATACCTTCGGAGTGAAATTTTAAGGGTATCTGAACGAAAAATACCCCCAGAGCTATTTGGTAAGATGAAAATCTGGGTTTAACCAAGCTTCTGCTTTCGTAACCCAGCCCCTCCCAACCTGCTTAATCACCCCAATCTGCATTTTCATTTCGAGGCTAGGGTTGACCTTCGGCCCTTACTAGGTTATTGCTGCCCGCCTCAAGGGTTCTTTAGGCACAGGAATGTTCATAGATATGCTGTTTCGTATGATTTTGATTATTGTTTTTTTGCCCCTTGCTAGTGGCTGCACAAACTTTGGCCAAGCCAAGATGCAACGAGTGCAGATGCCCATTGCAAATGATACTCGTTCGGTTTCATTGGATGATGAAAACAAAGATCCAACTAGAATTATTGCAAAAGACGATGTTGTAACAAAAAAAACAGCAGATACAAAATCCAGGGAACCAGAATCGCCCAAGGTTCAAAAGCAATTGAAAGTCGAAGATCTACCGCCTGCTTTAAAACTTCTTTCGCTAAAATCAGAACAGGAAGCGAAGCAGAAACAGGCCGCTAATGCACCTAGTCCATTAAGAATTCCACCCCCACC
>CAZYAY010000008.1:0-6642 GCA_964646215.1 uncultured Candidatus Kuenenia sp. | reverse complement strand
GCGACTGAAAAAAAAATAACCCCGGCTGAAATTACCGGGGCCGAGCCAAAAACAAGCAAAGTAATCGAACCTTTGCTATTAAAGTCTGAAAAGCCTGTTTTAGAAATACAAACGCCCTTTACTGGCCCGACTTTGGAAGAGGCAAAAATTCCAGTCGAAGAAAAAAAACCACTGGAACCTACGCTCATTCCAGAAGTTTTAACTTTGAACCCCGCAACCTTGGCTTTTAAACAAATCCTTGAAAACAAACCCGAACAAGCAAGCAAAACTTTAAAAGATGGCACGGTTCCCAATCCGGAACTTGTCGAGTTTCTTTTATCAGCGGCGGGAGTGATTTTAAAACATGATGTTTTGGATTCCAAAGAAGCTTCACAAGCCTTGGACTTGGTGGGCAAGGCGCAAGAAAAACTGCGTAAGCAGGCGACACTAAACCTTGAAAACCTTACTTTTTGCAAGGATATCCATGGATTTGGTTCTTTTGATCCCCTGACTTCCAACCATGGCTTCCAGCAAGGCAAAGGAAATCTACCCGGCGAAAAAATCATGGTTTATGTCGAAGTCGAGAATGTTCATTGCAGCAAGGACAACGAGGTTTACGAATCCATGCTTTCAAGCAATCTTGAGATTCACGACAGCAATGGCAAAATAATTAACATGGCATTTCCGCCACGAATCGACCGCAGCAGGGCCCAAAGGTCCGATTACCACCTTACTTTCCAGTTTAGGGTTCCCCCTAAATTACAGCCGGGTTTATATACCTTATGGGTTAGTGTTGAAGAGACTGCCATTTCTGGCAATCTCCCACGCTCCTGCAAAAAATCCATCGATTTCAAGGTTATTTCTGCATCGCCTCAACCTGAAGAACGCCCGTAGCTTCGTAATTTAAGCACATCAGCAGTGTTTTTCTCGGGGGGTATCTTAAAAATCTCCGGGGTTTATCATTCACCAACAGTCGTTTGCAATCATCCGATAAGTTGCATAATCATTTCATAATTACAAATGCGCAATATAAAACATTTGGTAAATACAAACAGTTTAGGCAACTGTTTCTCAGCCATTAGGTTTGTCTTTATCGATAGACCTGTTCTATTTCTCCAAATCGGCCTATCTCGGCCTACCTGACCTAACCGGATTATTCATCACTTTCCCTTACCAATTAAGCATTTTTTTCAAAGTTTGACTTAAGTCTTTCGTTGACTCAACCGGAGATACACCGTAGACTTTGCGCAACGGAATGCATTACATCCTAAACGCTTGCCTTGATTTTATTTCAAAACATGGGGCGTTTGGAAATTATAGAAAGCTTTGGAGTGCTTATGGCTCCCCTTAATTTATCTCTTATTACTCAACAACCTACCGAGGGGTTTTACGACTCCAAGGTATTTTCCCCAGCGGCACTTCCGCTTCGGACTTTCCTACCCGTTCATTATGAACCCAACTATGCGTATCCCTTGATTGTCTACTTACATGCGCATGGCAGCAACGAAGAACAAGTTTTACGTTATGCACCGCACATGAGCAGGCGCAATTATATTTCGATTTCCCTGCGTGGCATGCATACCACCATGGTTAAAAAAAACCTCAAGCATAAAGATGCATACACTTGGGGCCCTGATGGTTCCAGCGATGCGATGGTTGAAGATTACATTTTTAATGCCATCGAAAAGACCCAAGACTCTTACAACATCAACTTGAACAGGGTTTTTCTCGCTGGTTTCTGTGAAGGTGCAACCCTTGCTTATCGCATGGCTTTCCAGTATCCAGAAAAGTTTGCTGGGATATTGTCGCTTAACGGTCATCTGCCCCGTCATCAGGCACCACTTTGGCGAGTTCAGGCCTTAAAGAATCTTCCCGTGTTTATGGGGCATGGCATTGCAAATTCTGTGGTGACTGCAAGATCTGCTGAAAAAGACCGCGATAGCATGATTCTTGCGGGCATGAACCCATTCTGGCGAACCTACGGCACCAACCATCGCATTCACTCTGAAATGCTCAGGGATGCGAACACTTGGATCATGGAAAAGATTCAAAACGATAAAACTACAAGCTACAGTTCATTTTCTGCATAAGCCGGTTTTTATAAGATAAATCGTGCTAGGTCTTCTCTTTGCAACACATCTTTCAGCCTATTTTTCACATAGGCTGAATCTATTTTCTGGGTCTTTTCATCCAGATCTGAACCATGAAAGCTGATTTCCTCCACCACCCTTTCCATCACGGTATGCAATCTTCTTGCGCCGATATTCTGGGTTGATGAATTTACCTCAAACGCTATATCAGCAAGTGCTTCCAAGCCATCCTTGGTGAATTCCAGCGTAATCCCCTCTGTTTTTAATAGTTCAGAATACTGCATCGCGAGTGAGTTTTGGGGCTCGGTAAGAATCCGATAAAAATCCTCCCTGCATAAATCAGTCAATTCGACCCTGATGGGGAAGCGGCCCTGAAGTTCGGGCATAAGATCGGCAGGTTTTGAAACATGAAACGCACCTGCTGCAATAAAAAGAATATGGTCGGTTTTTACGGGGCCATAGCGCGTGTTTACCGTTGTGCCTTCCACCACCGGAAGTAAATCCCTTTGCACCCCCTGACGTGAAACATCCGGGCCATGCGATTGCCCACTGGTGCATACCTTGTCTATTTCATCAAGAAATATGATGCCTTGGTTTTCTACCAATTCGACTGCTTTTTCATTTACCGCCTGCCTGTCGATCAAGGCTTCGGTTTCCTGTTCGAGAATAATTTTCCGAGCATCTCGGATTTTAACCTGCCGGGTCTGGGAATTCTTGGGCAGCATTTTTTCAAACATACTTTGAAAATCAGCATCCATGTTCTCCATTCCCATATTGGAAAACACCTGCACCGGCACAACTTTTTGCTCGATGGATAATTCCACCGTCCGCTCTTCCAATTCGCCTGCTTTGAGCCTTTCTTTCATGATTTCCCGGGCATGATTGCTTTTAACCTTCGCATCCTCATCTTCGGCAGGCCAGGGTCCGGTGCCAGGTAAAAGCAAATCAAGCAGGCGTTCCTCAAGTCGCTCTGCAGCCTTGGTTTCCACCGATTTTCGTTGTTCCTTTCGGATCATGCCTGCTGCAACTTCGGCAAGGTCACGGATCATGCTTTCGACATCTCGGCCATGGTATCCCACTTCGGTATATTTGGTGGCCTCAACCTTAAAGAACGGGGCCCCGACCAATTGGGCCAACCTGCGTGCAATTTCAGTTTTACCAACGCCTGTGGGCCCGATCATGATGATATTTTTAGGGGTTACATCTTTTCGCATCTCGGGTGCCAGTTGCTGCCTGCGCCAGCGATTGCGGATAGCCACGGCCACGGCTCGCTTGGCTGCGCCCTGCCCCACGATGTATTTATCCAGTTCGGAAACAATTTGCTTGGGGGTCCAGTCAGACAATTTTGCAATCTCCATCGAGTTATGAAGCGGGGGCCGATTATGTTAGAGGGTTTCAACCAGGATATTGCGATTGGTATAGATGCACATATCTCCTGCAATTTCTAGCGATTTTTGCACTATTGCCGTGGCATCCAGATTGCTGTTGGCAACTAAGGCCCGGGCCGCGGCTGTTGCATAAGGCCCTCCCGACCCGGTTGCTGCTATCCCATCACTTGGCTGGATTACATCGCCACTGCCACTGATTAACAGTACATTTTCCTGATCTGCCGCAATCAACATGGCTTCCAATCTTCGTAACATGCGATCGGTGCGCCATTCCCGGGCTAATTCGATGGCTGCACGGGGAACCAAACCTTGGTAATCCTTTAACTTGGATTCAAAGCGCTCTATAAGGGCAAAAGCATCAGCAGCTGCACCAGCAAAGCCCGCAAGCACTTTACCCTGGAAAAGTCTTCGGATTTTCTGGGCATCTTGTTTCATTACAATATGGCCCAATGTTACCTGACCATCACCGCCCAAGGCCACTTTGCCTTGGTGCCTGACCGCCAAAATGGTAGTAGCATGAATTTTTTCCAGCATATTTGCTTCCTTAGGGGGTACCTGGCTTTCTTTGCAACATCTTAGAAAATCATCGTAATATTCACATCACAAATCCGAATTCCTTTATAATGTTAATTAGTAGGGAACACTCATTCTTTGAAAGGGAAGCCCATGACAGGCATCATGAAAAGCTTAAGCATACTCGGTGCGGTGGTACTTTGCTTGGGAATAAACAGCGACTTAAAAGCGGAATACCGCGAGATCAAAGATCCCGCTGGCTTCTTTTCTGAAAATGCCAAGTCCGAGGCCAATCGCAGAATCTTAGATATCGAAAAACGATTTAAGCACGATCTTGTCATCGAGACTTTCATAAGCATCCCTGATGATGTTAAAAAGGGAGTTGATATTAAAAATAAATCCGATGCTAATCGCATGTATCATCAATGGGCCCAAAAACAGTTTACCAACTTGCGTGTCAATGGGGTTTACATCCTGCTTTCCAAAGACCCTGCACATCTCCAAATTGAAGTGGGCAATGAAACCCAAAAGAAAATCTTTTCACTGCTTGACCGTGATAACTTGACCAGCCTTATGATTGGAAAACTTAAAGAAAAGCAAAATGATAAAGCCTTAATCGAAGCAGTCAACTTTGTTTACAACGCTATGGAATCGCACCCTGAAAACCGCAAGGGCACTGGGGCACCCGTGGTTAACAACCAAAACAAACCGGTTGCTGCTGCTCCTGTACGCACCTCTACTCCCGAAAACAAAGGCGATGCCTCCCCTATTGGTGGCTGGATTTGTATGGGCCTTTTAGTTCTTGGTGGCGCTTGGTTGGTCATCGCGATATTTAGAGCGCTGTTTGGCGGGGGTGGGGCCATGGCTGGGGGCGGAGGTTATGGCGGTGGTGGAATGGCACCAGGATACGGCGGGGGCGGTGGTGGTTTTTTCAGCTCGCTCTTAGGTGGTATGTTTGGCGCTGCTGCTGGTATGTACATGTACAATAACTTTTTCGGAGGCGGCCATTCTGGCTCTTCCGCTTACGGTGCTGATCAAACCGGCGATAGCGGGTATTCTGCCCAAGATACTGACAGTTCCGGCTCAGGTGGCGACATCGATAATGATTCGGGCGGTGGCGGTGGTGACTTCGGTAATGATGCTGGGAATGATTCTGGCGGCGGTGGCGGGTGGTTTGGTGGTGGCGGTGGTGATAGCGGCGGCGGTTGGTTTGGCGGTGGTGATAGTGGCGGCGGTGGAGACTTTGGTGGTGGTGGCGATTTTGGTGGCGGCGGTGACTTTGGTGGTGGCGGTGATTTCGGTGGTGGTGGCGATTAATTCCCCACCCTTATTTCTCTTTAGGATTTTCTCTCGTTGACCAACTGCTTTTTTTGTCAAAAACTTGCCTCCCTCCCTGCTCTTCCCCAGGAAGAACTTGTTTGGAACTTCCCCAATAGCTTCGTGCTGCTGGGGAAGTGGCAGTTTTTCCAAGGCTATTGCATTGTTGTCGCAAAGCAACATGAGCGTGAACTTAACGCCCTTACATCTGAAACTCGACACGCCTACTTTGATGAAATGTGCCTTGTTGCCAAAGCCATCGAACAAGTTTTCCAACCCCTTAAGCTTAATTACGAACTTTTAGGCAATCAGGTGCCCCATCTGCATTGGCATTTATTTCCACGCTACCAGCACGACCCTGAAACCTTGATGCCAGTCTGGTTAAGGCTCGATCGTGCAGATAAGAACCCCGAAGAACATCTTCGTTGCACAACTTCAACCTTAACTCCATTGCAGACAGCAAACCTTTTACGTAATTGTCTTGAGAAGCTGGGGGCAAAAAAAGATGCATAAAGTTCGGATTGGGACCAGGGGCAGCCCTCTCGCTCTATGGCAGGCACATTTTGTTCGTGATACCCTTGCAAACCATTTCCCTGAACAAGAAATCGAATTGGTTATTCTTGACACCAAGGGCGACCAGATTCGCGACCGTGCTCTAAGCCAGATTGGCTCCGATGGTTTATTCACCAAGGAAATCCAACTCGCACTCTTAGACAACAGCGTCGATATCGCAGTACATAGTTTAAAAGATCTGCCCACTGCAAAAGTCGCTGGCCTAAAGCTTGCTGCAATCCCCAAGCGAGGTTCTACAGGCGATGCATTTGTTTCCAACACCATCAATTCTTTTGATGAATTGCCCCAACATGCAACTATCGGCACAACCAGCTTAAGGCGCAGATCGCAGGCCATTTTTCGCAGGCCGGATTTAAATCTGGTTCATCTTCGTGGCAATGTTGAAACCAGGCTGAACAAGATTGAATCTGAGAAACTCGATGGCATCATACTTGCGGAAGCCGGTCTGATCCGACTTGGTTTTGAAAACCGTATCAAAGAAATTCTTGACCCGGAATGGATGCTTCCCGCAGTTGGGCAAGGAGCCCTTGGCCTTGAATGCAGGGCTGATGATGCAAGCACTTTGCAACTCTTAAGCAAACTAGATGACCCCATAACCCACGCTGAAACCGTTGCAGAAAGGTCGCTGCTCAGAAATCTAGGAGGGGGGTGTTTGGTTCCGGTTGGTATTCGCACGAAAATAATAGGCGAGGTCGTTTCTCTGACTGCAGTGGTTTTATCTGAAGATGGTAAACAGCGGATAATCGCTGATGAAACCGGATCGATCAAGGAAGTTGAAATGA
>CAZYAY010000007.1:0-96700 GCA_964646215.1 uncultured Candidatus Kuenenia sp. | reverse complement strand
GGATTTTGGTGCAGGTATGCGCTGCGAAGAGAATTTCAGACCCGGGAGGGGTGGGAGTTGGCGAATCTGCTTACTGTTGCACGCCTTATGATTTTTTCCGCAAGGCAAAGAACTGAATCGCGAGGTACGCATTTCAGGCTTGATTACCCGAAAAAAGATGATGTGAACTGGCTCAGGCATCTTGTTTGTCCGGCTACTTTTGCTGAATCCAAGCTTCCGCATGGTTAGGTTTATGCAGGCTGTTAATTCTTCCAAGCGGTTAAAGTTGCTTTTCCTGTAGTGGACAGACTTATACCCGCTTGGTTTAATGTCTTTTTGTGGTTTTTCGGGCTTTTGTTCCCGAACCTGTTTTTCTTCTTTTGTGGGATGGCTTTACGATGACGCGCGTCTTTATTTACGACACAACTTTGCGCGATGGCAGCCAGGGCGAGGGGGTTAATTTCTCCTTGCAGGACAAATTGCACATCACCAAAAAGCTTGATGACCTGGGCGTGGATTTCATTGAAGGCGGTTATCCTTTATCCAACCCCAAGGATTTTGAATACTTCAGGGAAGTTCGCAAACTCAAACTCAAGCACGCCAAGGTTTCTGCTTTTGGAATGACCCGCAGGAAAGGCGTTCTTCCAGCAAATGATACTTGCATTAAAGCCTTGTTGGATGCTGAAACTTCGCTAATCACCATCGTTGGAAAAACCTGGGATCTGCATGTGATCGAAATTCTGGGTACCACGCTTGAAGAAAATATCGCGATGATTTCTGATTCCATCCGCTATTGCAAGGACCAGGGGCGCGAGATCTTTTATGATGCGGAGCATTTTTTTGATGGGTTTAAAAACAACCCCGATTACGCCATCAAGACACTTCAAGCTGCTGAAGCTGCAGGCGCCACGGTTCTCATACTTTGCGATACCAATGGTGGAACCTTGCCCGATGAGATCGCCTCCGGGGTTGCTTCGGTTCGTGCTGCTTTAAAGCCACAGACCCAAGTGGGGATTCATTGCCATAATGATTGTGAACTCGGCGTTGCCAACACGCTTTCTGCGGTTGCCAAAGGCGCAACCCAGGTACAGGGCACCATCAATGGGATTGGTGAAAGATGTGGTAATGCTGATCTTATCAGCGTTTTGGGTAATCTTGCGCTGAAGCAGAATTACAAGGTATTGGCAGAGGGCAGCTTGAAGCATCTTACCGAGTTGTCGAGGTATGTGTATGAAACTGCGAATATGAATTTTCGAAATGGGCAGCCCTTTGTGGGCGCCAGCGCTTTTGCGCACAAGGGTGGTATGCATACCCATGCGGTCGCCAAGGTCTCCCGTAGTTACGAACATATCGATCCATCAATCGTGGGGAACCAAAGGCGGATTCTTGTAAGCGAGCTTTCAGGAATATCCACCATTCTCAGCAAAACTTCGAAGTTTGACTTCACTAACGATCGTGCCTTGATGACTAAGATTCTTAACCAAGTTCAAGATCTTGAGAATGCTGGTTATGAATTTGAAGCAGCGGAAGCATCGTTTGAAATACTGGTGCGCAAGGCTGCGGGAATGTATGAGCCATTGTTTGAAAGGCTTTCCTATCGCGTGAATATCGAGATGACGAAGGATGGATTGCCCGCAACCGAGGCCACGGTGAAAATTCGCCATGGTGCTTCAGAGGCCCACACGGTAAGTGAAGGGGATGGCCCTGTCAATGCCTTGGATGGTGCGTTAAGGAAGGCTCTTCTTCCTTTGTTTCCCAATCTTTCGGATCTTCATCTTGCAGATTACAAGGTGCGCGTTGTGAATGCCCGCGCAGGAACCGCTGCAAAAGTTAGAGTTGTTATTGAATCCCACGACAAGCGCGATGTCTGGTCCACTGTTGGGGTTAGTGAAAATATTGTTGAAGCCTCCTGGTTGGCATTGGTGGATAGTATCGAGTACAAGTTGATCAAGGATCGCGAGCAAGCCGAAGCAAAGTAGGTGTGCAGTTCTCCTGTTACTTTTTCGAAATTCATGGTTTCAAAGGGATAGTTTAAATGTCGAGCGAATTGCCCAAGCAGTATGAACCCCAGCAGGCGAAGCAGGATTGCCTGAAGTTCTGGGAAGACAACAAGTTCTTTCATGCCAACCCCGATGCCAAGGGCGAACCTTATTGCATAGTCATACCTCCTCCAAATGTAACCGGGGCCCTTCATCTGGGCCATGCCCTTAATAGCACCCTTCAAGATATCCTTGCACGTTGGCGCAGAATGCAGGGGTTTAATGTTCTGTGGATGCCCGGAACTGATCATGCAGGTATTGCAACCCAGGCCGTTGTTGAACGAAGGGTCAAGGAAGAAGAAGGAAAGACCCGGCATGAGCTTGGCAGGGAAAAACTTGTTAATCGGATCTGGGAGTGGAAGGATCAATACGAGAAACGCATTCTGGGCCAGTTGCGCGAGATCGGTGCAAGTTGCGATTGGGCGCGCACGCGTTTTACTCTTGATCCTGTTTGCGCCCGTGCTGTTCGCTCCACTTTCTTTCAAATGTTCAAGCAAAACTATATCTACCGGGGTAAAAGGCTTGTCAATTGGGATACACACCTCCAGACTTCCGTAGCGGATGATGAAACTTTTACTGAAACCGTAAAAGGTGGATTCTGGACTTTTCGCTACCCTGTTTCAGGCTCTGACGAATTCATCCGGTTTTCCACCACCCGCCCCGAAACCATGCTGGGCGATGTTGCTGTTGCTGTGCATCCTTCAGATGAACGCTACACACACCTTGTAGGCAAAAAAGTTCTGATTCCGCTTGCTGGCCGCGAAATACCCATCATTGCGGACGGTATTCTTGTGAAGAAGGAATTTGGCACCGGTGCTGTCAAGGTTACCACGGCGCACGATCGAAACGACTATGCCTGTGGTTTAAGGCATAACCTGCCGATGATCAACATCCTCGCGAACGATGGAACCATCAAGGATGGTTTTGGTGTTTACTCCGGCCTTGATCGCTACGAAGCAAGAAAGCGTGTCACCGAAGACATGGAAAAACTTGGATTCTTCGAAGGCAGGGAAGACCGCGACATCGAGTTGGCGCATAGCGACCGAAGCAAAACCCCCATCGAGCCATTTCTTTCCGACCAATGGTTTGTAAAGATGGATCACCTGGCGCAGATTGCAATTGATGCTGTCAAAGATGACAAAGTTAAATTCACTCCCGAACGCTATGCCGGCACCTACCTTGATTGGCTGGGAGAAAAACGCGATTGGTGTATCAGTAGGCAGCTTTGGTGGGGGCATCGAATTCCAATCTGGTATGCAAGGTGCGATGAATCAGACTTGAAAAAGGCCTTTGCCAACCGTGATGATGTTTGCTGGATTTGGGATCATGAAAACAACCAATGGCTGGTCTGCGCCTTGACGGATATCCCTGAAGACGCCTTGGGCGGGGATCTTAAAATTATCCAGGATGGCGATGTTCTCGATACCTGGTTCAGTTCCGCATTGTGGCCACATTCCACCTTGGGCTGGCCCGAGCAAACCAAGGAACTTGCAAAGTATTACCCCACCAGCGTTCTCGTTACCAGCAGGGATATCATCACTCTTTGGGTTGCCCGCATGGTGATGACCGGGCTTTTCAACACAGGCAAGATTCCCTTTCACAAGGTTTACATTCATCCCAAAATCCTCGATGGTTTTGGCGAAACAATGAGTAAGAGCAAAGGCAATGGTATCGACCCGCTTGATATCATCTCCCGTTATGGTGCCGATGCCTTGAGGTACCAGATGGCCCACCTTGCAACCGAAACGCAGGATAGCAGGATGCCGGTTGGCAATATATGCCCTCATTGCGAAACATTGGTCACGGTTAAGCAAGAGCATATGTACATGCGGACCAAGAAAATCACCTGCCCGAGTTGCAAGAAAACCTTCAGGCCTGGTGGGCCCTGGCCTGCGCCCGATCCTGAATTGCCTACCGCAACCCAAGGGTCTGAACGCTTCGAGCAAGGCCGTAATTTCGCAACCAAGCTTTGGAATGCAGCCCGCTTTCTTTTCATGAATCTCGAAGGTTACCAACCTGCGCCTGTTGATCTTGCATCTCTTCCTTTGGAAGACCAATGGTTGTTAAGCAGGTTGCAGCGAACCACTGAGGAATTAACCACCCATCTTGAATCATTCCGCTTTAGTGAGTCGATTCGAACCTTGTATGAATTTATCTGGACGGAGTTTTGCGATTGGTATGTCGAGATGAGCAAGGGCAGGCTTAAGGATGAATCCAAGCCTGTTGCCCAAAGAGTTCTTGCAGGAGTATTGGACGCCATCCTGCGCTTGATTCACCCATTCATGCCATTTCTTGCGGAAACGATTTGGAAGGCGCTGGGAGAAGTTGCGCCTTTGCGTGGATTGCCTGTGCCAGTAAAGGCGGAAATAAGCGTGGTCATTGCCTCATGGCCTAATTATCCAAAAGCTTGGCATCAACCTGAAATTGAATCTCGAATTGCGCGTATGCAGGAACTGGTTCGGGCGATCAGGGATGTTCGAAATCGGTATCTTCTTGATGTTAAAAAGATGCTGGATATAAATGTTCGATGCTCGGATGCGATTGCTTCCGATCTTAAGTCTTTAAAACCATTTTTAGCACATTTGGGCGGGGTAGGTGAGTTGGAATGCGGGCCCCAAGTAACTCGCCCTTCCCAATCTGCTTCCCATGTGCATCCTGATTTCGAAGCCTACATAAGCCTTGCGGGCTTGATCGATGTAAATGCGGAGATTATTCGCCTTGAAAAAATGATGGCGGAAAAACAAAAACAGATCCAATCCATCGAAGCCAAACTTTCCAATGAAAGCTTTGTTCAACGGGCACCGGTTGAGGTTGTTGCTCAACAAAGGGAAACCCAGGCGGATTTGGTCTCCCAAGTTAAATTACTTGCCGAAAACATGGTATCCCTTAAACAGGGTAGCTAGCCTTTGCTGCTTTTGTAAAAGGCCTTTTAGCTTGATCTATCCGGGGTTAATGGCCATAATCTATTACCTGATAGGTGGTACCCCACGATGCAACTGATTGCTTTTTTAATCACTCTGAATTTTAACCTTACCCCGGATTTTGACCGGGAGATAAAACCATTCCTTGTTCGATCCTGCGTAAGTTGCCATAACGCTGAAAGTAAGCGTGGCGGATTTCGCATGGATAGTGCCAGAGCAATTCTCAAGGGCGGAAATAGCGGCCCCGTCGTGTTGCCAGGAAAGAGTGAGGACAGCCTTATTATTCATGCTGTCACAGGCAAGGAAAATGTCGAGCAGATGCCTCCCAAAGGCGCAAAACTTTCCAAGGATGAAATTTCACTTCTTCGCAGTTGGATTGATTCAGGAGCCAAGCTTCCCGCCTCAGAGGCAATCGCGGTTGATGATGTTAAAAAATCCACCCATTGGTCTTTTTTGCCTATAGCCAAACCTTCGCTTCCCATCGTTGCCGACAAAGACTGGTGTAAAAACCCAATCGATTATTTCGTTCTGGGCAGGCTTGCCAAGGATAAGATGACTCCTTCGCCCATGGCTGATAGATCGACCCTTATTCGCAGGGTTTCACTTGATCTTACCGGAATTCCCCCAACACCTTCAGAAGTCGAAAACTTTCTCAACGATAAATCCCCAAATGCTTACGAGAAGGTGGTTGCCCGTTTGTTGGATTCTCCGCAATATGGCGAACGATGGGGCAGGCTTTGGCTGGATCAGGCACGCTATGCCGACTCGAATGGCTACAGCATCGATGGCCCGCGATCGATTTGGAAATATCGTGATTGGGTTATCAATGCCTTGAATTCAGATATGCCTTTTGATCGTTTTTCCACCTTGCAACTTGCGGGCGATCTGGTTTCAGGAGCAACCTTGAATGATAAGGTTGCAACGGGGTTTCACCGTAATACTTCGATCAATCAGGAGGGTGGAATCGACAAGGAGCAATTCCGGGTCGAATCTGTGGTGGATCGGGTGAATACCACCGGTACGGTTTGGCTGGGCCTTACCGTTGGGTGCTGCCAATGCCATGATCATAAGTTTGATCCCTTATCCCAGAAGGAGTACTATCAGTTCTTTGCATTTTTCAACACCGTGGATGAGCCGAATTTGGAGTTGGCGCCGCAGAATGAGATTATAAAACGCGACAAGTTGAAGCAGCATTTGAAAAAGCTGGAGGCATCTCAAAAACAGCTTGACCCGTTGACACCCGCGAAGATTGCATCGCTTGAATTGAAAATCCAATCCAAGGATCGCTTGCTTCTTCCACCGTTGATTGATCAAATCCTAGCCATAGCACCGAATGGCAGAACCCCTTCGCAAGAGCGCAATATCGACGCATATTTCAGGCAGGTGGATAGGATGAGGCATATGGTTGGTACGGTCTTTGCGCCCAACCCCCTCGCAGCATTAACCCAGGCTGTCATCAATGATAAGCGCGCTGCTTTAGATGCTGAAATCCATAAGACCAAAGAAGATATTCCCGAAATTGATTCGACTCTTGTAGTCCAGGAAATGGCAAAGCCAAGGCCAACGAATATTCATCTCGGTGGAGAATTCACACGCAAGGGCGCTCCGGTTCAATCAGGAGTTCCTCAAGTCTTGCATTCGCTTCGCAACCCCAAACCCAACCGGATGGATTTTTCGAACTGGCTGTTCGACAAGGATAACCCACTGACTTCACGGGTTACCGTCAATAGGTTCTGGCAGGTGTTTTTTGGTGTGGGCATTGTTGAAACTGAGAATGATTTTGGAACCCAGGGTTCCTTGCCTACCCACCCGGAATTACTTGACTGGCTGGCGGCAGAGTTTCGAAATCAAGAATGGAGCATGAAATCGATGCACCGCTTGATGGTGACTTCAGCAACGTACATGCAATCTTCAAAAAGCAGGCCTGAATACGAAAAGATCGATGCGCGAAATCGAATGCTCTATCGCCAAAATCGGATCCGCCTTGATGCAGAACTTGTTCGTGATGTGGGGTTGGCTTCTTCCGGGTTGTTATACAGCAGGATAGGTGGAGCCAGCGTTTTTCCACCCCAGGCGGAAGGCGTTTATAGCTTCACCCAGGTTCCTAAAAATTGGAAACCCAACAGCGGGGCTAACCGTTATCGCAGGGGCATGTACACTTATTTCTGGCGTTCTGCTCCGCACCCTAATCTGGTTGTCTTTGATGCGCCTGATGCGGTTTCTTCCTGTACCCGTAGAAACCGTTCCAACACGCCTCTTCAAGCTTTGACCCTGCTTAATGATGAGGCCCATGTTGAGTTCGCAAGGGAACTGGGCAATAAGCTTGCATCCTCTCCGTCTTCGGATATCGAACGCATCAACCAAGCCTTCTTGATTTGTTTTGCCCGATTGCCCAAGGCTTCTGAAATTGAGATTGTCACACGCTTGCTTCATCAAAATGGTTCTGCGAATTCATCGCATTCAGATTGGTTCTTGGTGGCCCGAACTTTGCTAAACTTAGATGAATTTATTACCCGGGAATAATCTTATGCCTGATCATAATCCACTTTTAGATCAAACACGAAGGCACTTCTTCAAGGATTGTGCCATCGGCCTAGGCGGGATTGCCTTGTCTGAAATGATCAATGGCTCCAACGCCAACGCCTCTTCGGTTGGGGGATTGCATCATAAACCCAAGGCCAAGAATGTCATCTTTCTTTTCATGGCGGGTGGCCCCAGCCAGTTAGATCTGTTTGATGAAAAGCCGGAATTGACCCGCTGGCATGCCAAACCCATCCCGCAGGAATTCATCAAGGGTAAACGCTTTGCCTTTATGGATTCTTTTTCCAAAGAGACGCCCAAGCTTCTTGCGACCCCGAGAAAATTCAAAAAATATGGCCAGAGTGGTGCTTCCATCTCTGAGCTTTTTCCCGCTCTTGGTACCGTCGCAGATGATATCACCATTGTTCGTTCAATGGCCACAAATGTGTTCAACCATGCCCCCGCCAAGGTTTTCATGAACTCAGGTTCCGCCCAGTTTGGCAGGCCGAGCATGGGTTCCTGGGTTACTTACGGCATAGGAAGTGAATCACAAAACCTACCCGGCTTTGTTGTTCTGCAATCCGGCCCCAGAGGCCCAAGAGGGGGATCCGCATGTTGGGCGAGTGGTTTTCTGCCCACCTCTTTTCAAGGCGTTCCCCTTCGTGGTTCAGGCGAACCAATTCTAAACCTGTTAACGCCCAAAGGTATCACGGATAAAGATCAGCGCCATGTTATCGATGCTGTTAAAGATTTGAATTCTGTAAGGCTTTTAGACTCGGGAGATCCTGAAATCGCCAGTAGGATCGCTTCGTATGAAATGGCTCATCGGATGCAATCGAGTGCCCCAGAGTTGATTGATCTTTCGAGGGAAGATCAGCGCACACTAGATCTTTATGGGCCGAATGTTTCAAAACCCTCCTTTGCAAGAAACTGCCTTCTTGCTCGAAGATTGGTTGAGCGGGGTACCCGGTTTGTTCAGCTTTACCATACCGATTGGGATCACCATGGTGGTGGGGATGCGAATTTGGAAACTGGAATTGAAAAGGTTTGTTCGGATGTAGACCGCCCCTGTGCTGCATTGATCACCGATTTGAAGCAGCGCGGTTTGCTGGAAGATACCCTCGTGATTTGGGGTGGCGAGTTTGGTAGAACCCCCATGTCTGAATTGCGTGAAACCACTGGCAGGAATCATCATATCGACGCTTTTTCGATGTGGTTTGCAGGCGGAGGTATCAAGCCTGGTGCCCACTTCGGAAAGACCGATGATTTTGGCTTTTCACCCGTGGAAGACAGGGTGCATGTCCATGATCTTCATGCCACCATTCTGCATTTG
Organism: uncultured Candidatus Kuenenia sp.; assembly: GCA_964646215.1. Classification (GTDB taxonomy): domain Bacteria; phylum Planctomycetota; class Planctomycetia; order Gemmatales; family Gemmataceae; genus UBA969. The sequence continues at coordinate 87,908 of CAZYAY010000007.1, read as the reverse complement.
CTTGGAATTGATCACTTGAAATTAACATACAAGTTTCAAGGTAGGAATTTTCGCCTGACGGATGTTCATGGCGAGGTGGTACAGAAGTTACTTGCTTGAAAACAGGAATTTAATGACAGAGAAACTTAATACTTTTGTTCAGGTTGATCCAGGGCACTTTCATTCTGCTCTTGTTTTAAAAGAGCCTCTGGATGGTGTTTCCCCCACCATTCATATTTATTCAGAATTGGATCAGTTGCTGCTCAATCATTTGAGTTTGATATCTGGGTTTAACCAGAGAGCGGAAAAACCCAGCAATTGGAAATTGGAGGTTCATACCGGCCCTCATTCCCTTGCCCGGATGATCAATGAAAAAATGGGCGAGGCTGTTATCATCGCAGGCCATAATCGCAGTAAGATTAAAACCATTCTTGCCTGCCTGGAAAACGGTTTTCATGTTCTTGCTGATAAGCCCTGGGTTATTGAGGCGGTGGATTTCCCACTTTTGGAAAAAGCACTCAAGATTGCCCAGGATAAAAATCTCGTTGTCATGGATATCATGACTGAAAGATGCGAAGTCGTATCGTTGCTGCAAAGGGAATTGAGCAACTCCCCTGAAATAATGGGCCCATTTTTAAAGACGGGTCGACCAGCTCTTTCTCTTCGCAGCAGCCATTCCCTTTGCAAAAAAGTCAACGGTTTACAGTTGCGAAGGCCGGTATCCTTCTTTGATATTGCGGAGCAGGGGGAGGGGCTTACGGATGTAGGAATTCATCTTGTGGATCTTTCCATGTGGTTGTTATTTCCCGATAAGGCAATATGCCATAAAAACGATATCCGCATAAAAAGTGCGACACGCTGGCCAACGATTCTTGATTTATCGCAATTTCAGGCCGCCACCGGGCAGGAGAAATACCCTTCCAGCCTGGATGAATATGTTGAGGGGGATTGCCTTACTTATTTTGGTAACAACACGGTTGATTACGAAATTCACGGCCTTACCGTCCATGTGGATACCCGTTGGGATTTCATGGCAGGGCCTGATGGGCTTGATACCTATAGTGCAATCACCCGTGGCGAAAAAGCCAGAATTGAAATCAGGCAGAATGAAGCGACGAATTTTGAGTCCGAAATATTTGTAAAGCCCGTGTCGCATACCATGGATCAATTACAAATTCTGCTTGAAGCCAAGGTGAAGGAGCTTTCTCAAAAGTATGAATCCTTGGACTTGATCCGGCATGAATTAGAATTTCAGGTGATAATCCCCAAAAAACTGCGAACCAGGCACGAATCTCACTTTGGAACAATAACAAGGCGGTTTTTAAGCCATTTACGCAAAGAATCACCGATTCCCGCATGGGAGTTTGCCAATCATCTTTCACGCTATTTCATCACTGTTGAAGGGGTGAAAATATCCCGCGGACCTGTTTGATTCACTCTTATCATGCATCACCCTTACAATCGTTTCCGCCTGCAAACTTTACCTGTTTGATTTTCTCGCCTTCATTGGTGGATTTGATCAATATGGCTTTTTAAAACCTTCCAAATCCAAGCCACTTGTTACCGCTACCTGTTTGTTTTACCGATTGATATTCCAGTAATGCTTTTGTTTCACACCTGATGTTGTTCATTATTGTTCAACGAATTGGAAACGAACCGTATACCAATGGATAATTTCAAGCAGCTCCTCATCAAGTACTTCAAGGAATTGCCCGAAGAGCGCCAGCAATGGCAGCCCAGAGTGATGGAAGTTTCCGGAGTGGAACAAAAAGAGCTTACCTACCTGCACGGAATGTTAATAGCATATGGCTGGATCGAACAAAACAGCGGCTACGCAGACCAATTGGAAAGTGCAGAAAAGGTTGTGGGTTGTTATCGCATCACCGCGCTTGGTACCCGTGAAGTGCGTGGATTTCACGATTCATTGGAAGAGGCTTGATCCTTGGGCAATGGGTTTTGCGCAATCACCAGTTCTATCAGGGGCGTGCCATTGACAAGATGGCTTTCTACAAAACCTTTGATATTTTGTTTTGACATTCCTGCATACCAAATACCTTCGGGGTAAACAGTTGCGATGGGCCCCGATTCGCACAATCGTAAACAGCCAACCTTGGTTCGATAGCATGGGTTTTCACCCGAATCCAAGCCATGTTTTTTGATTTGTTTTTTAAGTTCATCCCATGCTTCGAGTCCCTCTTTTTCGGTGCAGCATGTTGGCCCTGTGCACAAAAGCACATGGCGTGAATATTTGCCAATCCCGAGTCTCTCTGCAATTTCCTGCAACTTTATTTTGTTCATATCATGGCTTTCAGAATGTTAGGCAGTGGTTTGCTTTGTACGAATGCGTTGGAAAAACCTGGATATCTCGGCTTTGATGAGTACCACCGATGTTCCTAAAAGAATGAAAAACCAATCAGAAAGCCCCAATGGTTGTACTTTGAAAACGGAGCCACCAACCTGAATTATAAGCATCTGCCCCAGAAGGATCAGAAGCATGATTGCGATAAATGCCGGGTTGGTGAAAACCCCTTTCAAACCACTTTCGTAAGCAGATAAAGACCTGCAATTAATGATGTTCCAGACTTGGAACACCACATAGGTTGTGAAAAATATGGAGACCTGATGCGCGTTGAGAGGGCTGAACTCCCACTCGGTATCCTGGGGAATTCCGCCGGCGAACCAACCGTGGTTCTTCATTCCCAACAGTAACGCAAGCATTGCGATGACAAAGAAAAGAGCGGTTGAGATGATTTCCCAAGCCATGGTTTTTGTGATGATACTTTCAGAACGCAATTTTGGTTTTTGTTCTAAAAGGCCCTCGCGGGGTTCTTCGGAACAAAGTGCGATCGCCGCGAAACTATCCATGATCACATTGATCCAAAGAAGCTGCAACACGGTGAAAGGCGGCCTTACCCCGATGAACGGGCCAAGGAATGCGATTACCAGTGCGCTCAGGTTTATGGTCAACTGAAACTGTAGGAATCGCTGGATGTTTTCGTAAAGTGCACGGCCCCAGAGCACTGCTTTTACAATTGTCGAAAACGAGTCGTCCAGCAAAACAATCTTACTCGCTTCCTTAGCGACCTCGGTGCCTGTGATACCCATCGAAAGCCCGACGTCGGCTTTTTTCAACGCCGGCGCATCATTGGTCCCGTCTCCGGTAACTGCAACCACATGTTGCATTTCCTGCAGTAATTTTACAATCCGATATTTGTCGAGAGGCTTTGCGCGTGCAAGGATGGTGAGTTTTGGCAGGTGTTCTTTAACCTGTTCATCCGTCATCTGGGCGAGCATGTCGCTCGTAAGTAACTCGGTTTTTCCCTCGATAGCCAGGCCAGCTTCCAAGCCAATTGCGTTGGCGGTGATCGGGTTGTCCCCCGTGATCATGATGACTTGGATCCCAGCGCTTTTGCAATCTGCAATCGCATTCCGTACCTCAGGCCTTAATGGGTCTTGTATGCAAATAAAGCCACATAGGATAAGATCATCATCCCTGTCGTTCGTTCCCCGCTTGATTGCAAAACCAAGGACGCGCATGGCCTGCGAGGCCGCTTGCTCCATGGCTTTCCTGATGGTTGTGAGGTCTGTTGCATCCAAACTTCGGACCGAGCCATCTTCATGCAGCATGAATTTGCTAAGGGCGATAATTATTTCAGGCGCACCCTTGTAAAGAGTGACTTCCTCCAAGCCATGGATGATGGTGGTCGACATGGTTTTTCGTTCGGGGGAAAAAAGGCCCTTGTGCTTGATGATGGCATTTGCTCTTATTGCCACATAATCCTTTTTGTTTTCCTTGAGCCATAACAGCAGGGCGCCTTCGGTGGAATTTCCCACGCTTGCAAATTTCCCCTCCTTTTCTTCAAGATGCGCGGAGGAGTTGACCGCAGCGTTAAAGGCCATCCATTCGATGGGGGAACCAGGGGCTTCCACTTTTTTTGAAGTAAGGCTTGTCCAGTTGGATTCGGTTTTCTCTAAAATAGAACCCCTGGTGATGATCCTGCATACAGACATTTTGTTTTGAGTCATCGTGCCTGTTTTATCGGAACAAATCACCGTCGCTGAACCAATGGTTTCGCATGCAACAAGTTGCCTGACCAATGATTTTGCCCGTGTCATTTTCTGCATGGCAAGAGCCAGTGATATCGTCACGCTCATGGGCAGGCCTTCAGGAACAGCGACTACGATTATGATTACCATGTAAAGGAAATAGCCAACAAGGGCGTGCGCAACTTGGAGAAGTTCGGGCATGGATTTTGGTATGAAAACATCAGCGGGCGTTACAAAGAAAATCCCCCGTATAAGCATCGCAAGGAATATCATAATCGCTGCGATATACCCACCCTGGCTGATTCTGTTGGCAAGGACGCTCAATTTTTCCTGAAGAGGGGTTGTTTCCTGATGGGTGGAAAACCGTTTGAGTAATCTTTCATTCTGTCCGTTTTGAATATCCTCTGATACGCCAAGCTTGCTGGCGATCTGGCCTATCATGCTTTCATCACCAACCTCGGTGATCAGGAAAGATGCGCTGCCCTCAAGGACCTGGGTGCCTCGAAAAAGGCAGGATGGATTTTCCGTGCCATCAGTAAATTGGTTGGTTGAGTCCAGATGTTTTTCTACAGGCTCGGATTCACCAGTCAGCAGGGATTGGTCGATGGAAAGGTTTTCAGAGGAAATAACCCTGCCATCTGCAGGGAGTTCATCTCCCATTTCAAGAAGAATAAGGTCTCCTACAACCAGTTCTTCCATGGAGAGTTTTTTGACAGAGCCGGAACGGATTACCTTGGCCTGGATTTGCTCCTTGGCAGAATTCAGTTTTTCGAATTCCCTGCCGCTTTGCCACTCGCTTAAAAAAGCAACGCCTGTTGCGAGAATAACAGCAATCATCACAGCCAATCCTTCGTAAGAGGGTTGGCCTGAGGCGAGGCCCAGAAAAAAAAGAGGGAAGGAAAAGAAAGCAAGGCTGGCAGGAATCAGGCTGCGAAATGCGGGAATCAAAATGCCGGGAACCACGATCAATGCGAGTAATGCAAGCCCGGCAAAAGCATAAGAAGAAGAGTCGGCTTTAAAGAGTTCTATGAAAAAGGAAAGAAGCGCTGCTACAAGTAGAATCCTGATGATTGCATCATCAAACTTTCCCAGAAATTTAAGCCAGATTGATTCGGTAAGTATTGGGGTAAGTACATTTTTACCAAAGGTTTCGCGACTGCGGTTGACATCATCAGGCGAAAGCCCGGTGGTTGCACAGGATGGAAAGAGAGATTGGATTTCTTGGATCGTGCGCATTGGTTGTGTCTTTAGTAAAAACTATGCCCCGATGAAAACCAGCGGGGCAAGGGGTAAAGACTAAAAAACTAAATCGTTTGCGGTTACTGTTCCAAGATTTCCTTGGTTTTTTTGTCTGCAAACTCGCCGACTTTATCCTCGTATTTTTTTAGGATACCTTGGACTTCGGTTTTACCATTGGTGCATTCATCTTCGGTCATGGTTTTGTCTTTTTCACCAAGCTCGAAATGTTTATTGCCATCGCGCCTGATATTTCTGCAGGAAACTTTGGCGTCTTCGCCCATTTTTTTGATGCGAGTCACCATTTTTTGCCTTTGGTCACCGCTCATCGATGGGATTTGTAGCCTGATAACTTTGCCATCGTTGTTGGGCGCCATTCCCAAATCGCTGGACCGGATGGCTTTTTCGATTTCCTTGAGGGCCGTTGCATCGAAAGGCTTGATCATGATTTGCTGTGGATCAGGGGTGCTGATTTGCGCGACTTGTTTTAACGGTGTGGGGGAACCGTAGTAATCAACCTTGATATTATCGACCAAGGCCGGGGTGGCGCGACCCGTGCGTAGCCCCTTAAGTTCCTCAATGAAAACATTAAGGGCTTTTTCCATGCGGTCTTTGGTGTCTTTAAGAATTTGATCGCTGTTCATGGTATTGTTCTTCGTAAGGGTTAAAGGAAATTACTCGCTCACAAGAGTTCCGATTGTATGCCCTGCAATTGCGCGTTCGATATTGCCATCACGTTTGAAATTAAAGACAAGGATAGGCATTTTTCCCTCCCTGCACAAACTAATTGCAGACATATCCATGACGCGAAGATTATCGCGCAGAATCTGGCTGTAGGTCAGATTCTCATAACGAACCGCATGAGGGTTTAATTCTGGATCTTCGCTGTAAACACCGTCAACACGTGTTGCTTTAAGCAGGATTTCAGCGGAGAGTTCGCGTGCTCGAAGCGCAGCTGCCGTATCGGTAGTGACGAAAGGGTTTCCCGTGCCCCCAGCCAGAATTACAATCCGGCCTTTTTCAAGATGCCTGATGCAACGCCTGCGTATATAAGGTTCCGCAAGGGTTTCCATGCGAAGGGCGGTTTGCAACCGGGTTTCGCAGTTTAAACTTTCCAAGGCTTCCTGAAGAGCTATGCCATTCAGAACGGTGGCAAGCATTCCCATGTAATGGGCGGAAGCTTGTTTGATTACATCGCCTCCAGCGCTAAATTGTGCACCGCGAAGGATGTTGCCTGCTCCTACAACTATGGCAAGTTGCACTCCACGTTGTACAATTCTTTGGGCTTGCCTGGCTATGTTCAGGGTTTCATCAATACTAATACCCGACTTACCAGCAGGGCAGAAACCCTCGCCGCTAATTTTTAAAATAACCCGCTTATACTTGGGGTTTAGTGCTTCTGAGGAAAGATCGTCATCCATGAGTGGTCTCGCTAGTATCAAGTTCCGTGATTACAAAGCTAATGTTATTATAGGTTCTCTAGGGCATTTTGGCAGCGAAGAATTTTTAACAACCCAGATCTCGATCCCGACCTACGATTTCCCATTTCCCCACGACCTGGTTATTAGAAATGGCAAATGCATGACGATGAAGTGCAGTTGTGGGGCAAATATGAACAGGAATGGCAAGGATTGGGTCACCTAGTTTGAAGATTTCGGGTTTGGGGTGCTTTAGCATAAGATGTTCTTCGCTATGGCCAACAAATTCGAATTCTGGATTGTAAGGGAAAATACAGCGTTTTCCGGGTGGTTGATCACCCGAAACAGCTTTATAACCGAGGTCGACAGTGATCCCATTGGTACCTTGCTTGCTGATCACCCGGGTTAGTAATCCTGCCCCGTATTTAAAGGGTTTGAGTTCGGTGTAGCGATTGCCATAGCCAAAATCATGCAGGGTGAGCGTGCCAGGCGAGCATTCCAAACCAGAAACATTTAATTTGCTGTAAAGTATGAAGGTTGGTGTGCCACCGGAGATAATTTTAGGAACAGGAAGCCCGCTTTTTTCCAAAGTTGCCCGCATCTCCAGGATTTTACTCCATACTTTTTCAAGTTCGGCCAAACGATCTGCATGGTGTTCCAATTGATTGTGCCCGTCATAAGTGTGAAACCCTGCAGCTTTAATTCCCTTCGTAGAGGCGAGGGTGTGATAAAGATCCAATGCCGCGGCTTCAACGGGGAATCCCGTGCGCTTAAAACCCATGTCGAAATCCAGCAGAACTTCGATGGAAAGGCCATCTTTGGTCATGGCGTTTCCAAGCATGGCTGCAGATTCAGGATGATCAACGCTGACAGAAAACTTAGTGCCTTCATATTTCCGAATGAGGTTGGCAAGCCTTTTCAGGTTAGGCCCCACCATCGGGTAGGCGATAAAAACATCGGGCGCTCCACACATCGCAAGCATTTGCGCTTCTGCAATAGTCGCAGCCTTGTGTTTCGTTAATCCTTTGGCCAGTTGGATTTTCACAACTTCGGGGCACTTGTGGGTTTTTACATGCATACGCAGGCGTTCTGGCTGGTTGCCCACCCAACTCAGGCAGGTTTCAATGTTGTGTTTGATTTCATCAACAAAAAAAAGAAGCGAGGGGGAGGGGTATTCCGAGAGTGTTTTTAAATCAGCAATCATGATTAACATTCCTATAATGGGAGACAATAAATGTAAGATAATCATTTTCTTTAGGGTATGTAAGTGTGTGGCTAAACATTTTATCTTTTAGATTGCCTGTTTTTCAAAAGCGCCATAACATCAAACTTCCTGCCTGCCTGAAAAAAGGAGACGTCAAATGAAAACGAATCTTAGAATGCCGGCCTTGGTCGTTACGTTGATTTTGATTTTTGTGCCATCCGTTTTTTCGCAGGAAGATGCTTCGGATGGGAATAAGACACGGGATGCTTATCTTCGAGACCAGGTGGGTAAGATCAGGGATAATTCTTTGAAAGGGATTAATTCTAAGGCGGATTGGGATGCTAATTCCAAGGAAATGCGCAGGCAATTATTCGAAATGTTGGGGCTATGGCCTTTGCCTGAAAAAACAGATTTGAAGCCTGTTGTTACCGGTAAAATTGAGGCGGGTGGCATACGGGTAGAGAAAATCCACTTTCAATCAATGCCTGGTTTGTACGTGACTGCAAACCTTTATCTTCCCCAAAAAATTGAAGGTAAGATCCCCGCGATCCTTTATGTTTGCGGCCATGCCAATGTTCTTATCAAGGAAAAGGTGGGCGACAAAACAATCGCAGTTTCCTACGGAAGCAAGGCGCACTATCAATATCATCCGGTTTGGTTTGCACAAAATGGCTATGCCTGCATTGCCCTTGATACCTTGCAACTGGGTGAAATCCAAGGGATTCATCATGGTACATACAACCAGAATATGTGGTGGTGGCAGTGCATGGGGTATACATCTGCAGGGGTGGAATGCTGGAATGCAATGCGTGCGCTTGATTATCTGCAAACCAGGCCAGAGGTAGATTCATCGCGACTTGGTGTAACGGGTCGAAGTGGTGGTGGTGCAACCTCATGGTGGATTGCAGCTGCAGATGAACGAATCAAGGCTGCCGTTCCTGTCGCAGGTATTTCAGATATGCAGGCGCATTTGCTTGAGGGGATCGAACCCCGATTGCGTAAGGGTGTGATAACAGGACATTGCGATTGCATGTATTTCATCAACCTTTATCGGTGGGATTTTACCCAGTTGATTGCCCTTTGTGCACCAAGGGCGGTTTTGCTGGGAAATAGCGATGAAGATCCTATTTTTCCCAAGCCCGGGTATCTTCGCATGGTTGATAAAGTAAAAAAAATCTTTGCGTTGCTTAATGCCCCTGAAAGTTTTGCTCTTCTTGAAACCAAGGGCGGGCATGTGGATACCGTTGAATTACGAACGGGCATTAATGCCTGGATGAACAAGTGGCTTAAGGGAGACACAACTCCACCTGCCGCAGAGAAACCAACCAAGTTTGACCCCAGGCAGTTGAAGGTTTTTGATTCTTTGCCAACGGATGAAATCAACACCCAATTGCACGAGCACTTTGTCAAGAAAGCGGTTTGGGAAACGCCCAAGCGGGACGATCATTTTCAAGAAAGTTGGCAGAAGAAAAGTGGACAGGCCCTTGTTGATCTTAAACAGAAAGTCTTTCGTAATTGGGCGGATGATCAATTGGACTTGGAAATAAAGCCTGCAGAGACCAAAGTTTTCGACGGTGTCAAATTGCAGGCGTTTGACTTTGTTGGAGAAAAAGAAATTCCGCTGAGATTATTCGTTCTATCCGCAGAGAAAACGATTAAGCCCAAATTGTTGGTGGCGGAAGCTTTGAACGAAGCCGGGTGGAAAAAGTTTGTCGCAATGATGGGCACGGATTTTTCCGGCATTCTAAAAGATGGCGAAAAAGTTAAGCGGAATGAGGAAGAATTTCAGCAGCAAAAGCGGATGATGGCTGGGAATGACTGGGCATTTGCCATGATTCTTCCACGGGGATTTGGCGCAACCCCCTGGACCGATACCGTTACTATTGATGGCAAAACAATGGATTTTCAAATTCGAAGGCGATATGCGTTGCTGGGGCAAACTTTAGATAGTCAGCGTGTTTGGGATGTTCGTAGAGGCGTGCAGGTTTTAAATGAAAATCCCAATTTTAAAGATGTCCCTTTATGGCTTGTGGGCAAAAACGATATGGCGGGCATTGCGCTTTACGCTGCAATTTTTGAACCTTCAATCCAAAGGCTGGACTTATGGAATCTGGCACATTCTCATCGTGTTGGCCCGATCTTTCTATCGGTGTTGCGGGTTTTGGATATACCACAGGCGCTGGCGTTGCTATACCCGCGAAAAGTTAAGCTGTATTTTAATAACAAAGATGAATCGAAGCCATTTGACTGGGTTGATGAGTTTCAAAAGGTGATGGGGAAAGAGTTTTTGCAACAGCGGGTGGTTGGGCCAAAACAATAGTTTAGAAATGTGGTTTGAGGGAGTATGGAACTTCCATCCCATGGATTTTTAATAGGGTTTCATTTGCAAGAATGGTTTTAACGGGGCCGTCGGCCTCGATTTTTCCCTGATCAAGCAGAATCGCACGAGTGCAGGTTTCCAGCGCCATTTCGAAATCATGGGTTGCGATCAGTTTGGTGTGGTTGTTTTTATTGAGGATATTGATCAGCGATCTTCTGGAGCGATGATCCAGAAATTGGGAGGGTTCATCGAGTAGAAGAATATCCGGGTTCATGGCGAGTAAGCCAGCCAAGGCGACGCGTCTTTTTTCGCCTCCTGATAATTGATGGGGAACCTTGTTTCTTTTTTCGAACAGGCCGACTTCTTCCAGGGCGATTTCCACCCGTTGCTTCACTTCTGCTTTGCTTAATCCCTGATTCATGGGGCCAAATGCGATATCCTCCTCAACGGTTGGGCAGAATAATTGGTCATCACTGTCTTGGAATAACAAAGCGGCTTTCGAAGGAAGAAGCGCTTTGTTGTTTGCTTCCAATGCGTTGATACCGGAAATGTTAAAGGTTGATGCCCGGAAAGAGACAAGCCCGGCGATGCAAAGAAAAAGGCTGGTTTTGCCCGCGCCATTGGGGCCTATGATTGCAACAGATTCGCCTGGGTTGATCTGGAGGCTAAGGCTTTGGATAGATTTGGTGCCATCTGCGTAGGAATGCGAAAGTTGCAGGATGTCGATGATGGAATTGATCATGATTTAGTTGCCCAGCCAAAAATCGAAGGCTAAAAGAAGGGATGGGATAATAAGCATGGCAAGGAAAAAGCCAAATTCGCGCCATGTGGTTTTGGGTGTTTCAAGCGAAGTAAAGACCCCGTGGAATCCGCGCGCCTTGATCGCCAAGCCCACATGTTCGCTGCGATCCAGTGCCCTTACAAGCATGTTTGCGCTAAGCCAGGCAATGGTTTTATAGGAACCAAAACCTGGATTTATTTTGTAGCCCCTGGCCCGAAGTGCAACGCGCATACGCTTGAATTCGTGTGAAAGAAGGTCGAGATGCCTGAATCCAAGCCAGAATATCGAACATATTTTAGATGGTAACCCGAGCCCGTTTGCCCCTCGAACCAAATCGTAAATAGTCGAGCTTCCAATCAAGGCGAGGGCAAGGGTGCTGATTGCAAGGCCCCGTGAAAAAATCATCAGTGAGGTATCTAAGCCTTCTTTGCTCGCCTTTAATATCTTCCATTCAAATACGGTTTCGCCTGGTGTAAGAAAGGGCGTTGGCAGAATAAAAACCAGAAGGCCGATGACGATCCAGCAAATCCTGGGCAACCACCAACCAAAATCAGGCCAGGTGCCAACCAATAACATTAAGCATAGCCCAACGCCCAGCACTGCAATTGTTGGTGTTTTTAAAAACGCCATGCATAGCATGGCAATAAAAAAACCTGCAACTTTCCAGCGGGCATCCAGGCTTTTCAGCTTTGAGGTTCGGTGATCTGGGTAGTCGAAAGTTGAAGTCATGCCTTGGTTTGATTCCCTTGGTGGTTTTGGCTGACGGCCTGAGGGGGCAGCAAATAAAACCTAATAGTTATGTTTTATCAACATTGGCATTCATTTTCTTGCAATGATACTCAAACAATCTAAAATCAGCGCTTCTTATGAATGTTAAAACTTGATTGGGGAACATGATGGGTAACTCTCCTTTGATATGGGCGGTGGCTTTTATCCAGAAACTTGATCCGCTCGCCGGCTTGGTCTCGGCATCAGCTTTCTGGTCCACGGTGGTTGCAGCTTTACCTGTAATTGTTCTATTTTGGTTGCTGGTTGTGTCGCGCTGGTCTGCGCCTCTTGCGGGTGCAGGAGCCACACTTGTTGCAGGGATTCTAGCATATTTTGTTTATGGAACCCCATTGGTTATTGTTTCGATGGCATTTGTTAACGGGGCGCTATTTGGTTTGCTGCCCATCGGCTGGACTGTTTTTAATGCAATGCTTCTTTACAACATGACTGTTAGTACCGGTCAATTTGAGATTTTGAGGCGTTCGGTTGCGGGGTTATCCAACGATTGCAGGCTGCAGGCCATTCTGATCGCTTTTGCTTTCGGGGCATTTCTTGAGGGCGCTGCTGGAGCTGGGGCCCCCGTTGCGATTTGTGCCGCCATTTTAGTCGGCCTTGGTTTTCATCCTTTGCAAGCTGCTGTCTTGTGTTTACTTGCCAATACCTCGCCTGTAGCTTACGGTGGATTGGGCACCCCGTTGATCACACTGACCGGTGTCACTGGGATCCCAACGGAAGTTCTCAGTACCATGGCTGGTCATCAATTGCCTTTGCTTTCACTTTTGGTTCCTGCGTATATGATTTGCTGTTTGTGTACCTTTAGGCAAGCATTGGAAGTATGGCCCGCATTGCTCGCAGCGGGTGGGTCTTTCGCACTGTTTCAATACTTCTTTGCAACCATGCATAATTATTTCGAGGGGTTGATTCTTTATCCAATGACAGATATCGGGGGAGGCTTGTTTTCGTTGGTTGTAACTGCTCTTTTTTTGAAAGTTTGGAAACCTAAGGAGATACTTCCTGCCACGGGTGGGCGGGTTAATTCCTCCATTCAATCCCATGCGGAAGAGTTGACTACCGGCAAAGTTGCCAAAGCTTGGATGCCTTATGTTTTAATGTCGGTGCTGTTGCTTCTTGCTGGAATTGTAAAACAGAAGGAAGGGCAGGGGCCTGTTGAAATTCTTGGGGATTTGAAGGCAAGTTATAAAATCCCCCTACCCGGGCTGCATGAAGAAGTTTTACGCGATGCCAACTTACATGATTCCAGTTTGGGGGAACAAAAAAAGGAAAAAGCAGAGTTTAACTTTATCTGGTTGACTGCCCCGGGCTCTAGCGTGTTTCTTGCCGCATTGATTTCCATCCCGTTGCTTGGCATGACCGTAAATCAATTTTTTAAAGTGTTGCGCGAAACCGTAGATCAAATGACGGTACCAATTCTCACAATCATGTTTATGCTCGGCCTTAGTTATTTGACTCGCTACGCAGGCATGGACGCCACATTAGGGGTCGCGTTTGCCCAAACAGGTTTCATGTATCCCTTTTTCGCTGCAATATTAGGTTGGCTTGGGGTGTTTCTTACAGGGACTGATGCGGGTAGCAATGCCTTGTTTGGCAGTTTGCAAAAAATTACTGCTGCTGAAATTCATACTGCGGGAATATTCCAGCACCTTTCCCTTCCACAAGCAGAGGTTCTTATTTGCACCGCCAATAGCACTGGGGGCGTAATGGGCAAAATGATCGATGCCCAAAGCATTGTGGTAGCAACCTCCGCAACCGGCCAGTTGGGTAAGGAAGCTGATATTTTCAGGGCTGTTATTTGGCATAGCATTTTTCTCGCAAGTATCATTGGTTTGATAACCCTGCTGCAAGCCTATTTGCCCCCGTTCACCTATCTTGTTCCGGGGTATTTGCGTTGATTGGGAAGCGTGGTTAAAGAATTCGATCTTCTATTGGATTTTTCCAGGCAATCACTGTATAAACAATGTTTGCAGATTTATCTTTTTAATAAGGAGGCAGATTGCCATGCGTTGCGCTGCCAGATTTTCAAAACCAGTTTCTTACATCATTGTCTTGGTCGCATTTCTAACCTTGGGCGGTTTTGCTTTTGCTGATTCTGAAACTAGATTGTTTAAAATTAAAATCGATGGTAAAGCTGCCGGTGAAATGACCATGAATATCACCAAGGCAGAGGATGGCACCATCACCACTACCATTGATACCGAATTACAGGTAAATGCTTATTTGGTTTTCACCTATCGTTATAGCTTTCATGGCAAGGAAGTGTGGAAAGATGGGGCGCTGCAGAAGATAGAATCATCGACCAATGATAATGGTACTAGGTATGCGATGTTAGCTGTAAAAGAGGGGCCTGGAATGAGGGTGCGAGTTAACAATCAGGAAAAGATATCCCGTGGTGAAGCTTGGGCCACAACCTTCTGGTGTCTGCCCGACCCTGCAAAGCGAAAAGGCTTGATTCCGCTTATTGATGCCGAGTCAGGTAAGGATGTTGATGGAAACCTGCAGTTCCAGGGGCAGCAACAAGCCAGCATCGCCGGGCAGAATGTGAATGTTAACAAGTACAAGGTTTTTAGCAAATCAAACACCGACTTATGGTTTGATGGTACCGACAGGATTGTGAAGCAATCATGGTTGGAGGATGGGCATAAGGTTGAGGTGGAGATGGCGAATTTAAAACGAAACTAGGTTTGATGGAATTACAGGGAATGGATTTCCCGGAAGTTTTTTGCCAAGGAGGGCATTTTAAATGAATCGTGAAAATATCAGGTCAACAATCGCAGACATCATTGAAAACGATCTTGGTGTCAGGCATCAGGATTTAAACGACGAAATCACACTCAGGGATGGTCTTGGGTTGGATTCGGTTGATATCGTAAGTGTTATTTCGCAGATTGAACGACAATTCAAAATAAGGCTTTCACAGGCCGATTTGGAGCAAATCTCCACTGTTGGGCAGGTTTTGGATTTGATTGTTTCAAAAACATCGGATCAATTTAAATCAGAAGCTGCTTAACAGCTTTTAATTATTACCAGTACAAAGATTTTGATTTATCAAGCTGCGTTCTTTAGGATCGCAGTCGGAAATTCAATTTCTTTTTGAAGCTCTTTAAATGCATTGACGAGATCTTTCACCGAGTCTGGCCTGTGGTTGGCATTCACCTGAATTCGAAGAACCCCTCCATGATAAGGCACTGCGGGGAAGATAACCGATTGTACATAAAAACCTTTTTGAAACAAAATGTGTCCAGCCTTCAGGGTTTGTTCTTCATCGCCAACCACCACGGAAACAATGGGTGTTGCCCCGCCTAGAACCTGTAACCCCTGGCTTCGTAATCCCTGCACCAGGAGATTCAGATTTCGTTTAAGTCTTCCAATGATGAGTTCGTATTCGCCTGAAGACAAAATGTCGCAAACAGTGCAAATGGCATCCAGATAGGGTGGCCCAACCGGCCCACCAAAAATGAAGGTGTTCGATTTCCATTTCAGAAGGCTCTTCATTTCTTGGGTGCAACCGATGAACCCTCCCAGGCAGGAAAATCCCTTGGATAACGATCCCACCAATAAAATGTTTTCGTAATTACCCACGGCATCAAGAACCGTTCCCCGGCCTTTGGTTCCTACAACCCCTGTTGCATGGGCATCATCAACATAAAGAATGGCGTTATTATCCATGCAAACTTTGTTCAGTTCTTTAAGAGGCGGAATTACCCCGCTCATGCTATAGATGCCATCAATCGCCACAAGTGCATGACGGTATTTGCCTGCAGATTGTAGAACTTTTGCCAATGATGATGGGTCGCAGTGTTCAAAGAAAATAACTTGTGAGCCGTTGGCCTTGGCTATTTTTGCACCTTCCTGGATCGAATTATGGCAGTGTTGATCGAGTACTACAATATCTTGTTTGCCAACAAGTCCGGGGATGGCACCAACATTTGCCAATGTAACCGAGGGATAAATCAAAACAGATTCGATGCCAAGCCATTCCGCTAGTTTTTCTTCAGCTAGCACATTGGTTTCAACACTAGAAAATGCACGGGAGGCACCATTGTGGGAGCCCCATCGTTCGATGCCATTTCTTAGGGCATCTTTAACGCGTTCATCTTGATCCAACCCCAGGAAACTGTCTGAACCGAAGTTGGTCACTGTTTTGCCCAGAAATTCAACTTTGCGATCTTCCCCTATCGAGCCCATGGAAAGATCCTTGAGCATGATGTCGGAAAATTGTTCAGCAAAGTGACTCAAAAATTTGATCAACCCGGTTTGTTTCAGTGTGGTTGTCAGTTTATTTAAAGGGGTCATCGAGTTTGAGTTCCACCTGTTTACTTGTGCCTGTCAAAATAACAAATCTAAAACAATCTAGACTTTTATCGGCATACAGGTGGGAAAACTCAAAGATTAAAGTTAAAACCGCAAAAATCGTCAGCATTATGCAGGATGAATGGTGATTTCACAAAAACGGGAAGAATAATTAAAGAAATATCTTCTAAATGAAGCAATCCATTTCCTCATGCGGAAATAGAATCGCGGGGCAATTTTGCTGGTTTTTTTTGCTTAATTCTGCAGCATGCCCCGTCAGATATGCCAGGATGTTTTCGGTTTCGATGTCGGAGCGCCTGGGGTCTCGATGGCCCAGATGCAATGATTTTGCGTTGGCGGCAAAAGTGGTTAGCAAGCACCATTCCATCGGGGTATGGCCCCATCCAATCCGTTTGGCAGGTAACCCTGAACCAATACCAGAATGGCCCAGATATTCAGAAAGGAGGAATTGCCCGTCCAGATAAATTGCATCAGCATTTTTCGAGAAGTTTGCCAGTCCGGTGTCTATTTCAGTCAATTGTTCATGATCGGAAGCGTAAACATAGGATTTTCCTTTGCATTCAATTTTGTACGCATTAGCACCGCCCGGATGATTTAGATGGAAGTGGGTGATTTTTGTCGACCCGATAACAAGGGGAGAATTCTCTTCAAAGGGCATGATTTTCTTGATTGCCTTAACACTGGACAAAATCGGTGGATAAAGGGAATTAACCATATCAGAGTTTTGACCAAAAAATTCAAGGAGGTTTCCAACAACCTTTTCGCTTCCATAAAGATCAAAAGAATTAGCCTGGTTGTAAAACGAGTAGCACATGGGGAGACCAAACAAGTGATCGAAGTGCATATGGCTGAAGAGAATCACACCTTTTCTTTTTTCTTGTGATAACTTTTTCCATTTTGATTCAAGATTGACACCAAAGTTCATCACGCCCGTACCGCAATCGATAATAATCAGGCAGTCTTCAGTGTTGATTTCAACGCAGGAGGTGTTTCCACCAAAAGTTGATTTCGAAGAAAAAGGCAGATGATTATAAACCAGTTTTGCAACAGTAGATTCTAGATCGGCATGATCGATGTTTTTAAGATGCCCGCCCTTGATTAGGGTGCAAATTGAAGTAATGACTTTTTCTGTAACATCAGAGGGTTTTAAAGGCGATGAAATACTGCCACTGGTGCCCCAGTACTTTACATGGATATCCCAGTTGCTTTCTGCTTTATTTTGATTCATAAGATTTAATGACCTGCTAGGCCCCCCTCAATGCGGTGATCTAATCCAGGGTGCAATAGTTTTGTTTTGGGATCGATCAGAATCGAATGAGCATCTCCCTGGCTTCTGGATGAAAAATCGTGTCCCATTGTGCGTAGCTTTTTCATGGTGTCCTCGTTCTTTGCATTCCCTGCGTCTTCAAAATATGCTTTGTCAGGAAACCATTGGTGATGCAATCGCGCGGCATCAACCGCATCCTGCGCGGTCATATCAAAATCTATGACATTAATGATGATGTTAAAGACGGTGTTGATGATGGTTCTGCTGCCCGGGCTGCCCGTGACAAGGAAGGGTGAGCCATTTTTTGAAACAATAACCGGGGTCTGCGAGCTGAGCATTTTTTTTGAGGGCTGTATTAGGTTCGCCTTGGTTCCGATTCTTCCAGCTTTTGTTGTTTCGCCTGGGAACCAGTTGAAATCAAGCATCTCGTTGTTAAGAAGAAATCCACCTCCTTTTACCATCACCTTGGATCCGTAACTTTGCTCCAGGGTGTAGGTGTTGCTTACAGCCATGCCTTGCTCATCAACGATTGAGAAGTGTGTTGTATCTTCGCTTTCCTTGGAAATTTTGAAATCCTTGGCAAGATCCGCACTGGGAGTTGCTTTTTGAGGGTCGATGGTGGATGCAAGTCTTTTTGCGAATTCTTTATCTAGAAGATGGTCAGCGATATCCACAAATCCCTGATCTCCCAGATGGATGGCTCGTTCGTAAAAAGCCCGCCTCATGGTTTCGATCAAAAGATGAAAAGTTTCAGGCGACCAACGCCCCATTTGTTTGATGTCCACTGGTTCGATCATGTTAAGCATCAGGCCCAGGGTGATTGCCCCTGAACTAGGAGGAGGCGAACCGTAAATTAAATAATCCTTGTATTCAAGCTTGATGGGTTTTCTTTCCCTGGCTTGATAAAGTGCCAGGTCATCTTTGCTTATGAGTCCGTTTCCCGTTTTCATTTCGGTGCTGATAAGATCTGCGGTTGTACCCAGATAGAATTCATCCGGGCCAAATTTTCCGATCCTTGAAAGGGTGTTTCCCAAATCTTTCTGAACAAGAATATCATTTGCCTGCCAGCGATTGGTGCCGTTGGATGGTTTGAAAACCCGCTGAAGCTCTTCGAATTCCTTGGAGGTTGATAGTAGCCCGTTCAAAGAATTGGCAAGTTGCTTGCTGATGGGAAAGCCTTTATCAGCAAGTTCGATGGCAGGTAGTAGAAGTTGGTTCCAGGGTTTTGAGCCAAAGCGCTGGTGCGCCAATGAAAGGCCACGAACCGTACCTGGCACCCCTGAAACTTTGTGGGTGAACATGCCATCAGATTTTTTATAGATAAACTCGAATGCGGCTTTTGGTGCTGTTTCCCTGTACTCGAAAACACTAGGTGCCCCTTTGCCTAGAGGTGGATGAACCACCATGAATCCTCCACCGCCAATATTGCCTGCCGCAGGGTGGGTAACCGCGAGAGCAAAGGCGGTTGCAATGGCAGCATCAACAGCATTTCCGCCCGATTTAAGGATTTGTAAACCAGCATCGGAACCAGGTTGCGAAACAGAAACCACAACGCCTTTAGTGAACGACTCGGCACCTTGCAAAAAAGTGCAGGTAAGGGCAAATGTAACTAGAGCGTAAAAATGATAACCAATCTTCATGATAGCCCCGTTGTGGACTCAAACACTATGCATATGGTAATGATTTGAGGCAATTAAAATAAGATGAAAATTGAATCAAGAAAAAGCGGGGATGGGAGTGCCGTAATAAATATTGTTCGGGCGTTGGGTGGCATCGTGCCAAACGGCATTTGAGGGAATACCAAGGGCATGGTAGATGGTTGCAGCAAAATTTTCAGGGGTGCAAGGTTCGGTTGCGGGAAATCCACCGGTTTTGTCTGAACTACCCACAACGGTTCCCCCTGGGATGCCCGCGCCAGCAAAAAAGACGCTTTGTACAGCACCCCAGTGGTCTCTTCCTGGAAGTTTGTAATGGGCTGGTAGCCCGAAAATTTTAGGAGTTCTCCCAAATTCGCCTGCCATCACTACAAGTGTGCTTTTTAATAATCCTGATTCTTCAAGATCATCAAGCAACGCGGAAAGACCACGGTCGGTTGGGGGAAGCAGTTTTTCTTTAAGGTGGGGGAATGCATTGCCATGCGTATCCCATGTTTCATTATTCCCAAGATTGACTTGAATAAGTGGGACACCCGCCTCGGCTAAGTTTTTTGCCATCATAAGCGACCAACCGAACGAATTCTTGCCGTAGCGTTCCTGTATTTTTTCCGGAGCAGCATTAATATCAAAACAATTTCTGACTTTAGGGTCGACAAGGAGTGATAGTGCGCCTTGATGAAAGCGATCAAATTGATTGATGGTAGCCACGGTTTCGAGATCGCTCACTTGTTTGTCGAGATTTTTCATGAGAGAGAATCGATTTTGAAGCCGTGTATTGGTCAAGGATTCAGGGAGAGAAAGATTAGGGGCGACAAAGGCCCGTTTTAATCCTTTGTTATCTCTTTGTTGATGATCGAAGTCATGGGTGGGGAAGGCTCCATACGATTTTGGATCGAATGGAGATGCCTCGATGAACCATGGATCGCCACGGGTTCCCATTTGCCCGCCAAATTGTCCGGGAATAACCCGACCCGAGTTATGAACCAATTTCTCTGGCAGAACTATCGCTGGTGGAAGATTATTGTTTGGCTTGGTTACATTTCCAATGATTGATGCAATCGATGGCCAATCAGAACTTTTGGGTTTGCTTGGGTCAAATCCCGCAGGTATGTCTGCGTGCCCGCTTAACATGATCAAGTGCCCTGCGGAATGATCGTTGGAGCGATGGGTTAAAGAACGGACCACAGCCCATTTGGAGCTTCGCGATGCAAGCATTGGTAGATGTTCACAAATCGTAAATCCAGGGGTTTGGGTGGCAATAGGTTTGAACTCGCCCCTGATATTTTCTGGTGCATCTGGTTTAGGGTCAAAACTATCTATTTGGGAGAGGCCGCCTGAAAGAAAAATAAAGATCACAGATTTGGCTTTGACTTTAGGTTTTGCACTCGTTGTTTCCAAAGCCCTTAAAGCCTGCAAATGATTGGTGCCCAGACCCATTAACCCGATTGCGCCGGCTTGAATCGCTTGCCTGCGGCTAAACTTTGGGTGCTGGTGATTTTGGAAATCAAGCGACATCGGCTTCAATTTTCCTGATTGCAATTAGGTGGGAACTAAACCATCATGTGAATATTGTGTCATAGATGCTTGGTTCCTGGCAACTATATTTCAGGATTAAAACAATGAATCGATTGCTACATTTAACTGCGCTGATGGTTCTGGCATTGCTGGCACCTTTGTTTTATTCGGAAATCGGCCGGTCGTTTTCTGATGAAAAAAATGAGCTAAGCTTGGTTTTAAGGCTAAAGAAAGAGATCAAGGGCGATAAAAAAGATTGGGCAACAGAGCTCAAGGAAGAGAAATGGATTGCTTCAAAAACTGCGGTGGTTGTTTGCGATATGTGGGATAAACATTGGAGCAACAATGCCTCGGTCAGGGTGGGCGAGATGGCTCCCACGGTAAACCTTTTTTTAAAGAAAGCCAGGGAGAAGGGCGCCACCATCATTCATTGCCCCAGTGATACCCTGGATTTTTACAAGGATACCCCACAAAGGTTGCTTGCAAAAAATGCCCCTGTGGTTGCAACAAAAACGCCTTTGCTAAGGTGGTGCAAGCTTGATCCAACGCTTGAGGAAAAACTTCCAATTGATGATACTGATGGTGGTGATGATTCGATTCCCAAATGTAAAAACTACCGCGCTTGGACCAGGCAAATTGAGACAATCGAGATTTTTCCCCAAGATGCCATAACTGATAGTGCCGAAGCGTTTTACCTGATGAAGCAAAAAGGGATAACCCATGTTCTGGTACTTGGGGTGCATACGAATATGTGTGTGTTGGGCAGGCCATTTTCAATCAGGCAGATGGTGCAGCAGGGTATGAAGGTTGCATTGGTTCGGGATCTGACTGATACGATGTACAACCCGCAAAAAGCACCATTTGTAAGCCATTTTACTGGTACAGACCTGGTTGTGGAGCATATTGAGAAGTTCTGGTGCCCGACAATTGGCAGTAATCAAATATTGGGTGGAAAGGAGTTTCGGTTTAAGGAGGATAAGCGCCCCCGGATTTTATTTGTTGCAGCAGAAGATGCTTATAAGTCAAGAATTTGGATTCCAGAGTTTGCGCTGGCACGACTTGGAAAGGAGTACCAATCACAGTTTGCATTTTCATCTGAAGTGAGGTTTGGCAGTCTCCCTGGTTTGACCATGCTTGATTCCGCAGATTTACTTGTGCTTAGTTTGCGAAGAAGGGGCATACCATTGGAAGAGATGAAAATGCTAAAAGAATTTATCAGTAAGGGAAAGCCATTACTTGCAATTCGGACTGCAACACATGGTTTTGCGCCCAATGTGAAACTGCCTGATGGATTTACAGAATGGAAGGAATTTGATAAGGATGTTTTGGGTTGTTATTATCAAGGCCATGAGGTTTCTAATTCTTTGACTCAGGTTTTGCCAGTTTCAGGTCACTTTAAAAATATCAATTTTGAAAAAGTTAAAGATGAAAAGTTGGCTTCACACCTTTACAAGGTGAATCCACTTGCAAAGGATGCGAAAGTATTGCTGCAGGGAAAATCCGTGCCTGGGGAAAAGGTGGAGCCCCTTGTTTGGATAAGGGATAACCCAGAGGGTAGGGTGGCCTGTTTTACTTTAGGTCACTTTGATGAAATGAAGCATGAGGAAATCCAACAGGTATTAAAAAGCACAATCGATCTGATGATGGGTAAAAGCAATTTAAAGTAAAAGATTACCCAGTTTAAAAAAGTTGAAATGGGGGGCACTACGCTCGAAAGGTTCGATTTGATCGGACTTTGGATTAAATCCATTGCCTTCAAGAAGGAATTTGTTCCTGCTATTGCGATTGTGATGAATTTAACGTCCTCCGCTCCGAAACCCATGAGGAATAAAGCTTTGAATCGACTTGCCTTCAGTTTTTGTGGGGTACATTCGTTGTATGATGCACAAGTTTGATTCGCGCGCAGGAGGGTTGCGATATGTTAGTTTTGAGCCGTAAACTTGGAGAAAAGATTTATATTGGAGAGAATGTCTGTATTACCGTGGTTGATATAGACAGGGGCAAAATTCGACTTGGCATTGAAGCTCCAAGAGATGTGCCGATTTATCGCCAGGAATTGCTTCCCTCGAAGGGTGGCGAAGCCACAACTCAAGAAGATACCACCTCTGCGATTATTCAATAATCGTAAGACCTAAATAAAGAGACAAGATCCTGATTAACCCCAGGGTCTTGTTTTCGTTTAAGGTGATGTTTTTTTGAGCAAGTGAATCAGAGATTGATTACAATCTTCATCATGAGTGAGTTTTTCAAAAAATCGTTGGCTAAATTCGGGCCCGAAAGAGCCTACCCCGTTCCATCACTTGAGTTTTCCCGCCAGTTCTGCCTTAACTTTACCCATAATAATTATGAAAATTTTAGCGTGGTATCAAAGCTTCTTCCCAAACCCTTGATACCCCATTTTCATGCAGTCTACTCTTTTTGCAGATGGGCGGATGATCTTGGCGACGAAACCGGAGGGGGAAGGCAGGCATTGGAATATCTGCGATGGTGGCGCTTAGAACTAAGCGATTGCTACGGGGGAACGCCTTACCATCCGATTTTCGTAGCCTTGGCTTCAACCATTAAGCGGTTTCAAATTCCCGAACAGCTATTCAAAGACCTGATTTTTGCATTTGAGCAGGATCAATTGGTGCTTGATTACCAGACATATGAGCAGTTGCTTGAATATTGCAGGTACTCAGCAAATCCGGTGGGGCGACTGGTTTTGCTTCTTTGGGAAACTTATGACGAGGAAAAAGCTGTTTATTCAGACCATATATGCACCGCTCTGCAGCTTGCAAATTTCTGGCAGGATGTCGCGAGGGATTTCTTGATAGGCAGAATCTATATTCCTGCAGAATGCAGGTTGAAGTTTAATTATAGTTCCGAAGATTATGGCAATCGTAAACAGAACCAAGCTTTTGAATCAATGATGGCAGATTTGGTGGGTCGCACGGAAAAGATGTTTTTTATGGGGAGCCCATTGCTAAGCATGGTGCCCAAGGCTAGAAAAGTGGACTTGGAATTATTTATGGAGGGCGGGCTTTCAATTCTTGGTAAAATAAAAAAGTTGAACTACAGGGTTTGGGAAACCAGGCCATCGCTTTCCAAATGGGAAAAGATGATGATTCTAGGGAAATCACTTTTGAAACGCCTGCCTCTTCTTACGAAATCTTAGTTGCAGCAGTCTTTAATGTTTAGGAGTTGGAAGCAGGATGCTCTCGCAAAAAGAATCGTTTGATTATTGCAGGAAAATCGCCAAGGATCAGGCTGGGAATTTTTACCTCACCTTTCACCTTCTGCCCAGATTGAAAAGCGATTCCATGTGTGCACTTTATGCGTTCATGCGCATTAGTGATGATATTGCAGATGAACCAGGCGAGATTGATGCAACACGAAAAGCGTTGGGTATTTGGCGTGACCAAACTTTAGGCGCATTAAACGGCCAATTCAGCCATCCAATTCATCCAGCGTTTGCTGCTATGGTCCAAAGGCATCAAATCCCGCCCCGCTATTTGCTCGATGTCTTGGATGGGGTGGAAATGGATCTCGACATTTCTCGTTACCAGACATTTGATGAGCTTTACAAATACTGTTACCGGGTGGCCTCCGCTGTTGGTTTATGTTGCATTCACCTTTGGGGGTTTAATTCTGAAAAGGCGTTGCTGCCAGCTGAATCTGCAGGAATAGCATTGCAATTGACCAACATTCTTCGAGATATCAAAGAGGATTACGCACGGGGACGAATCTACATTCCGCAGGAAGATATGGCCAGGTTCAATTACGATGAAATTAAATTGAGTACGAATGTACGAGACGAAAGCTTTTTTGATTTACTCGATTTTCAAGCCCGTAGGGCTGGCGAATATTATGAACAAGCACAGGAATTAACCCAATATCTGGATGGCAACGCAAGGGGCATTTATCTTGCAATGCTTCATACTTACAAAGCCATCCTCGATAAAATGCGGAAGAATAATTTCGATTTGTTTAACAATAGGGTGAAGATCAGTACCTTCAGAAAATTGTGTCTGCTTGCAAAATACCTCCCTTATTCCTGGAAGTCATCTTGATGCTGGCAATCAGCACAGGGAATTGTATCTTATCATTGTGAACTTTTAACCAAGGAGATTTAGAAATGAAATTAGCAACGATTCAAACCCCCCAAGGAAACAGAGCGGTACTTTTTCATGATGGCTCCCATATCGATATCAATGCCACAGATCCTTCCCTGCCTTCAAGTGTAAAAGCAATTTTAGAGGCAGGTGATGATGTGTTGAAAAAAGTAAAGGCGTTGGGTGGGTCGGCCAAGGCAGTAAAAATTGCCGCTGATAAAATCACTTTTGCATCTCCCGTGGTTGACCCCAACAAGGTTGTTTGCATCGGCCTTAATTATAAAGACCATGCTGCTGAAAGTGGCATGCCCATCCCCAAGGAACCTGTTCTTTTCAGCAAATTCCCCACGGCTTTGACAGGCCATGATCAGCCAATTCTTCTTCCCCCTGTAAGCACTAAAGTTGATTATGAAGCGGAACTGGTTCTTGTTGTTGGTAAAAAAGGCAAAAATCTCAAGGCACATGATGCGATTAATTGGCTTGCAGGATACACCATTGGGCATGATGTTTCCGCAAGAGACTGGCAATTGGAAAAAGATGGTAAGCAATGGATGGCAGGAAAAACATTTGACACCTTTGCCCCATGTGGCCCCTATCTGGTTACCTGCGATGAAATTCCCGATCCCCATAAATTAGGGATCAAGCTTAGGTTGAATGGCCAGACCATGCAGGATAGCACCACAAGCCAGCTTATTTTTACTGTGGGTGAAATTCTTGCGTACCTGACTCAGGTTGTAACTTTGTTGCCTGGAGATTTGATTTTCACCGGCACGCCTCCAGGAGTTGGGATTGCACGAAAGCCCCCTGTTTTTCTTAAGGCAGGAGATCTTTGTGAAGTGGAAATCGAAGGCTTGGGAATTCTTCGTAACCCAGTTGCCATGGGTTAAAAGTGCCCCGGTTTTATCGTTTAGATTGAGTTTTGTAGGATGCGGGGTGGCGAAGGCTGCCCCGTTTTCTTTTTACCCGAGTCTTCCTTGGGCTTCAAGAAATCCCATTCATCTTTTGGAGGTGCTTTGCCTTTTTGGGATTCTTCAATCTGCTTGGCAATGGCTGCGATTTGCGAAATGATCATGTGGCCATCCAGGGATTTCTCTGCCGCATCACCTTTGCCCATAATGCATTTGAACACTTCAGATTTTGAATTATCACCGACGGGAAGATGCAGATTCTCCACGATATTTGAGTGCTGTTTACCCCAAAGGTTTTCGTGACAATTCAAGGTGACCAGAAGATCAACAGGGATGGGGTTTACCTTGCCCGCAAGCCAATAGGCTGCCGTTCCGCCCAATCCATGGCCTACGATTACAAATCGCATTTCAGGATCTTTCTGGCTAAGGGTTTCAATATCCTTGGCGAACTGATGGGCGTGGTACAGATAGCCAAAGTAAGTGTTGTTAAAGCCAGAGGCTCTTAGTTGCGCGTTTAATTCACGAAAACCGCCGCAATCACAGAAATCAAAATCTTCGATGAAAAAGACTGCGACTTTACATTTCGAATTCGCAGAAGATTCTGCGGTTAAGTTGGCGTAATCGGGTTGCAGAGTTCTGATGAAGGGTTCGTACGGGTAATAAATCTGGCACCCGATTGCAGAAAATAGAATCCCGGTTAAAGGAATCAAGAACTGGTAAACCGATTTCTGGAAGCCCATGAATAAACCCCACCCAAATAAAACCTATAAGAAGCTATATGTTCTATTCGGGTAAGGCAAAGAATGAGCTTTAGGAAAAAACTAAGAATAATCCGAATTTTACCATTTTGGTAAAAGAGGAAGGCTGGGTTATCCCCTATTCCTTAGAATAGGATCTCCTAGCCTACGATCACCACTTTCTCAGTATTTACGGATTGAATTTCCTTGTGGCACAAAACCAAGGCATCCCGTGCCAAGGCGCCACTCAGCAAGTCTGGTTCGATCCCTTTTACCACTCCATTAACCGCGGCCTGAATTTCCCGGGTGAAGGCAATAAGCGGATCGCCACCACCACTCAAGGCCGGTTGTTTGGATTTGCCATCTTTGGTGAGTAAGGTAAGAGGTTGACCATCGGAATGGTAGGTAAGGGTTGCTTTTTCCATATAGATATCAAACCCATGGGCAAAAGTTCTTCCAGGCATATTAAGTGCGCCACTGCTGCACGAAATGGCAGGGCCATTATCCCCATACAAATATTGGGTGGTAAGGAACTCCACGGTTCCATCGTTTCTGGTGATGCCGTTAGAGAAAATCCTGCCTGGAACTCCTGCAATCAGCCCGATGAAATGAGTATCGTGGATGTGTAAATCAACTGCGGGGCCACCGGTTTTAGAACTGTCATCGATGTCGCTAGACCAATCAGGCTTGGAAATTACCCTGATGAAATTGGCAGCTTGGAGCCTGCCGTATTTTTCAGATTTAATGGCTTCAGCAGCAAAGGCGAATTCAGGAAAGAAAGGCAGAACGTGCGCAACCATCAAAAGTTTACCAGCGGTTTTTGCTGCTTTGACCATGGCATCAGCCGACTTGATATCTAGTGCAATGCTTTTTTCGACAAGCACATGCTTGCCTGCCTTGAGGGCAGCGATGGCCATACCGGGGTGAAGATGAGTTGGGGAACAGATATCAATGAGATCGATATCAGGATCAGCAATCATGTCTTCAAAGCGTTCATATTTTTTTTGTTGAGCGAGGTTCATTTGGGTGCCCGCGGGGCCGAAATTGCCTTGAATTCCGCGCCAATCGCCTGCGAGTTTTTTGGGATCTCTGCTTGAAATAGCGGTAACCTTGGCACCTTTAAGTTTTTGTGCAGCAAGATAATGAATCATCCCCATGAAGCCAATGCCAGCAAGTCCGATGCGAATCATGTCAACAACCTTTCAATTTAAACAAGTAGAGGCAGGTGATTATCATAACCTGACTTTGCGTAAATACCATAGGCATAAGGGCCTTAAAATGTAACGATTGTACGGGCGTTTTGAAGACCCGGAAAATCCTTCCCAACCCAATCCATCCCTATAAGCCTTACAGATTTTCCCAGAATGTGAAAGTGTATCGGTATTAAGGTTTCTCTGTGGGAAATTAGCTTTCCGGACCAGGCAATATCCATGGGTAAATCCTTTTGTTGGTCGATTTGAAAACCTATCGCTTATGTTATTTGTTTGTTAATGGCTGTTTGGAGGGAATCATGGACAGTCGCTTTTTCTTGGTAATGATGCTTGGTGTTGCCAGTATGGGACCTGTGCAAGCAGGTGTGATTAATGGCAGTTTGTTCTTTGGCAAGAAGCCTGTAAAAAATCCCGTCGAAAGAGTTCCCGAGTTAATCGGAATACTAAAAACGGATGGTGATGAAGATAAAAGAGCGGATGCAGCATCCGAGCTAAGGCAATTTGATCCGGTAACTTTCCCCGTGATTGTGCCTGTGTTAATCGATGCGTTAGCCAACGATAAAAAGCCCTCGGTAAGGGCCGAAGCTGCCATATCACTTAGTAAAATAAGGCCGGTTTCTCCCTTGGTTGGGCAGGCACTTGAAAATTCAGTAAGCAAAGACGCATCCATGAGGGTGCGTATTCAGGCAAGAAGTTCCTTGCTCCAATACAATCTTGCAGGCTATAGGTCGGCCCCAAAGAATATTGAAAGTGCAATACAAAGTGGCGAACCACCGCTTATAGATGCACCAACAATCATTCCCCCATTGCCGGTATCCAATGGGGCGGCAATAAATGCCAAGCCTACTTCAAGAATGAATTTGCTGGCCCCTGGATCGAATCCCGTATTGAAGCCGGTTCCATCCTCGAAAAAAGCTGAGCCATTGAAGTTGGAACCAATAAATAAGGATGGCAAAGCTAAAGTAATCGAAGGGCCTGAGCTTCTGCCCAACTAAAGTGGTAGATTTGATTTTTGTAAAAGAAAGAAGGACTGGAGAAATAACTCCAGTCCTTCTTTTATGTTTTACGCTGAAAGCACAAGCGAATTAAACTTATGCTTTTTTCGGCATTGCATGTGTTGGGTGGCCGAAAATAGATTCTGCTGCTTCCGACAAAGTTTCGGAAAGAGTGGGATGCGCATGCATGGTCATGGCCATATCGCGTGCACAGGCTCCCATTTCAATTGCAAGCATGGCTTCACCGATCATTTCGCCAGCGTCAACACCAACAATACCAACGCCAAGAATTCGCTCAGTTTTTGGGTCTACCAATAGTTTGGTAAGTCCTTCAGTGCGTTTGCGAGTCATGGCCCTGCCTGAACCAGCCCAAGGGAAACGAACGCGTTTAACTTCAATGCCTTTGGCTTGGGCTTCATTTTCGGTCAAGCCGCACCAAGCAATTTCTGGGTCGGTGAAAATAACAGCAGGCACCGCTTTGACATCATAAACAGAGGGTTCGCCAGCAATTACTTCTGCGGCAATCTTGCCTTCATAGGTGGCCTTGTGGGCAAGCATTGGGTCGCCAGCGACATCCCCAATTGCAAAAATATGTTCGACCGCGGTGCGCCTTTGGTCATCAACAGGAATGAATCCTTTTTGGTCTAAAACGATGCCTGTTTTTTCGAGGCCGATGTCGCCTGTGTTGGGCCTTCTGCCAACGGAAACCAGAACCCTGTCAAATATAGGTTCTTTCTCAGTGACTTCGGGGCCTTCAATGGTGGCTTTGATTCCCTTTGCAACTTCTTCAACTTTGACAACCTTGGTTTTAAGGAAGATTTTGTGGAAGATGGTTTCAAGTCTGCGGTGTAAAGGCATGACGAGATCGCGATCAGCGCCTGGCAATAAGCCATCCGACATTTCTACAACGGTTACTTTGCTGCCCAAAGAGGCATAAACAAAACCCAATTCCAAGCCGATGTAGCCACCACCAACGACAAGAAGCTTGGCAGGAATATCTTCGAGTTTAAGAGCCCCGGTGGAATCCATGA
The DNA here is from genome assembly GCA_964646215.1 of uncultured Candidatus Kuenenia sp. Lineage (GTDB taxonomy): Bacteria > Planctomycetota > Planctomycetia > Gemmatales > Gemmataceae > UBA969. Next base: position 58,413 of record CAZYAY010000007.1, on the reverse strand, counting down.
TGCGGCTGGTGGGTAGGTTGAAAGCAGGAGGCTTGGTTGGGCTTGATCCCGTGCTGATGATGCATTTTTCAAATTTGACGGTGCCTTTGCCTTCGACTTCGATGGTGTTGGGCGAGGTGAACTTACCCTTGCCTTGAACGAAGTTGATTTTTCGTGCGTCGGAAAGCCTTCCCAGATTGGTGGAAAAGGTGCTGACAACATTCTGCCAATGGCCTCGAACGAGATTGAGATCAATCTTTGGTTCGCCGAATTTCAGGCCGAAGTGTATGGCTTCCTTGGCATCCTGGATAAGTTTTGCGACATGCAAAACTGATTTTGATGGTATGCACCCAACATTAAGGCATGTGCCGCCGGGTTTGGGCCCTGTTTCAATAAGAGTGACTTTCATGCCAAGGTCAGCAGCAAGAAAAGCAGCGGCGTAGCCACCCGGTCCCGCACCCAAGACAGCCAGTTGGGTTTCCTGAATCTGTGCCATTTATTTCGATCCTTATTTAAACAAAGTTGTTAATAAGACTGAATTAAGCGTGTATGAGAAGCTGGTAAGGGTTTTCCAGCATCTCCGCCAACCGCCTCGTAAATCGTGCAGCAATTGCTCCATCAATCACCCGATGATCATATGAAAGAGACAATGGCATCATTAAGCGTGGGACGATTTCCCCTTGATGAACAACCGGCTCGAGCCTGCCTCGCGAAATACCCAGGATTGCAACCTCAGGATAATTGACGATCGGGGTGAACCCTGTGCCGCCAATCCCTCCAAGATTCGTGATGGTGAATGTGCCACCCGTTAAATCCTTGGAATCTAGCTTGCGCTGTCGTGCCCGCTCAGCAATTGAAGTTAATTCTTCAGCAAGTTCAACAATGCTTTTTTTGTCGACATCGCGGATCACAGGAACAAGAAGTCCGTTTTCTGTATCTACCGCAACCCCGATATTATAAAACTTTTTGTGTATGATCTGGTTCCCCGCAACATCGATGCTACTATTGAAAACCGGATATTCCTTAAGCAGGACAACAACAGCCTTCATCGCGAAAGCCGATATGGTGAACTTTGGTCCCTTTGATTGCGACTTACGGAATGCTTCGAAATCGGTGATGTCTGAAATATCGCTTTGAGTAACATGTGGCACGATACTCCACGAAAGTGACATCTGTCTTGCCGTGGCCCTGCGAATGGCAGACATGGGTTGCCTTTCGACGGTGCCAAAATCTTCAAATCTTGGAAGAGGAGGGACCGAGATTGCTCCACCCGAGGTGCCCCCGGAGGCGTTGCCTCGCACGAAACTTCTAACATCATCTTCACTTACCCTGCCATGCCTGCCAGTGCCTGGAACATGGCCAAGATCAACCCCAAGCTCCCTTGCGATTCTTCTGGTTGAAGGTCCAGCGGGGATAACTTTGCTATCGTCTTTCGCAAGAACAACATGATTGGATTTTGCGGAGGGGGTGGCAACTATTGGAGTTGCTGCAGAAGCAGGAACAAGAGTTGTGGCTTGAGCAGGTTTGGCTGTAGTTTGTGGAGTAACGGGTGGAGGAGGAGGCGATGCTGCGCCCGCACCAGCAGGGTCGATTATAAAAATAAGTTGCCCTATTTTTACCTGATCCCCTTGTTTGATTAGAATCTGTGTGATTTTTCCCGCAGCGGGGGAGGGCACTTCAAGCGCTGCTTTATCGGCTTGAACCTCGACCAAAGGTTGATCCTTGGTAACAATGTCGCCCACGTTTACCTTGACGGCGTTAACTTCCACTATCTCGACATTTTCTTTAAGGGCTTGCAGCTTAAATTCAATGGACATCGTACAAAATCCTTGCAAGTAAGAACCAGGGATTAAATTCACAGCTCATTAATGGCTGGAACAACATAATCAAGCGGTCATCGGGCTGATTTTTTCTGGGTTTATACCCAGCTTTGTAATTGCATCAGCAACAACAGAAGTTTCAATCAGACCTTTTTTGCCAAGTTGGTAAAGCGTCGCCACCGTGATGCATTCTGAGTCAATTTCAAAATGTCTTCGAAGGGAAGGCCTGGTTTCGCTTCTACCAAAGCCATCGGTACCCAGGGCGAAAAGCCCGCCTGGAACCCATCGCGTAATCATTTCGGGAACAGACCGCATATGATCACTTGCGGCAATAAACATGCCTTCCTCTTCACCCAATATTTTTTCGATATACGAAAGCTTGGGTGTGTGAGTGGGGTGAAGCATATTCCAACGGTCGACTTCGAGTGCTTCTCTTCGTAGCTCGCGGTAACTTGTAACGCTCCAAACATCCGCAGCAATTCCAAATTGTTCTGCAAGCATTTGCTGTGCTTTTAATGTGTGAACCAGAATTGGGCCACTGCCGAACAAATGAACCTTCTTGCCACCTTGGGGTTCGATGGAAGATTTTTTCAGTTTGTAAATACCCTTGAGCACACCTTCCTCCGCGCCTTCAGGCATGGGAAGCATGGGGTAATTATCGTTGTAAAGGGTGATGTAGTAGAAAACATCTTCCTGGGTTGGGCCTGTCATTCTACGGATGCCGTCCCGCAAAATAATTGCGAGTTCATAAGCATAAGCAGGATCGTAGGCCACCAGATTTGGCACGGTGGAAGCCACCAGATGACTATGCCCATCTTCATGCTGAAGGCCTTCGCCACTAAGCGTGGTACGGCCGGCGGTAGCCCCGAGCATAAAGCCCCTGGTTCGAAGATCCGCGGCAGCCCAGGCAAGATCGCCAATGCGCTGGAACCCAAACATAGAATAATAAATATAGAAGGGGATCATCTGTAAACCATGGGTGGTGTACGAGGTTCCTGCAGCGATGAAGGACGACATCGCCCCCGCTTCGGTTATACCCTCTTCAAGAATCTGGCCATCAATGGCTTCACGATAAGTGACAGCCATTTTAGCATCGACGGGCTCATAAAGTTGCCCGACATGGGAATAGATTTTGAAAGTGGTAAAGAAAGGATCCATGCCAAAGGTGCGGCCTTCGTCAGGGATGATGGGAACAACGCGTGCCCCGATTTCTTTGTCTTTAAGAAACTGACCCAGCATGTCAACAAATACCCCTGTTGTGGATGGGGATTTATCACCGCTGCCCGTAACATAACGCTTGACGAACTCAGTTCCAGGGGTTTTTAGATCAGGAGCCTTGGAAGTTCGAACAGGCAGATAGCCACCCAAAGCTTTCCTGCGCTCATGCAGATATTTGATTTCGGGGCTGTTTTGGTCGGGGAGGAAGAACCGTGCCTTGCTGACATCTTCATCAGAGAAGGGCAGATTGAAACGAGTTCTGAATTCCAGAAGATGCTTGGCTTTGAGCTTTTTCTGACCATGGGTGATATTCATCCCCTCGCCCGCTTCGCCCAAACCATAACCCTTGACGGTTTTCACAAGAACGACTGTGGGAACCCCCTTGGTTTCGGTGGCGGCTTTGTAGGCGGCATAAACTTTTAAGGGATCATGCCCACCCCGACGAAGCTTGGTAAGTTCTTCATCAGAATAATCTTCAACAAGCTTGAGAAGTTCAGGATACTTCCCAAAGAAATGCTCCCGTAAATAGGCACCATCTTCGACCGCATACTTTTGGTATTCACCATCGACTGTTTCATTCATGCGGTGCAAAAGAATGCCAGTGCGATCCCGGGCAATAATAGGATCCCATTCGCTGCCCCAAACAACTTTAATGACATTCCATCCAGCACCTTTAAATGCTGCTTCAAGTTCTTGAATGATTTTGCCATTGCCACGCACAGGCCCATCAAGCCTTTGCAGGTTGCAATTGATAACAAAAATGAGGTTATCCAAGTGTTCTCTGGAAGCAAGATTGATGGCGCCGAGGGTTTCGGGTTCATCGCATTCGCCATCACCTAAAAAGCACCATACCTTACGGTCGGAAGGTTCAACGATTTTACGATCTTGAAGATAACGGTTAAACTTGGCTTGATAAATGGACATGATGGGGCCAAGGCCCATGGAAACTGTGGGGAATTGCCAGAAATTCGGCATAAGCCAAGGGTGCGGGTAGGAAGATAAGCCACCGCCCGGTTCAAGTTCCCTGCGGAAGTTTTTAAGATGTTGCTCGTTAAGCCTGCCTTCAAGGAAAGCCCTGGAATAAATACCAGGTGAAGCATGGCCCTGGAAATAAACCAAGTCGCCACCACCAGGGGTTTCAGGTCCTCGGAAGAAATGGTTGAAAGCCACTTCGTAAAGCGTTGCGCTAGAGGCAAAAGTTGAAATATGGCCGCCTAAGGTTCCATCTAATTCATTGGCGTGAACAACCATCGCCATGGCGTTCCAGCGGATCAAGCTTTTAATTTTGCGTTCAATTTCGCGATCGCCTGGGTAGGCAGGTTGCTTGCCTGGTGGAATGGTGTTGATGTAGGGGGTATTTGCAGTAAAAGGAATATTTACGCCAGCAGTATGAGCTTTTAAGCGTAATTGCGTTAGAAGATATTCGGCCCTATCAATGCCGCTGGTTTGCAAAACCGAAGAAAGAGAATCGAGCCACTCGCGGGTTTCCACCATATCGACATCGTTTGGAACCGAGGTGGGTTCCAAGATTGCAGAGGATGACCCATTCACACCACCGTTGCCATTATCCATAAGCACGACTCCAATGGCACTAAATCTAGAAGCAGGCAAACAAATTGCCTGACCTTTCTATTCTATGTTTCCGACAAGACTGGGATAGGCCAGCTTGGCCAATACGGAAACTTTGATGGCCTTATGATCATTAATAGTACGAGATTTTCAGAGTTTTCTGGAAATCAGGCAAATTAACTTTCTGAAATATAAACTTTGATTCAGTTCTTCTGAAGCGCAGCCTATAATTTCAATAGAGATCCATCTTTGGAGATGCTAATCTTTTCTTGATAATATACCTAGAGGTATTTTCTTTCCCGGGCTGTTTTTAAGGAGAATAAATCAAACCGTGACCCTAGAAGTTCCACGCGAAAAAATCACTGTAGGTTCCGAAAAAGCTTTTCTTGTCAGCGTTGTTCTTTCAGAACGACCTTCTACCGAAGACCCGCTCGAAGAAATCTGTGGACTTGCAACTTCTGCAGGTGCAATTATTGTTGGTGGAATGAGCCAGAAAAGGCAAAGAATTGCACCCGCCACCTACATTGGCAAGGGCAAACTCGAAGAGTTGCAGGAACAAGTGCTGATGACGGATGCTGATGTGGTTATTTTTGATAACGAACTTTCTCCAGCCCAAATCCGAAACCTTGAAAAAGCCACGAAAATTAAAGTTTTAGACCGAAGTGAATTGATTCTCGATATTTTTGCCACCCGAGCAAGAACCGTCGAATCCAGGCTTCAGGTTGAACTGGCCCAGCTGGTTTATGCCTTACCACGCCTAAAAAGAATGTGGACTCATCTTTCCAGAATTGCCGCTGGTATCGGCATGCGCGGCCCAGGTGAAACACAGTTGGAGGAAGATCGCCGTATCGTTGGTTATCGCATCCGCGATCTCAAAAATAAGCTCCGGGAAGTTCAGGCCCGCAAAGAAAGGGAAGTTCAATCTCGTGTGGGTGAACACACTGTTTCCCTTGTTGGCTATACAAATGCAGGCAAAAGCACGCTAATGAATTCCCTAACCGGTTCGGACGTAGGGGTGGAAGACAAGCTCTTTTCGACTCTGGACACGCGAACAAGGCAATGGCGCCTGAAGGAATGGGGGAAAGTGCTTTTGAGCGATACGGTTGGGTTCATCCGTGATCTGCCCCATCATCTGGTGGCATCATTCAAGGCAACCCTTGAAGAAACAACCCAGGCCAAATTGCTTCTTCACGTTGTTGATGCAAGTAGTCCCAATGTTGAAGATCAAATCGACGCAGTTAAAAAAGTGCTTTCAGAACTTGGTTGTGCTAATAAACCAACCTTGCTCGTGCTAAATAAAATCGACAAAATTGAGGATCAATCCATCCTTCATGTCTTGCAGGCCAGGCACCCCAACTCCGTTAGTATCAGTGCTGCAACCCATCAGGGGATTGATCAACTAAGGGATTCAGTGATCAGTGCGCTTAGTTCTGAGTTTGTAATGCTGAAGATCGAGACTAATTCCGGGAACGGAAAACTGTTCGCTTACCTTGCATCAAATGCGGAAATCATCAGGCAGGAGTTTGTTGATGATAAGGCGCTATTTGTTTGCTCCGTGCCCAAGCATCTGTTGCATAAGTTGGAAGGCCCTGACGTTACGATTACAAAGATGACTGAAGCTGTGGCATAAAAAAAGCCGGCCTTTATAAAAAGGCCGGCTTTTAATCATTCGGTATCACATCAACTTAACTGCCTGAATCTTCCTTGATATTCCTGTTGCGGTAAGAATCAGCAATCGGAATTCTGCCATTATCGTCAAGCTTGCCTGAGGCTTCGGAACGCAACCTTTTCATGGTTTCAGTTTTGAAATCCCTGCTGTATTGATCAAGGAAAATCTGCCACAAGGTGTCAGGTTCCTTGGATCGGGAAGAGGCATTTTCATAAACCTTTTTGAATTCCTGAGAACCCGGCTCAGACCTGGAAAGCAGGAGGGCGACATAAAAAGTATTTTCAGGGCGGTCTCGAACCACCAAGGCTTCGCCCGGTTTTTTCAGGCCAAGAAGTTGATCTACAAGATTATTCCTAGGGTATGGAATGATATCCGTAGGGATACGGAATGCCTGATAAACTTTGGACTGGCCAGGGCCCGTGGTGTTTTGCGGTAAAATCCGGGTCACACCACTAAGTTCCTTCAAGTCGGAATCTTTCTTGCTTGCAGCCAGGGTTGCAAGATATGCTTTTGATTCACGAACAAGATCGTTGTAATTGGTGGGCCAGGTTTTCTTCTTGGCCTCTTCTGCAATTCTTTCAGCTTCTGCGCGGGCTAGTTTTCTTGCCTTTAGCAGTTTCCAAGCCTTGATAATTTCAGGCGTAACTTCTGCCAACGTTCGATCTTTGGGGGCGATATCTTCAGAACGCCATATGAGGTAGGGCTCCTTGGAAAAGATCCACCTGCTGGGGTCGTTTTGAAACATGCGCTCATCAGGAGACCAACGGGTTGTTTCGTAGGTGCCGTTGCCTTGGAAAAATAGTTGCCAGAATTCGGGTGCTTGCGGGGCATCGCGGTAGGATTCAATGAAAGATTTTTTAAGATCAGAGAATTCCGATACGGATGCCATTTCGAAATAAGGCTTGGGAGATTTCATGGATCGAATCTCGAGGCCGTATTCTGAAACACCCTTTGCAACCAACTTGCCTGCATCTTCGGGCTTATTCTTAAGCTTGGCAAGTTCCTCGGTGAAAAGAATGAAGTTTTCGCGCATCATCCTGGGCGAAAGAATGTCGAGATACTTGTCAAAAAGAGTGGTTATAACCGTTTCCATTTCTGGAACAGGTGGCACAAAATTAAAGGGCAGGGCAATCGCAGCATAAGGATTGGTCGATGCACAAGCCAAAATTGTGGAAGTAAGAATTTTGAGCCTGGTGGAAGCTTCGTAAGCCAATGCGCCACCTGGATAAATTGCAGCAGTAAGGAAAGGCGAACCAAGTGTCTGGTGTGTGCCTGCAATCTGGCCAATTAACCCTGCAATTAAAGCAGGGCGTTGGGTGCTTTGTTCGTGCAATACCTCTGAGGAAGCAAATGGAGGATCGAACCAGGAAGAACGGGAATCTTTGAAAATACGATACTCAGCGTACATGGGTTCCTGAGAAAACCCGGGGAGGATATTGCCAATGGTAGCCCCGATAGAGCCACCAAAACTATCAGACTGCAAAAACGCAAGGGTTCGTGTCACAAAGGGCGCCAAGGCATTTGCCTGGGCCTTTTTTCGAAAGACCGGCGATTCGGCCTTGGCAGTAGCATATTCGGCTTTAACAATGCGGGGTTGGCGGAATCCGGGACGGTCACTTCCTGGGTTTACTTCATCATTTTTAAAGCTGTTGTAAAAACTTTTGATTTCTTCTTGTGTGGGCTCTTCCGTAACCTTCGAAATAAAATCTTCCGCTTGGATAGGAAGCATGATCACGCCAAGGCTGGCTCGGTAATCTTTGAAGAAATTGAAGAATTCGGAGGGGCTGGGAGTCCCTGCGTTGCCCAAACGCTGCATGGGTTCGCGTAAATCTCGGTAGGAACGAACGCCGGGAGACTCACCTAGAATCGATTCCTTGGCCATGATAACCCGAAACTCATCAGTTAAGCCTGCGAGGAGCTCGTCTTCGTTAAGGGCGCCATTTTTAGCCAACCCTTGCACGCTGGGGATCTGTTTTAAAGGAAGCGCAGCGGGCCAAACTTCTTGATTTGCAGCCTCACGGTTCACAGCCATTCGAATATCGTCTTTGCCAAGCTTGATGTTTAGCTTGTCTGCAACCTTAAGCCAAACCATGAAATCCAAAAGATCTTCGGGGTTTTTGCCACCACCAAAGTACATTTCTTCCAACCCCCGCATCGCGGTATTGGTTTCCCAAGCTTCAAAGCCAAGGGAAATAGATAAAGTTTCAAGCATGCGCATCTGATCAGGATTTTTAATCACAGTGGATTGGGCTGAAAGAAAACTTAAATCGTTTTGAACGCTCATTGCCTGCCAGCCTGGGGGAAGGCGCATTTGTTGTGCAAAAAAGGGATTCCTGCGCATGCCCCAGCCTTGCATTACCCTTCCAAAAGGGTTGTCCATGCCTTCCTTAATGTCTTTTTGTTGCTTTTCAAGTTCGGTCATTGCCATGTTGACACCCATGGCGGTAGTACGCACCATGAAGGTGTTTGCGAGGTCTCGTTGGCGGGCAATTTTATCTAATTGAGCTTCATAGACGGGTTCACCGTATAATGTGGTAACTTGAATTCCCGGTCTGGTCCGGGTAGCCAGCCATTCCTGCAGGGTTTGAAAAAAATCCCCCTGCCCAAAGGAAAAAACAAAGACGATCATGCAGACGATGGCAGCAAAAGCCATCAGTGTGCGTTGATTTTTTCGAAAACTTTCAAAAGGGTTAAAAGCCATATGTCCGAGTCCTTTACGGAAAAAAATAGCACAAAATTTAAACTCTTCGGCCTTGACACCCCGCAAGACCCTATATTAATGGAATGTTGGGACTATCCCAACAAGGTAGGGATTGTAGCGGGTCTTACTTTCCATACAACCTCAACTTATTCAATTGTTGAATCTTAACTAGATTATTATTGAAACTGAAGCAAAAAGTCTGGAGTTAGTTTAGTGGCACCGAAAAAGAAAAAAAGTTTGGTCATCGTCGAATCACCTGCAAAAGCAAAAACGATCCAGAAATATCTGGGTGATTCCTTCGATGTTGCTGCAAGCAAAGGTCATATCCGTGACTTACCAAAAAGTAAATTCGGTATCGATATCGAGGCAGGCTGGATTCCGACCTACAGGAATCTTTCTGATCGAAAAGAAGAATTAACTGCTCTAAAAAAGTTGGCCTCCAAGGCCGATATGGTTTATCTGGCGCCCGATCCCGACCGCGAAGGTGAGGCAATTGCCTGGCACCTAAGCGAGGCATTGGATCTTGATCCCAAGAAAACCATGCGCGTGACTTTTAACGAAATCACCAAAAAAGCCGTTACAGAAGCTTTTAATACCCCAAGTGCAATCAACATGGGGCTTGTAAATGCACAGGAAGCGCGAAGATTTCTTGATCGCGTGGTGGGCTATAATCTAAGCCCGCTTTTAAGCAGGGTGTTGGCGCGGGAACTTAGTGCGGGAAGGGTGCAATCTGTTGCGGTGCGACTTATTGTTGAACGCGAAAAAGAAATCCAGGCATTCAAGCCTGAAGAGTATTGGAGAATCATCGCCACCCTGTCAACCCAGGGGAAGTCCGCCAAGAAAAACCTTTTGACCATCAAACATGCCAAAGGTTCTGAAAAAGAAAACGAAGATGAGGATGAAGCCGATCCAGAAATCGAAGCCGGATCCGTCGAGGAAACACCAAGTTCCAACGACCTTCCCGAAGGAGTTTTCAAAGCCGAACTTAACGAATGGGATGGCCGTAAGTTTTCAACGGTAAATGAAGAAAGCACCATGGAAATAGCTCGTATCCTTGAAAAAGGTAGCTACGAAGTTTCCAAGCTTGAACAAAAAGACCGCGAGGAAAAAGCTCCTCCTCCATTCACCACCAGTACCTTGCAGCAGCAGGCAAGTATTAGAATGCGCTATACCGCAAAGCGAACCATGGGCATCGCCCAGCGTTTGTACCAAGGTGTGGATTTGGGAAGCGAAGGTTCGGTTGCGTTAATCACCTACATGCGAACCGATAGCACCCGGGTTTCGGATGATGCGCTAAAAGCATGCCGGGAACTGATTACCACCAAGCATGGCGCAGATTATCTGCCAACAAATCCCAATCGATTTGCTTCCGGGAAGAGCGCCCAGGAAGCACATGAGGCAATTCGCCCCACTGATTTAAGCTACACGCCTGAAAAAGTGGCAGGCTTGATTCCGCTTGAGCAATCGAAGCTTTATGCCTTGATTTACAACCGTTTTGTTGCCAGCCAAATGAAGCCCGCAGTCTTTTCCATTACCCAGGTTGAAGTGAAATGCGACAAGGGATTGTTTAAGGCCCAGGGTAAGATTCTGAAGTTTGCAGGCTTTCGCAAGGTGTTGGCCCCAGGCGGGAAACAGGAAGACACCATGCTTCCCGATCTCAAAGAAAAACAGAAATTAAACCTTCAAGAGTTGGTTGGCAGCCAGCATTTTACCCAGCCACCTTCGCGCTATGGCGAGGCCAGCCTGGTGAAAGTGTTGGAAAAAGAGGGCATCGGGCGTCCGAGTACTTATGCCACCATTATCAGCAAAATACAGGAAAGATCTTACGTTGAAGTCAAAGAGCGCAGGTTCTATGCAACCGACATTGGAATAAAGGTAATCGATCTTCTGGTCGAATATTTTCCAACTGTCATGGATCTAAAATTCACCAGTCACATGGAAGAAGAATTAGATCAGATTGAAACCAATGTAGTGCCAAGAAATAAAGTTTTGGACGAGTTCTTTGGCCCGTTTTCTTCATCGATGACTGATGCCAAGGAAAAGATGCCCGGAGCGACGGAAAAGTGCCCACAGTGTGGTAAAGAAATTATAGAAAGGTATAGCAGGCGTGGCCGTTTTTATGGCTGTGCTGGTTACCCCGAATGTAATTATATCAAGCGCGCGGAGGGTGTTGAGCCCCGCGAAAAACCCGTTCTTACCGAACATATTTGCCCAAGTTGTGGCAAACAGATGTTACAAAGATCAGGGAAAACAGGGCCCTTCCTGGGATGCTCTGGATATCCTGATTGTAAAACCACCATGAATTTTGACCCTGAAGGGGTACCCGTAGTGACCACCAAGCCAACTGAACATACTTGCGAAAAATGCTCCAAGCCCATGGTTATCCGTGAAGGAAAACGCGGGCCTTTCCTTGCCTGTACCGGTTATCCAAAATGCAAAAATGCCAAGGATGTCGATGCCTCCGGAAACCCCGTGGCACAAATGGACTTGGGCGTTAAATGCGAGAAGTGTGGTGGCCCTATGAATGTCCGAAAAGGTCCCCGTGGGCCTTTCCTCGGTTGTGCCGCATACCCCAAATGCCGCAGCACCAAGCCTATTCCTGAAGAATTGAAGGAAAAGGTTAATATCATGTATCCACCACCTCCCAAAGTGGATATCCCCGAAATTGAAATTACCGATACATGCCCAGAGTGCGATGGTCCAATGAAGCTAAGGCCAGGCCGTAAGGGCTTTTTCCTTGGCTGTACCAAGTACCCAAAATGCAAGGGAACCAAGCCATTAGATCCAGAGTTGGCCGAAAAACTCGAGTTCCCCGGCATGAATAAGTAAACGATTTGCTTTCATCCAAAAGAGAGAAGTTCCCCAAGGGGAATTACTCTCTTTGGCGGGTTAGATTTTCTTCGTAATCCAGCTTATGTAGAAAGCTTTCTGTTGTGAATAATGGCATGGGCAATTCTGATTCAAGCTTTTGAAGATCATCTTCGAGCAATTGATTCAGTTTGATTCCACTTCCCCGATATATCATCATCCCGCGCTTTATCGCAAGAATTTCCCTTCTGGTACGGCCTCTTGGGGAATCGGGCCAACATCCTATTCTTTCGCTGAAATTAAAAAAATGCGAAGCGATACTTTTCATGTAATCCCAATAAGCCTTGCTATCGGTTTGCAGAAAAATCTGTCCATCAGGCACAAGCACTCGATGAACCGCAGCCATGAATCTTGGTGTCAGTAATCGTTCGAGAGATTTTTCAGGTGCGTGATAGGGTTGGGGGTGATAACAGTGCAACTCCGAAACCGATCCCTTGGGTAAAAGTTTTTCAACAAAAGTCAGTCCATCAGTAACCAGAAAGCGAACATTTTTTAAACCCCTCTGGTTTCCCCTGCGTGTTGCATATCGAATGACAACAGGCAAAATATCCGCACCCAGGTGATCAAAGGATTCCCGCCATACCGAACTGCCTAGGATAAATCTTCCATTGCCACATCCCACATCAACAATCAAGGGGGCGCTTCTGCCGAATAATTCCTTGGTATCTAGGTTGCCTTCGAGCGGAAGTTTTTTAAGAGCTGTTTGCGTCCAATGCTCGGGTTCGAGGATTTCGCCTGCGATGGGAACGCCAAACTCGCGTTCGATTTTTCTGCGCTTTCGTTCCTGCAAGGTGTTCCGTCCTTTTCTCTAAGAATTAAGCGCGTTAACCAAAGACCCAGCAAGGTTTGAAATCGCAGTCTTTACCGCAAGTAATCCAGCTTTTTCGGCAGTCTCAATATGCTTCACAATGGCGCTGCCAACAATCACGCCGTCTGCGTGGTCCCGCAATACTTTTGCGTGTTCAGGTTTGCTGATGCCGAATCCAACACACAAGGGCAGGGGCGTTTGCTTTCTTAACCATGCAAGATTCCTGAGAAGATCCTCGGGGATTTTATCTCTTTCCCCGGTTATTCCCGAAACGCTTACACAATAAACAAATCCGCTGCATGCTGAAAGAATGAGCAAGGCCCGTTCTTTTGGGGTGTTTGGCGTTACCAATAGAATTAAAGAAAGCCCTGCTTTTTTAAGATCCTTGGATAATTCGATCGATTCTTCCACGGGTAGATCAGGAATGATCAGGCCGGAAAATCCACCCTTCAGACACTCGTTTACAAACTTCTCTTTGCCAAATCGGTGGATGATGCTCATGGATACCATGGCAACAAAGGGAACCAGGATTTTTTCTTTTTCGAGTTCTAGTGATACTTCTGCAATTGCCTTGAAAATGTTTTCGATTTTCAGACCTTTGCCGAGGGCCCGGGTGTATGCAGCCTGGATGACTGGCCCATCTGCAATCGGATCACTGTAGGGGAACCCGATTTCAATAACTGTAGCACCATTTTTTGCCAGCGTCTTAACCAGTTCCTTAGTGCCTTCGAGGTCTGGGTCTCCCGCGGCTATGAAGGGGATAAACGCCTTTTTGTTCCCGGCTTTTAAGCGCTCAAAAGCAGCATCAATTGCATTCATCTTTTTGTTTCCTGATTCTAATATCACTGGGGCCAAAGGTTTTGGTCGCAAATATTAATCCAAGCTTTCGCCTGATACCCGGGCGATTTCGTAACAGTCTTTATCCCCACGGCCCGAAAAACATACCAGCACTACATCGTCCTTTTTTAACTTGGATGCGATTCGCATTGCTTCGACAACTGCATGAGCTGTTTCCAGCGCAGGTAAGATCCCTTCCAATTTGGAGCAAATGTCAAATCCCTCAAGTGCCTCTTCATCGTTTACATTGGTGTATTTAACTCTGCCTGTATCTTTCCAGTAACTATGTTCCGGGCCTACGCCTGGGTAATCCAAACCAGCAGAAACGGAATGTACATCCGCGGTTTGCCCATCGTTGTCTTGAAGCACGTAGCTGAATGCTCCGTGCAAAATTCCCGGAGCTCCGTGGGATAATGTGGCTGCATTGCCACCGGGTTTGGGGCCACGCCCTCCCGCTTCGACTCCCACAATTTCTACATCCATGTCGTGAATAAAGGGGTAAAACATCCCCGCAGCGTTGCTACCGCCACCAACACTGGCCACTACAACATTTGGAAGTTTCCCGGTCTGAGCGATGCATTGTTCGCGGGATTCTTTTCCAATCACCGATTGGAAATCCCGGACAATCCATGGGAAAGGATGGGGCCCGACCGCACTGCCGATAATGTAATGGGTGTCGCCAACCGTGGACATCCAGTCGCGCATAGCCTCGTTGACTGCATCGCGGAGGGTTCTGCTACCCGTGGTAACCGGACAAACCTCCGCACCCATGGCTTGCATTTTAAAGACGTTAAGTTTTTGTCTGCGGATATCTTCCTCTCCCATGTAAACCCTGCAGGGAAAGTTGAAGAGTGCGGAAGCTGTGGCAGTGGCTACGCCATGCTGGCCCGCACCGGTTTCAGCGATAATCCGCTTTTTACCCATTCTTTTTGCAAGAAGTGCCTGCCCGATGGAATTGTTTATTTTGTGGGCACCCGTGTGATTAAGATCCTCCCTTTTAAGGAGTATCTTGGCGCCACCCGCTTCCTTGGTTAATCTTTCTGCAAAATATAAACGCGAGGGCCTTCCGACATACTCATTCAAATAACGGTGGAATTCTTTTTGAAAAGCTTCGTCCTTGCATGCTTTCTCATATTCCAAGGTAAGTTCATTCAGTGCCTCTATGAGGGTTTCAGGTACAAACCTGCCACCATAGGAGCCGAATCTTCCCATAGCATCTGGCGTTGATTGAATTTTAGCGTTCATGTCCAACCTTTTTAAAGCAAAAAACAAAATACCCACACTAATCAGACTAGACTCGAAGGTTCGGGGGGTCAAGCGAACAAGCGTATAAGTTATACATAATAACTTATTGCTAAATGGGTCGGATTGTTATTCAATATTTGCAGGAAGCAAAAAAGAGAACGAAAAAATCATCGCATTGCGATCGAGCCAAGGGAAAAGGCATGCCAGAATTGCCGGAAGTGGAAACCGTAGTCCGAGATTTAATTCCACTTTTAACCTCAAAAACCATTGTAAAAGTGGAAGTTCCGGGTAAAAAGCTGCGCAGGCCATGGAACCCGCTCTGGAGCCAGTTGCTTGAAAACCAAACAATCGAAACCGTAGCAAGGCGGGGCAAATGGATCATTATTCCTTTGCGCTCAAATTTGCAACTGGTCATCCATTTGGGGATGACTGGGCAACTTTGTGTTTTTAATCAAAACACGCCCCGGCAATCGCATACCAACCTTATTTTTTCATTGGATCATGGCACGGATGAGCTTAGATTTCGTGACATTCGCAGGTTTGGCTCAGCCGACCTATTTCTTTCCCAGGAAGCCTTGAATGAATTTTTTGTGTCAAAGGAGTTGGGCCCAGAACCTTTTGATATTCCACAAGATTACTGGCTTGACTCACTCGCAAAAAGTTCACGCAATTTAAAGGCTTTCCTCCTTGATCAGAAAAACATCACGGGCGTTGGTAATATTTATGCGGATGAATCTTTGTATAAATCAGGCTTGAACCCCTCAAGAAAAGCTCAGTCGTTATCCAAAAAAGAAGCTTTATTGTTGGCGAAATGTGTCGGGGAAGTGCTTGGCTGCGCAATTGAAAATCGGGGATCCACCATTAAAGATTATGTTGGTGGTTCCGGGTTGATGGGTGGGTATCAGGATGAATTTCAAGCTTATGGAAGAACAGGTGAACCCTGCGGGAAATGTGGGCAACCCATAAAAAAAATCGTACTTGTTGGAAGATCCACACATTTTTGTCCGAATTGTCAGCCCAAAAAACCTCGTTCAAGGTAGAATCTCAACTGGTATTTAATTAGTTATCCGTAAATGTGGGAATAATGTCTTATCGAGCCTTTAAAAGATTGTTGGGCGAAACCAGCCTCGAGAGAAAGTGCCGCTTTCTATTCGGGGGATTTATCCTCCTTTTGATCAGTGGCAGCTTCTCGCTTTACGCCTATCAGACCGAGCATCTTGCCTACGAGCAGATTCCCACAACCTGCAGGTTGCTTGTTAATCAGATCGTGGATCATCTTTTAACTTCGGTTTGCAAAACTGTGGGAGTGGATGGCAAACCCGTTGATGGAGCCTTACCTGTTGCACCAGATACCGCCAGGGCATTGGCGGACTTCCGCAGACAATGGGAGAAAAACTGGCCCAGGGCCCTTAAGGAATATCGCTATCGGTTGATAACACCCAATGCCACAAGGGCGGAAAACAAGCCTGATGATCCTTACGGTCATGAACAGCTAAATGAATTCATCAACAACCCTGATAGGAACGAAGAGAACAAGCTTTTTCTATCCCGGTCTGTGAATCATTATTACGCAGCGATTCGTGCAAGCAAGTCTTGCATGGCTTGTCATACCCAATTGCAGGGTGCCATCAAGGAAAATGATTTGCTCGCGATGATTCAAATCGATGTGGATATCCCTATAGATTCGATTGAAAAACAGGTGCATATCAACCGTGCCATTCTGATTTCCAACGCGTTGATAACCGCACTTTTAATCATGGGGGGAAGTTACCTGATCGTGCGTTATGTGATTGTGAAACCGGTGAAACATTTGAAAGAAGTAAGCGATGCGATCAGCGCGGGAGAATTGAACGTTCGGAGCGAAATTCAAACAGGCGATGAATTTGAAGACCTCAGCCATGCCTTCAATCGAATGTTAAGAAACCTTGTAAGCATGCAGGATCGTCTTAAAAAGGTGAACACCAACCTAGATAGAAAAGTGGATGAATTGGCCCATGCGAACCTGGCTTTGTTTGAATCCAACAAGCTGAAAAGTGACTTTTTGGCTAAGATGTCGCACGAACTCAGAACGCCTTTGAACTCGATTCTTGGTTTCAGCGATTTGTTGCTCAACACCCAAAACTTTACTGAAAAACATATTCGCTGGGCGGGGAACATCCGAAGTTCTGGGGAACAACTGCTCAGCTTGATTAATGAGATTCTGGATCTTGCGAAAATCGAAGCGGGCAAGATGGAAGTCTCGATCACTGAGTTTCGATTTGATGATGTCAGTGAAGGCCTTTTAACGATGACCAGGCCCCTTGCTGAAAAGAAAAATATCGATCTTCAGTCGGTTATTCCGGCGGACATCAAAAATCTCAGACAGGATCGGGTTAAACTCAGGCAAATTCTTGCCAACCTGCTTTCCAATGCGGTTAAATTCACCCCCGAAGGTGGCAAAGTCGTTTTAAAAGTTGAGCAGGAAGGTAAAAATCACATCATGACCGTCTCGGATACCGGGGTTGGTATCGCCCCGGAAGAGCAGGACCTTGTTTTTGAAAAATTCAGGCAGGCTGGGAATACCCTTACACGCGAACATGATGGCACCGGCCTCGGTCTTTCCATTGTCAGGGAACTTACCAAGTTGCTGGGCGGAGAAGTTTCACTTCAAAGTGAATTGGGCAAGGGTAGTACTTTTACCGTTGTAATTCCGATCGAGCTAAGCACCGAGCCCCGACTCGAGGTTGATTTATACTATGGCAGTGTTGATTTTTCGAAAGCCAGACGGGTCGAGCCTCAGTTGGAAGACGATGGATCGCAGGGCGGTAAGGATTCTGAAACCAAGGCTTCATGATTTCCCATCAAAATCTTATTGATGTGTTTGCAGAAAATCGATTACCTGGCCTTTGGTGGGCGCCCCTTTTTGTGCCCCGGGATGCAACGCTTTAATCGCAGCAGCAGCAGATGCAAACCTGATCCTTTCGTGAATTGGTAAGCCCGCAGCAAGGCATGCGCTATACACCCCATGAAAAACATCGCCACAACCTGTGGTATCGATTGCTTTTACTTTAAAAGCGGGGAAGTGCTTTAGAATTCTATTTTCTTCAACATACCAGCATCCCTCTTCGCCACCTGTAACCACCACCACTTTTTTTCCGGGGGTAAAAAGTTTATGGGCGATTGCACCAGGTGAACTGCACCCTGATATTTTGCGTGCGAACTTTATTGAGATGATTAGATGATCGACCAAAGAAAGCAATTCATCGAAACCTTGCCATTCATTTCTTTCAAGGTCTGCCACAACTGGAATTCCAGCCCGCCTTGCAATTTTCGCACTTCGGATCATTCCCTCGATCCCGTAATGATCTACAAATAAAACTTTGCTGGCGAGAATAACACTTTCGGGCGGTGAGTCTGCCGGTGCACCCGTGGATCCATTTAAATGAAAGAGTATGGTTCTTGTATCATTGGATTCATCAACAATGATGAAGGAGTGGATGGGCATGGAATCGGTTTTCCAGGGCACATGATCCAGGTTGATGTTTTCTTTGAGGAAGGAGCTTTTTACAAACTCGGAATTTGAATCAAGCCCCAGATGGCCTGCGAATGCGCAATTGGCCCCAAAACGCGAGGCTGCAACCAGTGCGTTTCCCGTCAAGCCTCCACATTGCCTGTCGTAATGGCTTAACCGCAATTTGGTGTCTTGCTCCGGCCATTTTGGAATGCGAAGGATTTCGTCCACAGCGACACAACCCATGCCTAAAACATCGAAGATTTTATTTTCATTCATTTCGAATCAAGGCCTATAAACAAATTCGTTGGTGTTAAATAAAGCCAGGCACAAATCTGAAAAAGCTGCAGCCTCGACAGGCGCTACCTTATGCTTATTGGAAATTTTAGGTAAGCGAAGGGTGGCCTTGTCCAAACCCTCGGTTTTAATTTTCTCTGCCTGCGCTTTAAGAAAGGCGATCGCATTTTCCTGTTCGGTTGTGGCTGGCTTTCTTCCCAATACCCGTTGCCAAAGAAGGCCGACCCAGTCTTCCTGTTTAGCTCCCGCGTCATTAATAATATTGGCAGCCAATACCATGCAAAGCTCTTGGGAAAGAGGCCCGTTCAACATGGTTAGTGCCTGTGGGGCATGCGTGGAAGAATTTCTTATCGGGCAGGTGACCAGGGTGTCGGGTTGATCAAACACCTCAAGCACGGGCAGCCTGACATTTCGTTTATTAAACAAATAGACACTCCTGCGAAAATGCTCATGCGGGTCAGGGTTGGCAAGCCATAATCCATCCGGCTCACCCTCGGTGAAAATAAGATCATATATCTCAGGTTCCAATGGGATTTTTATCATAGGCCCATGAAATTTCTGGTTCATTTTGCCTGCTACAAATATCATCGAATCACGCAATATTTCCGCATCCATCCGCTTGCGATTCATTCGCCATAAATACTTGTTATCCGGATCAGCCTTCAACCCTGCGAGGTTTTCATTTTTGGACGTCTGTTTGTAGGTGGAGGATGAAACAATCAGCCTGTGCATGTGCTTGATCGACCAGCCGGAATTCACGAATTCCAATGCCAGCCAATCAAGTAATTCCGGATGGGTTGGAGGTATCCCCTTGATTCCGTAATCGCTTGGAGAAGCAACAAGGCCTGTGCCGAAATGTTGTTGCCAGATCCGGTTTACCATAACCTTGGCTGTAAGCGGATTTTCAGATCGAATCAGCCATTGCGCCAGATCCAGCCTGTCAGGCACCTTGCCATTGCCTGCTTGTAATCCTTGTGGTGCAAGCAATCTGGGGAAACCTGGTTCAATCCGTGCCCCCTTGCTTTTGGGATTACCCCGTTTTAAAAAGTTTGTTCCCCCCGTGCCATTATCTGCAATGGTAAAAGATTGAGGCGAGGGTTGGGGCTTTCTTGCTTCGATATCATGCATGCGGGTTTTGATTTTATCCCGTTCTTCCCTTGCCTTTTGAGGCATCGCTTCAAGCACTTCATCCCAGGTGACTTTTACCAGCGGGCTTGCCATGGAAACCAACTTGTGCTGTTGGGGCGATCGCTGTTTGACATCAGTCGCCAAGGCAATACGTGTTTCCTTGTCAAGACCTTCAATTTTCGCCTTGGTTAATTTGTCGCGTACTGGTTTATCGATGGCGTCAACCAAAGATTTAAGGGGTATCAACTGCTGTTTGTACTTGAAGGCTTCGTCTTCGCGGGCTTTTTTTTGGGCTGCACTTACCGTGTCGATCTCCTTGAAATAAGTGCTGCCAAAGAAGCCCTGCATGCGGTAATAATCCACCTGGGAAAGCGGGTCGAACTTGTGATCATGGCAACGGGCGCATCCAATCGTTAGGCCCATGAAAACACTGCCAACCGCGGTGGTCATTTCTGTCAAGTTTTCCTGCCTCAGAATCTCCTGGTCGGTATTTCCACCCACCATATGGGTAGGGCCGCAACGGTTGAAACCCACTGCATTGAAAAGCTCTGCGATTTTCGGATTGCGAAGGATTGCCTGGGGAATATCTTCGTTTGGCTTGATCATGCTCTTTGCAAGAATATCACCCCCAAGCTGTTCCAAGATGAATTCGTAATATGGTTTATCTGAGTTGAAAGCATTCAAAACATAGTCGCGGTAACGCCAGAATTGAGATCTTTCACCATCAGCCTCATACCCATTCGATTCGGCATATCGTGCAAGATCAAGCCAAAATAAACTCCATCGTTCGCCATAGTGTGGGGAGCTTAAAAGCCTGTCGATCAAGGTTTGGTAAGCGTTGGGGTTTTGGTCATTTTGGAAGGCATTGATTTCTTCAATTGTGGGCGCCAAACCGATGAGGTCAAGAGTTGCCCTTCGTATTAAATGTTCTTTAGTTGCAGGCGGAGAGAGGGAGAGATTTTTTGGCTCCAGTTTTTCCAGAATGAACAAATCAATGGGATTGATGGCCTCTGAGAAGTTTTTTACGGTTGGAAGGGGGCTGTTTTTAGGTGTTTGGAATGCCCAGTGGGCTTTGTCTGCGGGTGTAAGCTCGGGTTCAGAGGGTGATTTTTCCTGCCCCAAGGCGAAGGTTACCCATGCAAACAGGCCAAACGATGCGAATAACCCTATTTTTTTTACATTTTTCAAAGAAATTTTATCTATATAGGCAAAAAGCATTGGCACAGACCTAATAATGGAAGTGTCTGGAACTGGTTTATGTAAATTTTTTATCATGACAGATTTTCTTCGATTTTGAACGATAAGTGTTACTTAAAACTTATAGGCAGAAGTATTTTAATCAAAAATTTTGCTTTTGAAACAAATGTGTGTACAGGCGTATATAATTTTTCAGGCTCAAAGGTTTCTCAATAAGGACAGTTTGAACAATGAAAAAAAATATCAAAAAGGTTCTAAAGCACCAGAAAGAGATTGTAAATCTTTCACCATCTAAAAAAATATCCAAATCCGCATCCCTTGGATCTTATCAGGCTGAAGAGGTTTTTTCCCCCGCAGTAGCTGAAGAAATTTATACCCAGATCGAAGCTGAGGTTGGTGAGGAAAATGGTTCCAAACCAGAGGCCAAAGTTATCGCCAGCCAGGGGTCCGATGATGCCCTGGGTTTGTATCTAAGGCAGATGGGTTCCATTCCTCTTTTAAACCGAAATGAAGAACTGAAACTCGCAGTCAGTTTAGAGCGACATCGTGCCCGATATCGTAAAGCTGCCTTGTCCAACCTCTTGAATCTGACCCGTGTTATTGAGCTGTTTGAAAAGATCCAGGCGGGAGAGATTCCAATCGATCCCCATGTTGATGTCGTTGGAACCATGGGAATCACCCGGGAAAAAATTCTGGCCAGAATGCCTTTTCATCTTCGCACCTTAAAGCGAATTGTGAATACTGCAAAAAGTGATTTTCAGGCTATGTTTCGCACTACTTCCTTGGCCGTTAAAAAGCGCCTGAGTAAAGAAATTTGGCTTAAAACCCGAAAGGCGATCAAACTTGCTGAGGAACTCGCACCACGCATTGATCTTATCGATGTTTGGGTTGATGATCTTCTTAAACGAGCAGCCCGGATGCATGAGATAATTTTTGAAATGCGAGGTAGTCTGCGATCCCGGCAGCATCGGGAAAAACATACCCGACTGGTTAAAGAGCTCCGCGACCTTAGCTTTTCTTCGTTTTCAAATGCTGATGACTTCTTTGCTTTCAATGAGATTTTAGTCTCTAGAAGGGAGCATTATCGCAATGCCCGAAGGGATCTTGCAGAGGGAAACCTCAGGCTTGTTGTTTCGATTGCCAAGCGTTACCGAACCAGAGGCCTTGCGTTTTCTGATCTTATTCAAGAAGGTAATCGGGGTTTAATGCGTGCCGTTGATAAGTTTGAACACAGATTGGGCTACAAGTTTGGTACTTATGCAACCTGGTGGATAAGGCAGGGTATTACCCGGGCCTTGGCAGATCATGCGCGTACGATCCGGGTTCCCTGCCATCAGGTGGGCATGCTCGCTGCGGTTGAAAGGGTTCGTAACGAACTGTCCAGTTTGACGGGTAAGGAGCCAACAGCAGAAGAAATCGCAAAAATCGTCGGGGTAAGCGCCGAAGAAACCCAATTATTGCGAATTGTTTCAAAAAATCCCCTTAGTATTCACGAACCCATGGGGGGCGATGGAGAAAGGGCCTTGGAGGATTTTCTTGATGATCGTAGTACCTGCAGCCCTGGTGTTGCTGTGGATCAACATCTTCTAAAAGATCGAATTCAGGAAGTTTTGAAATCCCTCAGCCCAAGGGAGCGAGAAGTTTTGGAATTGAGATTCGGCTTGTTGGATGGCCATCCAAGAACATTGGAGGATGTTGCAAGTACCTACGGGATAACCCGTGAAAGAATCAGGCAGATAGAAGCAAGGGCCATCGTTAAACTTCGTCAACCCTCGCGCAGCCAGCGTCTGGAAGCCTTTAGGGAAAATAGCCTGTCTTAATGACCAATTGGAAATTTCGATAATAAAGCCCGGAAACCCCGGGCTTTATTAGTTGTTATCAGGTGATAATTCCAAGGGCTCTTGATAAGCCTTGCTGACTTCTTCTTCAAGATTTGCAAGCATCTTGGTTGCGTTATCGGCATTGATTTGGTCTGCCATCACTGGGATTTTATCATTGGACAATCCCCGTGTTTTTTCCTGGCTGTTATTGATTTCCGCTTTTTTGTCGATTTCGGGTAGTGTTACGCATCCGGTTGTTGCAATAACTCCCAGCAGTAAAGCTGTGGCTAAGTTCTTCATGACTAATTATCCTTTCGCTGGGCAGATTGATTTTTATTGGATTTGGTTGATGAGGGAGTGAGCAATTTCTCCACATCTTTATCAAGATTGGAATCTAATTCTGCGAGGCCGCCACCATTGGGCATTTGCGTAGGCAGTTGCAAATTTGAAGTTTTTCGATTGTAAACTGCTTGGATTTTTTCCTGAAGCGTGATTATCTTTTCCTGCATTGGATTGTCATTTTTGGTGATTGCCACCTGCATCAGGCGATCGCAAGCCTCAAGCCTTCTGAAATAGGCTTTTTCTTCACGGTTTAGAACTTTGCGGTTTTGCTCGCTAACAACCGTTTTGGAAATGGTTTCTTTATCGTTGCCATCTACTTCAGGAAGAGATTCTTTTTTCGCAGCACCGCCCATGCCCCACCAAGATTTTGATTTTGGCGTTGGTGTATTGGTGTTTCCGGTTTCCCCAGAAGCTAGGCTTGTTATCGAGATGGCAAAAATGCCTGCATATGCTAAATTTCTAATACTCATTGGTCCCCCACGAAATATCGATTTATAGCCAATCAACACGCCCCCGCGGTTGCATGGCCTTTAAATCAGTTAAGGGGCCTATCGTTTTTTATTGCATACTTGTCTACATCAGTTTGCCACTGAATTTAGAGTTTTTTTGCAAATTCTTGGTAATTCAGGTGGTTGGGGGGGCAGGGGTGTCTTTGCTCTTGAATGCTTCCTTGCAATAATTCTTAAATCCTTCCATGTTGTACGATATAAAAAGAAATGCATGATGCAGAGCCATATAATTCGGGTCTGTTGGATCATCTTCATCCTGGAAATCTTTTCGTAATTCGTAAAGCTTGGCAAGTAGTTTTTCAGGTGTCATGGCACTTTCCAATATTAAAGATGATGATGCGAGATCGTACTCTACTAATAGTTTTCGTCCAGATGTTCTGCAAATGCAAACAGGTTTCTTTCAAGCAGATTAATCGGGCTTGTTGATTTTTTAGATTGCGCTGTTTGCAGCTTCATATTTATCGCACTGTCTTTAAGAAATAACTTTAATGATGCTTGTGCATGTTCGGGCGAGTTGCATTGTTCACTTAAATGAACTTGCACAAGATGCTTGGGTAATTTTTGAACTCCCAATCCTTTCAGATAATCCAAGAAACAAACGGCTTGGTCATTGGAAAGATGGCCTTCGTCTCCCATAATGCGTTGAATCAAGAAAGATGGCCTTTTACTGTTTTTTTGAAGCATTTCGTCGTGATTGAATTCCAATGCGAGTAAATCCAGATCAGCAAATTGCTCGGCAAGTGCTTTATCCCAGATTCCCAAGTCTGCAAGATAGCCAATCGAAACACTAGGCCCTTGGGCATTTTTTATGTCCAGGCGAAAACCAAAAGTTTCCAGGGAATCATGCGATATGGGTACAGGATTCCAATGCCAGCCAGCAGAAGTTTCAAAACTAGTGTTGGCAAGATAAAAACGAACCAAGCCCGATTCATAAAAAGCTTTAAATTCTGGTAGCTGGTCGTAAATCGATCGGGCATGGGTTTTGTGAAGATACCACGGGATTTTCTTTTCTGCACAATAAGCTAATAATCGTGGGTTCCAATGGTCGCCATGCGTATGGGTTAAAATAAGTCCACGAAGCCTTTGGGGGGTGAAACCTGAAATCTTCAAATGGGTTTCGAGCGTTCTTGGACTTATGCCACCGTCAATTAAAAACGAGCTTTGCCCATCATCTATAATAGAGCAATTGCCCTTGCTTCCGCTTGCCAGCATGGTAAACCGCATTCCAACATCCTTGTTTTCTTGACCATCATGTGTGTTTTTTTAATGCTAATCGATTATTTCTCCAACGCAACAATACTTCGTACTTATGATTACTTTTTTGCCAATAAATTTAAAGTATTGTGCGGCTTCAAGAAGATTGTTAATCTATAGTACCTGCCTGTAAAGTTTGTCAATAATTGAGGAATGATTAAAATGGTTGATTCCAAGACCATACTGCTGGTCGATGATGATTATGAATTGAGTGACGGACTCAGGCTTATTCTAGAAAAGAATGGCTACAAAGTTCTTCAAGCCAGAGATGGTGTGCAGGGTAGGCAATTGATTTACAATCAACGGCCAGATTTGGTTATTATTGACATGATGATGCCTAAAATGGGCGGATATCCCGTTCTAGAGCATTTTAGAGGTAAAGAGGATGTCCCCCCATTCATAATGATGACTGCAAACGAAGGCCAAAGGCATAAGGCCTATGCAGAGTATCTTGGTGTGGTTGATTACCTTCGCAAGCCGTTTTCTATGGATGAATTGCTTGAAGCTGTTAACAAAGCCATCAATGCCTCTCCGAAAGCCAAAGAGTAAGTTTTTATTATTCTCCATGATTTAAAATATCACTTCATGACCATGGAGGAAGGTTTTTGTCTAATCCTTTGCCTGCTGCCTCGATAATTCTTGAAGATCGTTATTCGCCTGGAAGCATTTTTCTGGTTCAACGAGCCAAAAACTTGAAGTTTCTTGGAGGATTCCATGCGTTTCCCGGTGGCAAAGTTGATCCACCAGATGCAGAAATGGCACAATCTCAAAACCCATGGGAAATCGCAGTGGTGGCTGCTGTGCGCGAATTGTTCGAGGAAACAGGTGTGCTTTTATGTCGCGATAGTTTGAATAATTCGATCAAGTCGAGTCCGCAGTTAGCTCAAATAAGATGCGATCTTCTTGAAAAAAGAACCGATTTTGCATCAATCATTCGCGATAACAATTGGGTTTTATCCTCTTCCGACCTCTATCCCATCGGATACTTTACCACCCCACTTTTTTCTCCCATGCGCTTTGAAACCAGATTTTTCCTCGCAAAAATCCCATCCGGCCAGACACCGGAAGTCTTTGAGAACGAGCTCGAAAATGGTGTCTGGGGTACCCCGGCAGAGCATCTGAAAAAATGGTACTCCGATGATATCCTGATTTCTCCACCCGTCTTGTCCTTATTGGAAAAATTGAATAAAACCAACGCCTCGGATTGGCGATTGTCCACAGGCGCCGGTTTGGTTTCCAAAGATGAATTTGTTTTGGATAGAGTTCGTTTTGCCTCTTGGATTCAAGTTGTTTCGGTTGCCTGCCCCGGGCCTTCCGTTCCACAAATCGGGAATGTTTTTCTCGCCGGCCTTTCCAAGTTTTATCTGATAGACCCAGGCGCACTCGATGAGCATGGCGTGCTGGCAATCCAGAATGCAATCCAATCTCGAGTAAATGATGGCGACTCTTTTAATGGTGTCCTGCTAACTCATCATCATCCAGACCATACCAATTCTGCAAACCATTTTGCAGACCTTTGGGATGTTCCAGTTTTGGCTCATAATGCGACTGCTGAGAAACTTTTAAATAAAGTCCAAATAAACCAGTACCTTGATGATTGCGATCAAATTCCCTTGGGTTTTAATCCTTTTACAGGTTCTAATCTCGTGCTGACGGCTTACCATACTCCTGGCCATGCACCGGGGCATCTTGTTTTTTTTGAAGCCAAAACCAAAACATTGTTTGCTGGCGACCTTGTCTCAACATCCACCACGGTCCTTGTCTCACCCCCTGATGGCCATCTTGCAACATATATTCATTCCATGAATCGGATGGCAGATTTTAGCCCTGAATTGCTTATGCCTTTTCATGGTTGCCCCAGCGCCAATGGTAAGGTGGTTTTGCAAACTGCGGTTTTTCATAGGGAAAAAAGGGAAACTGCTTTGCTTGCTGCCTTGGCAAACAACTGCAATTCCTTGGAGGCATTAGCTAATGAGGTGTATCGTGGTTTGCCCGATCCCTTGATGAAGTTGGCCCAAAAACAAATACATGCAGGCCTGATTAAACTTTGCGAAGAGGGGATTGTTTTAGCCCCGGTTAATGATTCCAACGAGTGGAAGTTAGCCCAATAAAAAAGGTGGATTCCATTTAAGGAACCCACCTCTTATCAGTTTAAATACTGATTACTATCGAGCAACCGTTTGCGTTGTGTTGAATTCAGCAAATTCAACCACTACGGAAGTACCCGGCTTAATCGATACCTTCTTGGAGAAGGATACATTCTTGCCATCTTCTTCTTTAGTTGCCTGAACATTGTAGCTGTAGGTTTTGCCATTTTCCAGAACTGGGGTGGCAAATGCTTCTTCAATATTGGTTCGGTTGATAACATTTCCTTCGATTGAAATCTTGACATCCAAAGGAGCCTTGAAAACAACCGTAGCCTTATTGGAATCGATAGCACCTTGTTTTGGTGCTGGCAGGGGCTTTGCTTGTGGGGGTTCTTGGGATTTTGCAGGAGCACTAGGAGCATACATAGGCATTGCAACAGCAGCGGAACCGTAACAGCCACCACATGAATATGCAGCAACTGGGTAACCGTAGCAACCATAGCAGCTAGCGTAAGGTGCGTAAACTACTGGACGATAAGCTACATAGCCGTAGCAACCACCGCAGCAGCTGTAAACTCGTGGTGGAGGATAGCAGCACTTCCACCAACAATCGGGGGCAGCAGTTGAAGTACTCATCATCGCCGCAAGAACAACACTGTACATAGCAAACTCCTCATTAAAATAAGCGTAGATTCCAAAGGTTAAACTCAGGCAACCTTTACTAATAAAGTAAGATAGGGCAATTGGTTAAGCATGTCAATGAAATTAGGGGGATATCGAGAAAATGTGAGGATTATTCATGGGGCTCATTCAAGCGGATTTTTGACCTTTTTTGCCCTCGCACTTTTCTTTTCAGCTTTTAAAATTTAAGCCATTCTCCACTCCCATTATTCTTGTGCTTTGTATTACAATGACTTTTCTTCGAGCGATGCATTGGCCCGATAAAATTCAACGGGCTTTCAAGGAGTGAAAATATTATGTCAAGGCGCAATTTAGGTTGGTTGTTGGGGATTATTGCTGTTTCTTTACTTGGCCTCGTTATTGTTGCCAATGCTCCTTCCCGGGAAAACGATAAAGATTACGAACTAGTCAGGCTTGTTGTTGATGTTCTTCATGAAGTTCGTGGTAGATATGTATCCGAAATTTCCCCACAACGAGAACGCAAATTAGTCGAAGACATGATCAATGGCGGACTCGAGCGGCTCGACCCCCACTCTTCCTACATCAATAACCGCGATTTCAAACAGTTTAATCGTAATAGCAAAGGTAAGTTTGGCGGTATCGGTATCCAGGTGGGTTACGATCGCTCCAATCGAGGTTTGCTTACGGTGATAAGCCCGATGGTTGGAACCCCAGCTTATGAAGCGGGTGTTTTGGCTGGAGATACCATCGTGAAAATTGATGGTAAAAATACTGATAACATGCGTATTGACGAGGCTGTTGATTTGATTCAAGGCGATCCAGATTCATTAATCACCCTTACAGTGGTTCATGATGGTGGTAAGGAACCAGTGGAAATAGGTATTCGCAGGGCCATTATCAAAGTGCAAAGTGTTTTGGGTGACAAGCGCAAGGAAAATAAGGAGTGGGATTATTTCCTCGACCAGAATTCGAAAATTGGCTATTTGCGAATCAGTTCGTTCAGTGAAACTGCTTCTGCAGAAGTTAAAGATGTTATCGTAAATCTGCAAAAAGAAGGGGTGAAGGGATTGATCCTGGATCTTCGAAATAATCCTGGTGGGCTGTTAAAAGCTGCCGTTGAAATTTCAGATATGTTTCTTTCCGAGGGCAAGATTGTCAGCACCCGGGGCAGAAACCAGCAGGAAGAAGTTATCGATGCAAGACCCGAAGGCACGATGCTGCTTCCCGCAGAAAAATATCCCATTGCTGTCTTGATCAATCGTAACAGCGCAAGTGCCAGCGAGATTCTTGCTGCTGCATTGCAAGATCATAACCGTGCAGTAGTGATCGGTGAACGCAGTTATGGTAAAGGCAGCGTGCAAAACATCATAGATTTGGAAAATAAATCCAGCGCGTTGAAACTAACCACTGCAAGTTACTGGCGCCCGAGTGGCAAAAACATCCATCGTTTTCCTGATAGCAAGGAAACAGACGAGTGGGGCGTAAAGCCAAATCCTGATTACGAGATTATTTTGAAGGATGAGGAAAGGCTTGAATTTCTTTTAGATCGCAGTGACAAGGATGTTGTTCGTGACAAGAAGCCAGATGCTAAAAAGGCTGAGAAAAAACCTTTTGTAGACCGCGTGCTGAATAAGGCGGTTGAATACATCAATAATCATAAGGAAAAAGCTGCGCTCGATAATCTTCAACCCAGGGTATCCTAGAAGGATTATTCCTCCAATTTTTGCGAGAAGTATGTGGTTATAGAGCCAAGGGTTTTATTCGAAGATAACCACTGCCTGATTTTGGAAAAACCAGCAGGATTAGCCACTCAGGCGCCTGATCCCTATCAAAGCCTTGAATCGTGGGCCCGTTCCTACCTGAAAACCAAGTATGTAAAAGCAGGCAGGCCTTATCTTGGCATTCCCCATCGGTTGGACCGCCCTGTATCGGGAATCGTCTTTTTTACCCGAAGCAGTAAAGCCGCTGCAAGAATCGCAGAACAGTTCCGGGAAAGAACCATCAGCAAACGATACTTTGCTTTGGTGCAAGGGGATTTGGACCCTGTCGCACCCGAAAACCAGTGCTGCTGGCTGGATTACATGGTTAAAGTTCCAGATGTGGCTAAAGCGATGTTATGCAGCCATGATCAAGCAGGGGCAAAGTTAGCCCAACTCGAAATGAAATCGATCAAAAGTGCAGATGATTTATCCTTGCTGGACATTCATCTGCAAACTGGCCGGATGCATCAAATTCGTTTGCAATCTTCTTCACGAGGCTTTCCAATTGTTGGTGATTCTCTTTATCAGGCGGTAGACAATTTGGCTTTGATCCAGATGGATAAGCGAATCCTGCTCCATTCATATTACCTTAAGTTTCTGCACCCAATCAGTTACGAACCAGTGGAGGTTCGTTCTGAATTGCCCAGTTACTTTCCGCAATGGGCTCAAGATTATAGCCGCAATTATTTCTTACCATTGTCTTCACGGGAAGCTTGATGCCATGCGCGTGATCGCTGCTATCGATATTCTAAATGGGCAAGTTGTACGGGGGTTATCGGGCATCCGTGAATCTTATAAGCCGTTGATTTCAAAAGTCGTAAGTGCAACTGCCCCATATGAATTGATCATGGAAATGCGGGAGGTTTTGGGCATCAACGATTTTTATATCGCAGATTTGGATGCGATTATAACAGGGCAAATGAATGAACAGCTTTATTCTTCGTTAGTGAAAGAGGGAGTCAGAATTTATCTGGATGCTGGTTCCAAGAATTGTGAGGATCTTCGATATTTAATGAGCCTAAATATTTTCAAGGTGGTTGCAGGGCTGGAAACAATTGAAAGCATTGAAGAGTTAAGAACCGCGGCCCTAAAGCTTGGCAGTCGCTTGGTCTTTTCTTTGGATATGAAAGATGGCAACCCCTTCACCACCCAGAAAGAAATGCTAAAGAAATCACCCCGATCTATTATGCTTGATGCGATTAATGCAGGCGTTGATCACCTGTTTATTCTGGATTTGGCAAAAGTTGGTACGGGAAAAGGGGCTTCAACCGATAACTTGATCGCACAAGCCAGGGCTCAATCACAAGAAATCTTCATTATGGCGGGTGGTGGAATTGGAAGTTTTCAGGATGTTATTGGCTTGAAAAATTCAGGTGCGAACGCAGTAGTTGTTTCAAGTGCATTGCACGATGGGACTTTTGATAGGCAGGTATTAGATACAATTTCAGCCATTTAATTCACAAGTGGCGGATTGACCAAAACTTTCTTCGACCTCGACCCTCAAAATATCAGGTGTATAGTTATGCTGGTTCTTTAAGCTTTCAAGCAGCTTTTTTCCGATATAGAGAGCCAGTTGTTCTGCAGTGGTGTTTGATATGGGCAAAATCACGCAGTCTTCTGCAGGGAAAATCCATTCCTTTTCCTTATACTTCACACAAACCCGGTTTCCTTCCTCCCGGACTTCGATCACTGCGTTATTTTTTGCAAGCATCATGCGATGGTCAAGAAGATCGGTGATTTCCTTGGTACGGTGTTTTAAAGCTATAAAGTCGAAAACATAGTGGTTTTCATCGAGTTTACCTTCGATTTCAATCTTAGCCCGATAGTTATGCCCGTGAATTCTTTCACATTTGCTGTTTTCATAGCTGATGAAATGCCCAGAACAGAAAACCAGGTGATCCTTGGTTACAGTGATCTTGTATTTTTCATTTGCCATGCCGTTTTCCAGTCAATGAATGAGTGCACCTTGATCAAGGAGATATTTTATGAATAATTAGAAGTCTGGCGCAGTTCTTCGTAAAGCATTTTCAATTCCATCCGACCAATTGAAGGTCAAGGGCAGGGAGATTTGCCCAAGTCGCAGTGCGATAAAAAGTGTGACCGCGATTAAATCAGCAGTGGCACCCGGGTTTCTTTTGTTGTCCGCCATGCGAAGCCAGCGGTCTAGTTCTTTGAATTCGGCCCAGCCAGATTCTTTTAATGGCCATTGTTTTTCCAGTACTTTCCTGGCTCTTTGGGCAGATTCAATGGCATCATTGGGGCCACATTTGCGCAAAATCAGTGAGTCGGGGTACTTTCCCATCAAATAAAGATGGGTGAAAATGATGGCACCTTCCATAGATCCGAGCTGTTCCAGAGCCCCGCCTAAAGTTGGAATCGCATCATTGAAAATTGCCGTATAACCATCCGCATATTGTTTGGCAATAAGATCGCGATCCTGCGCCAATTGCATTGCTTTTAAAAGGGTGCAAGTTGGCGCATCGTTGATATCAGCTTCAGGCTCTTTTCCCATGCCACCCGGAGAGGCAAATCGGATTGCATCATATACGATTTTGGTTTCTTCGATCGAGATGTCTGCGATTGCTTTTTGTATTTCTTTTTTAAGTTCAGCAGGATTCGAGACGAAGGCGACAGGAGCGAATAAAAGTATAATTCCCAGATTGGTGTTGGTGCCAACGGAGTTTTTAGTTGCTTTGACTGATTCAAAAATTGCATTCGCCAGACCCAATTTTCGAGTTTTACAAAGAATGGGTGCAATCGCCCCGGCACTCAAGATAAAATCTGTGAAATGAAGATTACGAAACGAAGCCAGAGGGTGAACATTCCCAATTTTTCGCGCAGTTGCCTCCCAAACACATGCTGCATGAATTTGCCGTGAGAGTTCTAATTCCATCATGGTTTCGTCAGGCATGGTTTGCATAAATAAGTATTTCCCTTGCGATATCGATGCCCATAACAGGTGCAAATGCCTTCCATCCTGGAACAGCATTTACTTCCAATACCAACCATTTTCCATCCTCATCCAAAATCAAGTCGACTCCGGAAATTTCAGCGCCCACAGCCTTGGATGCCTTGATGCCGATCTCTTCAAGATCGGAATTTAGTTTGTAAGCTTCGCCTTTTCCACCCTGGGCAACATTGGTCATCCAAGCGCCTTGTGGAGCGGTTCGTTTCATGCCTCCAAGAACCTTTTCACCGAGAATAAAAATGCGAAGATCCCACCCCGGGTGTTTTATATATGGTTGCAGATAAATTACGCCTCCGATCTTTTCGATCGCCCGAAAGACCCGCCATGCCAATTGATCATCTTCGATCCGTAATATTCCCCTGCCTTCCGCGCCAAATAAAGGTTTTACAACGATATCTCTGCCCATTCGTTCGAAGGCTTCCATTGCGGTATCTGAATCCTGGCAACAAAAAGTATGCGGGATATCCAACCCGTGTGATTGAAGAAGTTCACTTGCAAGAAATTTATCCACCGCAGACTCAAGCGCCCGGGGTGGGTTTAAAACCTTTTTGCCTTGGCGTTGTAATGCATGAAGTACATCCATTCTAAAAACAACCTGCTCCAAAGATCCAGGCGGCATGGTTCGGATGATGGTGCAATCAGCTTCGTTAAAAGCGGATTTTGAATGCTGTTTTAAAGTATGGGATATTAAACGAAAGTCGGATATCTGGGCTTTAAAACCCAGGGAATGCGCCGCCCGCAGCAAGTCTTTTACATGCCAGCCTTCTTTGCCACCCATGATGTTAAAAAGCATAAATGTGTCCGTGATTGAAAGTGGATTTAGTTCCAGGATTTGTTAAGCAAGGTGGTTTCAAACTTGCCGAACTGGAAACATCTTCCCGTTCTTAAATTGTAAAAGTGGACGGTTGCAGGGGAGAAGAGCAGGGGGTCGATTTTATAGAAATCTCCTTTAACTTTTCGAAAGATTTCTGCGAAGGGTTGTCCATGATCTGAAGAGGAATTTGATGGTACTTTGGGGCCAAAGGTGGCGATGATATCATCTTCGGTGTCGACCCAAAGGTGAACTGCCGCGCCGTATAGGATTGCATCATTGGTGCGGCCAATAGCTTCGGTAAAGTCTGGGGATGGCGGTGCCAAGGGTGCCCAGCCCGCGCCTTGTTTGATTGAATTCAAAGGAAATTTTAACTCGTGAAGTTTATGCATTGCTGTTTCCACACTTCGTGCAACTATCTGGATGGATCCCGCAATACTGCCAGTTGGCGCACCCAAAAGGGTGATGCTTTCATGAGGCAAATCCAGCTTGGTGGATAAATAATCAAAGACACCCGAGTCGGGTACCTTGCTGGTTTCGAGGATGCCAACAACATGGTTGGATTTTTCTCTGCCTGGAATGTGATTGAATAAATCTTCATTGCCATAATGGGCGCGCATGGGTCCTGAACCCATTGCAAAAAACTTTCCCACAGCAATCTGCCAGCCTGCGTATTGCGATGCCAGGCATGAAAGAACAGGGTGATCGGTTGTTACCGCGATGGCGGGCCCTTTCCATAAATCCAGATGGCTGGGGGCCAGCGAGATTTTAGCTAAACCCGACATGCAAGCCCTAGCTAGTTCCAAGCCTGCTTGGATTCCACCTTTGCTTTTAACGCCAAAATCGAGAAAAGTTCCATTTGCCTCGGTCTTGGTTACTTCCAAACCCAGTTCAGATAATCTGGCTTGGGCACGATTTACAATGCCAAGGGCGCCAGCATTAAGATTCAAATTGACTGTCATGCGATCCTCGATTTCATATTTTTCAAAACTAATACTGTAATCAGACAATTAAACCAAGTTGTTTCGCAAAGTGCCAACAAGGAATAGTGAGTCTAATTGAGAAGTTAGCTTTTTTAATTGTATTTCAACTTCGGTTGAAGAGTCTGCTTTAGCGAAAATAGTGACAACGGGTGAGCCCTTGTTAATTGCAGAGTTGGTTTTTGGGATATCTGCAAAAGGTGAAAACAACAAAGGATTTCGCTCGATTGTAGTCCAAGGTGTTTGTTCTGGAATCAAAACATCATGTGGGGCATAGTAAATGGCCTTTCCAATGACAGATGGTTTGCAGGGTACGGGGTTTTCACAAAAAGCTTTGATGCCAAAAGCTTGCATGTGTTTGGTAATAAAGTTTTGTCCTAGTGCTAATTCTAATACTTCCATGGAAGCTGTATAGCGGGGATTTATCTCCAGTGGATAAACTCTTGAATCATTTAAAATGTAGTCCAAACCAAGTAAACCAAGTGGGTGATAATTGCTGTATATAATTTCGCCTATGGTGTGAAGATCTTTTAATTCAGAGTTGCAGGGATTTACCGGCCCAATGTTGCCTGAGTATGAAAAATTAGCCGCATGCAAATAATTTGCGCCCGAAGGTTGAATGCTTACCCCTGAAAGTTCAAAACCTGTTTCATTAAAGCAATAGACGGCACTGCGGCTTTCACCTTTTATAAATTCTTGATGGTAAAAATCAGCATCAACAATAATAGGCTGATGATCGGGGGCAAAGTGGGTGATACCAATCCCACCAGACCGGTTCTTAGGTTTTCGAAGATATGAAGATCCGTTATTTAAATCCTTGGCAGTCGTAATAATTTCAGGGGTACGAATTTGCCTGGAGTTAAACAGCTTAAATAATGTGGGTGCGTTTCTGAGATTAACAAGGGTATTTCCGGTGATACCTAGAACTGTGCGCTGGGCAGAGAGTAAATCTAAAAGTGCGGGATGATTCTCCAGGCCACCCGTGAAAAGTATCGGTGCCATCGGGGCTGATTTGATCAAGTCAGTGATTTGATTGGGAAACGATTTCGTAATAAGAGTGGTGGGGCAGTTTTTTGTAAGATCTTCATCTGCATAAAGATCAATACACCAAGGCTTATAGCCCGCTCTTATGCATGAAAATGCCAAGGCTCTTACGCTTGCCCCTATTAATATTAAGGTTGCATTGTCGCCCTTGCGAGGTAAATTGAATCTTCCTGCCATGATTAAGAACCTTTTGGATACACTTGATTAAAGCAGTCTACTGGAAACAGGATCAATCATGAAATTAACTCCAGTTATTTTATCATTGGGATTTCTAGTTTTTGGGGCAATAGGTTTGATGGGCCAGGGCGCCAAACCTCAGGATTTAAGTAATCCAGGCGCCCTGACACCTGAGGAAGAAAAGAAAACCTTTAAGCTCGCATCCGGCTTTAAAATCCAACTCGCAGCATCAGAACCAACCATCATTGATCCTGTTGCACTTGCAGAGGATGAAAAAGGCCGTTTGTTTGTTGCTGAAATGATTGGTTATCCCAATGGAGGCGTTGGCACGGGGGATGTTTTCTCCGGGCGAATTAAGTTACTGGAAGATAAAGATAAAGATGGGTTTTACGAAACAAGCGCTATTTTTGCAGAAGGGTTGCGATTTCCTATTGGCTTATTTCCATGGAAGAAAGGCCTTATTGTTGCAAATGCTCCAGACCTTATTTATCTGGAAGATACAAACAACGATGGTAAAGCGGATTCATCCAAGGTTCTTTTCACTGGGTTTCACACTTACAATATTCAACAAATGTTGAATAGTTTTAGGTGGGGCCTCGATAATCAAATTCACGCCGTTGCAGGAAGTAATGGGGGGACCATTACCAGCAAGGAAAACCCCAAGATGGCACCGGTTGAATTGCGGGGCAGGGGGATTCGTTTCAGACCAGATATTCCCGGCAGCCTTGATCCCGTTACCGGGGGCGGACAATATGGTTTGACCATGGATTCCTTCGGGGCTTTTTTTTCTTCCACCAACAGCCAGCACTTGCGGCATATGGTTTTGCCTGACGATCAGATTCGTAGAAACCCTTATTTGGCTGTCGGCAGCATGGCATTGGATATTCCTGAACATGGTGCATCATGCAAGGTGTTTCGGATAAGCCCGTTTGAAGCTTGGCGGGTGGAACGAACCAGCAGAAGAAAATCAAGCGAACTTGCCAAAAGGTTGCCAGCGACAGAACTGGTTCCTGGTGGGTATTCAACTTCATCATGCAGTCCATTATTGTTGGATTCGGATTCGGTACAGGCACCGTACCGGGATAGCATCATTATTTGCGAACCTGCGAATAATGTAATCATGCGTGATGTTTTAGAACCCAAGGGAGTAACTTTTATTTCGAAGCGGGGCGATCCTGAACGTGAATTTCTTGCATCGACGGATAACTGGTTCAGGCCCGTGCATTTGAATCTTTGCCTGGATGGATCGATATTGGTGCTTGATTTTTATCGCGAAGTAATTGAAACGCCCTTATCACTTCCCGAAGATATGAAAGCTGTCTTACCTTTAAAAACGCAGGGGAAAGGTCGTATCTGGCGAATCATTCCCGATGCGATGAAAAAAGCGCAGCCATTCCCGAAGGCTTCAAATCTTAACGGATTGGTTACAGAGTTAGAGTCGGGAAATCAGACCAGGCGAATGATGGCTCAAAAATTACTTGTCGAGGGCAATCAAATTGATGCCCAGGATTTGTTGGCCGATCTTTCCCGAAACAGCAAATCCCCACCAGCCAGAATGCATGCCCTTTGCACACTTGATGGTTTAAAATTACTTGAAGAAAAACATGTGATTGGCGCCCTTCACGATGTCTCGCCTGGTGTCAGGTTGCATGCGGTCAGGCTTGCAAATAAATTTATCAGCCAATCGGATGCGGTGTTTAAGTTGGTTTCAAATCTTGTGGGTGATCAAGATGCCCGGGTCCGTTGTCAGGTGGCGTTTGCCATGGGTAATGTCGGGCATGATAAAGGTAAAGATACCTTGATTAAGCTCGTAAAAAGTGATGGTGAAGACCGCTGGATGCAAACCGCAATTCTTTGCTCATCAGCCCAGGTTGGAGGCAGGCTTCTTTTGGATCTTCTTGAAGATAAAACCTTTAGTGCGGGGGGCGATTCAGGCCGTGAGGGTTTCCTTTCCAGGCTTTCTGCGGTATCTGCAACCCGATTGGAAAAGGCTGAGATGGCAAAATTATTGCAGCTTGTGCAAAAGCCAAATTTTA
The DNA here is from genome assembly GCA_964646215.1 of uncultured Candidatus Kuenenia sp. Classification (GTDB taxonomy): domain Bacteria; phylum Planctomycetota; class Planctomycetia; order Gemmatales; family Gemmataceae; genus UBA969. The sequence goes on along the minus strand of CAZYAY010000007.1, from coordinate 21,157 downwards.
AACCTGCATTGCGCGAAGCTATTCTTGAAGGTATTGCCCAAAGTCAGGTTGCGATTGGGAACTCTGCTGAAGAGCTTTGGGAAAACCCCGATGCTCAATTAAAAAATGCTCTCGATGGTCTGAGGCCATTGTTTGATAATGCAGCAAAGACAGCCCGGCTTTCCAATGCTCCGATTGCAAACAGGTTGTCTTCATTGCGATTGCTTGCCATGGGGCCGTTCACTGTTATTTCGCAACTTGCCCCGGAATTACTTCAGGCGCAAACGCCTCCTGCAATTCAAACTGCCACTCTTCAAGTTTTGTCTGCATCCAAAAAAGCAGACGTGAGCAAGATTATTCTCGATGCCTGGCCCTCGTTTAGTCCATCATTAAGGCGTGAGGCTGTCGAAACCCTTTTTTCAAGGAAAGACCGCATCGAGGCGATTGTTGATGGGATGGATAAAGGTATCATTCAGCCTGCTCATCTTGAATCCTCAAGAATCGATCAGCTTAAAAAACTAAGCCAAGTTTCCCTACAACAAAAAGTAATTGCGATACTTGCAAAAACCAGTGCGTCCGATCGTAGGCAGGTGGTGGATTCTTATGCCAAAGTTTTAGAGATGAAAGGCGACCACAACAAGGGTAAGGAAGTGTTTAGGAAAAACTGTGCAACCTGTCATAAGTTTGATGACATGGGATATCAGGTTGGGCCGGATCTTCTTGCTGCCATTCGCGGTAAAAATCCTGAATATCTGCTAATCGCTATTCTCGACCCTAGCAGGGAAGTTGATCCCAGATATGTTAATTACACCATCGAAACAAAGCAGGGGCGAATATTTAGCGGCTTGTTGGCATCGGAATCTGGAACTTCAGTGAATCTAAAACGCGGGGAGAATGCCGAGGATACCATCCTTAGAAATCAAATTGAATCAATTCAGGCAACTGCCAAGTCGCTTATGCCTGAAGGCTTGGAAATGCAGATAAAGCCAGAAGATATGGCAAATCTAATTGCTTATCTTTTACAAGTTTCAGGAATGTAGGGGTTGCAGATTTTATGACAAAAGTTTCTGAGCTGGTATCTTGGTTTGATCAAATAGCACCGCGTTCGCTAGCTGCGGAGTGGGATAACACCGGCCTTTTAATGGGTGATTTTTCCGCTGTTATCAACAAGGCGTTGATTTGTTTGACTCTTACAAAAGAAGTTGCGGACGAAGCAGTCAATCAAAAAGTCCAGATGGTTGTCACCCATCATCCATTGCCTTTCAAACCTATAAAAACCATGAATTCTAGTAGTTCGGAAGGGGCGATTCTTTGGCAGCTTGCAACAAAAGGCATAGGCGTTTATTCACTACATACCCGGTGGGATGATGCGCCTGGGGGTATCAATGAATCTTTGTTGGAAATGATTTGTGCGCAAAACCTTGGCCCCATCAGCCGGTTGCAAGGTAATGAGGAAGTAAAACTTGTAACGTTTGTGCCTGGCGACAGCCTTGGAAAAGTAAGTGAATCATTGTTTCAAGCTGGTGCGGGTGTGATTGGTAATTACAAGGAATGCAGTTTTACCATCGATGGGACCGGTACTTTTTTTGGCAACGAACAAGCCAGCCCGGTTGTAGGTGAAAATGGGCATCGTGAAAAAGTTTTGGAACAACGCCTTGAGGTTGTCTGCCCGGTTTCACGGATTCAACCAATTGTTACCGCTCTTAAAAATTCCCATCCTTATGAAGAACCAGCTTTCGATCTTGTTATGCTTAAGCCCAAGCCAACAGATTCAGGAACGGGTAGATTGGGGATGCTATCTCGGCCAACCCCGCTTGCGCAACTTGCCGAAAAATTTGCCCAAGTCTTGGGTATCAAGGGGATTTCATTTGCAGGAAATAAAGATCGATTAGTTTCGAAGGTTGGGGTGGTATGTGGTAGTGGGGCATCCCTGATGGCACAGGCTTTTATGCAAGGGGCGGACTGCTTTATTACGGGGGAAGCCCGGTTCCATGATTTGTTGAGCGTTAAAGCTCAAAAAAAATCCATTCTTTTGCTGGGGCATTATAAATCAGAGCGATTTGGTGTAGAGGCGCTGGCTGCAAAGATTCGGGCGAGATTTTCATCCATGGAAGTTTCTGCCTCAGAGTCAGAGTATGATCCATTAAATTCATTTTGAAATATGTTCAAGTTTAAGTCGCATTCGTGTTAACGGCCGGTAATATTTTCAAAGATCGAAGCTTGGAAGATTTTTTTTTAAGCGCAGCAGAAAAGTTTTTATCAGAGCTACAGTAATGGTTTAGGTTGATTGAACACTTCTGTTTCTAAAAAACAATGATATAGGCACAGTTATTGCATTAGTGTTCATTAACTTAAAAGATGCTGGGATTTAATCTTGGGCTTTTAAGGAAGAATGCACAAGGAAGTGTTGCAATGCGAAAATGGGTTGTCGGAATTGTCGCCAGCTTTTTGGTTCTGGGTGGAGTGATTTTTGTAAGTGGAAACAAAAAAGCCAAGGCGGATGAAATTGTTTCGATGGTAGTTATGAATAATTCTTTAAATACTGAAGCTGCCCAGCGCTACAGAAAAGTTCAACCCAAGCACTGGCGTGCAGCAATGGTTAAAGGGTTTGGCTATTCTGCAATGCGTTAATATCACGGGAGGCCGGGGGGTTCGTTGCTTGCGGGGGCCTTGCTTGAAGGAAGAATCGAAATGGTTTCTTCCGCCTTTCCTGAGATGCCCTCATCCGCTGAATATTCCAATCTAAAAGTGGCATCGCCCGATTTTTTTGCCTGTAAAAATAATGAGTAAGTTACTTCCTTACCTGGTTCCAAGCTGGGCAAAGGCAGAAACCCAGCTTTATCTGGTTGCCTGCTGAAGTTTGTTGGACCACGCCCTTCGGTAACCACGGTGGTATCAGGCGCGATTGCGCTGAGAGTCAAATTTTTAATAGGGTTTTGGCTGTTATTAATCAGCCGTAAAGTGAGTGCTGTTTGTTCGCCAATTTCCATGGGATCGATGCTTTTGTCGATTTCAGCCACCAAGCCGTTGTTGTTTTCAAAAATGGTGATTTTTTCTACCTGCCAACCCGTTGGTATTTTATCTGCTGTTACTTCCGTACGATTTTTTAAAGTACCTGCAACGGTAGGCCTGATTACCATTTGCACGGTTTGCCTTTGTTTGGGTGCCAGTTGGGGGATAAGCCATTTAACTTCACCGCTTTCGTTTTTGCCCCCGCCACTCGCTGCCAGAAACTGCGTGGAAGCATCTAACTTGGTCGAGACTTTTATTCCCCGGACCATTTGATTCCCGGAATTTGTGATTGTGATTTGGTAGCTTGCTGGTCGATTGATATTACGGCGATCGGGGCCACCCATGTTTAAGGCAAGTTTCACTTCTCCAATTTCTACTTTGGAAGATGTTTCTTTTTTCATACCGGAAGTTGTTGTAACAGTTGCTTTGTTGATGAATTCTCCAGTTTTTTTAGCTGCAACTTGGAATTCCAATCGTTTGGATTGTCCGCCTGGAAGTGCGCCTATGTTCCAAAGCAAAGGATTTTCACCCGTGGTCGAAGGCTTGCTGGTTAAAAACTCGAGACCATCTGGAATCATGTTGGTTAGTTGAACACCTGTGAGTTCTGAACTTCCGGTGTTGAACACATCAATTTGGTAACTCAGTGTGTCGTACAACATGGCTTGAATGGGGCCTGTCATTTTAATTAGCAGGGGTGATGCCAATTGGGTTTTGACAACCTGGCCATGTTCATACTGCACCCTGGAAATGCAGTCAACTTCACCAGTTCCGGTAACCATGACCACTAATTTGATTTCTTTGCTGGAATTGCCAGGTAGGGAACCGAGTTTCCAGATGAGTTCGCCCTCAGCGCTATCGGGTGCGGGCGAGGCTCTCACAAATTTGGCATTGGTGGGGATATTGTTCCTAACGCGGACTTGATGAGCTTCAGCTGGAGAATGATTCTCGACGAGGATACGGTACTCTAATTCGTCATTGGGGCTGGCTTGGGCGGAAACACGAACACGAATTGTTACAAAAGGCGCGGGTGGATCAGAAGGAGAAAAGGTACCCATGGAACTTTTTGCAGGGATGGATTTCGGTGAAGATTGGCCTTCAAAAGGGGGTTCTTCACCCGAAGAAGGGGCTGATATCGGGATGGTGCCTATTTCTTGTATTCCGTAGCCAATGCCGGTTGGTATGAGAAGGGAATGCAAGCTTATCAGGCAAATAAATAAAAACGAAAACAGTTGCATTAAATGTTTTGGTTGCTGCATGATCAACTTGCCTACCTGTTAAAGATTCAAAGCCAAAATTTATTATCCTTGAAAAACAACTCTTGTGCGAACATTTTAAATAAAACTCAGATGATTTGTTGGGCAAAATGATCAAATAATTTGGCAATTAATTAGAGGCTCGTCTTTATGGTAAATAGTTTGAAATAATCAAAAATTGATCTATGATGCATTCAATGATGGAACATATTTCTGATTGTGAGGAAAGCTATGAAGTCGTTTTTAATATTGTTTGTTACAGTTGCAAGTTCTGTTTGCTGTCAAAACTTTGCTTTTGCCCAAGATAAGAAAGCCGAAGAAAAGGCCAAGCCTGCTTCGATTGCACATATTCGAATCAGTGGATCCCTGGAAGAGGGCGTTGCGCCTGCGGACCCTTTGTTTTCCAACATGCAAGAAACTTTAAAGAGTAAATTGGATCGCATAAAAAAGGCGTCAACAGATGTTAATATCAAAGGTTTGATTCTTGAAATTGATGGTGTTGATGTCGGTTGGGGGAAACTTGATGAATTGACCGAGGCTCTCAACAATTTCAAGAAGTCTGGGAAAAAGATTTATACTTATCTGGAATCTGGAGAGATGAAGGATTACCTTCTCGCATTATCAAGTGACAAGGTGATCCTGCCAGAATCAGGCTGGTTGATGCTTACAGGTTTAAGGGCAGAAGTAACCTTTTATAAGGAGATGCTGGAAAAAATCGGAGCGCAGGCTGATTTTTTAAAGGTTGGGGATTTCAAATCTGCAATCGAACCCTACACCCGGACCACCATGAGCGAAAGTAGTCGCAAGCAAATGGAATCGATGCTTGATGACTTTTATGAGAAATCAATAGTTGCCAGGATTCAGCAGGAACGTGGTGCAAAAAAATGGGCGGTTGAGGATATCCGCAAGATCATTGATAATGGGCCATACACTGCCAAAAAGGCCAGTGAATTGGGGCTAGTTGATTTTGTGGGTTACTTTCCCGCAGTTACCGAAGCGCTTAAAAAAGAGCTCAAAGTCGATGATATCAACTTGATTAAAAATTATGGGAAAGAAAAAGTCGATGACATCGACCTATCAAATCCCTTCGCCCTTCTAAAGCTTTTTGCGGCACCCAAAATCACCAGTAATTCCAAGCCTAAAATTGCTGTCATCTATGCCTCAGGCACCATTAACACCGGAAAAAGTGAACAGAGCCTTTTTGGTTCTGAATCTTGTGGTTCCACTTCCATGATCCAGGCTATCAAACAGGCTGAAAATGATAAAAGTGTCAAAGCTATTGTTTTGCGGGTGGATAGCCCTGGTGGTTCAGCTCTTGCCAGCGATCTTATCTGGGCGGAATTAATGCGATGCAAAAAACCAATCATTGCCTCGATGTCTGATGTTGCTGCAAGTGGTGGTTACTATATCTGCATGGCGGCATCCAAGATTTATGCTGAGCCTGGCACGATCACTGGTTCGATTGGTGTGTTTGGAGGTAAAATCAACATGGGTGGTACTTATGCCAAGCTTGGAATTACATCCGAGGTCATAACCCGTGGAGCTAATGCCAATCTTTTTTCCTCCACCAATTCTTTTTCCAAATCAGAGCGCGAAGCCATGACCAAGCTCATTGATGATTGCTATGATCAATTCATCACCAAGGCTTTGACTGGTCGTGAAAAAGCAGGTAAGAAACTTGATCGTAAGACATTGGAAGGCCTTGCTGGCGGGCGTGTTTGGACTGGCAGGCAAGCAAAGGAAAATGGCTTGATTGATGAATTGGGTACCATGCAAGATGCCATCAAGATGGCTTCCAAACTTGGAGGACTTGCCGTGGATACCGATCCAGAACTTCTTTTACTTCCCAAAGGTAAAAGCTTTTTTGATTCCATCCTCGAGCCTAAAACTCAATTATCCTTGAAGACCGGGTTGGATATTTCTGGTGTTTCTTCTCTTTTCAAAGAGCTAAAAGGCCTTGATTCCTTTTTGCGTATGCGCAATGAACCTTTATGGATTATGCTTCCCTACAGCTTAAAAGTGAAATAGTTGATGGCGAAATGTGATAAAGGTTATCTTTGCAAAGTATGTGGCGGCGCAGTTGATGAGATAACTGATTCGGATCTATATCTGCGCTATCTTCTTCATGAGATTGAAGCTGAAGTTTTGCATCTTGAACCGGAATGCCATATCCGATGCAATCCTGAACGGGCCCAGTATATTGTAGACCCGGGTTTTGATCCTTTGGATGCGCAAAAGATTCTCGGGCCCTTCGCCAAGAATTATTTGGATGAAGCGTATGTCAAAGATGAAGAATTCAGGGTCACCAGCGCCTGGCTGAAATTAAAGAAGCTTGCGAACTCGGGTATTGCCATTTTGGATTACCCACTTACTTGAACATTTTCGGGGTCTGATATTTTTCTAAAAACTGAACTTTTTGCTGACTCTGATTATGCATCGCTGAGTAACTACTTTTCCAAGGAGGGGGTTCTTGCTCAAAATTTTTCTGGGTTTGAACCAAGAGTCCAGCAGTCACAGATGGCGAAAGCAGTAGATGATGCTTTGGTTAGTGGCGCAACTTTACTTGCAGAAGCAGGGACAGGGGTTGGTAAAAGCTTCGGATATCTAATCCCCGTTTTTCTTTCCGCACTCAACAAAAAACGAACTCCCATTGTTATTTCCACCCATACGATCAGCCTTCAAGAGCAATTGCTTTTAAAGGATATCCCGACCCTTCAAAAAATAATTCCCTACCCTTTAAAGGTCGTTCTTGTAAAGGGTAGGGGAAATTACATCAGCTTGCGTAGATTGCGTGTTGCCCAGATTAAAGCACCCACCCTCATTCAATCTGATGAATTTCACGATCAACTGTATAAAGTCAGTCGGTGGTCGCTTGATACCAAGGATGGCAGCAGATCAGACATGGATTTTGAGCCGGATGGCATGGTTTGGGATCTTGTGCAAAGCGATAGCAGCAACTGCATGGGCCGAAGTTGCAAGGATTATCAGCGCTGTTACTATTATCAGGCTAGGCGGACTATTGCCAACGCAGATATTCTTGTGGTGAATCACGCTCTTTTTTTTGCGGATCTTTCTGTTCGGGGTAAAGGTTCCAGCCTTCTGCCTGATTATCGCGCCGTTGTTTTTGATGAAGGCCACATGGTTGAAGATGTCGCTATTGACCAATTGGGCGACCGACTAAGTCAGGGAGCTTTTCATTATCTGTTTGAAAGGCTGGCTAGTTCTGGAAAAAAAGAACGAGGATTGCTTGCTGGCGATGGCTTTATTGAAGCCAAGCAGCAGCTTCATTCTGCACGGGCAGAGGTTGATTTGTTTTTCCTGAATATTCAAAATTGGATGAATGCGCATTCAGGTGCCGGATCTGACCGCGCTTTTGGAACTGTACGCGATGCAGGGCATTTCAGGGTCTTGGAAAAAAACATCATCGAAAACAACATCTCTGATGCTCTCTCCGACCTTTCCAAAAAGCTTGAAGATGAATCTGCTGATTTACCTGATGAAGAAAAAATTGAATTTCAATCAATGGCAGACAAAGCCGTTGATCTGGGCGTTCGAGTTCGTGAATGGCTCGAACAGCAACATAAAGGAAATGTTTTCTGGCTTGAATTGGCAGGTAAGCGCGCCCTTCGATTGAACCTGTGCAGGGCCCCTGTGGATGTTGCGCCAATTCTAAAGGAACAGCTTTTTTCAAAAGGTATTCCAATCATTCTCACCAGTGCCACCCTATCCACGGGTGGGAAGGAAGGTTTTAAGGCTGCTAAAGAAAGGCTTGGAATCGAGAAAGCCGAGGTCCTTGCGCTAGAAAGCCCTTTTGATTATTACAATCAATCCGAGTTGTATCTTTTTAAGAATTTCCCCGATCCCGCCTCGCAACCCAGGGAGTTTGAAGAAGCATCACTGTCGATGATTTGCAAGTTCCTAGAAAAATCACAAGGTAGTGCATTTGTGCTTTTTACCAGTTATCAGTTTTTGCAGCGCACCGGCAAGGTTCTTGAATCTTGGTGCCAGCAGCGCGGTTTCCCCTTGTTTGTTCAAGGGCAGGGGATGACTAGAAATCGTATGCTGGATGAGTTTCGCGCATCTAAGAATGGTGTTCTTCTTGGTGTGGATAGTTTTTGGCAGGGGGTTGATGTGCAGGGCGATGCCCTCTCCAATGTTATTATCACCCGTTTGCCATTTACCGTTCCAGATCTTCCTCTAGCCCAGGCGCGGGACGAGGCTGTTCAGCAAAAAGGTGGTAATGGATTTTACGACCTGCATATTCCGCAAGCTGTTCTTAAGTTAAAGCAAGGTGTTGGCAGGCTGATCCGTTCGTCCACGGATCGGGGAATTATCGTTATCTTGGATCCTAGGATTCTTACCAAGGGTTATGGGAAGCGATTTTTGCAAGCGCTGCCGAAATCCCGGCTTTTTGTGGATGGGGTTGAACAAACTGCCTAGGGCTTTCGTTGGTTTCGGCGTATTTGGTTTCAGCAAAGATCCTTGGCGTTTTTCCTTGCCATTGCATAAAGCTAAAGTGCAGGGTGTCTGCATTCTCAATTTTTACAAAGACGCCTGTTGGTTTGGCCCAAACCTGGCCTGGTGCGCTTAAAATTATTTCTCCTTCCATTCCTTTTTCAACTTCTCCAAGTGATACTCTTTTTTGATTCTTGTTTTTTTTGATTATTAGTAGTTCGGGATAGAACCCACCATTTGCAAGAAATCGCATGTTGTTTGTTTTGGGATCAAGTATTGCAATAAGCCCTGTATTTTCGCGCCAAATTGGCAGGAAAGTAAAGTTCCCAGGTATTTTCGAAGTTGCGATTTTGATGGATGATATTTCTGTGCTGGCAAATTCTCCAAGCACAAAAGCTGGCTTTTTCGGATAAGTTTCAGCCCTTTGTTTAAGTAAAGAATCCAGCGAACCCGAAACAATGCAATCTGCCGAGGCAAATATGCCGCTCCAGTCAGGGGTGAAGTATTCTGAAGGCGATGCAGATAAAAGTTTCAGCCAGGCAGGTAAATGCGCCCATGAGATCGAATGGTTGTATAGGTTGGAAGCGATCAACCAGTCAGAGTTAAAGATGGGCCATGAGTGCCAACCTGCGATCAATTCAAATACCCTTGTAATGCCTTTTGTTCGCACTGGGCTATTTTCAACCGTTGGTTTGTTGGCTGCAATTTCAGAAAGGTGTTGGTTGCCAATAGGGATAAGCCGTTGGAAATCCTCAGGGCCTTTAAGTCTTCGGAAATCATTGAGTTTTCCGAAATCATTCGATTTGTTGGCCCTTACCAGTTTTAGAAGGGAGCCTTGAAATTCTGAGTTCCAAAAGCAGCGGGCTTTTTCTTTGTCTAACTGGTAGACACCCTTGAGCTTTAAGAATAAGCTTGCAAAGCTTTGGACGAGTTTGTTCTTTATCGACGACATTGTAATAGCAATCCTTGGCCATAGTCGTTTTCATTCTGAAATCTATCAGACAAAGAATATTTTACACGAAGGCAAGGCAAATAGAAGTGAATAATTGGATGTATCAAATAAAAAAAGAGCCCAGTAAAACTGGACTCTTTTTTCTAATAATAAAAGGTTTGTGATTAAACAACACCTTCGAGTGGTTTGCCATCTGCAATTGCCATTGGTCGACCAAGGTTATCGCGAACTTGGGAGGTTGGATCAAGTCCAAGGCCCTTGTAAACGGTTGCGAAGAGGTCACCAATGGTGCAAGGCTTGTCTTTGATGTCCATACCATCTGAGCTGGTTGAACCATAAGCCTGGCCACCCTTGATGGCGCCACCACCGATAACAACGGACCAGCATCGTGCCCAGTGATCACGACCACCATTTTGGTTGATCTTAGGGGTACGGCCAAAGTCACCCATCCACATTACAACGGTATCCTTCCACTTGCCACGTTCGACAAGTTCTTTAACTAGGTTACCCATGCCTTTATCAAGGCGGGGGCCGTTTCCGGTTCGGATGGTGTTGAAGATGTTGGCATGGTTATCCCAGCCACCCAAATCGATTTCGACGCAGGTTACATTTTTCTCGACCAATTTCCTGGCGAGAAGGCAACCCATACCGAAGTTGTTGGTGCGACCGCCGTATGCTTCGATTACGCTTGCGGGTTCGGTTGAAACTTCGAACACGGTTCGCAAAGGAGAAACAGTAAGGTCGAAAGCCTTTTTGTAGATTGAAGTGTGAGCTTGTGCAGCACTGCCTGCAGCTTCACGATCTTCAGGCTTACGCATGTGTGGGAAGCTATTTTCTGCGAAGGTATCTTCAACAGAATAGAACAACCTTTGACGTCTGCGAAGTCTTTCCATGGATTCGGTTTCACTGCCAAGGGAAGCAGGAGCCTTGATATTTTCAGGAGGCTGACCAGCATTCTGGACGGTGAAAGGAGCATTCATCATGCCCAAGAAACCGGGTCCAATTCGCTGAGCTGTTCCGCCTACGCCGATGAATCCTGGCAAAGGAAGATCTTTAGGTGTAAGAAGCGATGATGCCTGTGCACCCAATGCAGGGTACTGAACAACAGGGCTAGGCATACGGCCGGTGTTCATTAACACGGTGCCGCGTTCGTGGCTACCTTCGTTGGTAACGAGTGAACGAACTGCAACAAGGTGTTTGAACTGGGAGGCGATGGTAGGAAGTACTTCGCTGATTTCCACGCCAGGAGCGGAGGTTTTGATATTTTTGAATTCGCCACCGGTTTGAGCACCTGGCTTGAGGTCCCAAAGATCCATATGGCTGGGGCCGCCACCCATCCAGAATATGATCAGGCTTTTATTAGCTTTTTTAAGATTGGTTTCTGCAGCACGCAGATTTTGAATGAAACTGGTGCTTGGAAGCATCACTGCGGATGCACCAGCAACGTGTTGCATAAAATGACGACGATCCATATTAATCTCCTAAAATACGAGTTTTAAACTCTAAGCCTTTAGCTATCCTAAGTTTCTGATCTTATTGATGCCTTGTCAACAAATAATCGGAAGCTTTTACAATTATTCCCAAAATTAATCTATCACATTAAGTTAGTCGGCTTATTACTGATAAGGTTCCAAAATAAATTGGAATAATTCATTCTTTTTAAATTTGCTTTGAATATTCAATCATTAATTGCAGATAAGTGGTAAAATTGGCACTTCCGCTAATTCGCCTATTGGAGTTTTTATGAATCCTGCAAGTCAGATAAGAAAAAAAGCGGAAGTTATTTGGAGCAAAGGGGTTAAGGCTGTTGATCCTAGGGCTCTGGTGGCTCAATTTGTCCAGTCGGATGCTTCATTTCAGTCTGTTTTAAATGGTGCTGCTAGAGTTTTGGTCGTTGGGGGTGGTAAAGCCGCTGCAGCCATGGCTCTTGGCCTTGAACAAGAAATAATGCCGTTTTTATCTAAAACAGTTGGAATTTTAAACGTTCCAGAAGCGAATTACCCAAAATTAGAGAAAATCAGGCTAAACCAAGCTAGGCCGGCGGGGATGAATCAACCTACCGCAAAAGCGGTCGAAGGTTCTATATCGATGCTCCAGCTTGCCCAAGATGCAAAGGAAGGTGATTTACTAATCGCTTTGATTTCTGGAGGGGGTTCTGCATTAATGCCTTTGCCTAGCCCTGGGGTTTCTCTTGAAGATAAGCAGAAAATTACATCCCTTCTTTCAGCATCTGCCGCCTCTATCAATGAATTAAACTGCGTTCGAAAGCACCTTTCCCAAATTAAAGGTGGCAGGCTCGCTCAGGCTTTCCTTAAAGCCACTAAAGGAAAAGGCAAAATCGTCACACTAATACTTTCGGATGTTATTGAAGACAGACTCGATGTAATAGGTTCTGGCCCCACCGTAAATGATCCCACGACTTTTAAAGATGCTTTTAGCATTTTGGAAAAACATCTTCTATTAGATAAAACCCCTACCTCCATTCTTCAGCATTTGCAATTTGGAATAGCAGGGGGGATTTCGGATACGCCCAAGGATTTGCCTGCGAGTATTCAAAATAAGGTTCTTGGGAATAATGCCTTGGCACTAGAAACAGCTGCCAACCAAGCCAGACAGTTTGGTTATCAGGTAATTAATCTAGGGTCTTGCCTGGAAGGTGATACCGCAGGGTTGGCATTGTTTCACGCATCGATCGCCCGATCTGTTCTTAATTATGACCAGCCCTGCCAGCCACCCGTTTGTATTTTATCTGGTGGCGAGACAACGGTAAATTTAGGAGTAAACCCAGGCAAAGGGGGCAGAAATCAGGAGATGGCCCTTGCTTTCCTTTGTGCGCTTAAAGATTATCCTTTGGATAGGATCACTTTTCTTGCAGCGGGAACTGATGGTGAAGATGGCCCTACCGATGCTGCAGGGGCTTTTGCAGATTCTGAAACGCTAAGGCGCTCTGGAACAATGAACGCTTCTGACTTTCTTGCCCGCCATGATGCTTATCATTATTTCAAAGCGGCTGGATCACTTTATCAGCCCGGTCCAACCGGAACCAATGTGATGGACTTGCGAGTTTTGATTGTTGAATAAACTTATCATTGTTATTTGGCTTCAAGCCGGTTTTTCAAAGTGGAGATAGATTCAAGCCCAAGAGTTTCTTTTAGTTCTGCAAAGTTAAACATGGCACCCGCATCTGGGCGGTCAACTCTGCCATGCTCCATGTATACCTTAAGAAGTTGTTTCATGGCCGCTGCGGTAACCATAAGGCTTTCGATCGGGCAGACAACGATTTTGTAGCCCATGGTTTCAAGTTCGTTGGCGGAAAGAATAGGAGTAGCGCCACCTGTTAGCATGTTGGCTAATAAGGGAAGTTTGACTTCTTTGGCAATGAGTTTAAGTTCTTCGATTGATTGTGGGGCTTCAACAAAGCAGACATCGACTCCCAGTTCTTTGGCCTGATTAGCACGATCGATCGCAGCGTTAACCCCTTCAATAGCTAGGGAATCTGTTCTGGCGATGATGATGAAATCAGGGTTTTTTCTGGCATCTAAGCCTGCCTTCAGGCGGTCTAGCCATTCTTTTGTTGAAACTATTTGCTTCCCAGAAAAGTGGCCGCATCTCTTAGGGTTTGCTTGATCTTCAAGAAGGATGCCAGCAGCGCCTGCATTTTCAAACTCGCGAACAGTTCGCTGGACATTATGGATATCACCATGCCCTGTGTCCCCATCTGCAACAACGGGTATGTGAAGTCTGGAAGCCATGCGTCTTACCGCATCAGCCATTTCGGTGAGAGTGATTAAGCCAACATCCGGAAGCCCAAGTAAGCTTGCAGAGGTTCCAAAGCCACCAAGGAAAACAGTTTCAAGGCCTGCTTGCTGAACAAGAAGCGCTGTGAAAACATCGTGGGCCCCCAAGCTGCGGATGATGCCTGGTTTTAAGAGTAACTGGCGAAGTTGGGAGGCAGAGGTGTTCATTCTTTTTGTAATCCATGCTCGATGATTGAAATTTTTACCAAACAAAAGACTAGCAATTGTAGAAACTACCATAATTCTTCAATGTCGATGATTCTACAAAAAACATTATTTTGATCAAAAGCACTGGTTTTTAAGTGGTTTGAATTAGGTTCGAAATAATATTGGATGTTGGCACGCCTGTTGCATTACTTATTATCAGCGGCCTTGAAGCAATGGAACAGATTGTCAAAGGGGCCGGAACAGAGAAGAGTGGCCCTACAGATTTGGAACATTTGTTGGGCAAAGTAGCAGAGTAACCGCCCCCCGGCGGAAAACCCATGAAGTGTGGATGGCACCCCCCAATTAGCCTTCTACACTACCCCAATTTAGTCATGGGAAATTTACCCGCATATCGATCCCCCTCGGTATGCGGGTTTTATCTTTTTTATAGCTCTAGTTTTGGTAATTCCTTGGGCGCCACCATGGTGCCCAGTTCACTAATCACTGATTTTGCCAACGCCATATACGCTTTGCTTACGGGGTTTTCAGGATGCTTCAGAATGATGGGTAAACCTTCATCACCTGATTCTGCGACTTTCGGGTCGATAGGTATTTCGCCTAGAAAAGGCACGTTATATTCTTGGGCAAGCTTTGTTCCACCCCCATGGCGGAAGATCTCGTACCTTTTGCCATCATCACCAACAAAGTAGCTCATGTTTTCGATAATGCCGAGAATTGGAACTCGAACCTGCTTAAACATTTCGATGCCTTTTCGGGCATCAATCATACTGACTTCCTGAGGGGTGGTTACAATGACCGAGCCATTCAATGGAACAGTTTGAGTAAGGGTAAGTTGGGCATCGCCCGTGCCTGGGGGTAGATCAATGACGAGATAATCAAGCACGCCCCAATCGAGGTCTGAAAGAAATTGTGTTAGTGCCCTGTGAACCATGGGGCCACGCCAGATAACTGCTTGGGTGGGTGGAACAAGAAAGCCCATGGACATGATTTTTAAACCATACTTATCGAGGGGTAAAGGGGTTGTTGCCTGGTCGATTACGCCATTGATACCCATCATGGTCGGCATGCTTGGACCATAAATATCAGCATCCAGGAGTCCGACTTTATTTCCGCTGGCAGCAAGTGCCAAAGCCAGATTTGCAGACACTGTTGATTTTCCCACCCCGCCTTTCCCGCTTGCTACTGCAACTATGGTCCGGATATTGGGAAGACTTAACTTTGGCATTGTGGCTTGTGGCTGCATGAATGATTTCCTTATGGTAAATTGCTATGTGGTGGTTTTCTTTGCGATACATTCCTGACATTGGCATAGGGCGCGCAAGCTTTCCAGAGTATATATCCCGGAATCGTGCCCATCGTTCCAAACAATTCGATAGGCATAATGCCCTACAGGGACCAACGAGGTAGGCGCAGGTTGCACCAATTCAGAAGGCTTAAGAATATGGAAGGGGTTTGCAGGTTTTTCCCGTTCATCCCTGCAAGTTGCACAGGGGCAATTGCCTCTGAGATGTTTCCATCCCAATATGCCTTGATGGCCATCATTCCAATCGATCAATAAGGAGTCATCCCCCTGTTTTTTCAAGGAATTGGGAAAAAGCGCAAAATTATTCTCAGTCATAAACAACAACCCTCCACCTATGTTTCACTATAGGAAAGAAGAGGCGATTTGGTTGTAGTCTGAGTTAAAAAGGATCTATTCTTTGTCTAAGGTAAGTTTCTTTTCGGGTTGATTTTCCACCAGATCGATTCGGATTTGCTCCGCACTTTTTGTTGCAGAAATAAGAAAGCGCTTGCTCTGAAATGTTAATAACCCATTAGATGGGATTTTGCTTTCCTGCCAAAGCGTGGTGGTTTCATCTCGCAACTCGAGCCTGATTTTCCTTTGCACTTCAACCCAATCTTGGGGAAGAGAGGGCAAAATCAGGCTTGCTACGCTGGATTGACCATTGCTTGGAATTGCCACGGTAGTTGCGACAGGAACCCCAGACCTGCTAGCGGGTGTTCTTCTTTCCTCAACTAATTCCACGGGCAGGGTCATGGTTGGAAGTGGGGCTTTGCCTAGCGAGGCCTCTTCACTTCGAACAAGTTCACCTGTAAGCCTTAAGATTTTCCGGTCTGCCGAAATTGTCAGCAAGAGATTTCTTACCGACTGAAGTTTAAAAACACCCGGATCGAGAATCATCTGGGTTTTTTGACCCATTCGCAAAATTTCCCCTGAGGGTGTTTGAAAGCGAACATCATTAAACGTGAAGTTTGGCCTTGCAGCAAGTTGCCTTTCGAAAGGAAAAACCGGGTCACTGTGTTCCGGAAGAAAGGTGGTTGAAAAAGTCCCATTGCGATTAGTTTTTTCGACATTAATCCCAGTATCTGAAATGGTTAGCAAGGCTGTGACGGTTCCTTCCGGTGGTTCAAGAACATTGACAATTTCAGTTTTTTGATCATGCTCCAAGCCATTCACTGCAGCAAGCTTGATGACATACCCACCAGGCTTCTGAAAAGTGACCATTTTTTCCTGCGCCTTTGCATTGGTGACTTCGAGGGGTCGGTCGTCTCCCAGATCCCAAACACATAACTGCGCATTTTTAACGGTGCTCATGATTTTAAAAGTTGCAGGAGCATAAGACCCGGCACTCACTGGAACGGCTTCAAGATTAAGAACCTTGGTGGGTTCGAGTGCAGGTGGCGGGTCAAGGCGTAGCACAACCTGCCTTTCATTTTCTTCGCCCAGAACATTGCGAACTGACATTTTTACCGTGTATTCGCCAGGACGCGCATATACATGGTTTACAAATTCACGATCCGGGGAAATGGGTTCCAAGGGAGAGCCATCACCAAACTCCCACCACCCCTGACCACCCGAAGACAAATTTTGGAAACGAATCTTAAGCCCATCTTTTTCATGAGAAAAATTAGCCAACGGCTTGGATGGCCTTACCACCTTGTCAACCAAAGGGGTGACATACATCACAATCGCACCCGAAAGCAAACCGCCCGCGGTGCCGATGGCCATCTTTATCCAGCCTTTAATTTTTTCTTTGGCGGTGGCTTTGATTTTTGAATCGGTCGACATGATTTAAATTCTCCCAAGCAAAATAATGCAATTCGTTTGAAGAATAAATGAAATCGTCCTGCCAAGTCGAGATGGATTTGTTTTAAAAGAAAGAAATGAAAGTTAGAAGGCATCAAGAATTGAATTTAACCAGCGGGAGTTGCCCGGGCTTCGTTCAGAAGTCATTTGAGTGATAACTTTGAGGGCCAAATCGTTTAAGGGGCTGGGCAATTTGGAGGCTTTGGCAAGGCGGGAAAGATAGCCATTGTAATTTTCGATTTCTGTTGCCCCTCCAATAACATCATGAAACATGGAGCAGTAAGTTTTTTTTAGGGAGGGCCTGAAAAAGGGTGCCATGCTTTCCCCAATCCATTTGTGTTTTAATAGCCAAGCTACTTTATCAGGATGAAACGGCCCAACTGTGCCCATGGGTTGATTAGAGGCTTTTAAAATCGCATGGTTCTCAAGCAGGAACTGAAAGAACAAAGTTCGAAGTTTTCCGGGCTTTAAAAGTGCAGCATTTTCCAAGCCTCCCGCACTTGTCAATGGGCTGATGGCGGCATTGTACATCAGCTTTGTATTTTTGTAGGGCAAACTCCATCCAACAAGATGTGAATCAATCCCTCCTTGATGTAGATCAGTTTTTAATTGAAAAAGGAAAGGCATGTTTGCCCAAGGTTGAGTCGGGCCCAAATGAAGTTTGCCACCGCGGGTAATGAAGGCAATGGTTTTTTTAGGAGAACATTCTGAAATAAAAGATGCGATTCCCTCGCCTAACAAGGTGCGGGAGGTTAAGAATTCATCAAATCCATTTTGAATGGGTAAAAGCAAATTTTGAGAGTTTGTTTTTTTTAATATTTCATCATTATTGTAGCATTTGACACAAAGAATATTGACTGCGTTGGGGCAGGGGGCCCAGTGTTCAAATGGTTCGATGTTGATGGGGAAAGATTGGTTGTCAAGGATTGCGCCATGAGCTTTACAAAAATCGATTTTTTCGGGGTTTTTTTCGATGAGAAGAACCTTTTTGCCTGCTTTGTAAAGGCTGGTTGCAACAGCCAGTCCGATTCCCCCGGCACCTATCACATGAAACTGTTCCACAAATATCCCTCGTTGCTGAGAATGTTGGCATCATCGATGTTACAACTTAAAATTTACTAATAAATGATGGATTAGTTTTGTTAACTATGCTCGTAAATTCCGTATTATAAATGTTAAGTTTTATTGTTTTCTTTTGGTTAGGTTTTAATTATGCCTCCTGAAGCTATTTTTGATCATTCGACCCTGGACTTAAACAAAGTTGTAATAAGTCAGGAAGAAATCCGTAAGGCGAATCCCCAGCGTTTCGAAATGGAACACTTGGACGGGATATTGCTGATCGACTCCGAAAAACAGATTATCGTGGGTTATAAGGATGTGCGCAATGATGAGTTTTGGGTACGGGGGCATATGCCTGGTTACCCGATTCTTCCAGGCGTGATCATGTGCGAAGTCGCAGCCCAACTATGCTCCTACTATATAGTTAGCCAGGGGTTGTTGCAGGGGGATTTCATAGGGTTTTTAGGGTTGGAAAACGTGCGATTCCGTTCTGTTGTGAAACCGGGTGATAAGCTTGTTTTAGTTGGAAAATCAATTAAGATTAATCGTAGGCAAACCATTTTTAGTGTCCAAGGATTTGTAGGTTCAACCATGGCATTCCATTGCGAAGTCATTGGTGGCCCCTTGAGCATGAACCCAGCAAGCTAAGCCATTTCTTTGGGTGTAAAAGTGCGAAAACCAATACGACTTTCTCTCGAGGAACTTGCACCATGCATCACCAATGTTCCCGAACCGCCTGAAACCTTTGATTGGCCGACTCTCTTTGGAAATTCCAACCCTGTTGAAATGGAAATAGGTTTTGGAAAAGGCTGGTTCCTGCTTAACGCCACTCAAGCTAATCCTCATATTAATTATTTTGGCATAGAAATAATTCGGAAGTACCAGCTTTACACCGCCACCCGATTAGCCAAGCGAAAATTAACAAATGTAAAAGTTTGTTGTGCAGATGCAAAATTGGTGGTTTCAAAATCCATTCCTCATGGTTCGCTCAAAGCGGTGAATATCTTCTTCCCAGATCCTTGGTGGAAAAAAAGACATCATAAGCGAAGGCTATTTGATGCAGATTTTGTTCAATCAATACCCCCGGTGCTTATGCCTGGTGGGTGGATTAATATCGCCACCGATGTTGAAGAATACTTTCAAGAAATAACAGCGGTCTTTGCGGAAAAACTTCCATCGCTTGTGGGCGAGCCCTGGGGTGAAGATAGCCCAGATTCACTGGTGGAAGGACACCTCACCAATTTTGAGAGAAAATTCGTGGAACAAGGTAAGCCCATCCACCATGTGCGTTATCGTAAACCCATATAAATTTTAGGTTTAGAGCAATCAAGATCCTGCGGTATAACCCAACTTTTATCAAGTTAACTGTATTTTGTGCCGATACTTCCTTTGGTTTCTTGAAAGAAATCATGAAACTAGGGAGAGATATTGTTTATGGTTGGCCTGAATAAAGATACCTCAGGCAGATTTTTTCCGACCACCCCAAATGCTTCGTGCTATTACCCTTCAACGGTTCACGAGGTTGCTTTGGCGGGGCTTGTTAAAGCCTTGGAATTTGGCGAACCTTTTGCACTTTTAATCGGGCAACCCGGATTAGGAAAAACTTTACTGGCTCAAGTTTTACTCCAGAGGCTTGAAAACCCCAAAGCAGTGGCTTTTCTTCCGCATGCCAGATTTGATAACTCGCTCGGTTTGTTGCAGGGGATTCTTTTTGACCTCGGGTTTACCAGTTCCAAACAAACCGCACAAGAATTGCGCATGGACCTTACAGAAAAGCTTTATGAATCGTTTGCAGAAAATGGCCCCGCATTGATCATCCAAGACGAGGCTCACCTTTTACACCCAGATTTGCTCGAAGAATATCGATTGATAGGAAATCTTGAAATGGGAGCGGGCAGGGCTGCCCAAATTGTGCTTTTGTCACAGCCTGATATTCTTGAAACAATCAAAAAATCTTACTTTGAATCTTTCAGACAGCGTGTTACTGTTTGCCCCGCCCTCGAGCCTTTGGGCAAATATGAAGCCGCTGATTATTTAATCCACCATGCCAGATTTGCGCAAAAGTCGCCGAGCTACTTTACTGAAAGCGCTCTTGAAAAGCTGGTCTCTTTTAGTTGTGGTATTCCGAGGATACTAAATCAGGTTGGTGAGCTCTCGCATCAGCAGGTAACCCAGACGGGGCAAAATAGGCTGGATTTGGAGCATGTGCAAACCGCAATCGAATTGCTCAAACGCCCATGGCTTCAGGTTCGTGAAAACAAAGAATTTGATCTTTTGCAAAACATCGATCGAGTGCAAGGCCCAGAAGTCCGATTATTAAATCATGGCGAATTAGGCATGACTGCCTAGGATTAGGCTGCATTGTCTAAACGGAGGTTTTTCAAGGATGGCAAGAATGTTCGATGCACTTGGTTCAGGTGCGAAACCCAAAACTGGTCGCAAAACCAAAAAAATTGAAGTTACACCCAATCCTGCCCCAATTCAGGAACCCGCCACCGAGCATAGACAGGATAATAATCAAAACTCCAGTTTTTCTTTTATTGAAGTTGGCCCCAAGGGATATCTTGTTGGTTCGCCTGATGTCGTGATTATTAATCCGGTGGTGGAAAGCCCCGTATTAAAATTAAGCACGGTAGATCCTGAGATTGCAAATAATGTTGCACCCATTCCTGAAATCTTGCCCGCGGTAAAAAGCGAAGTTTCAGAAGATGAAGGTGGGTGTTACGCGGATCTTATGAAAAGCTTGATTGCGGAATTTCCAACCAAGCAAGAAGGAACGTTGTTGTTTGTAACCCCTCCTTCGGTGCAGATTGCCGATGCGGTGCTTAAACTTGCAAAAGAGGCGGCGCTTTGTGGGGAAGTGGTGTTGGTTGAAGCTAAAGAGAACGCTGGAAATCTACAGCGTTGGCTTGGATTGCAGGAATCACCCGGTTGGCAGGATGTAATATCTGGCAAAGCGGAGCTTGAAGATTGCCTGCAGGATTCTGGCATACCCGGATTAAAAGTGGTGACTTCAGGAAGTCGAAACGGTGGAGCTAAAAACGGGCCGCGACTGATCGCCCGTTCACCTAGAGGTTTGGTTCGTACATTAAGAAAGCAGCACCGTCTGATTCTTATTGATGGTGGTATTTGGTCAGAAGAGTCGGGTTCGTTGGGCCTTGCGCGAGAATGTGATGGAATTTGTCTGTTGGTGCCTTCAAGCAAATCAGGATCTGCAACAGTAGAAGAAATACTTGGAAGAATTGAAGATTCAGGCAGTAGACTTGCTGGCGTGCTGGTATTACCCAATCAAGATCGATCAAGAAGCTTCAAAAAAGCTGCATAAATTCTTGTTAAATTGAGGTTTTTTTCTTCAGCCTATTGCTCCTTGCCCCTCTGTTTACGATAATATCTT
>CAZYAY010000006.1:0-107016 GCA_964646215.1 uncultured Candidatus Kuenenia sp. | reverse complement strand
CCTGGAGTAGGAGCTGTGATTCCCGAGCTAACTCCCGAAGCCCAAAGCCCCAACGAAACTTTCGCAGGGGTAAGCCCGCCAAGACCAAGATTTTGAGAAATGGTTTGCCCTTCAACAATATTCAATTGAGCCGAAGTTGCTGTTGTGCCAGAAAAAAAGCCGGCTGGAGTTGATCTTGTAACAGTGTAAGAGCCTGGAAGCAATTGATCGATGGAGAAATTTCCGTTGGCATTGGTAACAATGGAATAATTTACGGATCGACCTGTTGTAGTTTCGCCTGTAATACCAATATTAACCCCTGATACGCCTTTGGTACCGCCATCAACGATTACAGATCCGGTGAGTAACCCGTTGGCATATATAATGGATGTTGTGGGCGTGATTCTTTCTTCAAAGGATTCAAGTTCTGGCCTGAATGATCCAAAATTTGAAGATTTTCTTGTTTTTTTATTTTCTATGCCTCTTAATAATTTAAAAAATTTGTTTAACATGATTATCTCCAAAAGTAATATTTAAGTGATGCAAAAATCGATAAACAATCGCTACGGATTACTTAATCGGCATAAAGCTTAATGAATTATAGCCGGCCAGCGAAAAAATGATCAAAAAAATTAAATATTTAACAAAAAGTCAACCTAAACCCCCGGCTCGCTCTAGCCTCACAATCAGAATATCAGAAATATTAAACAAATTTGGTGCAATTGGTATTTCCAACAAAATTAGCAAAGTTAACCCAGATTATTGCCGATAAATAATTTGTGCATGGTAGGCATTTATTGAAATGCAATGAAATCTATCGCATGCATTTGCATAGCTTGGGAGATTATAATGAAGAATTTGAAAGCATTATTTGCATTATTAGCGATAACTTCTTTGGCGTATGGTCAAAAAGAATTGTCTGGGGAAAAAGAGCCCGCTGCCAGTAAAAGCGAAATTGCTGAAGTAAATGACTCCATTAATAATTCTGAACCAAGCAATAAGAAAAAAACATGGGCTGATGCTGAATTTTTACTTTGGTGGATGAGAGGCCAAAATTTACCAGCAATCGCAACCACCAGTCCAATTGGAACAAGTGCAAGCCAAGCTGGAGTATTAGGTGCCCCAGGGACTTCAACCATTATCGGGGGATCATGGGCAAATGATGGCATACGTACTGGCGGAAAGTTTTCTGCCGGCTATTGGCTTGAAAACGCACCAGACATAGCAATTGAAGCTGATTTCTTTTTCCTACAGAATCTTTCTCAATCTTATAGCGCAGTCTCGGATGGATCTACAATTCTTGCTCGTCCTTTTACCAATGCTCTTGATGGTGCCCCATCTGCTGTTCGCATAGCCTATCCTGGTGATGTTTCTGGGAGTATTTCGGCTCAGGTTTCAACTAATGGGTTTGTAGGTGGCGGTATTGGTTTAAGGCAGAATCTTACATCTTTTCAAACCAACAATTTTAGACTCGATGCCCTTGTTGGTTACCGTGCAATGACTTTTTCGGACAAAGTGAATATTGATTCAAACTTAACCAGTATTAACCCTGACAATTCAAATTTTGTTGCAGTTGGAACAACGATCAATGCGTCTGACAGATTCAGTTCTTCAAATACTTTCAATGGTTTTGACACTGGATTTGCAGGTGAATACAACACAGGAAAATTCTCTTTTCAATCTTCGTTTCGCATTGCATTGGGTATGACTCAAAGTAATGTGAAAATTAATGGCAACACCACAACTTTTGTACCGGGGACCGATAGTATTAGCTCTGTTGGAGGACTTTACGCTTTATCAAGTAATATCGGAGATGTAGGCAACAAAGCTGTTTCAATCATCCCCCAGGTAAATACCAGGGCCGGGTACATGATTACTGATTCCATAAAAGCGAGCTTGGGCTATAACTTTCTGGTTTGGACGGGTGTTGTAAGGTCCGCGAACATGGTGGATACAACTATTAATCCAAACCTTATTCCAAACTCGTCAACAACTGGTGGACCTTCTAGACCTTCATTAAGCATGGCTCAAAGCGCCATATGGGCACAAGGCCTTAATTTCAGCTTAGAATACAACTATTAATGGTTTAATGATTTGTCTGGTTTAACTTCAAAACCAAACAATTTTTATAGGCATGCCCAAATTTGTTAATGTTCATTAAAAGGCATTAAGCGCTTAGTAACCAAGCATCATTGTTATTAACCATACATTACCAAAAAGTCGTTAATCCACATTGTTAAATTAAAATATCAATATTTTTAAGCCTTTATTGCTTGTTTAATCCCTTCTAGCTTTCTTCTGGCGCAAACATGCCCTTCTTTGGCATCAAATTTGCTCGATAGATATTAGTAGCAAAAGCTTATTGGTCTTTTACCAAGGTGCAACATGGGTTCGCAAACATCTTCTTCACGCCGAATTGTTGGCATCGAGGATTCTTCTGCAATTAGGCAGCAGTCCATATTTCATTCATATAAACCCCACGAACATGCGTGGGATGACCTTGTTGGATGGGACGGTAAACCGCATTCTCATTGTGCAAAACTTGTAGAAGAAATCAGTAAGTTAACTTCCAATGAATTTCAGGATAAACGGTCTGCCGCGGATTTTGCATTTGTTACACAAGGCATTACCTTTTCTGTCTACTCTGATTGCCGCGGGGTGGAAAAGATCTTCCCCTTCGATCTTGTTCCCAGACTGGTTGAGAAAAAAGAATGGAATCGGTTGGAAATCGGGCTTAAGCAGCGTACCAAGGCCCTTAATCTTTTTCTTTTTGATGTTTATCATGATCAAAAAATTATAAATGATAATGTAATCCCAAGAGATATGGTCGAGACTTCAAAAGGTTTTAGGAAAGAAATGGTCGGTTTTACTCCACCAGGTAAACAATACATTCACATCGTTGGCACTGATTTGATTCGAAATCCAGATGGTGAATTTTTGGTTCTTGAAGACAATGGCCGTACTCCATCTGGGGTCAGTTATGTAATTGAAAACCGAGTAGTGATGAAACGGATTTTCCCTGATTTATTCAAAAATATCAAAGTTCGACGGGTTGAAGACTATCCGCAAAAGCTTCGTGATGCCCTATGTTCGGTGGCCCCGGAAAGTGCTGGTCCTAATCCTAGACTTGTTCTTCTTGCACCAGGGCCTTTTAATTCCGCATATTTTGAACATACTTTCCTTGCGGGCAATATGGGCATCGAACTAGTCATGGGCAGCGATCTTTTTGTCCATAATGATCGTGTTTACATGAAAACCACAGGTGGACCTAAACGCGTTGATGTTATTTACAGAAGGGTTGATGACGAATTTCTTGATCCCAAAGCATTCAGGTCGGATAGCATGCTTGGGGTTCCAAATCTATTCAATGCCTACCTTAAAGGTAATGTGACCATTGCAAATGCAGTTGGAACCGGAGTCTGTGATGATAAGGCGATATACCCGTATGTTGAAGACATGATTCGTTATTACTTATCAGAAGAACCCATCCTTAAAAATGTACCTACCTATATTTGTTCCAGGAAAAAAGATCTTACTTATGTTCTTGGCCATCTTGAGGAACTGGTGGTAAAGGCGGTTAATGAGTCAGGCGGTTATGGAATGCTGATGGGTCCTTCATCTACCGCTGCACAAAGAGCTGAATTTAAGGAAAAGATTAAGGCAAATCCCAGAAATTATATTGCACAACCGGTAGTTACCCTTTCCGCATGCCCAACTTGGACAGAGGAAGGTTTGGCTCCAAGGCATGTTGATCTTCGTCCCTATGTAATTAGTGGAACTGATACATGGGTTTTGCCTGGGGGACTTACCCGGACAGCCTTGGTAAAAGGTTCACTTGTCGTTAATTCCAGTCAAGGTGGTGGTAGCAAAGACACTTGGGTTATGGAGTCCGATTCATGATTTCCCGCTTGGCAGAGCATTGCTTTTGGCTGAGCAGATATATTGAACGGGCGGAAAATATTGCTCGGTTACTAGAGGTCAACCAAAATTGGTTGCTTGATTTTGATGTACCCAGTGATTTGCAGTGGAAACCCCTTTTAATCATCAGTGGTATACACGATTACAAAGGTAGCCTCGAAAAGGAAATCATTCTTAATTTCATGACCTGGGATTGCGATAACCCATGCAGTATTGTTTCTTCAATGAATCAAGCAAGGGAGAACGCCAGGGTTATTCGTGAAATTATAAGTGCTGAAATGTGGGAACGACTTAATTACAACTACCTCTGGCTGCAAAGCAATACTGCCAAGGATTTATACGAAAACAATCGCTACGAACTTTACAACCAAATCAAACGTATTAGCCAGCTTCTTCAGGGCATTGGGGAAAGTACCATGCTTAGGACGGAAGCATGGGAGTTTTACCAATTCGGCAGACATCTTGAACGCTGCAGTCAGACAGCAAGAATATTAGATGTTAAATATCATATGCTGCAGAGTGATCCGGCAATATCAGGATCAAACATTGAAATATCCTACTGGACTTCGATTTTGAAGAGCTGTTCAGGTTATGAACCATTTCTCAAACATGCGAATATCATAGAAAATCAAGTGGGAAACGCTGTTGCAGAATTTCTTATTCTTGAAGAATCTTTTCCGAGATCTGTATTGTATTGTTTAAAGGAATGCCTCAATTCAGCAAATGCAATTTCTGACAGGTCAAAGTCAAGAACCAGTAACACAACCATTGAAACATTAAACCAGTTAATTTACAGGCTCTCAAAGGATGAAACCAAGCAGTTGATCAGGCAGGAACTTCATTCGGTCCTTACGAACATAGTTGATAATATTCATTCAACAAGCGATTCCATGACCCGAACTTATTTTGATTTTAATCCTGAAGATCACGCCTTGGAAATGAACGATCTCGAACACGCAAGTTCTTAGCTTATATAAGGAAAGTTAATGGCTATCAAGGTCGCACTTACACATACAACAGAGTTTATCTATGATCGTCCTGTTACTTTAACCCCGCAAGTTATAAGGTTGAAACCTGCTCCTCATTGCAGAATTCCCATCAAGAGTTACTCCCTAAAAATCGAGCCTTCATCTCATTTTATAAACTGGCAGCAGGACCCTAATAACAACTATATTGCCCGTGTAATTTTTCCGGAGCCTACGAATAAATTCAAGGTGACTGTTGGCCTTATCGCAGAAATGGTCTCTATTAATTCATTTGATTTTTTCTTGGAAGATTATGCAGATATTTTTCCTTTTGTTTACGAAGATGCTTTAAAAAAAGAACTTACACCTTTTCTTGAAACCAGCGAAAAGGGTGGGCATTTAATTTCTTATGTTGAAAAATACCGAACCCAAAGCTCCCGGACTGTTGATTTTCTTGTTGCATTAAATCGGGATCTGCAAAGACATATTGGTTATGTGATCAGGCTTGAGGCAGGTGTGCAAACGTGCGAACAGACTCTGTCATTAAAAAAAGGCTCTTGCAGGGACAGTGCATGGCTACTAGTTCATATTCTAAGAAATCTCGGTCTGGCAGCCCGATTTGTTTCGGGCTATTTGATTCAGCTAACTGCTGACACCCAGGCATTGGATGGGCCTTCGGGGCCTGAAAATGATTTTACAGACCTACACGCTTGGGCTGAAGTATACCTTCCAGGAGCTGGCTGGATCGGCCTTGATCCCACATCTGGCATGCTCGCAGGGGAAGGACATATTCCTCTTGCTTGCAGTGCAGATCCAGGACAAGCCGCACCAACTTCAGGCTCATTCACTTTTATTAAAACCACATCAAATAACGATGATCAGTGTAAAACTGATTTTAAATTCAACATGTCGATTTTTCGAATTGAAGATACAACTAGGGTCACTAAGCCTTATACGGAAGAGCAGTGGGCAAGTATTTGCGATGTTGGAGGTAAAATTGATGATCATCTGGTTCATAATAAAGTAAATTTAACATTAGGCGGAGAACCCACTTTTGTTTCTATGGATGATAAAGAAGGAGAGGAGTGGAATACCGCTGCACTTGGGCCAACAAAAAGTTTATTTGCTGATACTCTTTTACATCGCCTTAAAAATAAATTTAGCCCGGGTGGCTTTTTGCACCATGGCCAGGGAAAATGGTATCCCGGAGAAAGCCTTCCCCGTTGGGCATTTAGTTGCTATTGGAGAAAAGATCTAGTTCCTATCTGGTCTGATTCAGACCTTTTTGCAAGAGAATCCAACAATTATAATTTTTCAGAAATTGATGCTAAAAAATTCTTAACCGAACTTGCTGGCAGATTGGGCCTTAACGATGACTTTGTTCAGCCTGCTTATGAAGACGCATGGTATTTCATGTGGAAGGAACAAGGATTACCCATAAACGTTTTTCCATTGAATAATAAACATGATAACCCAGAAGAGAAAAACCGAGTCGCAAAAATATTCAACCAGGGCCTCGATAAGGTTGTTGGTTATGTTCTTCCTTTAAAATATGACCCTCAGCGTAACAAAAAGCATTGGACTAGTTGCAAATGGGATTTAAGACGGGAAAACATTTTTTTAATTCCCGGGGATTCCCCAATGGGGTATCGTTTACCGCTAGACTCTCTTACCTGGGTTGATCCTAAAGAAAGGGAACAGGTATTTAGCATCTGCCCTTTAACTCCTGTTGATCTTCTTCCGAAATTACAGCCACACGCTTACTCTAATTCTTTAATAAATGCAAAAGATATTGAGCCAATAATACCACAAAAAGAAGTACCAATCCGGACAAGTTTATGTGTTGAAATACGTGGCGGGCGCATTAAGATATTCATCCCTCCTTTGGATTCAATACTTGCATATCTCGAGTTGTTGAAAAATATTGAGGCGACCTCCCGTAAGCTTGGTTATCCCATTCAAATCGAAGGCTATCCACCACCATTTGACAATCGACTTTTAAATTTCAAAATCACACCTGATCCGGGTGTTATTGAGGTTAACATTCACCCTTCTGCAAGTTGGAAAGATCTTTACGAAAAAACATTTATCCTTCATGAGGAGGCCAAAAAGACCAGGCTGTGTTCTGAAAAATTTATGCTTGATGGCCGTCATACCGGAACTGGTGGGGGAAGTCACATCGTACTTGGGGGGCCATCTCCTTCAGAGAGTCCTTTCTTACGCAGGCCAGATTTACTTCGAAGCATGCTTTCTTATTGGAACAATCATCCATCGTTGTCTTATATTTTTTCTGGTTTATTTGTTGGGCCCACCTGCCAGGCTCCAAGGCTTGATGAATCTCGAATGGATATCATTACAGAATTAGAAATTGCATTTGAACAGATTCCCGATGACGGAACAGCCTTGCCATGGCTAGTCGACAGGGTGTACCGGCATCTTCTTGTCGACTCTAGTGGAAACACACACAGGTCTGAATTTTGCGTTGATAAGCTTTATTCGCCCGATAGTAATACAGGCAGGCTTGGTTTGCTTGAGTTACGCGGATTTGAAATGGCGCCCGATCCTAAAATGGGTTTGGTTCAAAACCTTTTGGTTAACGCACTTATTGCAATGTTCTGGAAAAAGCCTTACAACCAAAAGATGATACGCTGGGGAACCCAACTTCATGATCGGTTTATGCTTCCTCATTTTCTTGAAGAAGATCTGCGTGATATTATTTTAGAACTTCAAAACTTTGGGTTTTGTTTGAAAGAAGAATGGTTTAAACCGCACTTGGAATTTCGTTTTCCTAAAATAGGTGCCATATGCAAAGATAATATAAATCTTGAACTTCGCGTCGCGCTTGAAGCCTGGAGAGTTCTGGGGGAAGAAAATAACCCTTCGGGTACTGTTCGTTTTGTTGATTCTTCTCTTGAGCGGGTTCAGATCAAAGTCGATGGACTAGTTGACATGAGGCATGTTATTCTTTGCAATGGTTCGAGGATTCCATTTCATCCTACAGGAGTTAACGGTGAATATGTTGCTGGTATAAGGTATCGTGCATGGCAACCATCCTCGTGTTTGCATCCCACCATTCCAGTTCATTGCCCATTGGTGTTTGATGTTTATGATACCTGGGCTAAAAGATCCGTAGTCGGTTGCACTTATCATGTTTCGCATCCCGGTGGAAGATCTTATGATAGATTTCCAGTCAATGTTAACGAAGCGGAAGGGCGAAGATTATCACGGTTTATCAAGGAGGGGCATACAACACATGAATTCAACCTTGTTGATGAAGAAATTCGTCCTGATTCTCCTTTCACACTTGACCTCCGATATCAAGGAAAACATCAAAGGTTTAAGAAACATGCAAATGATAAGGTTTTAGCATCGGACTTGCGTGATAGTCATGCCCAGGTTTCAAATGTAAATGGTATCCTGTTTCCCAAAATTAGAGAACTTAGTTAAAAGCATTCATGATCAACACTACTCTCCAAAAAAATTCATCGACACAAAACCAAGTTTTATTGGAAAACTATGCTCCTTTAAAATTTTCTTTCGATGAATTAAAATCAGAAAATGAAATCAGGGATCATTGGAAAATATTTATTCGTTCCCTTGAAAGGCTCTCGCCTGGGGAATTTAATCGGAGGTGGAATGAAGCGAAAGAGCAACTTCGGATTAATGGAGTAACGTATAACCTGCATTCTGACACACGTGGAATGGACCGACCCTGGCAGTTAGATCCCATCCCCTTGTTGATTTCTGAAAATGAAGAGAATCATCTGCAAAAAGGCCTCGCTCAACGGGCTGAATTACTTGAATTGATTCTTCAAGATATATACGGCCCACAAAGAGTTCTTAAAGAAAAACTATTACACCCCGAACTGGTTTTTGCTAATCCAAATTTTTTCAGACCGTGCCATGGCTTTATTCCTGCAGGAAAAAAATATCTTTATTTGCTTGCTGTAGACCTAGCGCGCAGTTCGAACGGCACGATTCATGCGATCAGTGATCGTTTGCAATCTCCCTCGGGAACTGGTTATGCCCTTGAAAATCGTATTGTAATGACTCAGATGTTGCCTGATATTTTCAATAATTGCAATGTTCAACGACTTGCAATGTTCTTTAGATCGTTCAAAGAAACACTTAAATCGATTGCCCCAAATAATAAAGATAACCCTAGGACGGTTCTTCTTACCCCTGGCCCCAGGAGTGAAACTTATTTTGAACATTCTTATCTGGCCCGATATCTTGGTTTAACACTTGTTGAAGGGGGAGATCTTACTGTCCGCGACAATAAGGTTTATCTTAAGTTACTTGACGGATTACAACCAGTTGATGTGATCATGCGCCGACTGGATGATCGATTTTGCGATCCGCTGGAACTTCAGGCTAATTCATTGCTTGGTGTGCCAGGGTTACTACAATGCGCCAGAAAAGGCAAAGTAGCCATCGCAAATTCGCTGGGGTGCTCGTTCATGGAGACTCCATCGTTAACCTCTTTTCTTCCTTCGCTTTGTAAAAGTTTTTTAGGGCAGGATCTGATAATCCCAGGAGTTTCTTCTTATTGGTGTGGCGTGCCTGATTCCTTGAAATACGTATTAAATAACCTGGATAATATGGTTTTTAAAAATTCTTTTACTTCAAGAC
The DNA here is from genome assembly GCA_964646215.1 of uncultured Candidatus Kuenenia sp. Taxonomy (GTDB): domain Bacteria; phylum Planctomycetota; class Planctomycetia; order Gemmatales; family Gemmataceae; genus UBA969. Next base: position 97,522 of record CAZYAY010000006.1, on the reverse strand, counting down.
GATCTGAACCGGTATTTATAGAAACGTTATCCAGCAAAAAACGTGAAGAATTTGTTGCAAAGCTTAAACTTTCACCACAAAATTTTGTCGCACAGGAAAAATTGAATTTGTCGACTGTTCCTGTGATGGGTGAAAATGGTATTGAACCACGTCCCCTGGTACTAAGAAAATTTTTATGTGCACATAATTCTGATTATTCTGTAATGCCCGGTGGTTTATGCAGATATTCTTCAAACCCTTTTATGCAACTTGTTTCAGTGCAACAAGGTGGGGGAAGTAAAGACACCTGGGTTTTATCTTCAAAACAAGTTAGCACTTTTAGTTTGTTAAACCAACGCACAGACCCTATTGAAATAAGCAGGGGTGGTAGCGATCTCCCTAGTAGATCAGCAGACAACCTATTCTGGCTAGGCAGATATACTGAAAGGGCCGATGGTTTAGCCCGGTTGCTTCGCGGTATTTTCCTCAAAATGATTGAGTCACTTAAAATTGCTGATAATTCTGAAATCAATTCTTTACTTAAAATTCTCTCCCAGTACACCCAGGCGTTTTCCTCCTTCAACCCCGAAACCAGCGAAACTGAAGAACCTGGTAATTACCTGCTTTCCATGGTCTATGACAGGGATAGAATTGGTACATTCGCAAACGATCTTCAGGCGATTTACCGTACCGCAAGTTCCTCCCGAGACAGAATATCAATCGATATGTGGCGTGTAATAAGCACTCTGGAAATACCTTCAAACCCAGAATTAAATCTCAGGCTCGAACAACCTGAACATTCCAACTTGATCGCAATTCTTGACCTTCTCAACCACAACATTGTTGTCTTGGCAGCATTCGGCGGTTTAATAGCTGAAAGCATGACGAGAGGACATGCATGGCGATTTCTAGATATGGGAAGAAAAATTGAGCGAGCTTCTCAAATTATACGGCTGCTTAAAGGGTGCATGATTGATGTTTCTACTTCGGAAATTCCTCTTTATGAATCAATATTGGAAATTGCAGATAGTCTAATGACTTTTAGGAGAAGGTATTTGAATAAAATAAATCCTGCGGCTGTTTTGGATTTACTTTTTTCAGATTCATCAAATCCACGATCCCTTGTATTTCAATTAAATTCCTTAAAGAAAAACATCAACCAGCTTCCCAACATGGAAGATATGGGTCGGATTACCATCCAAGAAAAATCAATTCTTTCAATGCATACATCTGTTTTGCTTGCAGACATCGAATACTTGGTGGTAACCAACCAATCGGGAAAGAGAATTCATCTGGATGAACTTTTAAACAAGCTTTTTTTGGATCTTTCCCAGCTTTCTGAATCGATAGCCAACCATTATCTTGGCCATTTGCAATTATCAAGGCACCTATCAGGATCCAGTCTGTGAAATACCTGATTAAACATACTACATGTTATAATTATGTCGATACGGTTTCCCTATGCCGTAACATCATTCATGTATCACCACGAGAATTTGAAAAACAGAAAAATTTTTACGAAAATATCACAGTGACACCTGTTCCGGATATTCTCGAATGCCAAAACGATTATTTTGGAAATAAGATTTATTTTTTCACGATTGAAAAGCCCCACAAAGAACTTACTATCGTTGCGGAATATGAAACAGAGGTTCTGCAAACTACCAGGCAAGCTTTTTCAGATCAACCATGGGAATATGTAAATCGATTGTTGGCCAGCGATTCTTCATTAGGCACTATCCAGGCCAATGAATATCTTTACGATTCTTATTATGTTCAACGACACAATGATTGGAAGACTTACGCATCACAATCATTCAAACCTGGTAGTTTATTTCTCGAGTCGGTGATGGATTTAACAACCAGAATTTTCAATGACTTTAAATACCAACCAAATGCAACAACTATTGCCACACCATTGCATGAGGTGTTTTTGCAGAGATCTGGAGTTTGTCAAGATTTCTCACATTTCCAAATAGCATGCTTGAGAAGTATGGGGTTTCCAGCGCGATATGTTAGTGGATATCTACTAACTACACCGAATCCAGACAAACCAAATTTAATTGGTTCGGATGCCTCCCATGCTTGGATTCAAGTTTATTATCCTGGAATAGGGTGGTTTGATTTTGACCCAACCAACAACCTTCAGCCATCCGACCAACATATTATTATTGGCTGGGGGAGGGACTATGACGATGTTAGTCCGGTTAAGGGTGTTATTTTAGGCGGAGAAAACCATACTGTAACCGTCGGGGTGAGTGTAATTGGTGCGGAATGATTTTTCACCCTGTATTTTTTAAACCAGACGCAATACCGCTTATGCTTTCCATGACTCCAATTTTAACTTCTTCAGAACAAGTCGATTCGCATCGGGATTTACCCAATAGCACAATTTGAAGATAACTTAAAGGATCGACATAAGGATTCCTTTGTTCAATTGATTTTTGAAGAACGGGCATTTGTTCCAAAAGATATTTTTGTTTGGTAATAAGACAAATACATCTCACAGATTTTTCGTATTCATCAAAAATAATATTATATATTTTCTCTGCAATATTTTTGTCTTCAACAAGATCGGCATACAACCTTGCAATAGTCATATCCGCCTTGGCAAGAATCATTTGGCAATTATCGACTAAACTTTTCCAGTAAGGCCAAGATTCATACATTTCCTGAAAAACCACAAGATTATTTGGGCTTTCATTTAGTTTGGAATGAAGAGCGCTCCCAATACCAAACCATCCGGGAATTGTTTGCCTACTTTGCATCCAACTGAATACCCAGGGAATTGCCCGAAGATCATCGATTTTCCTGTTGGAATCCCTTCTGGCAGGTCGGGAGCCAATTCTTAACTGTCCGATTTCATTAATCGGCGTGGACTGCTCAAAATAGGTTTCCAAACCGGGATCATCATATATTAATCCTCGATAAGTTTTACAGGATAATATTGACAAATCTTCCATTAAGATTTGCCAGGGGGACTTAGGTTCAAAATTAACTTTTGAAAAACTTGAAAGTAAAACAGCATTAATAACCTGATCAAGATGCCTGCGTGCTATTCCTGAATGGTGATAACGGTCAGCAATCATCTCACCTTGTTCAGTTATTCGTAATCTTCCATTTACCGTTCCACGAGGTTGCGCAAGTATTGCCTTATTAGCTGGGCCACCCCCTCTACCAACTGCACCACCACGACCATGAAATATTTGAATACGAATACCACGATCAGCAGCAAGCTTTGCCAACCGAATCTGGGCATTATGTAATGCCCATGAAGATGCGACCATACCGCTCTCCTTGCTGCTATCAGAGTAACCTATCATTACTTCCTGGAGGTTACCCCTATATAGCAACTGGGAGATATATGCAGGGACATCAAATAATTTCTTAATGATGGAATCCGCAGATTGAAGTGGAACTAGAGCTTCAAATAAAGGCACGATATCAATATAACTATATTTTTCTTTTATTGAAAACAGCCCAGCTTCTCGCGCCAAAACTAAAACTTCCAAAATATGGAAAGCATGAGTAGTCGAACTGATTATATAAGTTGACAATGCCTCAGAGTTTTGTTGTTCCACTATGGAAGCCATTGACCGGAATGTTTTAATTACTTCGCATGTATCTGCGGAATATTTTAATCTTGCGGGGATCAAAGGCCGGGTTTTATCCAACTCTTTTGATAAAAAACTTAGTTTTTCATTCGGACCTAAATCAGAATAATTATCTAAAACACCTTCGTGTTTTAAGATTTCAGCAAGAGCAGATCCATGGCGATTGCTATTTTGCCGAATATCAAGATTAAACAGATGGAATTTAAAAACCTTAACCAAACAAATCAAATCCTTGATTGATCCATTACCTGCGCTTGAAAAACCTTTAAGCAGCAGATCATCCGCGATAATCTGTAAATCGTCCAACAATTGTTGAGAATGAAAATAAATATTTTTCGGTAATTCAAATGCTTCGCTCCAGTTCAATCGCAGCTTATCCAAATATTCAAGCGTGCATTTAAGTTTCTTATGGATAAACGAACATTTCAAACGATAGGGCTCATTTATAGTTCCAATTTCATCAAGCTGGAATAACAAATTGTCGTTTTGAATCGAATCATACAGTTTTTGACCTGCTGAAATAAAAAGGCCAGCGTGACTCAAAAGCCCGCCTAGGGAAAGAATTCGCTTGATGTAAAATTTAATAATTGTTTCTTGATTAAGTTTGATCGTTTGTTCAGTAACATCATGTGTAACAAAGGGGTTCCCATCACGATCACCACCAATCCAAGAACCAAAACTCAGAAATGCAGGTATGTCTATTGCTTCGCCTGGGTAAACTTTATTTATGGCGCATTCAATGTCCCGGTACAACCTTGGAACAATGGTAACAAGACTTTCCATTACTGTTTCTATAACCTGACGAACCTCATCGATCACCTTTGGTTTGTAATCTCGAACTGATTTGGTTACCCAGAAAGTTTCAATTTGTTCAGCAATAGAATTTGATATCTCAGCTTTTTCGCTTGGAAGAAGGATCTCGTATTCCAATCGATCAAGGCATAGGGCAAGGCAATCTAATTTATCAAGGACGGTTCGTCTACGGGCTTCACTTGGGTGGGCTGTAAACACAGGAATAATATTTGCGGTTTTTAAAAGTGACTGAATTTCGGAACCCTTGACCCCGGACTTACGGAGTTCGACTAATGCAGCTTCTACGCTTTCACGCAGTGGTTGGCCATCATTAATCATTTCTTTTTTGCGAAGTGACCTTACTCTGGCTTGTTGTTCTGCAAGGTTTAAAAGGTCGAAATAGACACCAAAAGCCCTGATGAGCAACCTTAAATCTTTTACTTCGATTCCATCAAGCTTTGAAATTAATTTGCGTGCCTCTGTAAGACTGTTAGTTTCCCGAATCACTAATGACTGGGATTTAATTTCTTCAATGAGATCAAAAGCACTTTTTCCCGCCTGCTTCAATATGGCGTTCCCATGAATCTCGCCTAACAGATGAATATCAGAATCCAAGGTGTGAAATGTAACACTCATGTATGTCCTTTTCTTTTATAAATAGAAGGCTGATAATTAAAGCTATAAATCAATCAACTAAGTATCAAACACCAGGGTATTGCATTTAAATAAACAAAAAACTAAGGTTACTGACTTAAAAACAAATCCCAGAGTTTAATTAATATTTTAAATCACGTTACAATTTATCAATCTTAATTATAAGATCTTAACAATTATTTTATAAAGTTTTGCAATGATTTCATCTTAAACAAACAACCAATTATTGATTGTTTTAACTTTATCACGACAAAACATCCTTGATGATTTTTGCTGGTTCTACACCGGTTAATTTGGCATTCAAGCCTTGGAATTTAAATGTCAATGCTTCGTGGTTTATTCCCAACTGGTTTAAAATAGTTGCATTTAGATCGTATACACTGACAGGATTTTCGGTGATGTTGTAACAGAAATCATCTGTTGCACCGTAAGTAAAACCTTTTTTAATACCAGCACCTGCTAAAAGTATCGAATAACAACGAGGGTGATGGTCTCGTCCATAATTGGTTTCAGTAATTCCACCTTGAGAATATATAGTTCGACCAAATTCTCCACCCCATACAATCAAGGTGTCTTCCAGAAGCCCTCGCTGCTTAAGGTCCGTGATAAGAGCAGCGGTAGCCCTATCCGTATCATTACATTGCCCTTTGATCGCATTAGGCAATCCGCCATGATGATCCCAACCCATATGAAAAAGCTGGATAAATCTGACATTACGCTCGGCCAGCCTTCGCGCCAGCAGACAATTCGAAGCATAACTCCCAGTCCTTGAAACATCGGGGCCATAAAGATCCATGATGTGTTTTGGTTCTTTGGAAATGTCTAAAAGGTCTGGAACGCTTGTTTGCATTCTGAACGCCATTTCATACTGGCTTATTCTGGTTTGAATCTCAGGGTCACCTACGGTATCAAAATGCTTTTTGTTAAGTGCGGCTATTCTGTCGAGGGAATCACGTCTTGCTAGTGAATCCAAACCACTGGGGTTTGATAAATACAAGACTGCATCGCCTTTGTTGCGGAATTTTACACCCTGATGTTTTGAAGGAAGAAATCCCGCACTCCATAAGCGATCATAAAGAGGTTGATCATCAGGCCTGCCACTTCCAAAGGAAGTAAGCACTACATAGGCGGGCAATTCCTGATTTTCACTACCCAATCCATAGCTAACCCACGAACCAATGCTTGGTTTCCCTGCTAATTGTGAACCCGTTTGGCAAAAAGTAATGGCTGGGTCATGATTGATTGCTTCCGTATGCATGGATCGAATCAAGGTTAATTCATCTGCAACAGATGAAATCGAAGGAATTAATTCACTTAATTCCATTCCAGATTTCCCATGTTTTGCAAATTTAAAAATCGAGGGAGCAATGGGGAATTTTGACTGGCCGGAAGTCATCGTTGTTAAGCGTTGGCCTTTTCTAATTGAGTCAGGTAGATCTTGGCCTTTTTTAGCAATCATTGCTGGTTTATTATCAAACAAATCCATCTGGGAAGGAGCGCCAGATTGAAAAAGATAAATGATTCTTTTGGCTTTGGGTTTGATATTGGTGGTGTTCCCAGACAAATGCCCTGGCAATAAAGAATTCATAGCTGCAGCAGTCATCACCGAAGAAGCGCCTTTAAAAAATGTTCTTCGGTTTAATTGATCTTGGAATTGCAAAAGTCCTGATATTTTCATCGGTTCATACCTATATTTGAGGTTTAAAAATTACTCTCGGTTTACCACTTCGTCTAAATTAAGCAGAATATTTGCAGAAAGAGTATATGCTGCCAATTCAGAAATATCCATCTTGCTTGAAACAGAAGAATCGCCAAGCGAAGTAAACTTTTTAGCATTTTCAGATTTTGAGCTAAACTCTTGGTAATCTTTTTGAAATCCCTTAAGCAGTATGGCCAACTCTGAGGAATCAGGACGCCGACCTGTAACAATTCTAAAGCCTGTAATTAATTTATCTTCAGGAGTATTTCCCCCCTCGATGATCATTCTTTCAGCAAGTTTTCGAGCTGCCTCTACATAAGTTACTTCATTCAATAATGCTAAAGCTTGGAGTGGTGTATTGGTTCTCGAACGTTTTACGCTGCAAGCTTCACGGTTTGGTGCATCAAAAAGGAGCATGGTGGGTGGAGCGGCAGTCCTTTTCCAAATCGTATACATTGTTCTTCGGTAAAGTGCTTCACCTTTGTCATGCTTATAATTTCTCAGATCTCCGTACCGACTTGTTTCATCCCAAACCCCTTCTGGCATATAAGGACGAACGGAAGGGCCGCCTGTTTTATTTACCATTAATCCACTTGCAGAAAGTGCCTGGTCTCTAAGAGTTTCACCAGAAAGACGAAGCCTGGAACCCCTGCCAAGCAATCGGTTTTCAGGATCTGCATTTAGCAAGTCAGGATTAAGGTTGGAGGACTGCTGATAAACTGAACTCATGACAACAGTTTTTTGCATGGCTTTCATATCCCAATTCAAAGAAACAAATTTACTGGCAAGCCAATCAAGCAATTCGGGATGGGATGGAAATTCGGATTGAGCACCGAAGTTTTCACTAGTTCGAACTAATCCATAACCAAAAAACTTTTCCCACATGCGATTAACCCATACCCTTGAGGTAAGAGGATTGGATGGGTCTACCATCCAATAGGCAAGACCTAGCCTATTCATAGGCTTATCTTTGGGAAGCGGGGGAAGAACCGAAGGTAGGCCAGCAACCACTTTTGTTCCTTTTTTGTCATATTCACCTCGAATAAGCATGAAAGTATCTCTTACCGGCCCTTCCTTCATTACCATTACACCTGGAATATTTTTCCTGTTTTCTGAAAGGCTGTTTTTAAGAAGAACAAGTTTATCGCTAGCGATTTTATGTTCATTAAACGATGAAGACTTATAGTACTTTTTTAGTTCTTCTTTTTGTTGCGTTGATCTTTTCTGAAAATCAGTATCAAGTATTTTTGTGATATTTGATGGGATTTGAAAACCATTGAGAGTGATAAGTTCATCGGGGACAGACGAAACCCCGACTCTGAAACGGCCGATGTTATGCTGGGAAAGGGACTGATGAAACAACTTGATCGTGATATTTGTATTTTCCGGAACATCAATTACCTGTGGCGAAACAAACATGGCTTTAATGTTTTCACGCCGGGTGGGGCCATCAACAGCCCAACCCTTGGAAGAATTATTTCCCAACACATTTGATATATCCCAATCTTTTTGTGAATAATCTGCGCTCGCTTTTTTAAAGGAAATTTTAAGCGGTTCTTTTAAAGAAGGTGCCGATAACTCGGCTTCAATTTTTGAAAGCACGAAATTACCATTAGAAAACCGTCCAAGGCTTTGATTAGGCAAGGATGGATCAGGAAAACATTCCAGTAATATTGCAGAAAATGCACCTTTGGAAAGAGGGGAGGTAATAATGTATGTATCGTTGGAAGGGTTTTTACCTCCAGCAAGATACGAGCCATCTGGAAGTTTACTGAACTTTGCACCACCTTCTGATTTTACATTTTTCGGATTTAAAGGAACCCAGACATTATTTGTGGATTTTGTTTTTTCCCTGAAAACTGGCTCCCATTCCTTGATCATATCGTCAACTTTGGCATCAAGTTTTAGAATCAAAGCTTCTTGGTCCTTTATTGCAAGTTCGATATTTTTTATCGCGGTACTTTCTGGAAGAGATTCAACTTCTTCAACAGGTTCGGTATTACCGCCAGTTTTATTTCCTGCCAAGGTTCCGCTTTCAGGAAGATTATTAAAGAACGCGAAAAATTGATAAAATTCTTTTTGTGATATTGGATCGTACTTGTGGTCGTGACATCTTGCGCAAGCAAGGGTAAGACCAAGCCAGGTTTGGCTTGTGGTATCAACCCGATCGATCACATTTTCAATACGCCATTCTTCCGCAATAAGTCCACCTTCGCCGTTAAGCCGATGATTTCGATTAAATCCTGTTGCAATAATCTGAGATTTTGAAGCATTAGGCAACATATCCCCAGCAATTTGTTCAACGGTGAATTGATCAAAAGGCATGTTTTTGTTGTAGGCGTTGATGACCCAATCACGCCAAGGCCACATACTTCGGCTTGAATCTGTTTGAAAGCCATTGCTATCAGCAAACCTAGCGTAATCCAGCCATTGCATGGCCATTTTTTCCCCATACGCATTAGAAGCGAGTAGGCGATCGACCACTTTTTCATATGCTTCAGGGGATTTATCAAGAAGAAAGTCATCGATCTCTTTCAAAGTCGGAGGCAAGCCTGTTAAATCCAATGTTAATCTTCTGATTAAAATTTCTTTGGAAGCTTGTGGCGATGGTTTGATATTGTTTTGTTCAAGGCGATTGAGAATAAAAGCATCGACAGGGTTCCTAACCCACTGTTTATTGATTACAGCGGGAATACTACTGGATTTTGGAGCCACAAAAGCCCAATGCTCTCCGTAGTTAGCACCTTCATTGATCCATTGTTCGATTAACTTAATCTGGCTTGCTGAAAGTTTTTTACCAGACTTTAAAGGGGGCATTAACCCTTCGTCTTTCGCTTCAATACGGTGAAATAACTCGCTATTTTTAGCATTGCCCACAAGGATGTTTTTGGTACCTGATTTACCAACGGCGAAAACCCCATCTTTGGTGTCTAGTCTATAATTGCCCTTGCGGTGTGCTTGATCTGGCCCATGACATTGAAAACAATTCTCGGAAAGTATGGGACGAATCTGCCTGTTGAAATCAATTTCTCCAGCTTCGAGAAATGGCCCCCATAAAACAGAAACAAGAAAAGCCCCAAGAATCGTATTTAAAAAAGGAATCAATTTCGTTTTCATAAATCCGCCTGTATATTTCTAGGATAAAACACCATTAATTACAGAAGCGTGTTCCACCCCTGTAAGTTTAAAATCTAGGCCCTGAAGATTATAACTAAAAGTTTCATGATCAAAACCAAGTAAATGCAAAATAGTCGCATGCAAATCGCGAACGTGCACGGGATCCTTGGTTATATGAAAACCAAGTTCATCAGTTTGCCCATAGGTTACCCCCTTTTTGATTCCACCACCAGCCATCCACAAGGAGAAAGCTTGCGGGTGATGGTCCCGACCAAGAGACCTACCCAATGCCTGGCTTGTTTCGACCATGGGGGTTCTACCAAATTCACCACCCCATATGACCAAAGTATCATCAAGCATACCCCGTTGTTTCAAATCCATAACTAGTGCGCTGCTTGCTTGATCTGTAATTTTACAATTACTAATACAATTCCCTTCAACATTTGAATGTGCATCCCATCCTTCGTGGTAAATATTAATAAACCGAACACCACGTTCTATCATCCTCCTAGCCATAAGGCAGGCCCGTGCAAAAGAGGGCTTATCAGGATCACACCCATACAAATCAAGAGTATGTTTTGATTCTGATTTTAAATCCATCAATTCAGGGGCAGAAGATTGAAGCCTGAAAGCCATTTCGTATTGTTCGATTCTTGTTTGAATTTCAGGGTCAAAGTTTTGTCGTGCCCCGAGTTTGTTTAAATTTTGAATAAGATCGATTGACTCACGCTGGATATTGGAAGTTATTCCAGCAGGACTGGAAATATTTAAAATCGCATCACCTTGATTGCGAATCCTAACACCCGTGTGAATACCGGGAAGAAAACCACTTGACCAACAAGCAGATCCGCCACTGATTCCACTACCCGTACTCATGACAACAAAAGCTGGGAGGTTTTGAGTTTCACTGCCCAGACCATAAACAACCCATGAACCCATGCTTGGTCGTCCGGGTTGTTGAAAACCCGTGTTAAAGAATATCTGTGCTGGAGCATGGTTAAACTGATCTGTTCGCATTGATTTAATGATGCAAATATCATCTGCGATTTTTCCAAGCCAAGGCAATGTATCCGCAATTTCAAGACCACACCCACCCTGTTTTGAAAACTTAAACCTTGGTCCTAAAACGGCTGCGTCAGTTCGGATAAACGCATACCTTTGGTTACCAATAACACTTGGAGGGATGGGTTTTCCTTCGATTTTTGATAACTGCGGTTTGTAATCAAACAAATCAAGCTGACTTGGGGCTCCCGCCATGAATAAATGAATCACATTCTTAGCTTTAGCTTTAGAAGGCGGCTTCTTTACAGAAACACCGGCATTAACAGTTCCGGAAACAAGGCCCCCTAGGGCGATTTTTCCAATCCCTTGAGCACAATCTTTCAGAAACCATCTTCTTGCAGCATTCAAAATTCAACTCCCTGTAATTATCTTTTCACCAAAGCTTCATCAAGGTTAAGCAATGAACGAATCAAGAGAACCCAAGCAGCCTGTTCTGTGGATCTCTCTTGAGTAGAACCAGTAATCTTAGGTACACCTTCAGGGCTTTTATTTAAATATGTTAATGATGAAGTGTAAAAATCTGTCAAAAGCTTAACTTCCTGAATGGTAGGCGGCCTTGTAAGTATGGACCTAAACACCAAATAGATATTTTCATCAAGGGATTTTTGATTTAAGACGATTGTTTTTGCAAACCCCTGAGCCGATTCAGTTATCACAATATCGTTCAATAACGTTAGTGCTTGAAGCGGTGTATTTGATGCTTCTCTTCGTGCAAGACAGATTTCACCACTTGGGGCGTCAAAGGTACTAAACATGGCGTAAGGAGCTGTTCTTTTACTAAAAGTGTAAATAGCTCTTCGATAACGATTTTCACCATCACTAGCTTTCCAATTCAAACCGCCATAGGTTCCTTCCGAGGTGACACCTGGAGGCTGTGGCGGATATACACTTGGTCCACCTATTTTTGTCGAGAGTAATCCGCAGGATTTCAAAACAGAATCACGAATCATTTCAGCTTCCAGCCTGACTCTTGGGCCTCGAGCAAGAAGCACATTATCCTTATCAGCACCATCAGTTATTAAGGATGATTGTTTATAAGTGGAACTATTAACGATAAGTTTATGCAACTTTTTCATAGACCAGTTATTTTCAACAAAATAAGCACTAAGCCAATCAAGCAATTCAGGGTGGGAAGGGAAATCGCCCTGAATACCAAAATCCTCGGTTGTCTTGACGATGCCCCTGCCAAAAAAGTTTTGCCAGTTTCTGTTAACAAAAACCCTCGCAGTAAGCGGATTTTTATCCGATGCGATCCAATTGGAAAAACCTAGTCTATCCTTGTTTTTTTCGTTAGGTATTTTTGGCAAAAATGAAGGAACATCTGGAAGAACTTCTTCCATTGGTTGAAGGTACTCCCCTCGATTATGGAGGTAGGTTGATCTCTTATTGTCACCGGGTCTTTCTTTAAAGACCAAGGTTTTTTCGTAAGCAGGAATCGATTTGTTTAACTGCTTGATCTTATCAACGGTTGTTTTTAATTCAGGGGCATCATAAAGAAATGCAAAAGTAATCTTCTGTTTTTCAGAGCTGTTCATTTTCAAAAGAGGTTTGAACAACAATCTTTGAATTTCCGAATCCAAGGTTGATGGCGAACCAGGATGGAGTTGGGCAACTGAAATCCGGAATTTGCCTAATGAGCATGCATAATGCCTGCCAAATACCATCTTGATTTTAAAATCATTTGATAACTTAACTTTGGAATCAAGAAAGAATATGGCTTCGTGCTTTTCTCCATATCGACCTGCGCATGACCATCCAGTTTGCAAATCATCGTCAATAGCCTGCTTGGCGGAAGCTGGATTGCCCCCAAAGTTATTTTTAAAATAACTTTCCTGGGCATCCGAAAACTTTATTTTTTCATTTTGGTCATACAATTCAAAATTTGATAAAAAAAAGTCGCCTATTGGGCCTTCGTAATAGCATAACCCCGGGCCTCCACCCGGCAAACTCTCATCAGGCAAAGCCTCCACCCTGATTGCGGAAATATTTTTCAACCCAGTATTAAAAGTAATCTCATAAAAATCCTGTTTTGTGATATCTCCGGAAGCAAGGATACTTCCATCGTTTTGCAAAGTAAGTTTTGGAAGATTTGACTTCATTTCAACGGGTTTAATTACCGTCCAGTCGCCCGTGGTTTTTCTTTTTATCTCCATCCATTTCTCGATTTTTTGGTCAACAAACACTTCTTTATTTAATGAATTATCAACATTATGATGCTTTAAAAATATTCCAAGCAGTTGGGAATTTAACTTTTCAGATTCAACCCTTATCAAATTCCGCTTTTCAGCAATTGAAGAAGAAGGAATTTCATAATCAATTTCAGATGTGTTATTAAGAAACGCCATGAATTTAAAATAGTCTTTTTGTGTGATTGGATCATATTTATGCGTATGGCATTGCGCACAACCAAAAGTTAAACCAAGCCAGGTAATACCAGTTGTTGCAACCCGATCGACCATGGCGTAATACCTATATTCCAGGGGATCAATCCCTCCCTCTTCATTAAGCATGGTGTTTCTATGAAAACCTGTTGCAACAATATCGTCAGAAGTGGGGTTGGGCAGCAGGTCGCCCGCAAGTTGTTTAATGGTAAATTCATTAAATGGCATATCTGAATTAATCGACTTGATCAACCAATCCCGCCAAGGCCAGATGTTCCTGTAACGATCTTTTTCAAAACCATTGGTATCGGCGTATCGGGCGAGATCCATCCATTTACGAGCCCAACGTTCTCCATAATGTTCTGAGGTTAGAATCTTATCGACAAGATGCCCGTAAGCATTATCCTGTTTATCAGCAATAAATGAATCCACTTCAAATGGGGAAGGTGGATAACCCAACAGATCCAAATAAACCCTTCGAATTAAAGTGTATTTATCTGCAGTGGGAGATGGCTTTAATTTTTCCTGATCTAATTTTGATAGTACAAAATAATCGATATCATTTGTGGGCCAGGAGGAGTTATCAATTAACTTTGGAATACTCGGTTTACGAACAGGTTTAAATGCCCAATGCGCTTCATAGTTTGCACCTGATTCAATCCATTTTTTAATTTTACTTTTTTCTTCACGGGTTAAAGAAGTTTTAGATGAAGGGGGTGGCATTTGTTCCGATTGATCATCAGATATGATGCGTAAATATAATTCGCTCGAATCAGGATTACCAGAAATTATCGCTGGTTTACCAGATTTACCCCCTTTTAGCGCATGATCTCTTTCATCAAGCCTTAGCTTTCCCTTTCGATGTGACTCATCCAATCCATGGCATTTAAGACATTTCTGTGAAATAATCGGCCTGATATCTTTGTTAAAGTCAACAATATCATTTGCAGACAAAAGAACAAAAACTGTAAAAATTGGAAAAATCATGCTGTTATTTAAACCTTGGTAGGAGGTTTGTGTAGTATCGTTGTGTTTTCTCCATGCGTCAACACCAAGTAAATGGTTTTAAAAAAGCAGGATTCCAAATCCAAAGAAAATCACGAAATATGGTGAGGTCTGCCACGCTTGGGTAATCCCGCAGATGGAAATAACCCTTGAACATAATCTCCCAAATGGGCCATGGTATCTCCATAAAAATGAAACTTCAATTTTTTCCGAACGGCAGGTGTTAATCCTTGTCCACCAATTACCAGTACAGCACCAGAATCACAAACTTTTTCGAATAGCAAGCCGTTATCGCTTACAAATTCATCAACATTGGAAATCTCAGTAACAGATAACCATAATAATTTTGGGTTAAAATAATCAAGAGCCTCAATAAAGGAAACCGTGGGAGTGTTGGTACCAATATTAACTGTCTGCCAACCATGATCAAGAAGAACCAAATCAACCAAAATATTCGATAGTTGATAATTATCTCCGGAAATACACCCTCCAATAGCTAGGGGGCCTGAACGATTACTCTCAGAAGCAATCGTGTTCCGAAGTTCAATAAGTGCGGAAAGGCATAATTGGGTTGAGCAATGCTCAAAAAATATGGAGAGTTTACCATTGAACCATTCTTCACCAATTCGAGCCATACTAGGCTGAATAATCTCATCTGCTATTTTTTCGATCGACATCTTTCTTTTATAGGCAGACAATAAAATATTCTTGCAAGTCAAAAGACTTTGATTTCTAAGGGCATCATAAAAATCATCGGACGAAATATTTAAATTTGAATTACTTTCAAGCTGGCTGCAAGCTAATGGCAACTTTGAGAAATCGCCCACGGGCAATACTCCCTGCCTGGAAAGGCGAATAACGTCTGCAACCATAATCTTCCGATGACCACCAGGAGTTTTGCTGGCAGGAAGAATTTTATCATCCACCCATCTCTTTACTGTGGAAACACTAACCCCAAGGATTTCAGCTGCTAATGGGCTGGAAATGTATTGGGCAATATCCATAAAAGTCGACCCATTAAAGAAAAATCAAAACAGCAAATTTCTGCATTAATAGCTATATTAGCTTACTAATCGCAATTTAATTTTAACAGTTATAAATGAAACTTCCAATTTAAATCGCCCAAATCGTTTAATTTTATTGACACAAAACATTTACTGTATAAAATAAAGTGAACGATTTGAACCTTTTATGGAAAGGGGCTTTTTATGCCTTCCAAAATGATTACTGATTATTCTTCACAACCTTCCGGTACGGGTATTAAGTTCATTTACGACAAGTCTTTTAAATCTAAAAAGGCTTTGGCCAATTACCATCCTTCTAATTTTCCAAAAGTTGACTTTTCTTCATCCTATATGCCCGAAGAATACACAAAGGATATAGCTAAGAGAATGCATTATGCTGGCTTTCGATTCTTTAATGAACCGAATATAACCCGCAAACGGTATTGGAAAAACTCTTATCTTGAACTTCGTAATCTTATTGTTGTTGGTAATTGTAAATTAGTATTCAAGGCTGTTAATAAATGGGTACCAATGCGTTACATGGCTGATGATAACTCTAGCAATTGCACTATTGTGCTTATTCAAGCAGTTGCTGCTTTTAATCCTTGGAAGGGTATACGTTTTAGTACATACTCTTTCACGTGTTTGATGAGGGCTTTAAGCAGGCTTAATTACAAGCATACTGCTGACAAGTTGGTACAGTGTGAATCGCTCGACAACATGATGGGACACAATTTTGATTTTTCCAATACTTCTTCAAATTCCGTCTCCCAAGGTGCGTCTCTTGCTGTTCTTGACAAGTATTTTTCAAAAGATTGCGATATTTTGGATGAAAGAGAGAAATTGATTCTTTCTGAACGTTTTGGCTTGGGTGACAAACCGAATACTAGTTTGGAAGAAGTTGGGAAGCTGCTTAAACTTTCCAAGGAAAGGGTTAGGCAGATCCAGTTCACCGCATTGGATAAACTCCGTAAAGTTCTAGTTCCAAACAACGTGTTTTAATTTCATGAAATTTAGATAGGTAGTTTTACATGGCATTTGATAACTGTTCTTTTTTAATCATCGGGGCTTACAGTGGTATTGGCTCTGCAGTTTGCCAAACTCTCAAACAGAATGGCGCAAAGATTTTAATTGCAGGTAGAGATTCGTTAAAGCTGGAAACGTTGGCCAACGATCTTGGTTGTCCGTTCTTCGCTCTGGATGCTTCTGATTTTTCTCAGATGGATTCATTGATGGAATTTGCGACCAAAACCCTCGGTGGTATTGATGGAATTGTAAATTGCTGTGGCTCTCTTTTGTTGAAACCTGCTCACATAACCAATGAATCCGAATATTTTTCTGTGGTTCAGTCTAATTTAACAACTTCTTTCACTACCATAAGAAGTGGTTGTAGGTCTATGATGGCCCGAGGCGGGTCGGTGGTTTTGATTTCTTCTGCCGCTGCCAAGATTGGGTTGCCTAACCATGAGGCGATCGCATGTGCTAAAGCAGGCATCATAGGATTAACACAGTCTGCAGCAGCAACCTACGCATCTAAAAATATAAGGGTGAATTGCGTGGCACCCGGTTTGGTTAACACACCTTTAACTAAAAATATTATTAATAACGAGAATGCGTTGAAAGCATCGATTGCAATGCACTCTCTTGGTAAGATTGGTGCTACTTCTGACATTTCTTCTGCTGTCGTATGGCTTCTTGACCCCGCTAATTCTTGGATTACTGGCCAAACTATTGTAGTTGACGGCGGGTTATCATCTCTTAAAACCCGCAGTTAGTTTTTTTAAGTAAGTTTCTAACCTTACAATTACTTAGTCATTCTTTTGTTTTGATTCGCTTATCCCATGTCTGCTTTTATGTTTCAGTATTTTTGTTTTCCAAACACTCATTTTTAGGTTATTTTGAAATAGTACCTAAATATTACAAAGGAGAACTTCATGCCTGCGTATTCAAAACCTAATTTGCTTTATACTTCTTTCTTGGCCTTTTGTTTCGGCTTAATTGTCGTTGTAAAAACCGGGTTTTCCCAGACAGGAAATGAGAATAACGAATGGAAATCGCTTTTTGATGGAAAAACACTCAAGGGCTGGAAGCAGTCTGATTTTTTTAAGCCAGGGAAAAGCTCTGTTAAAGACGGCGCAATTATTTTGGAAAAAGGCTCGAAAATGACTGGTTTAACCTATGATGGCAAAGATTTTCCAAAAATGAATTATGAGGTTAGCTTGGAAAGTAAGCGTATTGAGGGTCGTGATTTTTTTTGCACCACCACTTTTCCAGTTGGTGATTCGTTTTGTTCTTTTGTAGTAGGTGGATGGGGCGGATCTGTTACCGGACTTTCAAGTATCGATGGTGTTGATGCCTCTGAAAATCAAACTGGCCAGGGTATCGAATATAAAAATGACCAATGGTATAAAATACGTATTCGTATCACTGACAAAAGAGTTGAGACTTGGGTTGATAAAGAGCAAACAGTTGACCTTGATACATCAGATGTAAAATTGGGAATTCGCATCGAATGTAATGTGTCCACTCCGTTTGGTATAGCTTCCTACGATACCGTGGGCGCAGTAAAAGATATCAAGGTGCGGAATCTGAATCAGGCTGAAATCAAAGAAATCGCCAAGAAATCAATAAAAAAATAATTGAAAGGTTGACATGCAAAAACAAGCAGCAATTGTAACAGGTGGTGGTACCGGTATAGGCAAATCAACTTCTTTGCTTTTGGCATCAAAGGGATTTCGAATTGTTGTTAATTATTCACGCTCCGCCAAGGATGCCGAAGAGACCTGTGCTGAAATCATTAAACTGGGGGGCGAAGCTATTCCCTACAAAGCAAATATTGCTGATGATCAAGCCGTGAAGGAAATGGCGAAATTATGTGCAACTAAGTTTGGTGGAATCGATGTTCTAGTGAATAATGCTGGGACAACTCATTTTATTGATCACAAGGATTTGGATGCCTTATCAGATCAAGTCTGGGATGATATTTTTTCGGTAAATATGAAAGGGACTTTTTATTCTTGCAGAGCCGTTATGCCGGAATTAAAAAAATCCAGGGGCAATATTGTTAATGTAACTTCAGTTGCAGGCTTGGCTGGAAACGGCAGTTCTATCCCTTATGCCATGAGCAAGGCCGCACTTAACTGTATGACGAAATCGCTTGCCAAAGCTTTTGCGCCTGAAGTAAGGGTAAATGCTGTTGCGCCTGGTCCTGTATTAACCCGATGGCTTGCCCCACATCCAAAAATGATTGAACAATCATTAGCATTAACCCCGATGCAGCGAGCATCAACCGGGGATGATATTGCTGCCGCAATTGTATTTCTTGCAACCGGTACAAATCTTATGACGGGTCAGATTGTAGTGGTGGATGGTGGAAGAACCATGTAGGTCAAGTTTATGATTCATTGCTTTGTATTTATTTATTAACTTGACATTAAATCATTTTGCCCCTAAATTGCGAACGATATGATCGTTTAACTGATCGAGGGTTATTATGAATTATTGTGTGCCCGCAACAACTTTGGGTATTTTATTTTTTCTTATTTCGACTGCTTTTTCAGGCGATCCACTCCTTTGGAACCAATGGCGTGGCCCTAACCGCGATGGGTTTTATCTAGGTGATGCTTTCCCTAATAATTTATCCAAGGAATCATTGCAATTAAGTTGGAAAACAACTCTTGGACCAAGCTACTCTGGGCCTATTGTTTCAGATCAATTAGTTTTCTCCACCGAAACAAAAAACAAAGAATCTGAAGTTGTTCATGCATATGACCGAAAAACAGGCAAAGAAATTTGGGCAACTGAATGGATGGGATCCATATCTGTACCTTTTTTTGCTGGTTCAAATGGTAGTTGGATTCGAGCTACACCCGCATTTGATGGTGAAAGTTTATACGTTGCTGGAATTAAAGATGTTCTTGTTTGTCTTAATGCAGCAGATGGCAAGGAGAAATGGCGGATTGATTTTGTTGAACAGTTTAAAACCCCTGCGCCAAGTTTTGGTTTTGTATCTTCACCTCTTGTTGATGGCGATGCTGTTTATGTTCAGGCGGGAGCTTCCGTTTTTAAACTTAACAAAAAAAATGGTTCGGTTATTTGGAGAGCATTTAAAGATTCAGGCGGCATGAACGGCAGCGCCTTTTCTTCACCATACATGACTACGATTGGCGGGCAAAAACAACTCCTGATTCAATCAAGGGAAAAGCTTGCCGGATTAAACCCTGAAAATGGAGATGTTCTTTGGTTTAAAGTTGTTCCATCGTTCCGTGGCATGAATATTTTCACCCCAATTGTGGTAGGTGATACTATTTTTACCAGCACTTACCAAAACAAATCGTGGCTTTATAAAATCAGCAAAAATAATTCGGGATTTGCTGTTAACGATGTCTGGGAAAATAAGCTTCAAGGCTATATGTCTACCCCTGTTATTATCAACGGTTTTGCATACATGCACCTTCAAAATCAGAGATTTGCGTGTGTCGATTTGTCTAACGGAGAAACCAAATGGACTTCCCCCACGTCATTCGGAAAGTATTGGAGTTTAGTTGCTTATAAAAACAAGATTCTTGCACTTGATCAAAAAGGTATCTTGTACCTTATCGAGGCAGATCCTAAAGAGTTAAAAATCTTGGATACAAGGGAGATAGCTGAAAGCGAGTCCTGGGCCCACCTAGCTATTAGTGGGGATCAAATTTTCATTCGCGATCTCAAAACCCTCTCCGTTTTTAAGTGGAAGAATTGACAAACATAAATGGCGACAACTGTTCCCCCAATTCGTGTTTTAACATGCAACAACAGCCCTATAAATAATGAGGGCGATTTTGTTCTTTACTGGATGATTGCAAACCGAAGAATTGATCACAATTACAGCCTCCAAAGAGCAGTTGAATGGTCGGTTCAGTTAAAAAAGCCTCTGGTTATTTTTGAAGCACTCCGAATTAATTATCCATGGGCCAGTCAAAGATTTCATAAATTCGTAATTGATGGCATGAAAGATAATTCAATCGCAGTCGAAACCGAGGGAAACAAAGGTGTTTTGTACTATCCTTATTTGGAACCAAAACACGGAGATCAAGTCGGGCTATTGGAATCTTTAGCTCAAAAAGCGTGCGTCGTTATAACTGATGATTTTCCTTGTTTTTTTATTCCTGCAATGATTCGTCTGGTTTCAAACCAAATTCCGGTTCGTTTTGAAAAAGTTGATTCCAATGGGATTCTCCCGCTTAATTTTACTGATCGTGTTTTTACAACTGCGTTCTCTTTCAGGGCGTTTTTGCATAATAACCTAAGAGAACATCTGGGGCATTTTCCAAGTGCAAATCCTCTTTCTGGGATTGATTTACCTAGGTTCAAGGAACTCCCTAAAAAGATTACGGATAAATGGCCCTCAGCTTTACCCATACTGCGATCAAAAGATGATAAGTTTCTTAAGGACCTTGATATTGATCATTCGGTAAAGGAATCATTTATTGTGGGAGGTTCCAAGGCTGCTAAAAAGGCAATGGATTGTTTTTTAAAATCAAGTCTTATTCAATATAAGGATCTCGGCAACGACCCTGATGAAAATGTACGCAGTGGGCTTTCCCCTTATCTGCATTTTGGCCACATTTCTTCGCACAATGTTTTTAAACAACTTGTTAAGCATGAAGAGTGGAACCCATCGCATTTGTCTGCAAAAGGTGGTGGGAAAAGGGAAGGGTGGTGGAATATGAGCCCCGCTGCCGAAGCTTTTCTTGACCAATTAATTACTTGGAGGGAAATCGGATACAATATGTGTTCAAAGCGTCATGATTATGATCGTTTTGATTCCTTGCCTTCTTGGGCTAAAGACACATTAAAAAAACACACCAGTGATAAAAGGCCTTATGTATATACCTTAGACGAATTTCAATCGTGCAAGACTCACGATGCCCTTTGGAATGCGGCCCAAAACCAATTAAATAACGAAGGGCGAATCCATAATTATCTTAGAATGCTTTGGGGCAAAAAGATCCTGGAGTGGTGTGAAACACCCCAGCAGGCGCTTAAAATAATGATTGAACTTAATAATAAATTCGCACTCGATGGTAGGAATCCCAATTCTTACAGTGGTATTTTCTGGGTTTTAGGAAGATATGATCGGCCTTGGGGTCCTGAAAGGCCCATTTTTGGTTCGATACGTTTTATGAGTTCAGTAAACACACAAAAAAAACTGAATCTTAAAAAGTATCTTGAGAAATATTCGATAAATCTTAAATTGCAACGTGAATTTGATTTTTCTTAAACCAAGCCTGTACAGCCAATGAAGAAAAAATGCTGGTTCGTTTACATGCTTAGGTGTTCAGACAATTCCCTCTATACCGGGATAAGTAAAGATGTAAACAAGCGATTGCTTGCACATAATTGTGGCAAAGCTTCCAGATACACCCGGTGCCGTAGACCCGTTGATATGGTTTACTTGGAATCAAATTTCGGCCATTCGGCAGCATTAAAACGCGAATTACAAATAAAATCATTGACTAAAAAACAAAAAGAGTGCTTGATTAATAAAGATTGATTGATGCTATTTTTAATTTAATCGGTAAATGTATTTGTAAAAATATTATTAATTAAACTTCAATCTTTCGCAAACAATGAGTTTGGAGTATTTTAATAAATTGGTTTATTTTACCACCTGAACCTTTAAAAAGGTATTTGTCATGCTAAGGCTTTCGATCAGTTTATTCGCCTCCGTGTTTTTTGCTTTTGTTCCAGCCTGGGGTAATGAAAAACAAGAAGACGGCAAAAACAAAAAGAAACCCATTAAAGCTCTCCTGGTAACAGGTGGTTGTTGCCATGATTATGAACGACAAAAACTGATTCTAACCCAGGGAATATCGGCTCGTGCCGATGTGGAATGGACGATTGTTCATCAAGGCGGAAGTACAACCAACACCAAGATACCTCTTTATGAAAATCCTGATTGGGCGAAAGGGTTTGATGTTGTTGTTCACAACGAATGTTTCGCTGATGTCAAAGATTTAGCATGGGTTGAAACTATTCTTAAACCACACCGAGAAGGATTACCTGCGGTTCTTATCCATTGTTCCATGCATTGTTACCGTACAGGAACAGACAAATGGTTTGAATTCACAGGGGTTCAATCGCCTAACCATGGGCCACACTATGGCTACACTGTTAAAAACTTAAACAAAAATCATCAAATCATGAAGGGCTTTGGCGACACCTGGGAAGTTGGCAAAGGTGAGCTTTACCACACCGTTAAAGTATGGCCTAGGGCGGTTCCCCTTGCTGAAGCACCCAAGAAAGCTGATGGGCAACCACAGGTTTGCATATGGACAAATGAATATGGTAAAGGAAAAGTTTTTGCAACGACCATTGGGCATTACAACGAAACCATGGTTGATCCCACCTATCTCGATACCGTCACCAAAGGTTTGCTTTGGAGTGTAGGCAGGACCGATGAAAATGATTTTCGAAAAACCAATGAAAAAACCAACAACGATATCAAGGCCCTTGCCAACATAGCAATCAAAATCAAACCGGAGCCTGCAAAAACCAGCCAATCCTGCTGCAAAGAAGGAAACCTCGCTTACGGTAAAGAAACCAAGGCATCTTCAGAGGAAAAAGGGAAAAACAATTTCTCCAAGAATGCGGTTGATGGAGACGCAGGCTCGAGATGGTGTGCATCTTCCGGAGCAAAAAATGAATGGTGGCAAGTCGATCTGGGTAAAACCGAAAAGATCAGCAACATTCGTATTCATTGGGAAAAACAAGATGCAGCCTACCAGTACAAAATTGAAAGCTCAATTGACCAAAAAGAATGGTCTATGGTCGTTGATAATTCCACCAATGTTAAGAAACAACGAATCGTACCTCATTCTGTTAAAACCATTGAGGCACGATATTTAAAGATTACCTGCTTAGGAGCAAATACGGCAAACTGGTCTAGTATTTGGGAGTTTGAAGCTTACGCAGATAAGATGCCCGATCTCCCCAAAGATATTACCAATAATATCCAGAACAACAGTCCACCTGTTAATACCGAAACAACCCTGGCAGATATCAAGGCGCCTGATGATTTTGAGATTTCCATATTTGGAAAACCACCCGAAGTTAATTATCCCGTTTGCATTGCTACTGGTTCCAAAGGTGAATTGTTTGTTGGTGTTGATGAACAGGGTTCGCTGGGAAAAGAAAAAGGCAGGGGAAAAATCCTACGCTGTCTGGACACCGACAACGATGGGAAAGCTGATAAATATAATACTTTTACAACCGTGGATCATCCCCGTGGGCTTTTTTACGACAACGGATCTCTTTGGGTTCTACATCCGCCTTTTCTAAGTGTCTTTCATGATGACAATCTTGATGGTGTATCAGATCGGCATGAAGTTTTGATCACTGGGATTAGTACGGATCAAGTTGGAAAAAGAGGTGCGGATCACACCACAAATAATATACACATGGGAATTGATGGTTGGCTTTACATTGCAGTTGGTGACTTTGGATTTTCCGAAGCAAAGGGCACTGATGGCACCATCCTTGGCAGGCGTGGGGGCGGAGTGGTAAGAGTCCGGCCAGATGGCAAAGAAATGGAAATTTACGCCTGGGGATTGAGAAATATTCTTGATGTCTGCATTGATCCGTTTATGAATATTTTCACACGCGATAATACAAACGATGGTGGGGGATGGAATGTTCGAGTAAGCCATATCATGCAATCTGCCGAGTATGGATATCCCAGCCTTTATATGAATTTTGCAGAAGAGATCATGCCGCCTTTAGGCGATTATGGTGGTGGATCAGGTTGTGGAGGAGTTTATGTCAATGACAACCGGTGGCCTAAACCTTATGGAAATTCTGCATTCACTTGTGATTGGGGCCGATCCGAGGTTTACCGCCACACTTTAACGGCTAATGGTGCAAGTTTTAATCCTCATCAGGAAGTTTTCCTGAAAATTCCCAGGCCAACCGATGCAGATATGGACGCTAGCGGAGCGCTTTATATAAGCAGTTGGAAAAATGGCGGCTTTAATTACAGTGGTCCGAATGTAGGGTTCATAGCCAGGGTAATTCCCAAGGGTTTTCATCCATCAGCATTGCAGGATTTGAAAAAAGAATCTGTTGAAAACCTTGTGGCCAGCTTAAATAATCCCAGTTCTGTTCAAAGGCTTAAACTCCAACGCGAGATTTTAAGGCGTGGAAAAAGCCCCGTAACAACTACAAAGCTGGAAGCTCTTTCTGCCAGCAAGACTTTGGCTCCCGAAGTCAGGGTTGCCGCACTATACACGCTTAAACAGCTTGATGGCGTGAACGCCAACCCATTTATACTTTCTATTTGTTCAGATCCTCAAATGCAGGAATATGCATTAAGAGTAGTTACCGACAGAAGCAAAGAACTGTTGATTATTGCAGATGGAAAACAAATGCCATTGCCTTTGGATGTATTTTCGAATGCGTTAAAAAGTGAAAATCTCAAATCAAAAGCGCAGGCCCTTATATCGCTAGGCAGGCTTCACAAGGATTCTCTCGCTAAGGAAGTACTTGCATTAACCAAGCGTGGCTCAGGTCAAAACTTACCCAAAGAAACAATAAACCATGCCAGTCCTGATTTAGAAAGAGTGATTCCCCACCTTGCAGTGAGGACTTTGGTTGAAACTAATTCAACACAAGCCTGCCTGGATTCTCTTGGAAATGATTCTAGCACAGGTGCTCTTTGGGCTCTTCGATACATGCATAATGATAAAGCTGTTTCAGGATTGATTCAAAAATACAATTCGATGCCCAGTAATTCAGTTAAATCGGAAATCCTTACCACACTGACCAGGCTTTATTTTAACGAGGGAATTTATAAAGGGGATTGGTGGGGGACCCGGCCAGATAATAGTGGCCCTTATTATGACAGACAGACTTGGGATCAAACAAACCGAATTGGCGAGTTTCTCAAAACAACCATGCTGGGCTTGGATGATAAATCTAAATCAGAATTGGCAAAACAACTTTCACTGCACAAAGTTCCATTAAATGAGCCTAAGCTTAATGGTTCTTCAATTACAAAAGAAGAAAATCAAAATCCGATTGTAATACCTGTTGCCAATCCTAAAGATCCCAACCTTATTGCCAATCTGAATTTTGATGTCACCTTGAAACGAGCCATGGATGAAAAAGGTTCTCCTGAAAAAGGTAAACTCCTTTTCAAATCAAACACATGCTCTGCCTGCCATACTGATGCAAATGGTATGCAACCAAAAGGCCCACACCTGGTGGATATTGGTAAACGTTACAAAAAAAACGAGTTGATAGAATCGATCCTAAAACCTGATGCCAAAATTGCACAAGGATTCGAGACTCTCGCGTTTACAACAAAAAGCGGAAAAATCATCACTGGCTTTGTGGTAAGTGAAAGCGCTCAATTTATTCTTTTAAGACAAAATACCGGTGTATCCTTGGAACTTAAAAAAGATTTGATCGAAGAGCGAACCCCCTTGAAAAACTCCATGATGCCGGTCGGACTTGTAAACAATCTTACTCCCGAACAACTTTCTGATTTGCTTTCTTATCTTGATTCTTTAAATGGTTCCACGACCAAGAAATAAAATGTTGCTTTCTACATAGGAATAAAGTGGCGTGATAATTGAAATAATTGTACTTTTCAAACACTCTTAACCCCAAGGACTTTAATTATGAGAATTACCATGAAGCTCATCAAGACTTTTGTGTTTTTATCCCTGATTGGTTTTATAAGCCTTAGTAACATCACAACCGCCCAAGAATCAGCTAAATTAATAACTGGTGAAGGGGAAGGTTGGACCAACCTTTCCGAATCTGATTTTCAAAATGTTAACACCAACCCTGATACCTGGGTATGGAAAGACGGTACCATCTTTTGCAAAGGTACCCCAGTTGGTGTAACGCGAAGCAAGAAAAAATACACCAATTTTGAGATGGTTGCAACTTGGCGGCATATGAAACATGCGGGCAACTCAGGTATTTTCCTTTGGGCTAGCGAAGATGGCCTGGAAGGGCTTAAACCAGGTCAACTTCCAAAGGCAGGCATTGAAGTCCAAATTCTTGATCATGGTTATGCTGAAAACTACGAAAAAGCAAACAAGAAAAAATCTGATTGGTTCACAACTCATGGCGACGTTTTTCCAGTGGGGAAATCTAAAATGACACCGTTTGAACCAAAGTCTCCCAAAGGCAACCGTAGTTTTCCTTCGAAAAATCTTTCCAAAGGAGTTGGCGAATGGAACCATTATTACATTAAGGCGATCAATGGCGAGGTTCGTCTTTGGGTAAATGGTGAACAAGTCTCCGGGGGAAAGGATTGCGATCCTAAAACTGGCTACTTGTGTTTAGAGTCTGAAGGGGCCCCAATCGAATTCAAAGGGCTAAAAATCAAGGAACTACCATAGTTCCCCTCGCAATCTATAATCTGTTAATCACCAAGGGAGTATCATGATTAAGAAATTTTCTCGAAGAAAATTCGTTAAAGTGTCTTTGGCAGGTGCTTCTGGTTTTATTCTATCCGCACCCAATTATATCCGGGCAAAAGACACTTATAACAAGTTAAATATTGCGATTGTTGGGGCAGGGGGTAGAGGCGCTGGAAACCTTGCAGGTGTATCCTCTGAAAACATTGTTGCACTCTGTGATGTGAATTCTGACGCTGTAGCCAAAGCTTCTGTAACGCACAATAAAGCTAAAAAGTTTTCCGATTATCGTAAACTATTTGAAAATGCCAAGGATTTTGATGCTGTAGTGGTTAGCACTTGTGAACATACTCATGCATTTGTAACCCTTGCTGCATTAAAATCTGGGAAACATGTTTATTGTGAAAAACCCCTTACCCATAATATTTGGGAAGCTCGTTTAATCCGGGAAGTTGCAGCCAAGACCAATTTGGCAACTCAAATGGGAATCCAAATTCACGCAGGTGAAAATTACCGCCGAGTGGTTGAACTCATTCAAACCAATGCTATCGGCCCTGTTAGAGAGGTTCATGTATGGGTTGGAAGGGCCTGGGGTTTACAATCCAAGGAAGATTCCAAAAAGAATGGTGATATTGTTCATGTAACCGAAAGGCCCAAAGAAACCAGCCCTGTTCCTAGTGGACTTGATTGGGATTTATGGGTTGGCCCCGCACCTTTCAGGCCTTTTAACACGGTGTATTTTCCGGGACCAAAATGGTATCGCTGGTGGGATTTCGGCAACGGCACCATGTCAGATCTTGGAAGCCACTGGAATGACCTGCCCTTTTGGGCATTAAAACTTAAAGCTCCTACGAGTGTTGAAGCTTCAGGGCCAAAACCACATCTTGAGATTGCCCCGGCATCCATGCAAGCCACCTACGAGTTTCCTGCACGTGGAGAGATGCCAGCAGTTAAAATGGTATGGTATCAAGGTGCAAACAAACCACCCCATTTAATTGAAGGAAAAATTCCCGCTTGGAATAGCGGAGTTTTATTTGTTGGGGATAAGGGCATGCTTCTTTCAGATTACAGCAAGCACGCACTTTTACCCGAAAAAGAATTTGTTGATTTTAAAAAGCCCGAACCTTTCATTCCTAAATCCATCGGCCATTATGCCGAATGGTTGATAGCTTGCAAAACTGGTTCACCAACAACCTGTAACTTCGAATATTCAGGTTGGCTCACCGAATCCAATCACCTTGGTAATGTCGCATTTAGAGCAGGAAAAAAGCTTCTCTGGGATGCAGAGAAAATAAAAGCCACTAATTGCCCGGAAGCTGATTCAATGATCAAAAGAGAATACCGAAAAGGCTGGGATCTGGTTTAAAACCAATCAATATTTCAAATGCGGAAGGAACCCTAATGATTTCAGAAAAAAAATCAGCACCCCATAATGATAATTCCACCATGGGCTTTGTGTTTTTCTTTGTTTATGTGGCGCTCTATTCTTTCTTTGTTTTTTTGAATGCCTTTTACCCTGAAAAAATGACCACCCTTACTATTTCAGGAATAAACCTACCTGTTATTTATGGTTTCTTTTTAATAACCAGTGCCGTTTTACTTGCCCTTATTTACAGTTGGGTTCTACGAAACAAGGGCAAACGTTCAGGAGATAGCTACTAGTGATACATGAAGCTTCTTGGATTGCGGTCCTAATTTTCGCGGTATTCGTTGCTCTTACCCTGGCAATTAGCTTTTACTTTGCAGGAAAAACCAAATCGTCCCAAGGCTATTTTGCAGCCCATGGTGAAGTGCATTGGATTGTCAACGGGGTTGCTTTCGCTGGAGATTACCTAAGTGCTGCTTCCTTCCTTGGGATCTGTGGCATGATCGCTTTTTTTGGCTATGATGGCTTTTTATATTCCATTGGATATCTTGCTGGCTGGATTGTTGCCTTATTTGTAATCGCAGAACCTATTAAAAGACTTGGTAAATTCACCTTTGCTGATGCTTTAGATGCAAAATTTAATTCCCCAGGTATCAAATTTGTTGCCGCAATCAGCACTCTTTGCGTCAGTATTTTTTACCTGATACCACAAATGGTTGGAGCTGGTGTACTTATCCAGCCTTTGTTAGGTTTTCCCCATTATGCAGGGGTTCTTATTGTTGGCACCGTTGTCACATTAATTGTCACTACCGCTGGCATGGTTAGCACAACTTATGTTCAATTTTTAAAAGGTTCATTACTTGTTATTTTTAGTTTTATATTAGTCATCATGATTTTGAACCGTGGCCTAAAAGTTGATATGCAGCATGAACATCATAAAAATCATGATTTGAAAATACTTGGCCCCTTTAACAAAGGAACAATATCCGACCCTTTAGCCCTGGGCTTTACCAATGCTGAAATCATAAAAAGTGAGGGTGTTTGGAAAGGTAAACCATTTCTTAGAATTCTTGATTCCAAATCAAAACAAACATCATATTGGAAAATTGACAAATCTAAATCTGACGTAGATAAATTTTATCTATATGAAACTCAAACTATTTTATCAAACCCCAAAGCAGGCGGAAAACCCATGGTAAACGGCTTGCCAAAAGGGAAGGGGTCACAAGAAGGCGACCTTTGGCCGGTTGGAACCATCACAAAATTACCAGGAAACGCCAAAGAAACAGGTCCGCTCGGCCCCTTGGATTTCATACGCACCATTCAAGAAAGCGAAATTATCCTTTGGGGTAATGATAAGATTAAACTGGATGATGATTCAACACTTACTGTTTACTACCCCAAGCCAACTCTTGGAAAAGATGTTCTCAGCCCAGGGAATCATCCGTCACTAAAAGGTATTCGAAGTGAAAAAATCACCGACAAATTGAATTTTATTTCCCTGATGCTGGCTCTTTTTTGCGGCACAGCTTCTTTACCACATATTTTAATTCGATACTACACGGTCAGAAGCCAATCGTGCGCTAGAAATAGCACGGTAGTTGGTATTGCCACTATTGGCCTTTTCTACATTTTGACTTTATTCCTTGGCCTTGGAGCAATGACCAGCGGATCACTTGATGTAAGTGATAGCAACATGGCTGCACCTCTTCTTGCCAGAAGTTTTGGTGAAGTTATGTTTGCCATGATTTCTGCAATTGCTTTTACAACAGTGCTCGGCACAGTTAGCGGTTTGATCGTAGCTGCAAGTGGCGCAGTCGTACATGATTTACTTCTTGGTTTCCTCAATATTCCCATGAAAGATGAGACAAAAGTAAAAGCCGGCAAAATATCCTGCATTTTTGTCGGGATTATCGCAATTGTTTTAGGCATTCTATTCCAAAAAATGAATGTTAATTATCTTGTTGGGTGGGCATTCAGTGTTGCAGCAAGCGCCAATTTACCATCACTTGTAATGCTTTTATTCTGGAAAAAAACCACTAAAGAAGGGGTTATTAGCGCCATTATTGTCGGTATGTTTTCATCTTTGGGATGGATTCTATCTTGTGCGGATACTTTTAAAGATGTTTATGGACTATCACCTGACAGTGCATTGGTCCCCTTCAGTCAACCTGGGATCGTGACAATACCCTTGGGATTTATTACTTTGATTGTTGTTTCATTATTGACGGGTTCAAAATCAAGGATAACCAATTGATTGAAATTTCTTTGTCAAACTGAAACGATAAAGTCGTAGATGACATGAGCACCTACTGCAATTCCAAAACCTCTGAACATGTAAACGGTGCAAAAATAAAATCCTGCCAATGCCCTAAACATAAAGATGTCAAATTGGAAAGCTTCACCATAAACACCCAGATGATGTGATATTGCAAATCCTACTGATGAAACACAAAAAGCTAAAGGTAAAGATGGGAAAATGCTTGCAGGTAATAACAGTAATAAAAGATGAATACCTAATAGCCTGAATATCGCTTCCTCATAAATACCTGCCCCAAGATAAGTTACCCAAGCTGAAGAAACCCCGCTTGAAGCATCAACTCCTGAAGCAAGAAATCCTTTGGTCCATATTCCAGCGACCAACCATAACACCATTCCAAATATTCCACTTTCAAGAATCATTCCGGTGATAGTCTCGATATTTTCACAAGGCCGACTCCACCATCTTAAAAAGCTTTGAAATGCATAAAAACAAAGAAGTAATACTGGGGGAAGCCATATAAGGTTTACACCGTAAAGGGCTAAATGCTGCCTTAACCAACCATCCGCACCATTTCGAACTCCATCTACCTGATGATTAGTGCAATACCAGACAGCAGTCTCATAAAGAATTACAATGGGAAGCAGAAATATAAAATTAGGCCATGGATGCCTTGTTGCTTCAACATAGGTTATGTAACGTCTGGGAAACATTTTCCTAAACCTTTATTAGTGCGAGTTCCACTCTGGGAATTCAGACCCAATAAGATCATCTTTTTCCCGCTGCGAAAGACAACGAAGAACCGCAGGCGAAGTTCTGCCAGCAAGATCTAAAATCTTTGGTTTGGGTAGATAACTGCCATCAGGTTCCCGTAATACCGCAACAATTTGATTGTTGGATTCTATTTCTGTTAACTTTGACAATGGATTTGCCAAAACAACCCCCAGGGAACCATCCGAAAGCTCAACTGCTGTACCGGATGGATAAAAAGAAACTGCAAGCAAAAATCGAGCATAAACTTTATCAAGTTTTCCGTCTTCGCTATCCATAAGTACTGATGTTAATGCACCTTTGGTGTTTAACGGTTTATCGAATGAAGAAGACATGCATCGGGCAATGTATCTTTCACATACCGCAAGAAACCTGATCACGGGGGATATTTCCGCCCCTTTAAACCCGGATGGAAAACCGGATCCATCAATATTCTCATGGTGTGAAAGCGCAGCTTCTGAAAGTAAAGGCATTTGAGGAAATGATTCTCGAAGTAATTCCGCACCTATAAAACAATGCGATTCATAAGCACGCGATAATTTTCCATGGATTCGTTCTGGTTCAACCAAACCTGATGACTGGATTTTTATCATTCCTATATCAAGAAATAATGCAGCAGCAATTATTTCCATGCTTGCAACCCGTAATTGGGCATCTTGAAATATCACCCTCGCAACGACCCTTGCAAAATTGAGGCCTTTGCAAGCTACATACCTTGCTGGATAGTCAATATCCTCCCTTAGAAGCCTTAGTGTTTCACCGTTTCGTACTTCCTCAAGAATATCTTCAACAATAATTTGCACTTCGAGAAAATCAGGTTTTCTTCCAGATAAAATGACATCAAATATTTCCACAAGTTTACTGATTTTTTCAAGCTCTTTCTCTTTTACGCTGCAGGCCTGCTTGAGAATTCTTAATCTCTGGGAAATGACCTGAAAAATGGCTTCCACGCCAGCGCAAAGTTGTAATTGGCTAGATGGAGATTCCGGAAAATTTGGAATCATACGAAGAGCCGTATCTGCCATCGCTGTTGTTTCACGATATAGCTTTAACAATGCGCCAGATTCTTGAGTTCCTTTTTTAGAGGCTATTTCATCATCGGTGCGATAAAGGAGGAAGGCATTGGCAAGGTTACGCAACTCACCAATCAAATCTTTACCGTGAATCAGCAATTCTCTTGCCTTTGAGGTAAGCTGGACCGGTAGCCTCGGAGTTTGAGACCCTATACTTTCGTCAATAATTAATGAATCACACTCCTCCGATAACGCAAGTTTGGAAGCCAATCGGTTTTTTCTTGCAAAAATATCAAAGCCTTCTTCCACGATCAAATGATTGGAAATAGGTTCGCGAACAGCTTTTTCAAGTTTTTCTCTTAAAGCTGTTATTTTTCCCAAAAGAACTTGTGGTTCACTAATATTCATCTTTTTACCTAAAAAGTACCCCAACTTTAACGAACAACCTATTTGCACACAACTTTGCCAAATCACCGGAATCTTACTTCTTTTATCGGTATTACGATCATGCGTTCTTTAACGGGAAAATAAGAAACAAACAGAGACTAGGCAATTAATTTGGCTAAACTATACAATAAGCTTTAATTAATTTGTTGCGAAAGTAGGGTGATAATGGCTATGGATTCAGATAAATCAAATCATATTTTAAATCGAAAATCCGGGGAAGGAATTCGCGTTTTAATTATTGATGATGAAAAACCACATGCTGAGGTCGTTTCAGAAAGTCTCGAAAGGGTCGGTTTTGAGTGCACCGTGGTATGCAATGGTAAAGATGGTGCAAAAAAAATTGAAAACGAGACCTTTGATGTTGTTCTTACCGATTTACGCATGGCAGATGTTGATGGCCTTGCCATTGTTCGTAAAGCCAAGGAAGAGTTACCCGAAGTTGAAGTTATAGTTATCACGGGTCATGCGGATATAAAAACTGCGGTCGAGGCGATCAAACAGGGCGCATCCAATTATCTTACCAAGCCTTTAGACATGATTGAACTCCGCACCATTGTTGAAAAATCATCTGAGAAACTAAGGCTTGCTCGCACTAATCGCGACCTTAAACGCCAGCTTGATGAAAAATTTGGTTTTGAGGGCGTTTTGGGCAACAGTTCAAAAATGCACGATGTTGTCGTGAAACTGCAAAGCATAGCCCCAACCAATGCCACGGTATTAATTCAAGGCGAAACCGGTACGGGCAAGGAATTGGTTGCCAAGGCGATCCACAATAACAGCCCTCGCAAAAACAAACCATTTGTCGCGATGAATTGTACTGCTTTAAATGAAAACCTGCTTGATGATGAACTTTTTGGCCATGAACCCGGGGCATTTACTGGCGCAGAAAGAATGCGAAAAGGTCGATTTGAATATGCAAATGGTGGTACCCTTTTTCTTGACGAAGTAGGCGACATGCCTATGAGTCTACAGGCAAAATTATTGCGTGTTTTGGAAAATAGTGAAGTGTTTAGAATTGGAAGCAATGAACCTTTAAAAGTTAATGTAAGAGTGGTTTCTGCAACCCACCGAGATCTTGAAGCTGCGGTAACTGAGGGAACCTTCAGGCAAGATTTGTTTTTCAGGCTCAACCGCTTAAAAATTCGTTTGCCCCAACTTCGAGAAAGAAGAGAAGATATACCGCTGCTAGCTTCCCATTTTCTTAAGGAATTCAACCAACTTCATGCAAAACATGCCATGACCATTGCGGAGCCGGTTCGTAAAGCTATGACACTTTATGACTGGCCTGGAAATGTCAGGGAAATGCGAAACTTTATCGAAAGCATGGTGGTTCTTGATGTTGACGGCATCCTAAATGTAGATGATGTCCAAGAAGGAAATATTTTAAACCGTATTCAACCTCTTTCGGGCCAGTCGCCACAAGCTTCTCATTTAATCGGCAGGCCACTTTCTGAGGTGGAACGCTTTTTTATTGAGCAAGCTCTTTCATTAACTAATGGCAACAGGGAAGAAGCATCCCGCATGCTTGGCATTGGAGAGCGAACACTTTATAGAGTTATACAAGATTGGAAGTTGCAGGATAAGATTAAAAAAGCCCTATCTGAAAACTCCAACGACATGAGTAAAGCCGCCAAATCTCTTGGGATGAAATCTGATTCCCTTCAACGCAAGCTAAAAAAACTTGCCCTGACCCCTGATTCAGAGGATGATTTACCTACTCGCGAACTGGATAGCCCGGACGAACTTTAATATCCAAGATTAATTAACACGGAAGTTTTAATGGCAATTATCAAACTCCTGCCCCCCGAAGTGATCAGCCAAATTGCTGCGGGCGAAATTATTGAACGCCCTGCAAGTATTGTCAAAGAACTTGTTGAAAATTCCCTGGATGCTCATTCCAAGAGGATTGATATCGAGATCGAGCAGGGGGGGCACGATTTAATCAGGGTTGTTGATGATGGTTGTGGAATTTATCCAGAACAACTTCAACTAGCTCTTACAAGCCACGCGACGAGTAAACTTAAGTCATCAGAAGATCTGTTCAGGATTTCCACCCTCGGCTTTAGAGGAGAGGCTTTAGGTTCGATTGCAAGCGTTTCAAAATTATTGCTTCAATCTTGTCCACCCGACCTTGACCAAGGAGCGGAAATTTTTTGTGAGGGCGGATTACTTCATCCTGCAAAGCCTTGGAATGGTTCACCAGGAACTAGGATTGAAATCAAGCATCTATTTTACAACACACCTGTAAGGAGGAAATTCCTAAAGGCTCCGCCCGCTGAAACAGCTCAAATCACTGAAACCATCACCAAAATGATTCTTTCTTCTTTTAAAAACAACCTTGATAGCTGCGAAGTTCAATGGTCTTACAAAAACAATGGAAAACAAGTTTTACAAGCGTCACAAGGTGCCAGCCTTAAAGAAACAATCAGCATTTTATTCGGAAAAGATATTACCAGTGATTTGCTTTACATCGAGTCAAATCACCGCGATTTTAAAATCAAAGGTTTTGTTGGATCACCAAATATTGATAAAAGCAGTGCCAAATCACAATATTTATTTATCAATGGTAGATGGTTCAGAGATAGAACAATTTCCCATGCCATCCTGGAAGGTTTTCGCGGCCATATGATGACGGGAAGATTTCCTGTGGCATTTCTTTTTTTTGATTCAGACCTGGAAAAAGTAGATGTCAATATTCATCCAACCAAAGCGGAAGTTCGGTTCCGAGATCCAGGTGCCATCCACCATCTTGTATTTAATGCTGTAAGAAATGTTCTTCTTGATAAAAATAAAGGCGCTGTCTTTCAACTTCAAGACGAAGCACCTATCACAAGAAAAAACCAGACGGACATTGGTTTACCTGACTTTACAATTACGATCCCCTCAAAACACAGTACTCCCGATGCTTGGGCTCTTGAGTCTGGTCCTTCACCTGCCCCATCACTTCCCTTTCTTGACAAGAAAGCGTCAGGCGAGCTACAGATCCAACCTCAAAACCCTTTCCCCGCCGTTAACCCCGCACAAACTCCTAATTATGTTTATTCAGAAAAAACTTCTTCTCCAAATCCAATCACCCCTTCATTGGAAACCGGAGAAAACATCAAGGTTTTACAAGTTTACAATTCGTATATATTGATTGAAACTGAAGAAGGTGTTCTGATTATTGATCAACATGCACTTCATGAGAGGATTTTATACGAGCAATTAAAAACCAAGCTTACATCTGGGTCGGTGCCTGCCCAAAAACTATTAATTCCTGAAACCATTGAGCTTGCAGCTTTTCAATCCGAAATGGTTTTATCAAGACAAGAAGACTTAAAGCAACTAGGATTTGAAATACGAGGATTTGGTGGAAATACGATCCTCGTTGAGAGTTACCCCGCATTGCTTGGAAGAAAATCACCAAAATCTCTTTTTAATAAAGTTATCGAACAACTTTTTGCTAAAGATGAGATCCCAAGTAAAGATGCTTTTTTTCATCATATTTTAAGCCTTACCGCGTGCCATTCCGCTGTACGATCAGGCGATATTCTTAACGGTATAGAAATGTCTCTTTTAGCCAAAATGCGCCACTTATCCAAATCGCATTATCATTGCCCACATGGAAGACCAACTTCCTTATTGATAAGCAAGAGCGACCTGGAAAACCAGTTCGGCCGAACCTAATATTTAAAAACAGGGCGCCTGGGGTATTTGGGTGGACCGTTAGTCTTGTTCCTTTTGCTATTAAAAACCAAGTCAAAATATTGGACTATACACTTTCGGGCGTTTTTTTTAAACCATTGGTATGAAAGAAGATGAATTACCTTTCATTCCTGAAGACCAAGAAGTTGCATCCGGTGCAACCATGGTTTTTTCATGCCTTAACAAACAAATTCAATCTTTCCCAATCCATGGTACTTTTCTTGTAGGCACTGTAGCAGGATGCGAACTTAGGTTGGCAGGACTTGACCTACCGGCGCTTTTGTTTCAGGTGAATCATATAAAACCAATAGGCCTTTGTGTTCGTTCCATTACTCCACTCTCTGGACTGACTTTAAATGGAACTACATTTCAAGAATCCATACTAAAATCAAATGATAAATTAACGATTGGAAACTATGAGTTCTCATTTATCATCCCGGATTCATTGACATCAACGATCTCAAAAGAAATTATAAAGCCTTATATCAAAGATCAGTTAACGGTTGGTAGTAATGTAAAAACCAAATCTAAAAGTAAAAGGTTTTTATCACGCTTAATAAAGAAACTAAAAAATAACAATCATTTATTGAAAATCGAATTGAATTCTTTATTGGAAAACAAACAACTAATTACTGACCGCGAAACAGAGTTCCTTTCAAAACAAAACAAACTTCAATCTGAAAAATCGTCCACAGACGATCAATTGAACCTTCAAATAATTCAAAACAAAACCTACTCTGAAGAAATAAACCGTCTTAGAAAAGAATTAGAAGAACTTAAAAACATTACAGAAACTGAAAAACAAGCTGATTCAAAGCAACAATCATCAAGTAATACCGATTTAAAAACCATAACTGATCTTCAAGAATTGTTGGACAAAAAAACAAGAAATTTGCACGAACGTGCTCGTGAAGTGGATTGTAGAAGTGAGGATTTAGAAAAAACCAGTAGAGAGCTTGAAGCACAGGCCCTAGAAATTGATATTTTGTATGGCAAACTAAAGGAAGATCGAAAATTATTTGAAGAAGAATGCCTTGTTAAAAAACAAGAAAACGAAAATATTCTTAAACAATCTGCTGAGATCAATCAGCAGATTGATGAGATATTTCAGTTAAAACTTTATCTTGAGAATGTCAAATCCCGTCTGGAGGAAAAAGAATCCACAATAGAAAAAAAGATCGTAACAATGCGAAATTTGGAAGCGGAGTTGCTTGCCAAACATGAAAATTCCGAAACTTTAAAATCAGAATTGATGGAAAAAGAGTTTTTGCTATCTTCAGGATTTGAACTCCTTAATCAAGAAAAAGATGAACTTAAAAACAGCAGGAATTATTTGGACGCTCGTATTCTTGAAATTGAACAAAGAGAACATCGATTACAAAATGTGGAAAACACATTTGCAATTCGTGAAAATGAGATTGAAGCAAATAGAAAATTACTTGAAGAATCCAGGAAAGAAATTGAAGAATTTCAAAATCATCAGGATAACAAGGTTAAACAAGCTGATTCAACTGAAAAAAATCTTGCACAAATGCAAGAAATCCTTCGAAAGCGAATTGAGGATATCCAATTAAAAGAAAATACCCTAAACGAAAAAGATGCCATCCTTTCGACACAGATTATTTCACTTCAAGCTAGAAATGAAGAAATGGAAAACGAGCATGGCAGCCTTGTAATGCAACTAACCGCAGCAAGGGACGAATTTGAAAAATCCAAACAAGAATTACTCAAAAAATCAACAGATATGGACTCTGTGAAATTCAGAATGGAAACTGAAAATCACGGTCATGAATTAATTAAAAAAGAAATATTCGAAGCACTTCAAAGACTTGAGGAAGAAAAATCAGCCATTGAAGAAATTCAATTGGCGAATCTGGAAATTGAAAACCGTAATTTGGCTCAGAAAATTGATTTTAAAAATGAAATCAGCAGCATAAGCGAAAATATCCCAGACCTGATCGCAGGTGCTGAAAATTGCCTTACCAGGCTTTTAGGAGCCAGGAATTTATTGCAAGAACATCTCAGGGAATTTCATGAGTACGCTAAGATTGCCAGAGAAGAACTCGAGTTGTTGCTTAAAGAATCCCGCGATCAACAAAATTACTCCCTCGACACCGAAAACAAAATAATCAAGGCGAGAGAAGAACACCGCCTTTCAATTGCTTCTTTCAAGCAACAACTCATCGAATGGCAACACAATTTAATTGGTATAAAACTTGCATTGCAGACAGGCGAATCTGAGCTGGAAAGAAAGCAGGCGAAATTTGAAACTCAAGCACAGATCCTGCAACAGCACACGGAAAATTTATCTAAAAAAGAGCACAATCTTCGTGAAAAAGAGGGAGAAGTGCTTGCACAAACAAAGGAAGTTCATCGCCATCTGGATGATATGCGCGCATGGTATCGCAATAAAATCAAAGATTTATCTGGAACACTTACAACTTCAATGGCGACTGGTTATTTAGACGATGCAGTTGGTTTCCCTAGTGTAAACCATCACCTTCTTAGCCAGTTGACACCTAACTCAATTGAACCTACAGATAAAAAATTAGGTAATCAACTTGTATCTTTGGGTTTGGTTGAATCTGATACACTTTTTACGCTTATGACCGATGCAAAAAAATCAAGAAAATCACTCAGGCAGGCCTTGCTTAATGGTGGTTATTTAACTTTTTACCAAATGGCACTTATCGAAGCTGGCAACATAAATGGCTTGATGATCGACCGTTTTCGTGTAATCGATAAACTTCCTTCAACAAGCAAGGAATTTGTTTTCCAGGTTTTTGATCCCGCAAAAAAAGCCGAATGCGTTCTCAGGCATCTTTCAGAATCGGAACTTTCAGATCCTTATCATCCAGACGAATTCAGGCAACGATTTGGTGCAGCAATCAACCTCAATCATGAAAATGTTGCCTCCACTTATGAGGTACTAGAGATACAGGGTAGGCCCGCAGCATTAATTGAGTTTACAGAAGGCGTAGGTCAATCGGAATGGACTTCAGTCCACCAAACACCAGATGTATGGCTAAATCTTGTTTTACAATCAATCTCGGGATTAGCTTCGATTCATGGTGCTGGTTTGGTTTACGGAGTAATCCACCAATCATCCCTGATTTTTACAAAAGAAGGTTTTATTAAATGGACCGGAACGGGTTGCCCATCTTGGCTGATTTCAAATCAGTCAAACGAAGGGCATAACTTTAGTACCGATATTAAAAACCTGGCAAAGGAAGTTTTGCAATGGTTGCCAAAACCTGATGA
Organism: uncultured Candidatus Kuenenia sp.; assembly: GCA_964646215.1. GTDB lineage: Bacteria > Planctomycetota > Planctomycetia > Gemmatales > Gemmataceae > UBA969. Next base: position 58,002 of record CAZYAY010000006.1, on the reverse strand, counting down.
AAAACAATTCTACAAATTTTCCTCGGATGATAGTTGTAATGAATACATACGCTTTGTGGAAGAGATTGCAGCAGAAACACAATCAGTAACGCTCAACGATTGGTTGATAAAAACAGCGGAAGAATTACAAAAATATGAAGGATGGGAATCGAGTTACGGCAACTTTATTAAAATGAACTTAAAAGAAAATTTCGGCCAACCATTAAGGCTGTCTGCATAACATTTAAAGACGTATTATCTTTTGATTCATCGGGCCATCACATTTACTTAACTTATTTTTAGTATCTAATAAAAAATCTGAATATTTTAGAATCATGTCCCAATTAACCAAATCGTGATCTGCAAGAATTATGCAAAGATCTTGGGATCTCAAAAACTGCGGGGTTAAAATCAACTCTCTTTGAACTTCAAATATGGAAGCATTTTTCTCCACCAAAGGGTCATGCCATTTGACATTGCTACCATGATGCCTAAGCAAATTAAAAACATCAACCGCAGGAGATTCACGCAAATCACCTATATTTTTTTTATAACCCATCCCAATCAACAACAAATTTGATCCGTCGATTGCCTTCAATTTGTTTTTCAAAAATGCTTCAATTTTCTTAACTATAAGGTGCGGTCTTTTTTTGTTTAGGTCGCAGGCAAGATTAATAAGTCCCGCAGTTGTCCCAACACTTTTCAACTTAGATAAAAGGTAATAAGGGTCTACAGGAATACAATGCCCCCCAACGCCCGGCCCGGGGTAGAATGCCTGAAAACCAAAGGGTTTGCTGGATGCAAGTTTGATTACTTCCCATACATCAAGATTTAAGCCGGTACAGATCTCCCCCCACTCATTGGCTAACGCAATATTTACTGCACGATAAACATTTTCCAACAACTTCGATGCTTCCGCTGCTTCAATTGAACTCGCCTCATGAACTTCATCAAACAAGTGCTTGAATAAAACCAAGGCAACTTTGGAAGAATTAATATCAAGAGCCCCAAAAACTCTTGGCAGGGTTTTTGTCGTAAATTTAGTGTTACCTGGATCTTCTCTTTCCGCACTAAAAACAAGAAAAAAGTCTGCTTCATCCTCTTTTCCCAAAATACTAAGCCCGATAGTCCGCGTTGTACCGGGAAATGAGGTGCTGGATGCGATAACTAAGAATGGATTTTTAGAAACCTTTCTTATCGATGTAATTGCATCATAAAAATGATCAAGTGCAGGAGCACCATTTAACAGAGGAGTTGGAACACAGACCCAATAAACATCACACGGGTTGCTACAACTGATATCAGATGTTACGGAAAATCTACCCGTCTTAAATAATTCTTTAACTTTGGATGCGGAAATCGTTTCCAGGTAACTTTCGCCACGAATTAACATTTCAACTTTAATAGTGTTTGTATCGTAACCAACAACTTCAAATCCAGCCATGGTTATACACTCTGCAAGAGGGAGCCCTGTGTAACCAAGGCCAATAACCATTATTCTGGATTGTTTTTCCTGAAGTTTATTAACAAATTGATTTAACTGTTCATCTGAAATCATAGCGAAGGCTGAAGAACCAATTCCTTTTCTTCAGTTCCATTAAACTTTTTGTATAAATCTTTGTCAAAAAACTGGATACGACTTATTGAAGTTGCCTTTCCAGTTGAAGCATTTATTTCCAAAAGGACGCCAGACATTCTAACATCACCCGACCCAACGGTAAATTGATTCGGTAAAAATGAAATTGTGGTGGCTGTGACAGGCTCAATAGATCGACCAAGGACACTATCATAAGGCCCGGTCATCCCCAAATCACAAATAAAAGCAGTGCCATCACCTAAAATTTGTTCGTCCGCGGTTTGCACGTGTGTATGGGTTCCTAAAACTGCGGAAACTTTCCCTTTTAGAAAGTGCCCCATAAGGTATTTATCCGAGGTAGCCTCGGCATGAATATCAACAATTATTACATTTGTTAATTTGCTAACTTCGGGTACCAATTTTTCAGCGGCAGAAAACGGGCAATCTACCGGGCGCATAAAAGTTCGCCCCATTAAGGAAATTACAGCAACTGTTATTCCATTAATTGTATTCGCAAAAGCAAAGGTTTTGCCTGGAGATGATAAGGGGTAATTTGCAGGCTTGCAGATACAATTTTCAGATATGAGCGTATTTATAATTTCTTGCTTTTTGTAAATATGATCTCCCAGGGTGAAAAGATCAACTCCCGCAGCTTTTAGTTTTTTAAAAATTGAAGGGGTAAGCCCCGATCCTCCAGCAGCGTTTTCTGCATTTGCAACAACCAAATCAAGGTTCATGTTTTTCTTGATTGCAAGTAAATAGCTCTGCAAAATATTTACGCCTGGAGACCCAACGATATCTCCCAGCATTAAAATTTTCAGGCTATTTGATGAATTATTTTGCAACATCCACCACTCTTAGTTCACGAATAACTGTGACCTTGATTTCACCCGGGTAATTCATCTGGTCTTCAATTGCACGGGCGATATCATGGCATGTTTTTATTGCCTGTTCATCGGTGGTGCGGGCTGCATTTGCAATTACCCGAAGTTCACGACCGGCTTGAATTGCAAATGCCTGTTCAACATCTGGGAAACCGCAAGCTATAGCTTCAAGGTCTTCCAATCGCTTGACATATTTTTCTAGTGTCTCTCTGCGCGCGCCTGGCCTTGCAGCACTTATGGCATCAGCAGTCGCCACTAAAACTGTATAGATATGGTCAACAGTTATATCGTCATGATGACCTGCAATAGCATGCAATACGTCAGGATTGGTTTCACCGTATTTACGGGCGAGTTCAGCACCAATTTTCGGGTGACCACCTTCCATTTCGTGATCAGCGGCTTTACCAATATCGTGCAATAAACCACATTTTCTGGCTAACCTACCATCCAAACCTAATTCATCCGCGAGCATTCCGGCTAGGAAAGCAACTTCAATGCTATGACGTAATACATTTTGACTATAACTGGTCCTGAATTTCAACCTACCTAGCAATTGAACAAGTTTATCATTCAAAGGCCCCATACCTACTTCATTAAGGGCTTCGCGGCCCATTTCCATTATGTGTTTTTCCATCTCTTCTTGGGATTCCTTAACCACTTCTTCAATTTTAGTGGGGTGGATTCGCCCATCTTGAATAAGCTTTAATAATGAAAGCCTGGCAATTTCCCGCCTAACACTATCAAAAGCACTAACAACCACCACGCCTGGGGTATCATCGACAATCAGATCAACCCCTGTAACATTTTGAAATGTTCTGATATTACGGCCTTCACGACCAATTATTCGGCCTTTAATATCATCATTTGGAATATCAACGGTGCTAACGGTGCTTTCAACAGAATGCTGTGAAGCATAGCGTTGAACAGCCATTGCTAAGATTTTCCTGGCAGATTCCTTGGCAGAATCTTTCAGATGCTCATCATGCTTTTTCAACTTCTCAGCTACTTGTTTACTAAGAGTTCGTTCCAAATTTTCAAAAAGCATTTTTTCGGCATGATCCCGTGAAATGCCAGATATATCTAATAATCTTTTTTCTTGTTTCTCAAGAATCTCAGCAAATTTCTTGTTTTTGATATCAGTTTCATTTTTGCGATCTTGCAACTGATTTTGAAGAACTTCTGTTAAACGCTCCCTTTTAAGCATATCCCTGGCTTTATCTTCAATTGCGTCTTCGCGCTTTTCCAAGCGTTTTTCTTGATCGCGTAGATCAAGGCGAATATTTTCAAAACTTTTATTCAGTTCTTCTTTTCTTCGAAAACTATCTTCTTTAGACAATAACTCAGCATCTTTAATTATCTTTTCTGCTTTAGCCTTGGCATCATTAATCAAAGAATTGCTGTCTGCATTCAAACTATTTAACTTGGTACGGTAAAAAATCGTAGCAATCGCATAGCCTATTCCAGCTGAAACTAAACCTGCCAGAAATATATAACCGATTTGTTCAGAATTCACTTTTCACCTCTATTAATAAAATAAACGAGGTTTTCGCACAAAATAAGCGAATAAAAAAAAGAAAATGGTATTTATGAAGCAAAAAGCTAAAAAACACAGATTGACAACTAAATAGAAATTTTAAAAATTAAACCAAAACCCTTCATTTGTAACGATTATCAGATAAGTCACAAGAAAATAAGTAACAAAAACAAAGGACAACCCGTTACAAAACAACCTTTATCAAAAATGGCTTAATATTTATTTACTTCTACGCGTGTTGATCAGTCAAATTCTTAAATAATTGGTTTTTTAGCACAAAAAATCAGCAATGCTTCACAAATCCAGCTACTTCTTTCTTAAAACCTCACAAAACATAAGTCTTTACCACACAATGAATTATTATGCAAAAAGTATGGCTATTTATCCATCATTATTATAAAAAGAAATTAATAAGGTTTACTGATGTAAAAGTGACCAAAGCATTATGAACTATATTTTAATGCTTATTGACATTTTATTTTCTTAAAATAAAATAATTTTTTGGTCATTGTGGAGATTATTATGAAGACATATATGGCTAAGCCTTCTCAGGAACCTGAGAAAAGGTGGCTGGTTATTGATGCTGCGGATCAAATTGTAGGCAGATTGGCTGTACAAATTGCTAATTTGTTGCGTGGCAAGCACCGTCCTGAATTCACCCATCATCACGACACGGGTGAGTTTGTTATTGTTTTGAACGCATCAAAACTTCGATTTACCGGTAAAAAGATAAATACCAAAGTATATCGCTGGTATACCCACTACCCCGGTGGTTTGAAAACTGCCTCCGCTAAAGATTGGCTTCAAAATCATCCTGATCGTATTATTCGCGAAGCAGTAAAAAGAATGATGCCCAAGACGCCTTTAGCTAGACAACAAATTATCAAGCTGAAAATTTACGCTGGTACGGAGCACCCACATCATGCTCAACAACCGGTGGAATTCAAAGTATAGCATTTAACTGGAGAAGATATCGTGGCTGAAACTAAGTCGAAGAAGACATTTTATTGGGGCACAGGCAGACGAAAAACATCGGTTGCTCGTGTAAGAATTTGCGAAGGCACAGGCAAAATTTCCATTAACAAAAAGACCTTGGAAGTTTACCTGACCGAAGAAAAAGATCGCCAATTTGTTCTTGGCCCCATTATTCTTGCTGATATGGTCAAGCGCCTTGATGTTATTGTCACCACCAAGGGTGGCGGCATTTCTGGGCAAGCTGGTGCCATTAGTCAGGGTGTAGCTAGAGCTTTGAAAGCAATGTTTGGTCTCACCGAGGCTGAACAACCTCCTGTAAGCGAAGAAGAAGGTGCACCTCTTACTTTGGCTAAGAAGCTTAGAGATTCCGGTTTCCTTACCCGGGACGGTAGGATGAAAGAACGCAAAAAATATGGCAGAAAGGGAGCTCGAAAGAGTTTCCAGTTCTCCAAGCGTTAATAATTTTACTAATCATAAAAGAGCATGGATTTCAGAGATCCGTGCTCTTTCCATTTTTTTATCCTTTGAAATATCTCCGCAAATCTTTGAACCCCCTGATTTAGTATCAATTCTGGCATTGGTTTTTGCAACCAATTCAACCATCTATAAAAAGATCCAATCGTTCCTAAAATATCAAGCTTCCTACAAACCAAATAATTAATTGGGGATTTCGCTGAGTATGCATTTAATCCATCAGTCCACATTGCGTAATCATCACCAGCAAAGCTGGATATCATTCTAGAAACATCCACCTCCCTGCAATCCTTTCTCATTGTACAATAATCAATAAAACCGCTAATTTTGTCTTGGTTGAAAAGTATATTTTCTTTTCGTGCATCACCCCAACAAAATTGAATATTCACTTTTGGTAAAGGCCATAAGTCCAAACAAATCAATTGCTGTCTAATCCATTTCAAATGTTCCATCAAAATGGGAATCGGAATAAATGATATAGATGAATAATTTATAGGTGATATTGCAAAAGAGTTTATCTCACGGATTCGTTTTTCCATGGCAGGCATAGTCCCATACTCGGATTCATGAAAATCAGATGCGCTGTGAAATTGAAACAATTTGTTTATACATTGAACTAAACTACCAATCGAAATGTCAGGCGAACTTCCAGGAATCCAAGAAGAAAGATCCCAGTAAAACCCATGTTGATAAAGAAAACTCTCTTTAAGTTTACCAGGTATTATTAATGGAAATAAATCGAAGCCATTATCCCGAACTTTTTCAAGCAACTCATGAACTGATTGTAAAGAATTTAATGTTGATTTATGATAAGACTTTAAAACAAACACACCTTCAGACGAAGTAACTTTATGTACAGAAGAACTACTCAACCCACAATTAATAGGAAAGACTGAAAATGTAGAAGGATTACCGATATTAAAATTTGAAAGAACAGACTCAACAATGTTATCTGGCATCAGTTTCGCAATATCATTCACGTTTCAAAACCATATCGGTTCCGGCAGGTTTAGAAATATTAATTTTTGATAATGAAGCATTATTACCTTGATCAGCCATACCTTTTAACAAAGTAAGATTAATGACAAGATTTGGCCTAACACCAAGAACAATTACTATTAAAAGACAAGCAAAAATTGGCAGATAACTAGGTCTAAACGATGTGCTAAGAACCTTTGGCCAAATCGCAGGTTTAAAATAAACACCAGACAAGATCCTCAAATAAATCCAAGAACCTATTGCAGCATTTAAAAACGCAATAATACCTAGCAAGAAAAACAAATTATGGGTTCCCTTACTAAGCGCATCATCCCAGGAGTAAGGAACACTTACACACCCAAACACAATAAAGAATTTAGCAAGGAAACCACCTGTGAACGGGATACCTATCAAACTAAACAAAAACACGGCTAAACATATGGCCAACAATGGATTTTGAGTGCCTACCCCGGCAAGATCATCCCAATCTTCAATCGGCTTTTCTTTAGTGTCCAACACATCTAGAACAGCAAAAATACCAAAGGTACCAAAGAAGTAAGCAATTAAATAAAAGAAAGAAGCTCCAATACCATCAACGCCAGCAGCCAAATCAAGTTTTGGCGCGACTGCAATTCCTGCAAGAATATATCCTGAATGAGAAATGCTTGAATAAGCTAAAATTCTACGAAGATTGCGCTGAAGCAAGCCAAGAATGGTGCCAATAGTCATTGTAACGGTAGCTAAAATCCAAAACAAAACATATATATTATCGAGAGTTTTAGAAGTACCTGGAAGGGCCCCCTGGGCCAAAGCAAAACCAAAGATACGAATAATAGCAGCAAAACCAGCAACTTTGGAAACAGTGGCAAGGAGGGCGCACATTCGATAACTAGTTCCTTGATAAACATCTGGAGCATAAAAATGAAATGGTACCATGCTTATTTTAAAACCTAACCCCGCAAGTATAGCTAGCATGGGGATTAGAAAGAGCAATCCGGAAGTATTATCTATATCAACGGCAGGCTTGAAACGGTACCCATTGCTGAGGGCATCAGAAATCGCTGAAATATTTGTGGATCCAACAATGCCATATAGGTAACTGAAACCCAAAAGAATAAGTCCGGAAGAGAAAATCGAGAGGAAAAAATATTTCATTGCAGATTCAGCGGCAAAGTCTTTTTTTCCGTGAAGGTAAAGCAAGACGTATGTTGGAATGCTGATTAATTCTAGACCTAGAAAAAGTACAATCAAATCATTGGAGATACCAACAATAGAGCACCCGGTAACAAGAAAAATGATAAGAGCCATAGTTTCAAAAGAATTATCAGATTCAGCATCACGCCAAAAAAGTAAAGAAAAAAACAACCCCATACCCAATGAAAAGTGTCTTATAAAATTGGAAGAGGTATCTTCAAGGATATTTGTTGAAAATAAAAGTGATTGGTCAAGGGCATCATGTTTTTTGGAAAGCAGCAGGAAATAGGCTAACAAAAAACCAAGGGAACTAATCAAAGCCCAAGGAGTGTTTTTTTTAGCAAAGGGACCAACAAGAAGAATAATGCTTCCCAGAAAGAAAAGCACGACCTCGGGCATCATGTATTGAATGCAATCTGTAATTAAAATTGATCCGCTCATTGATCCACCAATACCAATCTAAAAAATAAGGTGCACACTATTTATCAGTTTTAGCAACTGATAACAAATTATTTGCCTGTGAATTCAGCTTTGCAATCAAATGTATCTCAGGTCGAATAGTATCAATCATAGGTTGGGGATAAATACCAAGGAAAAGACAAAGACCTGCCAAAGGAAACAAGAAAAATTTTTCCAGCATAGTAAGATCGGAAACAGGATCTTCTTTTTTAAATACAGGTTCAGAAAGCTTTCCAAAAAACACTTTCATGAGCATTGTAATCAAATACCAAGAACCAAGAACCATTCCCAAACTACTTATGGAAGCTAAAACTTTGCCTGTTATATTTGGGTTCTTGGATTCAAACATACCAAATAAACACATGATTTCGCCAACAAAGCCATTAAGGCCGGGTAAACCCACACTACACATGACATAAAATACAGTTATGGCTGAAAGAACTTTTAATTTAGTTCCAAGTCCCTGAAGATCTTTAAATTTAGTAGTGCCGTATCTATGGTTTAGAATTTCACAGATGAAGAAAAGTGCACCAACATTTAAACCATGATTAATCATTTGTAGATAACTACCAGTCAAACCTGTTTCATTCATTGCAAATATGCCTAAAAGACAAAAACCAAGATGACTAAAACTGCTATAGGCAAGCATTCGTTTTAAATCATCTTGAGCAATGGCACATGCAGCACCATACAAAATTGCAATCACGGCAAGAATTGAAAACAAATACGTTCCAAATTCCCAGGCAGGAGCAGGCAACATTGGTACGCAAAGCCTAAGGAAGCCAAAAACCCCAAGTTTAGCAAGAATTCCACCCAACACCAAGGTAACACCAGTAGGAGCCTCATAATAAGCTGTAGGCTGCCAAGTATGGAAAGGAAAAGCAGGAAGCTTAACCAAGAAACCTGTAGCCAAAAGTAGAAAAATCCATTTTTGATAAGATGCCCAATAATCTAACCTTGATTTGTTAATTTCAAGATTTGTTTTAAGTAAAGGATTTTGCAAATCTTTATCATTATTAGCTTCAAAAACATTTTTATTAAGGCCAACCTGGGTATTGTGAGAAGCAGTGATCAACTCAGGGATAGAAAATGTAATAGGCAAATCATTATTATCATCAAGATAGTTTTGATTTAAGGCAGACACAAGCCCAATTATTCCGAGCAAAGTAGCAAGTCCACCACCCAAGGTATAAACGAATACTTTTTTAGCTGCGTATTGCCTGTTAGGCCCACCCCACATTGCAATAAGAAAAAGAAGCGGAATCAAAGTCAGTTCAAAAAAGGCATAAAACAGAATTACATCAAATGATAAAAAAGCCCCGATCGTCGAGAATTGGAGTAGGAGCATTAGTCCATAGTAAAGATGTGCTTTTTCGCGGATTGAATTCCAAGTAGCAAGGACTGAACCGGCAAATAAAATGCAGGTTAATGGGAGCAAAAAAAGATTTAGGCCATCGATGCCAATAAAAAAGCGAATTGAACCAACATCGGGACGACCTTCACGGGGAGGATGGATCCGAACTAGATCAAAAACAGTAACACTTGATTCCAAGGGGACAAAAGTAAGTTTTTCTTCAACCGAAATAGCATGTTTCTCAAGAAGGGGTAAATAATCCCAAGTCAGTTTAAGAGAGATAAAAAGGTTTAACAGAAAGAATCCCAAGGCAAGTTTCCGTGCGAAGTCATTCCCAGCATTTCTTACGAAAAGGGTAACTAAACCGCCCGCCAAAGGAACCAACAAAAGAAGTAAAACTAATTGACTCATTTTGCACTACATCGATCTTGCTAGGGCTATCAGGAATACAGTTACCGCCAATATCATTGCAAGGGCATAAAACTGGACCAAACCATTTTGAATGGGTCGAAACAATTGCGCAAACATTTTTGGAATATGAGCAATCAAATCAACGATACCATCAAGGATGTATTGGTCGAAAATTCTCGCGCAATAAAATACCAAAGTCAGAGGGGCGATTAAAAGTTTGTTGTAAATCTCGTCAAAAAAGAACTTGTTCCTACTAAGTTCAATGGCAAAGTTTGACTTCGCAGAAGCTTGTTCAGAAATCGTAACGCTACCTTTGCTGTAAAAAACAAATGCCAAAACCAAGCCAGCTAAACCCGAAGAGGTGGCAAAACCTACAGTCAACCAGTCATGAGAATGGTGAGCTAGCACACTATAACCAGGAATATTTGAAAGAAATTTTTCTATTGATAACGATGTAAAATTAGAGAAAACAAATCCGATCCCAATTGCAAAAACTGATAAAAGCAACAAGGGATATGTCATCGATTTTGGGCATTCATGAACTTCACCGTGACATTCCTCAGGAAGTTTCAAGGTACCCCAAAAAGTAAGAAAATAAGCTCTAAAAGTGTAGAAAGCTGTTAAAAAAGCGACAAAAATCCCAGTGGCCCACATTAATATGTAAAACCAAGGATGATTGGAATGTTTTGAAGTTTCATGAATAACACTTAGAATCTCATCTTTACTCCAAAAACCAGCAAACGGAGGCAAACCAGCCAATGCCAACGCACCAAACAAGAAACCAATATGTGTTAAAGGAAGAACCTTCCTTAAACCACCTATACGTCTTAAATCAATTACGTCATGCATTGAATGCATAACGCTTCCAGCGCTTAAAAAAAGCAATGCTTTAAAAAAGGCATGGGTTAAGAGATGAAAAATTGCAGCACTTACAGCAAGCATTGGAAGAGCTGATTTAATATCAATACCGGAACCCAAAGCCATGAACATATATCCGAGTTGGCTCATTGTAGAATATGCAAGTATTCGTTTTAAATCTGTTTGAGTCAGTGCAATTAAAGCGGCCAAAAGACTGGTAAAAGCACCGATACCAATGACAACCATTTGCACTTCTGGCACGGAAGCAAATAATGGCATAAATCTAGCAAGCAAATAAACCCCCGCAGTTACCATGGTAGCAGCATGTATAAGGGCGCTTACTGGAGAAGGGCCTTCCATCGCATCTGGCAACCAAACATGGAGAGGAAACTGTGCCGATTTTCCACAAGCACCAAGAAAAATTAGAAAGCAAGCTAATCCAACACCAGAATCATAATTTTCAAGATTCAATAATCCTTCAAAATCAAGCCGATAGCCTGAAGAAACCCATAAAGATGCAAAACCTAAAAACAAAGCCACGTCTCCAAGCCTTGTAACTAAAAATGCTTTTCGTGCAGCCTTGCAAGCTGATGGCTTTTCAAACCAGAAACCAATAAGCAAATAACTACAAAGCCCGACGCCCTCCCAACCGGCGTATAGCAATAAAGCATTATCAGCAAGAACAAGAATTAACATGGCCCCAAGAAAAAGAGAAACAGATGCAAAAAAACGCGGGTAGCCAGGATCTATATTCCCGTGATGATCCCGCATGTAGCCTGTTGAGAATACCGCAATGAGGGTACCTAAAAAAGTAACCATGACAATCATTGCTGAAGAAAGGGGATCTAATCGTAGACTGAATTCAGCTTTTAAGGAACCAGCTTTTTTAAAGTTTTCCCCAATAAGATTTGGATCTCCTGTCCGGAACCATTCAAAATAGGAAACGGCAACAGACGAAGGATTGGATATATCACTAGTTTGAATCGCCTTGACTACATCATTAAGGACCATGGTAGACAAAACAAAAGAAATTAAGCCGGCAATAATGCAAGGCAAATGTGCTTGGGAACGAAGAAGGCCGGGCCCGATAATGAATGTGATAAAACCTGCAACAATAGGAATTACAGGGATCATCCATAAATATGCCATAGCATCATACATGGCTTGCATCCTCTTCTTTGGCAGGCCTGTGTCCAGCTACGGGAAGTGTAGGCATAGGTTGAATTTGATAAGAATCAAGCAAAATAATCTCTGGATCTTCATTGGGTTCCAGATCTTCTTCACGCAAGTCCTGCCATTTGCTTACATCAAGTGAATTTTTCGCACGGTAAAGTATAACGATAAGCGCAAGGGCAATGGCTGCTTCACAAGCAGCAACTGAAAGAATGAAAAGGACAAAAGATTGTCCCTGAAGATTACCTCTAAACCTTGAAAATGCCAAAAAGTTAATGGCTACACCCTGAAGCATTAATTCTGCACTTAAAAACATTGTGATCATGTTTCTACGGGATACAAAACCAATTAGCCCGATGCAAAACAATATTGCGCCCAAGATCAGAAATATTTTTAAATCTAGCATTATTGTGGACTCACATTCGTTGGCAATTGGCGAACAATAACAATCGCACCAATAGTGGCAACCAAAAGCAATAACCCTGTCAATTCCACTGTAATCAACTGATCAGAGAAAATTAGTTTACCCAAGAATGTTGTATTATCAGCGGGCATGGCTGGCCTGCCAGATTGATCTTTTCGTATCTCATCCAATTGTAGACTAGCATCAGCACCAGAATTACTGTTAATGGCGATAGAAGGGCGTAACAAGGATCGGTACTTTAGATAATCGGTTCCAATATTAACCAGAGAAGTAAGTGCTGATTTAATTTCAACAATATCATCTGATTTATTTACCATAACCGTACCATTTTTTTGAACATCAACTTCAATTCTTTCGACCCAGGTACCGCTTCCACCCAAGGCATTTTTAAGTTTGGTAACCACATAATTGTCACCATTAATCACCTTGGCTTTTAATTCCGAAAGATTCGTCAATGCAAGAGCTTCCTTTGTTTCTTTAACGATTCTTTCAATTTCATTGCGATTCCCAGAAAGTGCCTGGGAAGAAAAGGCGCTTGTAAGAACGGAAATAAGGCAACCCATCAAAATAAAACCTGTAATTGAAGCAAGAAAAGGTTCCCGGCTTTCGGAATCGGCTAGATCTGCATTATGCTGTTTAACCAGCATAAGTAGAAAAAGGAAAGTCACAATAATTGCACCAGCATACACAATAATATTGGCAGCCATTACAAAAGGGGCAGCAAGGAGAAGAAAAATCCCACCTGTGCTTGTGATTGTCAAAGCAAAGCAGATAGCGCCATGTGCTGGATTTTGAGCAACAATCATTAGACAGGCACCAACAACTGCAAAAAATGAAAATATACAAAACAAAACAAGTTCAGGATTCAAAGAATAGGTGGTGAAAATTTGAACAGCCGCAATAATCAAGGCAATAAAGCCAGAGCAATAACCAAATGGCCGTCCAATACCAGATATTCTTTTTGGTAGACAAAAATAAACCGCAAGCCACCCAAATAGTAGCGATAGGTTTGTCAGAGTAATCCAAGGTTGGTCATTCATTAAATACTTCCCAGCCAAAATACACAACAAAAAATAAATATAGGGTAAATTCCTAAGTCTGCATAGAAGAAGAATTCGTTACCCCACTTGCGGCAGGTTCACTGGCAACACCCAAACGGCCGTGGGTGGTTCGTACAGGATCCGTTCCCATTGAGACTGTTTTATCGAAAACGCTCAAAAGTTTTTCTTTATTAAAGATCATTTCTTCACGACTGTGGCCTGTAAGATCATATAGCGTGGTAAGTTCAATGGCATCAACAGGACAAGCCTGTTCACACATACCACAATAAATGCAACGCAGTTCATCTATAACAAAGACTTCCGGATATTTTTCCCGATCCGGCCATGGGGAAGGAGCGGCGACGATGTCTATACAATGAGCAGGACAAGCGGTAGAGCACATATAGCAAGCGACACACTTAACGCGCCCCTCGTCATCCCGGTTAAGACGATGAACACCACGGTAATTGGCAGGTAAATGTGGTCTCTGTTCAGGAAACTGTTGGGTCACAACATCATTATTTTTTGACCCTAAAAGGGTATTGCCCATATGAGTTAAAGTTGTAACCAAACCCGTAAAAATTGCGGGTAGAAAAAGCTGGTCCATCACTCCGAATTCAGGAGATTTCACCCAAGTTATTTCTTCAGCTTTCATACCACTCCTTTTTAATCACAGTACTGACTATTTGCCCGAGTTTTCAAAACGAAGTTTCGAATCATGCTGAACCGAATAACCCGAACCATGCCCTAGATAAGGAACCTTGGCTTTAGTGGATTCAACTAATGGTTTGGTAAGTCTAAAGCCAATAAATCCAGAACCCAGTAAAATTACAAGCGAAACAGGACTCATTAACCAAATTGACTGCTGCCCAATTGGTTTGAAATGAACAATAAACACTAGCATCGTGAAACTAGCCAAAGAGATAGGGAGCATAATTTTCCATGCAAGGTGCATAAGTTGGTCGAAACGAAACCTTAAGATAGTCCAACGAATGAGCATGTAAAAAATTATAAAGCCTACAGTTTTACCAGCGGCGACTGCAAATTTAAGAACGATACCAAAAATTGAAAAATCGTTAGGATCGGTAATAAATGGCAGGTGCCAGGCACCAAAAAACACGGTCATCATTAGAAAGCTAGTGGTTATCATGTGGGTGTATTCACCAAACAGAAAAAGTGCAAATTTCATGGAACTGTATTCTGTGTGATAACCACCAACTAATTCCTGTTCAGATTCTGGTAAATCAAAGGGGAGTCGATTACATTCTGCAAAAATTGAAGTGGCAAACAGAACCATTGCCAAAGGTTGGAACAAAACATTCCAGCCATGATCCACTTGGTGCTGGATAATGTGTTCGAGGTTAAGTGATCCAGTAACAAGAACAACTCCAAGAACCGATAATCCTAAAGGAATTTCATAACTAATAAGCTGGGCACTGGAACGCAATGACCCTAAAAGGCTGTATTTATTATTGGATGACCATCCTCCAAGAATCACACCATAGACACCTAGACTTCCGATCGCAAAAACAAAAAGAATACCGATATCAACATGAGGCGCGAGCACAAATTGAACATGTGAGTTATAGACTTTTACCTGATCTTCAAAAGATACAACTTTTTTTTCCTGGGCATGATTTTGGTCAGCGCGAATAACAGCATCATATTCTGATTTTGTAGAAGGCCAGACAGCAAGTCCGTATGTTGGGGCGTTTTCTCGGTAATCGATAAGAATAGGGGAAGGACTTGTTGGCCCAAAGGGAACAACGGCCAAAGCCATAAAAGCAGTGATTAGTGCGATTGCTGGGGCAATCATGAAAAAAAGCTTATCAACATATTTTGGAATCATCTCTTCTTTGAGAAGCAATTTGACGCCATCGGCTATAGGTTGCAAAATCCCAAAAAATGCACGATTAGGGCCAACCCGATCTTGAACCCAAGCTGAAATTTTGCGCTCCACCAAAATTAGGTAAGCCACACCGCCGTTCAAGCAACCAAGAACTGCAGCGATCATAATAACAGTTATAAGAAGCGAAAATTCCAGACTCATTCCAGTCCTTTCAAAACCATGAACCTAAAATCAGGCTAAGTTTTCCAAATGTATTCCATTTGAACCAAGTTTACCACCAGCCAATCGAGAAAAATAGGGAATAGATTTAGCAATCTCATCCCTGATACTCGATGCCTGCAGCAAACCTTTTCTTTCAAGTAAATCCAAATAAACCTGTCCTTCGGTTCGTACTTGCTTTAAGGGCACACACGCCCAATGCAATTCTTGAGCTAATCCTGCATAGTTAACAAAAGTGCCTTCTTTTTCTGAGAAAGCAGCAGAAGGAATAACATATTTAGAAGCATCTGTCAGAGCACTAGGAAAAAGATCCTGAGTTATTAAAAGTTTAATCTTCTTAAACTGGGTTAGCAGATTGTTGTCAAACCAAGAAACCTCTTCACCCTGATAGCCAGCAGCAATAAATAATGCTTCAGGGGTATTTTTGTTCAAATAATCAGAAACAAGAATTACATCCCCTTCGAAATGCCGGATCACTTCTTCAATGCCTTTTTTATTGGGGCATTTCTCGTTGCGAATAGTAAATTTTACTTGGGGTGCAACCGCACCTCGAGTTTTTGGATAATGGTCATCTGCTCCAACAACAGGTACTGGCCCAAGAACCAATTTCGACTTAGGGGCGATCGATTTAATAAAAGTAGCCAGCAAAAACCCTTCCTCAACGGTGAGAAATGGAGAAAGCATTACAGCTATTGCTGAGGAATTATTTGAAGCAATAGACTTAAGTTCTGAACGCAAGGCAGGAAGAATTTCTTTCCATGAAGAAATGTCGGAGCCAGATACTGATCGCAACTTTGGTTCAGAAATACGGTGGGAAGAATTGACATAATGATAACCCAGACGACCATCATCGCACATGAAGTAACCCTGGGCATTTGGGTTTTCTCGGGGTCGAAGCCTGTATACAACATTCTTGTTTGTATCGAGGTGAATACTGCAACCAGTAGAGCAACCAGCGCAAACGCTTTCCTGTGTTTTTAAATTCCAAACACGATGTGTATAAAGAAAATCCTTGCTTGCCAAGGCACCCACCGGGCAAAGATCAACCACATTTGATGCTAGTTTATTATTAAGAGGTTCGGTGGGAAATACATCAATTTCTGCATGGCTTCCACGATTTACAATATGTAGTTCAGCGGTTCCCGATATTTCTCGGGTAAATCTTACACATCGAGAACACATGATGCAACGATCAGTAAAAAGACTGATATTATCGCCCAGATCAGGTTTATTTGGTGGGGTATTTTTATCATCAACCATACGGCTTTCAGCATTGCCATAATTATAACTATAATCTTGAAGTTTACATTCCCCAGCCTTATCGCAGACAGGACAATCCAAAGGATGATTCAAAAGGATGGACTCAAGAGTCTGGGCTTGAGCGGATTTACTTTTAGCAGTTGCAGTCTGAACAACGGTATTATCTTTGGCAGGAGTCTGGCAAGCCGGAATAACCCTGGGTTGCATGACCACGGTTCCATCAGGTTTTTTCTCACCGACTTCTACAAGGCACATCCTGCAGCTTGCGACCACCGAAAGGGCAGGGTGGTAGCAATAGTGAGGAATAGTGACACCGGCCAATTCAGCGGCTTGAACAAGATTTAACCTCTTGTCTCCGATATCAACAGCTTTGTCATTAATGTAAACAGTAGCCATCCAAAAGCTCCGATAATGAATAGATCAATTAATGGTGGGACATCTGCAGGTTCAGAGTTCTAACTTTCTTATCACCATTTTTAATATAAGACTCAAACTCAGGACGATATTTGCGAATTGCGGTTTTAACTGGCCAACCCGCACCATCAGCAAGGCCGCAAATCGTAGTACCGGGCATGGTACCAATTTGATTTCCCACCTCTTCAAGAATATTAAGGTCTTCAATCCTACCATGACCTTTTCGAATTCGATCGATGATTTTAAACATCCAAGCGGTGCCTTCCCTGCAAGGTGTGCACTGGCCACAAGATTCATGTGCAAAGAATCTGCAAATATTGTAAAGAACATCAACGATACTTGTTTGATCATCAAATACTGTAACAGCGCCCGTACCAAGACCAAGGCAGCCAACTTTACCAGGCCCATTAAAATCCAATTTGGTATCAAGTTCAGCTTCGGTCATAAAGCCCATGCTGTTGCCACCCGGTATGACGCCCTTGGCTTTGCGGTTTTTCCAAACTCCGCCTCCGTGTTCGGAAATCAATTCGCGAACAGAAATACCCATTGGGAGTTCTACAAGACCAGGTCGATTTACATGGCCACTTATGCAATATAACTTTGGTCCATAACTGCCTGCATCGCGTGGGTTCGAAGGATCGGGAGCTATACCGATTGATTTAAACCAATCAGCACCCAGATCAATTATGTTCTTAACACAGGAAACAGTTTCGATGTTGTTAACAATGGTGGGCTTACGAAAAGCCCCTTCTATTGCTGGAAAAGGAGGCTTTATCCTGGGCCATGCTCTTTTTCCCTCAAGACTTTCAATCAATCCTGTTTCTTCACCGCAAATATAGGCTGCTGCACCTTTATGCATCACAGCTTCAAGACTGAATGAAGAACCTTGGATGTTTTTCCCAAGTAATCCTTTGTCGTAAGCTTGTTGAACCGCCCGCTCCATTGAACGATATGCATCACCATATTCATAGCGGACATAGATAAAAGTTTTACTTGCGCCAACTGCATAGCTCGTGAGGATGATACCTTCAAGAACTTGATGAGGATCTTTTTCCATCAAAACACGATTGTTAAAAGTGCAAGGTTCACTTTCATCAGCATTAATGCATAAATAAATTGGGCCGGGATGATCTTTCGGTAGGAATGTCCATTTAAGCCCGGTAGGAAAACCTGCACCACCTCGACCACGCAAACCCGATGCTTTCACCAGGTCGATTACTTGGGTGGGAGACATATCTTTAAGCACTTTTTTCAAGCCAAGATACCCACCATCAGCAATGTATGAATCAATATGATCGCTATTATCCTTAGCAATTCTTTTCAAAAGCACTGGCTCATATTTTGCCATATAAAAATCCTTTTAGCTTAGAATAATGCAAATCTAAAGCTTTTTTCGAATATCATCAATTAGTTTGTCAGCATCTGAAACATTATGACTATGCACATCGTTAATTAAAACACAAGGCGCCCCCTCGCATGCCCCGATACATTCGGCTTCTTCCAAGGTAAACATTCCATCCTTGGTTGTTTGGCCCGGAGCAACACCTAACTTGGATATCAAATTATTAAGCAGGTCGTCTGCACCCCGCAGATCACAGGCAAGGCTTCGACACACCCAAAGCCTGCATTTTCCAAGAGGATTGATTTCCGTTTTAAAGAAACCATAAAAACTCATGGTGTCGTGAATTTCAGCAGGGCTAAGTTCGAGAAGAGCGGCAATATCAACTATTGCTTCCTGGGAAACGCAGCGCTCCTGATCTTGAACCAGATGCAATGCAGGTAGCGTGACAGCTTGCTTCGCGGGGTAAAGAAGTATCAAACTTTTGATTTTTTCAACAATCTCTGGCTTCAATGAACTCATCTGTCCAACTCCGCTGCAATGATATTTATACTGCCTAAAACTGCTGGAATATCACTAATTTGATGTCCAACAATCAAATGCGGAAACAACGAAAAATGAACGAATGATGGCGGCCTGGTTCTAGCTCTATAAGCCACGCCAGATCCATCTGAAACTATGTAAAAACCTAATTCGCCATTAGGAGATTCTGTGGCGGCGTAAATCTCTTCTTTTGGGGTTTCCCATTTCCTATTGGTCATATGAAGTTCAAAATGCTGAATCAAACCTTCGATGCTACGATAAACCGACATTTGATTCGGAACCACGAATTTGGAATTTACATCAATGTTGATTGGGCCAGACGGAATGTTCTCAATTGCCTGGGTAATAATTTTAATACTCTGAACCATCTCTTCCATGCGAACTAGAAAGCGGGCGTAACAATCACCCTCTGTTGAACAAACGACTTTGAAATCAAAATCTTTATAAGCAAGGTAAGGCTGGTCTTTTCTAAGATCTCGGGTGACCCCACTAGCTCTGGCGATAGGGCCTGTTGCACTACGGTTGATCGCCTCTTCCTTGGATAGAACGCCAACCCCCTTGGTTCTATCAACAAAAATGCGATTTCTTTGAAGAAGTTTCATTAAATCAGCATAAGCTGCATAAAATGATTTTATAAAAGCACGAACTTTTGTAATCCAAACATCATCTACATCGCAAAGCAAACCACCTACCCTGGTGTAACTGGGGTGAAACCTCTGACCACTTGCTGCCTCAGAGATATCGTTGATTTTTTCACGCAGATTAAAAGCATAAAGGAATGCGGTAAAAGCACCGAGATCTAACGCAGCGGCACCACAGCATACAAGGTGATCGTGAATACGCATTAACTCAGCAAAAATAGTACGAATGTATTTACAACGTGGGGTAAGATCAATGTCCAGCAATTTTTCAACCGCGTGATGCCAAGATATCTCATTTGATACTGGCGAAATATAATTCATTCGATCAACAATGGTTACGTATTGATTAAAGTCAAGGTGCTCACCTAATTTTTCAAACCCACTGTGAAGAAATCCTATATCAGGAATTGCATGAACCACCACTTCTCCATCAAGTGTTAGGATTAAACGCAAAGTTGTGTGGGTGGCGGGGTGCTGAGGCCCAAAATTAAGGGTCCAAAGAAACTCCCGTTCAGGCGAACTGGTTTCAGGTATGGCATCAGCCAAATGTAAAGGCATTTAGTCCTACTCCAATATCACGATTCAGAACGAATAACCGACTGAAAATTATGTCTTTCGCCCATTCCGCGCAAAGGGTAATCTTTACGCAGAGGAAAGGCTACAAATTCATCAGGCAACAAAATCCTTCGAAGATCCGGGTGCCCATCAAATTCAATCCCATACATATCGTAAACTTCACGCTCCATCCAATCTGCACCCTTCCATAAATCATAAACAGACAAAATTCTAGGGTCAGGATCATCGAGATGGGTTTTTACAATCAATCTTTCGCCATTTTCCACGTTTAAAAGTGCGTACCATAAACCGTAACGATGAGTTGCACCTTGCAAATGCAGATAATCGGCGGCAGATAAATCAATGAGCATATCAAAAGAAAAGGTTGTCTTAAGGTAACTTAAAATCTCAAAAACATGTGAACACGGAACAACAACCCTTTCGTTATCCCTAAAAGATGAAAATTCCAGATTAAGATTTTCAAATTTAGCAGTTAACTTTTCTTTGATATCACTAAAGCTCAAAGTAAACCCCTTAAAATCAAATTAAATTGTTCTGGTGGAACTTCGGAAATTGGCAGGTGCCTGAACACTTTGATCTGGTGAAAGAAACTTACTGAGTGGCTTTGGCCCCTCATAAACATTCCGTTTATCGAATTCTGTTCCAAAAATAGTACCTGTGTTTGCTATTTTTTCTTGAAGATCAATTATCCCCTGCAGCAACTGCTCAGGTCTTGGAGGGCAACCAGGCACGTAAATATCAACTGGAATAAATCGATCTATCCCCTGAACCACGGCATACGTATCAAATACCCCTCCACTTGAAGCACATGCCCCCATTGATATGCACCATTTTGGCTCGGGCATTTGTTGCCAAATTCTCTGCATAACAGGGACCATCTTCATTACAACCCTGCCCGCAACTATCATTAAATCGCACTGCCTGGGAGAAAACCGAAAGGCTTCCGCACCAAATCTTGATATGTCATGTTTGCTCGCACCGGTTGCCATTAATTCAATTCCGCAACAAGCAGTCGCAAAAGGCATGGGGAATAAGCTGTATTTTCTGCACCAACTAGCAAGATAATCCAATTTAGTGACAACAAAATTGTCTTTTAAAAATTCTAACGCCATTGAAATACTCCCGCTTTCCAAGCATAAATATAACCAATAAAAAGCACAAAAATGAATAAAAGTACTTCAACAAAAGCAGAACCAACAAAAACTGAAGGCAAGGAAGCCATTCCAGGAGCATATGCTGAAACTGCCCATGGGTATAAAAATAAGAGCTCAACATCAAACACAAGAAAAAGAATGGCTATAAGATAAAATTTAACATCAAATTGTTTTTTTGCATCTCCGAACGGATCCATCCCTGACTCATATGGCATGGTTTTAATAGAAGTCTTCTTATTGGGGCTAAAAATATGGGAAACGGTAAGTGCGGAAATCGCAAACCCGAAAACAAATACTGCGTAAATAAAAATCGGGTAATATGTTGAAAGATCAAAATCCATGACCTTAAAGCCTTTTCTTAAATCTAAAAACAGCATGTTCCATCATTAAAATCATTATAGTTATCTGTCTGATTTAAACAAAGAAACATAGATAATATTTGAACTAACTATTTCATAGCAAATTTTAAAGTAAAAATCATTCTATTTTTTATTTCCACGAGGATGAAATTTGGAATGAATTGATTTAAGGCGATTTCTGTCAACATGGGTATAAAGTTGTGTGGTTCGAATATTAGAATGCCCCAACATATCTTGAACAGCACGAAGATCGGCCCCACCTGACAAAAGATGGGTTGCAAAACTATGCCTAAGCGTATGCGGACTTATTTTACCGTTTAGCCCGGATTTTAAAGCATATTTTTTTACTTGTTTCCAGATAATGATCCGGTTGAGCGGTTTACCAGCTTTGCTTACAAACACCATACTCGTGCTAGCTAAAATTTTCACAAGTAATGGTCTTAAATTTTGCAAATAATCCCTCAATGCCAAAATAGCCTTTTTTCCCAAGGGGACAATACGTTGTTTCCTGCCTTTCCCGGTGCAGGTAACAAAACTGGAATCAAGGTGAAGGTCTTTAAGTTCCATATTAACAACTTCGGAAACTCTGCAACCAGTTGCATAAAGACATTCTAAAATCGCCCTATCCCGCAAAAAATAACGGTCTTCAATGCTTGGAGATTCCAATAAAGTTGTTACCGATTCAGGACTCAAAACAAAGGGTATCCTTGTCCAAAGGGCGGGGGCTTCCAATAGCTCGACCGATTGATTTGTGCTTATTTCTTCCATTCTAAGAAAACGGAAGAAGTTTTTTAATGAGATTAAATGCCTTGCAATACTGGAATGGGCCAGCGCTTTTTCTTTCAAAAACTCAACAAAATTTAGAAGATCATCAAGAGATGGGTTCATACATTTGGATATTTTGCGCTCTAAAGACCATTCAAAATATTTTTTAAGATCCCGCAAATAACTTACGTAAGTATTTTTTGAGACTGAACGCTCTGTTTTTAAAAAAGAACCAAAAAGTGTAATTTGAGCATTGAGGTCTGCAATTGTTTCTTTAAAACTTGCCATGTGTATCCTATTGCCACCAATAGACTTAAGAAGAATAGTAAAGGAAGAATATTTTCTCTATTAGGTGCTAATGTAAACTTAAATCAAAATATGGGGCCAAGAACCCTGGAAACCAAATTGATTTGGTTTTATCGAAGTAAACACCGTTAAAACTTGCATAATCCTAATTTCTTTGAAGTTATTTGCTTTTAAGGTAAATATTTTAAAAAAGAATACTATTGTTTTTTGGTTTAATGGTACTTCAACGAAAAAGGGAGCTTTTTATGAAATATCATGTGATCACGATTTTTGGAATTTTGCTATTAAATGCCGGTTGCAATCAACAATCTCAGCGTCCGAGCACTGGTAGCTTTAAGTTATTCGGTACATTGCGCAGCCCAAAAAATCTTAACGATAGCCCGCCGACGGCACTTCCGGTTTACACGCCAGCACCAACAGGAATAGCACCTCCACCTCCACCGCCTGATTCAGTGCCACAATTCTCCCCTGGGCCTAACGTACCGATACCCAACCCATCACCTGCTTTAAATACTAGTCCAAATGGAACCATTTCTCAAAAAGTAAAAACGCCTCAAGATTCGGGTGTGATTAAACTTCTCCCACCAGAATCTGCAGTGGGGCACGCAACGTTAAAGCCAACGGAAGAAAAACCAAATGAATCAAAAGAACCGCCAATTTCAAAATTAGATGGAGAACCTAAAAACTTAATTGGAAAAAACCAGCCTTTAGATATTCCTGGTTATTCATTAATAAATAACTCGGTGGCAGTTGGGCTATTACCTTATCCAGATGGCATCGATTGGCTGGTTAAGGAAAAATTTAAATCCGCCTTATTTATCCACTCTTCAACACAGGAAACAAATGCGATTGTTTCCTTATTTGAAAAACGCGGAATGAAGTTGAATTTATTGCTACTGGAAGAATCAAATTTAAGTGCTGAAAGAATCAACATTGAAATTTCAAAGCTTCAGAATTCAACATTACAGCCGATTTATGTTTTCGACCTTGATGGCTCCATTGCAGCATCATTTTGGTTTGTGTATCTTCAAAAGACCACTTTAAAATCTGAGGATGAAACCTTGAACCAATTAATGAAATTAGGCATGAACCCAAATAAAACAGAACAAAGCAAAGGTATATTTAAAGCCGCAAAAAAATTGGTGTGGAAATAATGTTACAAAAATCCAACACTCTTATCCCTTCTATTTACCCAGGATCGGTGTATAAATTCTCGGATCTTGATAAGTATGAAGAAGCCATATTAAATCCTGGTGAAGAATTCATTTACGCAAGAGACGGCCATCCAAACGCCTCGATAACATCCAACGAAATTACAAAATTGCACAATGCAAACTGGGGATCGGTAACAGGCAGTGGGATGGGTGCGATTTCTGCTGTTTTCTTTGGCATGCTATCATCGGGCAAAAGAATCATCGCAGGAAAAAGACTATACGGACGAACGCTTAAGATTTTAGAAAAAGACTTCACTCGGTTTGGTGTGAAATGCGATATTGTCGATGAATGCAATCTTAATGAACTATCATCAGCGTTATCAACACCAGCATCGATTCTTTTTATTGAAACCATTACCAACCCAACTTTACGCGTTCCCAATCTCAAAGAAATAAGTTCGCTCACCAATAAAAATAACACACTATTGGTTGTAGATAATACTTTTGCAACACCATTACTGTGCAAACCCCTGGAGCATGGTGCAGACATCGTAATTGAGAGTCTGACAAAAATCATGTGTGGGCACAGTGATGTAACCATGGGATATGTAGGCGGAAAAAACGGTACACAAGAAAATATAACCAAAGCTGTAAAAGACATTGGGTTTCATGCAAGCCCATTTGATTGCTGGCTTATATCACGAAGTTTGGAAACTTTGGAATTAAGATTAGACCAAAGCTGTAAAAACGCTTTTGCACTTGCAAACTGGTTAAAATCAAACCACGCAAATGTGCGTGTGGATTTTCCAGGATTAAAACATCATGAGGATTTCGAAATTGCGACAAGGCAACTCGGTAATTTTCCCGGACATTTGCTTGCTGTTGAGATACCAAATGGAAGGGAAGGCGTGAATAAGTTTTTGCAAGCAGCAAAAAACATACCCTTCTGCCCAAGCCTTGGCCACTCCTCTACAAGTGTTAGTCACTCATGGAGCACATCGCACAGGCAGTTAACCTCTGATCAAAAATTAAGCCTTAAAATTACCGAGGGGCTACTACGAGTTTCGGTTGGTCATGAACCCATTGGGCAAATCACAAGTTCATTTGAAAAAGGTTTAACGGCAGCACAATCAAATTAATCAGCATGATTTTTATTTTTATTGGACAAGTAAATCTTCGTAATCTTCCCGGTCAATTCCGGCAACTTATCCATAAGCCTTCTTAATTTTCTTGGCTTGCATGATTGCTGTGCGTAAAGGGAAAGCAAAGGCATCGCAATGGTTGAATCTAAATAAGCAGTAACTGTATCGGGAAGTTGCGCTTCATCCACTTTCCCCCAGGTCATGGCCTCTTGTGGTGTGGCACCACTCAACCCACCGGTATCAGGCCTGGCATCAGTAAATTGAATAAAATAATCATGCCCTTTCTCCTCAAGACCAAGAACTTCTTGAATCTGTGGTTCGGTTTGCAATATAAAATTTTTAGGTGAACCACCCCCGAAAATCAAAACGCCACTCTTACCGGTAGTTTTAGCCTCATACACGATTGCTGCTGATTGATTAACATCAAGCAGCGGATTAATGGATAAACCATTTCCCTCAAGTTGCAATGCGGCAAGATTCATCCCAATGGAACTATCGCCTGGCGACGAAGTAAAGACAGGAACACCAGCTCGATAAGCAGCAGCAAGAAAGCTCTTACCTTTATTTTTTGTTTTTTCTTCATGAGCAGAAAGATACTTACCAGCAAGGTTATGAAATTCAGCAGTACCCATTGTTTTTTGAAAGGCTTCACCACGACTCAATTGACGAAAAAACAAATCAGTACCAAGTAAATTCTCATAATCAAAAACTATGTCGTAAATCCTTATCACCTTATGGGCTTTAAGCTGGTGATCATCGAGGCCCGGCCGAGACTGATGCAACTCCATTCCGAGAGCAAAATGGGTATCATGATAAATATTTGCCCCGGTACTAACAATCCAATCAATAAAACCAGCTTCAATCATAGGAACAAGACAAGACATACCCAAACCTGCGGGGGTAAGAGCTCCACTAAGAGCAACGCCCACAACACAATCCGGTGCAAGCATTTTGTCGGAATAAATACGACAGGCCTCACGAAGTCTGCCCGCGTTATACGAAAGGAAAATATCATCAATGAGTTTTTTACAAGAATAAGAATCAATCAAAGCCGGGGGATCTATTTTCTTCTGACTTATTTTTTTTATGAATTCTTGGCACTTGGTTTTCTTGATAGTCATACCTTTACCTTTTTGAAATAATAACTTCGTCGATATCCGTCAAAATATTACTGCTTAAAATCCATGGAGAAAGATTCCGCACTTAATGAACTTCCTGTCGCAAACTTAACCAAATCATCCCAAGACAAAGATTTCCCGGGAGAAAAAACCTTTTTACGCATGAATTCACCAACTTTTAAATTACCCTCATAAATTACATCTGCTGTTTTTTTCCCAGGATACAATTCCTTTGCAATAGAATGATGGAGTTGCGAGGCAAATAGTTCACCAAGCATATAATTATGATAATAAACAGGTGCACTAACAATGTGAATTTTACTAGCATAATCAGCAGAATTACGATTATCAGGTTTAGCAATCCCCTGATATTTCGTCACCAATGACCACCATAGCAAATTTAAGTCCTGGTCTGGATTTTCATACATCGCTTTTTCAAAACGAAGCATTACCTGGCACCATCTGGAAAAAATCAATAATCGATTTTTGAGGTTCTTAGATGCGGCAGAATCAAATCCTTCGGAGTCTTCAACAATTAGACCCATGGCTTTTAAAAATACAGATCGCTTTGTCAACCTCTCAAACATCATTGCCACACCCTCGGTTGTCAAAATATGACATTCCGACCTCAAAAGATAAGGTAGAGATGCAGGAATATTATTGTTGTTTGAACTATATACAGCATGACCAAATTCATGCAAAAGAGTGGAAGCCCAATAATCATCGGGCTTGACATTCGCAAGAACTCTTACATCCCCTGATCGATCGATATCGGTACAAAAAGCATGAGGACTTTTACCTTTTTTTTCATACAAGTCGCTATTTGCAATAACCCGATCAATTGGAAGACCAATACCTTTATAGAACTTCTGGGACAAACCAATTAAATCAGCTTTTTTAAAAGGGCCATCCAAATCCAATCCAAAGATTGCCGGAGCTTCCTGAAAAAAAGGATCATGATAATGCCAAGGTTGCAGTTGATTTTTATCAATCTTATAATTTTGCGCCAACTTTGAATCAATTTCTTCTTTGATCTTTTGAAAAGGTTCACGGGTAAGATTATCAAGTTGATCAAAAATTTGAATTAAGTCATTGCCATTTTGTTCATTTAAAAAAAGCTGCATATCGTGGTAGTTGGGAAATTTCAAAAATTTAGCTATTTGATTTCTAGTAGCTACCAGCTCTTTCAAATCTTTTTCAAGAATATTGCCAACTTTTTTTCCAGCCTCCCAAGCTTCCTTACGAAGGTTGGAATCGAGTGAGTTTTTCAAAATGTTTCGAACATCATTTTCCGTGCTTTCTTTTGTTTGAATTACCGGCCTGAACGAATTGAAGGCTTGTTCTACCTTGTTTGATAAAAATGAAGCTTTTTTGAGTAAATCCAAAGGGACTTGTTTTTCAAGATAAATCAAAAATAAAACATCAACGCTTCGGGATAAAACCGGGTCTGTCAACTTGTCTTTATTATCTTTTAATGACTTTATCTCTTGAAATAACGCTGGATTAGCAAGGGCCTCGTCTATTTTATTTTGTGCTTTTTCTTTTTTTTCAAAAGCAGATGCACTTCCAGTGGTATTAGCATCCCACCAAGCAAGATTGGCAGCAATTTCCAAGGGTCGCATTGTAAGTTCATGTTTTTCAAGAAAACTTTTTGCAGCTTTATTCATATCTTGCTCCCCATGCACATTATTATTCATTAAAAAAAAGCTTATTAGAATGGATGGCAAAAGTTTAAAATTCATACTAACCTCTTAATTAAAGTTATTTAATTACTGCATTACCACGATCTTAACATTATTATTCATAAACTCTAATGTGATGATATCCATTAGCATACTAGGGTTTCTAAAATTTTTCCTGATTTAATTAGCAAGGGTTTTTATGCTTCAATCAGAAAAAACAATACTCCTAGTCGAGGATGATACATCAACACGGCTTATAATCAACAGGGGAATAGCTAACTGGGGCTGTAAAGTTCTTTCTGTTTCTTCTGGCGAGGAAGCTCTCCGTGTTTCAAGCATGATCACTCCTGATCTCGCATTAATTGATATTTCCCTTCCGGGAATCGATGGTGTTACTCTTGCTAATATTCTTATTCAAAAACAAGTTACTGCAATAATTTTAATGACTGCTGATAGAAATCACACAGCAAATAAAGAGTTGCTAGGCCACAAGGTTATTTGCAAACCATTTAAAATTCATGATTTAAGAGAAATTGTTTCAAAAACTTCATTTGTTTTTGATCAGGAAAATTAAGAATTAAACTTCGATGCGATGTAATGTTCAAAATACTTTTTGTTTAATTTTTCTGATGTTACATTTTCACAAAGTTTTCCTGGTTTAAATCTTTTACCTTGGATATGAATATTCTTTTTCAACCACTGCCGTAATTCCTGCAGAATATCAACATTAAGAGAGACGTTATTCCAACCTATCACTTGTTTGGCCTTGGCAATAAATTGAGCAGAATAAAGATTTCCAAGAAGATAAGTGGGGAAATACCCAAAAAGCCCAGCGCTCCAATGGATATCCTGCAAACAACCCATGGCATCATTTTTTGGAGTCAAACCAAGATAACTTTCCATCTTGGTTTTCCAAGCTTCCGGGAGATCTTTGGTAGAAAGATTCTGCGAAAGTAATTCTTTTTCAAGTTCATAACGAAAAATAATATGAAGATTATAAGTAACCTCATCAGCATCGACCCTGATAAAACCAGGTTGAACCTGATTGATCGCTTTATGAAAGTCATGCAATTGAATATTGGATAATTGTGTCGGGAAAAATTTAATGGCAAGAGGGTATATAAAATGCCAAAACTCCAAAGATCTACCAACCTGGTTTTCGAGAAGGCGAGATTGTGACTCGTGAATTCCAAGGGATACAGCGGTTCCAGTAGGTAATCCAAAATGATCAGGATCCAATCCTTGCTCATACAAACCATGACCGGCTTCATGCAAAACGCCAAACAACCCTGATGAGAAATCTGAAGGATTAAATCGAGTCGTAATTCTGCAGTCCCCAGGACCTATACCACAGCAAAAAGGGTGCGCAGTAGTATCAAGGCGGCCGGCATTAAAATCGAAACCACAGTAACCAGCAACAATTTCGCTGAAAATCTTTTGTCTTTGTTCGGGATAGTTCCCCAAAATCAAGTTTCGTTTATTATCCTTGGGGCATTTATTCAAAACCTGAATGATTGAATCTTTTAAAGGATAGAAAATCGAGTCCAATTCGACTGAAGTCGCACCCGGTTCATAATCATCCAACAACGCATCATAACTTGCATTTCCATTCGCAAGACATTTTGCTTCCTGTCTTTTGAGGTCTATTATTTTCTTAAGCCATTTTTCAAAGAGACTAAAATTGTTCTGAGATCTAGCTTCCTGCCAAGCCTGCTGTGAATAAACAAATGTTTTGGAAAGCTCTTCAACCAAAGAAACAGGGATTTTGTTAGCACGGGTAAAAACACGATGCCATTCCCGGACATTAACAGACATGTCGGAATTGTCAGGTAAACTGGCACACTCAGTGGCAAGTTCATTAAGTGTATCGCCAATCCACGACTCTGTAACAAGTTCATGGTGTAATTTTGAAAGGGCGGAATTTTGAAGTGAACGAAGGTCTGCCCCACCAGGAGGCATATTCGTTCTTTCGTCCCAGCCGATTAATTCGGCACAAGACTCAATCACCCGGGCATTTTTAAAATGCCCTTTTAATTTCAGGTATTTTGATTCAATATCCATCTGGCATCCGGGCTAACTAAGCCATGTTCATATTCATAAGAAACTCAGCATTTGTCTTACATTTCTTAAGTCTGGACACCATTAATTCCATCGCATCTACCGGATGCATATCTGCAAGCACCCTGCGAAGAGCACGAACTCTTTCAAGTTCATCGGGGTGCATGAGCAGTTCTTCTTTTCGAGTACCAGAACGGTTAATATCAATTGCTGGCCAAACACGCTTATCAACCAATCTTCGGTCAAGATGGACTTCCATATTGCCGGTTCCTTTGAATTCTTCAAAAATAACTTCGTCCATCCTAGAACCAGTGTCAATCAAAGCAGTGGCCAGAATAGTAAGACTGCCACCATTTTCGATATTACGAGCAGCCCCAAAAAACCTCTTTGGCTTTTGCATCGCATTAGAATCAAGACCACCGCTAAGCAATTTACCACCCGAAGGCGCCTCAGAATTGTGGGCTCTGGCAAGCCTTGTAATTGAGTCCAAAAGAATAATCACATCTCTGCCATCTTCCACCAATCTTTTTGCCTTTTCCATTGCGATTTCACTGACATGAACATGGTCAGAGGAAGGTTCATCAAAAGTACTAGCCACAACTTCAGCGTTGGCGCTGGCAACAGAGCGAACCATTTCTGTAACTTCCTCCGGGCGTTCATCAATAAGCAGAACAATCAGATAAGCTTCAGGGTGATTTTGTTTAATTGCCTGGGCTATGCGCATCAAAAGAACAGTTTTTCCTGCTCGTGGAGGAGAAACAATCAAGCCACGTTGACCTTTACCAATAGGCGTAATTAAATCAACAACTCTAGTTGAAAGTTCACCACCCGAAGTTTCCAGGAAAAGCCTTTTATTAGGATGAAGCGGGGTTAGATCTTCAAAAACCACAGGGCGGGCACGCTCATCTGGCGCACGACCTTGAACTAGTTCAACCTGCATCAATGCAAAGTTATCCTGCCCTTCAATTGGTAGGCGGATAGGCCCTTCAATCATAAGACCTGTTCTTAAACCTAGTCTGCGAATTTGACTGGGAGAAACATAAATATCTTCAGGGGAAGCCAAATAATTATGGGCGGCACTTCGAAGAAATCCATACCCATCAGGCAAGACTTCCAAAGTTCCGGAACCTTTGACGGCATTACCACGCTCAATCTGCCTGCGAACTACCGAAACAATCAACTGCACACGGGTCATACCGGTATGTTCAGCAATTCCTTCTTGTTCGGCATGCGCAAAAAGTTTAGGCATTGAAAGCCTGTACAAATCATCAAGCCTTGTGCTGGTTTGCACTTTTGGAACTTGCGGAATTGGTTGAGCCGGTTGATTCGGTTGATTCGGTTGATTCGATTCATTATTGCGTGAAGGGGAAGCTTGTTCTGGAGATTTGCGAACTACTCTTTTCCTAGCTAGGTTGCCCATCCCTTCGTCGCCGCGTGCGACGGACATAATCAATCCTCCTAAGGGGACTTTAAATAATTAGAAAATGATCCATATTTTAACAAGAATAATTAAACCTGGTAGGCCAGTAAATTAGGTCAACAAGTACCACTGTGCTTTGTTGTTTGGTTAAATAACCAGTTAAAGTGGTTTATCTTGAACAACTATAAATCTAACAATTTTAGATTATAAAGTTATTTGAAAAAATGCAAGTATATTTCTTAGTCTTTTCAGTATTCTTGACACACAATAGCCAATGTTCTTTTATATTTTTATGTCTATTGCTAATTGTAATTTAACTGTATTGGCTCAATAACAAAATGACTCCATTAAAGTTATCCCGCGGCAAATGCCTTCCCCTTGGGGCTACACAACTTAATAACACCATCAATTTTGCATTATTATGCAGGCACGGGACAGAAGTGCATCTTGCTTTATTTACGCTTGAGACCAAAGAGCCCATTGCAGAAATAGTTCTACACCCAAGAAAAAGCAGAACAGGGGATCATTGGCATATTGCTGTCGAAGGCCTACCCGACTCTTTTTGTTATGGTTGGCGGGTAAATGGCCCGCAGTCTCCCATCCATCGTTTTGATCCTGAGCATTTGCTTTTAGATCCACAATGCAAAACCATCTCCGGAGGATCAGAATGGGGTGTTAACGATGAATCCATGGCCCACCATACCAGCAGACTAAGCATTTTCACAAATAACGAAATCCCCCAAATGGAAGACACCCATTTATGCACTCCAATGGAAGACAGTATAATTTATGAAGTTCATGTCCGCGGATTTACATGCCATCCAACTTCAATGACTGTCAATCCAGGAACTTTTGATGCGTTGATAGAAAAAATCCCCTATTTAAAAAACTTGGGAATCACCGCGGTGGAACTTTTACCCGTCCATGAGTTTGACGAAAATGATTGTCCTTTTTTTGATCCCGCAACTGGAGAAAAACACCGTAATTTATGGGGTTATAATACTATCTCCTTCAATGCACCAAAAACTTCCTATGCAAGCGTGGGGAATATAAACCAACACATAGTTGAATTCCGGAAAATGGTCCATGCCTTCCATATGGCAGGAATCGAAGTAATCATGGATGTTGTTTTCAACCATACCGGCGAAGGAAATCATCGTGGTAGAACCTACAGTTTCAGAGGTCTCGATAATTCCACCTATTACATGGTCGACAAAGATGGCAATTATTTTAATTTTTCAGGATGCGGTAATACCCTAAATTGCAACCATCCAGTTGTAAGGGAAATGATTACGAACAGTTTACGATTCTGGGTCGCTGATATGAATGTTGATGGCCTACGCTTCGACCTCGCATCCATACTAGGTCGGGATTATCTTGGAAATGTCTTAGTGGAACCACCGATCGTAGAAATGATCGCCGAAGATGGCGTACTTGCAGACACCAAGTTAATTGCTGAACCTTGGGATGCCGCTGGGTTATATCAAGTCGGGCTTTTCCCATATGGAAGAAGATGGAGCGAGTGGAATGGTCAATTTCGAGATGATATCCGCAGGTTTTGGCGGGGAGAACCAGGAATCGCTTCTTTGCTGGCGACCCGTATTTGTGGCAGTTCCGACCTTTACGAATCTTCAGGAAGAAAGCCTCGACATAGCTTAAATTTTATAACCTGCCACGATGGATTCACTCTTTGGGATCTTGTATCCTACAACGTGAAGCATAACTTCCGAAATGGGGAGGGGAATAATGATGGTTGTTCGGAAAATTTCAGCTGGAATTGTGGTGAAGAAGGTCCGACCAGTGACCCCTACATCCTTGGTTTAAGAAAAAGACAAGTCAGAAACTTTTATGTTACTTTGTTTATTTCCCAAGGCGTGCCCATGATGCTGGCAGGGGATGAATTCTTGCGTACACAAAAAGGGAATAATAATGCTTGGTGCCAAGATAATGATATCAGTTGGATCGACTGGACGTTCCTTGAGAGAAACTCTGATTTTCATCGCTTTACTAAAGAAATAATCAAATTGAGGCTGGCACATCCCGCCTTAAGAAGAAGAACTTTCATGAAAGTTGGAGATATTATTTGGCACGGAATAACCCCATTAAACCCTGATTTTACATGTTCCAGCACTTTCCTTGCTTTTGCTTTAAATGGTTTAAAAACCGGCCGAGAAACCGATGCTGACTTCTTTGTTGCTATGAATTCAGGGAATGATCCTGCAGAATGTAAAATCCCCGCTTCACCAACTGGAAGACCATGGCGCCGTATTATTGACACCGCAAAGGCCTCGCCTCTCGATATCGTAGCCTTCCACGAAGCACCAAACATTGCCTTTGAAAGCATTTATCCAGTGGAAGCAAAGTCTTGTTTGGTGTTGTTATCGGATAAATAAAGCAGAAAAGTAAGGATTACTTTCTGTTAAGTTTAGCACCTGCACGAACGATTGCACGGGCTCGTTCTTTGAGTTTTGATCGCTCGTTGGCTGTTTTGCCCTCAAGATTGGATTCGAGGATAGCCTTTGCAGAAGTTATATCCAAAGTCGCTAGATCGGTAGCCCTTGGGGTTAATAATGTAACAATATTCTTGGATACTTGGACTGTTCCACCTTCAATAAAGAAAATGGAATCAGTGGATCCGTTACGAATACGAAGGCAACCAAACCCAAGCTTCGAAACCAAGGCAGCCCTATTAGGCAAAATCCCCATTTCGCCGTCAAACAATGGTATTACCAAAGAATCGGATTCTTGGTCTACCAAGGCTCTTTCGGGTGTCACAACAATACACTGAAGTTTAGATTGGTTTTCTGCCATGGTTTACTTACCTGCCGCCATTTCCTTGGCTCGTTCAGCCGCTTCTTCAATCGCTCCCACATAAAGGAAAGCCGACTCAGGAAGGTGATCCCATTTACCTTCACAAAGCTCTTTAAAGCTTCGGATGGTATCTTGCAATGAAGTAACTTTGCCAGGCTTTCCGGTAAAGACTTCTGCAACGATAAAAGGTTGTGATAAAAAGCGTTCGATTCTTCGAGCACGGGAAACAACTTGCTTGTCTTCCACGCTAAGTTCTTCAACACCAAGAATAGCAATAATATCTTGCAATTCTCGATATCTTTGCAGAATTTGCTGCACTTTGCGGGCAACACCATAATGTTCAGCGCCAACAACATTTGGATCCAAAATATTGCTATAGCTTGCAAGAGGATCAACAGCAGGATAAATACCTTTTTCAGATATTTTTCTTTCAAGATAAATAAACGCATCAAGATGTTGGAAAGCATTTGCAGGAGCTGGATCGGTAGGATCATCAGCAGGAACATAAACAGCCTGCACACTAGTAATAGCGCCCTTGGCTGTGGAAGTAATTCTTTCCTGCAACTCGCCCATTTCAGTGGCTAATGTAGGCTGATAACCCACGGCACTGGGCATACGACCCAGTAATGCAGAAACTTCAGCACCTGCCTGGGAAAACCTAAAGATATTATCAACAAACAAAAGCGTATCCTTACCAGTGGCATCACGGAACCATTCAGCCATGGTAAGAGCTGTAAGCGCAACTCGAAGACGGGCACCTGGTGGCTCGTTCATCTGGCCAAACACCATGGCAGTCTGAGTTATAACGGAACGATCGGTTTTACCGATCTTGGTTTCTTGCATTTCAAGCCAAAGGTCATTACCTTCGCGGGTTCTTTCACCAACACCTGCAAAAACCGAATAACCTTCATGCATGGTGGCAATACGGGCAATGAGTTCGGTAAGAATAACAGTTTTACCAAGGCCAGCACCACCAAACAGACCAGCTTTTCCACCACGAACGAGGGGGGTCAAAAGGTCAATAACTTTAATGCCAGTTTCAAAAATTTCTGTTTTAGGAGAAAGTTCAGAGAAGGCAGGGGGTTCTCTGTGAATTGGTCTTGTTTCTTGGGCTTTAACAGGGCCACGACCATCGATTGGTTCGCCAAGCAAATTAAAAACTCGACCAAGAGTTTGTTCACCTACAGGAACAGTTACAGGCGCACCGGTATCAATAACCTTCATACCACGAACCAAACCTTCGGTAGACCCCAAAGCTACGCAACGAATACGATTCCCGCCAAGATGCTGTTGAACTTCACCGGTGAGATGAAGTATCACATTCTTGTAGTCAGAATCAATTTTAATGGCGTTATAAATTTCTGGAAGGCACCCTTCAGGGAACTCGGCATCAAAAGTAGATCCGATGATTTGAACAATTTTACCTTCAACTACTTTTCCTGCATTTGCACTAACCATAAAAAAAACCCTCTCTCTTGTCAAAAAGCATATGAACCCGGATTTTTATCCAACTTATTCCAGCGCAGCAGCTCCACCGATAATTTCAGATATTTCCTTGGTAATCTGAGCTTGTCTAGCTCTGTTGTAAAGCAAAGAAATAGCCTTGATCATATCATCTGCATTTTCGGTTGCCGCCTTCATAGTCACACGTCTGCCAATTTGCTCACTAACTGCAGCATCAAGAAAACATTTGAAGAGGGAGGCTTTAAATGCCTGGGGAAGAAGCTCCTCTAGAATATCTTGCGCATTGGGCAGAAACTCGTAGCTGGTGTTTTCGTTTTTATTAACGATTGCGGTGGAAGAATCATTTGGTTTTGCAAAAGGCAGTATTGTTTCAACAACCGGGTATTGTCTTGCTGGATTATGAAACTTCATGTATGCAACATCAACAGCGTCAACATTACCAGAAACAAATTCACGGATAAATTTATCAGCTAGAGGTTCAACCTCATCAAACTTGGGTTTATCTTCAAAATTAATGTAAGTGGCAACAGGATCAATTTGCTGGTATTTAAAAAAAGCAATTGCACGCTTTCCACTAAGTTCCAAAAGAGT
This sequence comes from uncultured Candidatus Kuenenia sp., assembly GCA_964646215.1. Classification (GTDB taxonomy): domain Bacteria; phylum Planctomycetota; class Planctomycetia; order Gemmatales; family Gemmataceae; genus UBA969. The sequence goes on along the minus strand of CAZYAY010000006.1, from coordinate 21,824 downwards.
TTCTTCACCCCTAGATTTAGCTGCACTCAAACTGTTGGTTGCTTCTCGTAAAATACCCGCGTTATAACCACCACAAAGACCACGATTAGAGCAAATAACGAGCAAAATCCTCTTGGAGATTTTTTCACGCTTTACCAAAAGAGGATGGGTGACATCTTGGACTGAGGCCGAAAGTTCAGCAGCGATCTCAGCAATCTTTTTGGTGTAAGCTGCCGCTTCAACAGTCCGATCCATGGCCTTCTTAAATCGCGCTGTTGCGATAAGTTCCATGGTCCGGGTTATCTTGCGAATATTGCGGATCGCTTTTCTTCGAACCACAAGTTCACGAGTTTTTGCCATAATTAAACACCTTCACCCAATATTAGCCTTTGAACTGAAAACCAAACTCATTAATAGATGCTTCCAGCTTTTTAATTAGATCTGGAGTCAACTTCTTTTCACTAATCAAAGCATTTCGAACTTCAGGTTTCTGTTCTTTCATGAAGGCCAAGAACTGAAGTTCCCATGCCTGTACTTTGGATCTTTCAACCTTGTCTAAAAACCCTTTGGTCGCTGCATAAATGATCATTACCTGATCTGCAACATGCATAGGCCTGTAGGGCGGTTGTTTTAATATTTCAACAACGCTGTAGCCACGATCCAACTGGGATTGGGAAGTTTTATCAAGTTCCGTGCCAAGCTGTGCAAAAGCTTCCAATTCCCTAAAGGAGGCAAGATCCAATCGCAAACCACCAGCGACCTGCTTCATGGCGGAAATCTGAGCTTTACCACCCACGCGGGAAACGCTGATACCTACATCCACTGCGGGACGTACGCCAGCATTGAATAAGGAACCTTGCAAATAAATCTGTCCATCTGTAATCGAAATCACATTGGTTGGAATATAAGCTGAAACTTCACCTTCCATGGTTTCAATGATCGGCAGTGCAGTTAAAGAACCACCTGAATTCGGAACTTTGGCAAGTTTATGATTAGGATGCTTGGGAAGATCATGTTTTAAAGCATGCTCTTTGCCTGCTGGGCCAACATAAACCACGCCTTTACCCGCTTCATCACGGTTTACGCCCCAATCATCAGTCACTTTTGATTCATCAGAATTTTTGTCAACAATCACATACCGCTCTGCAAGTTTTGCTGATCGTTCAAGCAAACGGGAATGTGCATAAAAAATATCACCAGGATATGCTTCACGACCAGGAGGCCTACGCATGAGAAGCGATAATTGACGGTATGCCGCTGCTTGTTTACTTAAATCATCATAAACGCAAAGAGTGGCCATGCCTTTTTCATACATATAGTATTCGGCCATTGCGCAACCAGCATAAGGCGCAATATATTGCAGAGGTGCTGCATCAGCAGAACTGGCATCCACAATAATGGTGTAATCCATTGCTCCATTAGCCTTAAGAATCTCAACAACCTTGGCAACGGTGGAATCTTTTTGCCCGATGGCAACATAAACGCAAATAACCCCGGTACCTTTTTGATTAATAATGGTATCGAGTGCAATAGTTGTTTTTCCAGTTTTGCGATCACCAATAATCAATTCACGCTGACCACGACCAACAGGAGTCATCGCATCAATAGCTTTGATACCGGTTTGCATTGGTTCATCAACAGGCTGCCTGCCAGCAACACCTGGTGCGTTCGATTCAACTGCACGAGTATGACTTGTGATAATTGGGCCTTTTCCATCCTTGGGAACACCAAGAGGATCAACAACACGTCCAATTAAAGCATCACCAACAGGAACACGAAGCAGAGCCCCCGTGGTCTGAACTTCATCACCTTCCTTGATATCGAGGTACTTGCCAAGAATGATAACCCCAACCGAATTTTCTTCGAGGTTGAAGGCCAAGCCCTTGATGCCGGCACGAGGAAAATCAACCATTTCTCCAGCCATTACACCTGTAAGGCCGTAGACACGGGCAATACCATCGCCAACTTCTAAAACTCTACCAACGTCTTTAGCGTCGATTCGGTCTTGAAAGTGCTCAATTTCCTTCTGAAGAACTGAAGCTATCTCGTCTGCTTTGAATCTCATAGGTACTTCTCTCAATCAATTGATTTCGCAAGGATTGAAGACGGTTACGCAAACTTCCGTCCCAAAGCCAATCCCCGGCTTTAATAATTAATCCACCAACAATGGAATCATCCACCGTATAAGAAAGAACAGGTTGCTTACCAAGCTTTACTTGTAAAGCATTTTGTAATGCAATCTCTTGCTCAGGCGTAACCTTGACACTGGTAATAACCTGAACTTGTAACTGATTTTTCCTGGTTTCATTCAAAACTTGATATGCATGAACAGAAGCGCCAAGCAAACCAAGTCTATCATGCTCATTAAGCACAAAGATAAAATTAACAACTAAAGGGCTGCACTTACCTTCAAAAACCAGTTTTAACAATCTTGTTTTTTCATCGCGAGAAATAACAGGACTTGCAAAAAGTGTTTCCAGCCTGGGGTTTGTTTTCAAAAGTGAAGATATCTCAAGCAATTCCGCCTGCACACTATCAGCAAGGCCTAAAGGCAGCGCCGCTTGATATAGTGCAGCAGAATAAACTTGGATAATTCGCTGAGATGCATCGTCAAGCACAGTATATTGCTTGGCAAGTTCAGCTATGTTTAAATCAACATCACTTAAAGACATTATCTAGCCCCAGCAGAAAAACACTGCAATCATAAAAACTATTTAGAAAGTTCAGCCAAGCAATCATCAACAAGAACACGATGATCTTCGATTGTCAAAGACTTTTTAATGGCTTTAGAAGATACAAGCAAAGCCAAATCGGAGGCCTTGGTAAGTAAATCTTTCATCGCCTGATCTTTAGCAAGCTGCAACTCACGATGTAACCTGTCGCGTTCGGCACCAATTTCTTCTTTGGCTTTTGAAACCATCTCATCTTTCAATGCCTGGCCATCACGACGGGCTTCCTCAATCAAAAGCCGAATTTGATCACCAGCCAACCTAAACTTGGCATCGAGTTCAGATTGTAATTTCTGGGATTTTAAACTAGCGGCTTCGGCCTCGTCGATGGCACGACGAATATTTTCTTCGCGTTTTTGCAAACCTTCCAGCATGGGGCCCCATGCTGTTTTCTTTAATACAAAGAAAAGCAAAACAAAAAGAACCAAAGTCCAAACCCCAGTGTCAGCACTGAATCCAAAGATATCTCTTTGTTTTGCAGGCTGATTTGTATCCGCAACCTTGGATTCAGCAGTTTTGGCTTCAGAAGACTTAACTTCAGCAAAACAGTTTGTGGAAAACACAAACCCAAGGCTGAGCAAACCAATCAAAGTCATGACGAAAAAACGTCGTAACATGGCCCCTCTACCTCCCGATTTAAAGAATAGAAACTAAATAAGGAAGCAAATTAGCAATGCAAATAAGGCTACACCTTCAAGCAATGCTGCGATGATGATACTGGCGTTTCTAAGATCGTTAGCCATTTCAGGTTGACGAGCCATGCTTTCTGCCATGCCTGAGCCAATGTAACCCAAACCAATGCCGGCTCCAATAATTGCCAAGCCTGCACCCAAGCCTTTGCCAAAAGAGGCCAAGCCGTCTGCAGCAAATGCATTATCTGCGAAACAAAACAACGCAACAACAACCACAAGCATCAAAAAAATCTTTTTCATCGAAAACAAGCCTCCACAATTACCATAAGGGGTAAACACAACAAGAAAACAGAAGAGCTAAGTTATCATTACTTATGAATCATTTAAACAATAGTCAATCTAATTTCAATGATTGCCTTGAATCACGTTTTCATCATGGGCATGATCGTCGTGAGCATGTCCTTCATGAGTAGCCATACCCATGAACAAAGCTGTCAAGAATGTAAAAACATAAGCTTGCAAAAACGCAACAAGCAATTCGAGAAAACACAAGGCCAAGCTTGCTGCCAAACTAACAACGGTAACACCTGATTGAAGCAGAATATTTTCACCCGCAACCTTAACCGCAAACAAAAGCACGGTGGCAAGAACCATGTGACCCGCAAACATATTTGCAAATAAACGAACAGCTAACACTCCACTGCGAATAAAAATACCAGCAAATTCAATCACAAAAAGAAAAGCACTGATGATTGGCCCAAAAACAGGGAGATCAATCTTCATCCAAAAACCTTTAACAAAACCTCCCACACCATTTTTCTTTATGCCGGTGTAGTTGATGAAAAAACAACTGACAAGAGCCAGTGCCCCGGTAACCGAAATATTTGCCGTAGGAGAACCCATGAAAGGAAGCATTCCAAACAAATTGGCGAATAAAATAAATAGAAATAAAGTCCACAAGAATGGGACATATTTATCAGCCAAATCACCTAGAGTAGGTTTTGCCACTTCATTTCTGATGTAGGTTAGCAAGCATTCAAAAGCATTCCAAAAAGGACCTCGTAAGATTTCACCTTTCGAAACCCGGCGGCAAAGCGGAATGTAGATTGCAGCAATTAAAATAGCAACAACCAGCAATAAAATCTTAAATTTGCTTATGGAAACATGAAACCCGAAAAGATCAAAAGAAATCAAATTCAAATGAATACCGTGTTCAAATAACCCCTGTTCATCAAAAAAATGCCAATGGTGGAGTTGGTCTTGAACTTCATCCATTGCATCTGGCACGGGTTTGGAAAACATATATTGACCCACTTTTAAAAACACACGAACAACAATTAACCGATACCAATCAAATACGAGAAAACAATTTCAACTTCAAGATCGCTTCCAAGAGGGTAAAGAAAAAGAAAACACAAATGGCAATTAAAACCAGTTGTCTATTCATTTCTTCGTGCACTGTATTTTTAAAAAAAACAAAAGCAAGCAAAAACAACGACAATCGGGGAAGAGAGGTCAGAAAAAGTACAGAACTATGATTATCCTTGTAAAAGAATTCAAAAAGGACCGTGATCAATTTAGAAATAAAAAACGCCCAGAAAAACATGGATAGAGCAAGAAAGTAATAAATTTCCGTCCCTTCATATCCGTTCATGTACTGACCGATAAAAACAGCAAGAAAAACAAGGGCAATCAAGCCATAAAAGCCTAAAAAACGCTTGTCTAATTTAGCGATGGCACCATCATTCAATGCATTTTTTTGAATCAAAACGCCCACCTTAAAACAAACGCCTTTTGATATGGATAGAAACACCTAGAACCCCAAAAATAATGCCCAAAAGTATTCCAAAAGGCTTGGAAGAAGTATAAGAGTCCAAAAAAGCACCAATGGCTATGGGAACAAACATCTCAACCCCCAAAGATGCAAGTTCGACATAAAGAGCAAAGCCTTTGATTTCTTTTTTGGGATTGGGAGTCATCAACCACTTCACTTTAGGTTAAATGTTACACTTGGGGAAACTATAGCGCCTTTTTAAATGGCTATAAGTCTTGATATTATAACGATTTCCAAAGTTTTTGTTTGACATTTTTTTTGATCTAATTTAATCTAATACTACTGCCTTACGACATTCAAACAATGAGATTTAAGTGCAAATATCAGCGTAATAATTTTGCCGTGTGGATTAGATTTGTTAATGTTGTATGTATCAGAAGTTTTAATCATACTAACCATTTCTTTTGACAAGGAGGTCTAAAGAAGCAAATGGCAAAAATTGCCAAATGGAGCATTGCATATGGCAGCCAAAAAGTCTGTAAATAAATCAAAAATTTCTCCCCCACCTGCAGTTCGTTCTGTTAATAAAATAACCAAAGAGCCCGTTTCAAAAGCGAAGACAACTACAAAAATCAAGTCTTCCTCGAAGCAAATGGCAATCAAGAAAAATAATCTTTTAAAAAAGCGAACTCAGATTTCCCTGGCCCGTGACTCTGCAATGGAAGCTCAGGATAAATCCAGGATTTCCATGGGCATTCCAACTAAAGATCTTGCCGCAAAAGCCCCCAAAGACCTTCCAAAAGGTTACAATAAAGATCGAATAGTTGTTATGGTCCGTGATCCTTTTTGGTTGCATGCCTACTGGGAAATAACCAGGCAAGCAATTCAAAGAGCCGAGGCCGCCCTATCTCAAGATTGGCATAGTTGCAAACCGATTTTGCGCCTTCTTGACGTTACCTCGAATGACACTACATGCTCTAGTGAAACGATTGTCCAGGATATCGAGATCCATGGTGGATGCAACAGTTGGTATCTGAATGTTAAAACACCACCGCGCTCCTACCGTATAGATATTGGATATCTTGCAAAATCTGGCAAATTTTATGTTCTTTCCAGATCCAATGTTGTTACAACCCCAAGGGCTGGTATCAGCGACGTTATTGATGAGAACTGGGCAGATTTGGATAATGAAAAAGCAGATAAAATTTACGCAATGTCTGGTGGATTTGATCCAAGTTCCAGTAGCATGGAACTCAAACAACTTTTCGAAGAAAGATTGCGCAGGCCTCTTGGTTCCTCTGCAATCACGAGTTTTGGATCAGCTGGTTTTATTCCTGGAAAGAATCGCGATTTTAAGTTTCAAGTTGATGCCGAATTGATTGTTTACGGATCAACCGATGCTAACGCCAGAGTTACTCTTCAAGGTGAACCTGTAAAACTTAGACCTGATGGCACTTTTACAATGCGCTTCAGTCTTCCAGATAGTAGGCAAATTATTCCAGCTGTTGCTATTTCACCTGATGGCGTTGAAGAACGGACCATTATTCTGGCTGTTGAACGAAATACGAAACAGCTTGAACCTCTTGTTCGAGATGAAGATGATTAAAGAAGTTGTAAGTTTTTCTTTAAACGCTTTATTATTCGCCCATGTTTATCAGGTGCCTTTAAGGCAATAAATCATGGATAGAAGAAACCTAATAAGCCCGGCAAATTTATCCCATAATGCCGGGCTTATTTCGTCTGGTCTCAACTCTATTATTAATCCTCCCGCACCAGATTTGAGCCTGATTCATATCAAGCGCAGGGCAATGGCCACAAACTTTGAGATTTCATTCCCTCTTGGGACAAAAGATGCTGTTTTAATGGCGGAAGATTGCCTTGATTTAATTTCAGTTTTGGAAAATCAATTATCTGTCTACATTGAGCAAAGTGAGATGGTGCGCATTAATCAAAATGCAGCAAAACACCATGTAATTGTCGAGTCTCAACTATTTAGCTTGATCCAAAAAGCTAAGAAACTAAGCGCGGAAAGCAACCAAGGTTTTGACATTACAGCCGGCAAACTAATAAAATTGTGGGGGTTTTTCAAAGGGCCTAAAAGGGTTCCGAGCGAAGTTGAGATTATCAATCTTCTTTCAACGTTTGGATCAGAGGCGTTAATTCTTGATCCTGATAAAAAGTCCGTGTTTTTTCTCAAACCAGAAATGGAAATTAATCTTGGTGCGATAGGGAAAGGTTACGCCCTAGATAGGGTAAAGGGCCTTCTTCTTAATAAATTTGGGATTTCAACATTCATGATCCATGGAGGAAAAAGTAGCATTGTTTGTGGTAGTTCTCCTCAAAATCAGCCTAAAGGCTGGCCAATTGCCATTAATCATCCATGGAAACCCAATCAAAAAATCGCAACAGTTTTTTTGAAAAACAGGGCTTTGGGTATATCTGCAACAACCTATAATAATTTTGAATTGAATGGGATTAAGTACGGACATATTTTAAACCCTAAAACTGGATATCCAGCCAGTGGCGTTGCAACATGTGTTGTAGCAGCTCCTGACGCAACAACAGCAGATGCTCTTTCGACTGCTTTTTTTGTTCTCGGAACGAATGCTGCAATTAAATATTGTGAGAACCATAAGGAAACTGGCATACTTATTCTTTCAGAAAATGAAAAAGATGAGGTTTTAGTTGTTGGCAATTTGTCCGCAGAGTTTTAACCTATTTGAATTGGTACCCGAATTTATATTCATTGCGAGATTTTAATGAATCGTTACACAGGTATTTCTTTGATTCTTCTAAGGCTTATAATTGGTTGGCATTTTCTTTTTGAGGGCCTACACAAGATTCATTCACTTTACTCCCCGCGACCTTTTAGCAGCGAAATCTATTTTCGTGAATCATCAGGGCCATTAGGCAAATTCATGAAGGGCTTCCTACAAGATCCAGATGCAGAGCTTCTTGCGAAGCTTGATGAAAAATCAATTACAAATGACTGGAATACAACTGCCAAAGATTTTGCAACGGCTTATCAATTTACACCCGAGCAAACGAAATCTGCGGACGAAGTGCTTGAGAAAAACCTTAAAAAAACCTTGGATTGGTTTAGAGAGGGTAAAAAAGAAATTGAAATACCTTCTCCTGATGGCAAACCAACTGGTACCTTGAAAATCAATTACACCATCCCACAATGGTTGGCCTATTACAAATCCAAGCTTGAAGAATTGGATAAAATCCGATCGGATGACAGAAGTTGGTACTTAGGCAAAGAGCTTGATAAAGCTCGAATTGCCTCCACCAAGGCAGAAATATCCAAGGGTCGAAAAGAACTTAGCGATGAATATGATTCGCAAAAAGGCGCCTTCAATTCTGAATTACAAAAGCTGCTTACAAATGAACAAAAATCCGTGGTTTTGCCACCTATTCAGAAAAAAATGGGATTTATTCACTGGATAAATTTAATGACTATTTTTGGCATCACTGCAATAGGGGCTGGTTTATTTCTAGGATTATTCACTCGAATTGCTTGCCTTGGTGGAATTGGCTTTCTTGCGATGACTTATTTTACCATCCCGCCTTTTCCATGGCTTCCCGTTCCGCCTTTAAATGAAGGAAACTATGTTTTTGTAAACAAGAATTTAGTAGAGATGTTTGCTATGATTGTTTTAGTGACTACTAATTCTGGCAGGTGGTTTGGCTTGGACGCCATACTTGCCAATTTGCTTCCTAATTGTTGTACTTGGGATTCTGAACCGAAAAACAAAACACTCTAATTTTCAACTGACTCACGATATTTAATATAAGGGGAAAATAATGGCCATGGATCTTACCGCGGAACAAAAAGAACAAGGAAAATCTAATTTTCAAAATGTATCACAGGATCTTTCACGTAGAGGTTTCCTGAAAGGTTTATCCGCCGGGGCTGGAGTTGCAGCTATTACTCCAGCAGTATATTTCGGTTACAAATCCATGGAAGGAAACCCTGTTCGAGCAGCATTGATTGGCTGTGGTGATGAAGGTGGTATTTTAGTGGGGGCGCATAATCCGGAATATCTTAAATTCACTGCAATTTGTGATATTCGACCTTATAATCGTGATCGAATCATGGAAGGTGACCCAAAGGTGCCACTTCGACCAGGATTCAAAAAGCTTTATGGGCCTGAAAGCAAAGATATAAAAGTATTCACCGATTATAAAAAGGTTCTTGAAGACAAAAGTATCGAAGCTGTAGTGATTGCAACACCTCTTTGCAATCATGCCCGGATTGCAATTGATGCCATGAAAGCTGGAAAGCATGTTCTATGCGAGAAATTGATGGCTTGGAATGTTTCACAATGCAAGGAAATGATCAAGGTATCTAAAGAAACACAAAAAATATTATCCATTGGTCATCAGCGCCATTATAGCATGCTCTATTCACATGCATTTGAAGTATTAAAATCTGGTGTCATAGGCGATGTAAAACATATACGAGCGCTGTGGCATCGAAATAACTCTTGGCCTTTTGTACCCGATGTAGCCCCTAAGTTCCCGATCGCAAAAGAATATCCCGCCCCAAAATATAGAGATGGATGGTATCCTCCCATCTACCAAGTTGATCATGATGAACTTAAAGAACAATCAAAAATGTTTGGATTTAAAAGCGTCGAAGAACTTGTTCGTTGGAGGCTTTATAACGAAACAGGTGGTGGCTTAATGGCAGAATTAGGCAGCCATCAGCTTGATGCTTGCAGTATTTTTCTTGGCAAAGTTCATCCTTTATCAGTCAGTGGCGTTGGGGGCAAGATTTTCTATGGCCCCGATCGCAATGATCGTGATTCCGATGACAGCGTCTTTGTAACCTTTGAATTTCCCGGCCCCAATCATCCAAAAGGCATGAACAAGGGGTCTGACAAAGATGATATTGTTGTAGTTACCTATTCATCTTTAAACACCAATGGATTTGAACAGTATGGTGAATGCGTGATGGGTTCACGCGGAACCATGATTGTTGAAGCTGAACAATCTGTAATGCTTTATAACGAGAAGGATCCTTCAAAAAAATCTACTGATCCAAAAAGCACAAGCATCAGCGTATCTACCACTCCTGGAAATAAACCTGTGCTTGAAGCAAGTTCAACTTGGGGGCCAGGAGGTGCTCCATCTGCAGTTGGAAGTGGCGCCACTGCAGCAAGTGGTGCAGGAACTCCTGTAAGTCGCGGTTACAAAGAAGAAATGGAAGATTTTGCTTATAAAATAAGAGTCTGGGATAAAAGTTCAAAATCAGAAGTTGATATGCCGAGGTGCCATGGCAGAGTAGCCATGGCAGATGCAATCATTGCTTTAACATCAAACATTGCAATGAAGAAAAAGCAGCGTATTGATTTCAAGGAATCCTGGTTTGATCCAGCATCTGCAGAAGTACCAGATGGTGATACGGTTCCGAGAATACCAGTGGTGTAAATACTACAAGGGGAAGAGGTTATATTGAAAACCTCTTCCCCTTTTTAAACTGCATTCAAATTATGGGGTGAAAGGGAGGGCAGGGGCGATATGAATTTGAGGTGGTTTTACTTGCAATGCCTTAATTTCATTTTCAACTTTCCGAATACCTTCCATTCCATTCCAAATCTCCAGGTCGGTGCTACTAACCCATTCTTTATTCGGCTCCAATAACACGCATCGATCTTGTTTCTTTTCAAAATCAATGAAGTTTGGGAAGTTTGTTGCTGGTTCCAAGCCAACCACATATCCTTCTTCAATTGCGCCCAAATTTTTCCATACTGTAAAGCATGGCAAATTTTTCACATCAAAACGAACAACAAACGCTGCATTGATATCAGGATTCACAATGGTTGCCAAAGATCTCCCTGAAGAATCAGCATATGGCATGCAAAGGTAAACTTGTTCTTTAAAACAAGGCTGAGACGGTCCAAAAATCGCATAAGAATCAATTGATACAGCAGCATTATGAGTTTGCGGGGCTACAGAAATGATTGGAGCGTTCCAATAAGATTTTTCACTTAAAAAAGGTTTACCAATATTGCAATGGTAAAGAAGTTGAAATGAAGCATTACTACTCCCAAGATTAGTAACCTTGTCGGTGATTTTTAAACGGTTGGAATTAATCTCAATCGAATAAGTTGTCTCTAAGATAAGCTTGGGGGAAAAAAGGGCTGCCTCCTCAACAACACCCGTTATCTCGATAACTCCACTTGAATTCTCGGGGGTCTTAATACTTAAAGATGAGGCGGGTAAATTTGAAATTCTTCCATGAAGCGTATAACGATTCCCATCGGCACTGTTTCCCGGGGGACCATTGGAAACCAAGCCACATCTGCAAAACCATTCATCAAACCCATCAAGCCAGCCCAACCCATTTCGGCGCTCCAACTCAACATATTTAGGGTGGACTGGCCCATTGACTGGCGAATCCCATCCAAGTCTTAAATCCTTGAATTTACCATGCCCTAAACCCATTCCTTTGCCAACAAGAATGGTAAATTGAAAATCACCAGCATTTACCTCAAGGACTTCTAATCCGTCAGAAAGCCCACCTTTTAATACTTTTTTAAACACGGACCAGGAATTATCAGGTGCAACAACCGAATAATTCTCAGCCCAATTCTGACCTTTAGCAAATTGAACAAAAGCCATGATTAAATTCCTGCTGATTATTTAACGCCATGCATCATTAGTGTAAGTTTACGGCTAAAAACAAGGAGAACACAAGCTGAAGCTGCAAGGGCAGCAGTTGTGTAAGTAAAATATCCAACTGGTGGAATAGTGCCATAAGTTTCGCCAAGTGCTCCGGCTGCGAAATTACCAAAAGCACTTACCAATAACCAAAGGCCCATAATCATCGTTGCAAATTTAGCTGGTGCAAGTTTATTTGCCATTGAAAGCCCCACAGGCGAAAGGCAAAGTTCGCCAACCGTAGCTAAAATATAGCTCCAGAACAACCAGGCTGAGCTTACTTTGAACTTTGAGGAACCTACAAAAAGGTTGTCCATGCTATCGCGAAAATCTGGATTTGCCCCCGCAAGAAGCAAAGCTTTTATATCTTTTTCTGCCAAGGTTCCAGAGAATAACAGGGTGTTATTTTTCGCGTTGAATTTTACCATGCTTTCGGGAAGACCAGCATAGCGAATATCAAACCCGACTACGCTTGGGGGCAATTTGAGTTCTATTGGGGAAGAATTATTGGTGTTAACCTGTTTGCTTAATTCCTTGGAAATATCTTCCAAAGCAAGATAGAACTCTGAAGGGGCGCTAGACCTTGCAACTCGGTCTCTTTCAACATCTGCAAAGACCCCCCGGATAGTAAATTGCTTCTTTACAGAATCATAAGTAAGCCTTCCACCTTGAATCGGATAAACCTCTTTAGAATCGAATTCGTTCAAAAGGAGTTCACCATTATTACCAATGGTAATTGAAGCAGGTAAATTTTTACCCGCGTAATCGGTAACAAGGGGAACATTTTCGACGACAGCAGCACCAATCATAACAACAAAAGACAAGGACATGGAAAAGATACCCAGCGTCATTTTTATTGGGATGGAAAGATCCATTCGAAGCCAAAGCCAGGCAAAAAGAGGAGCCATTATAAAAATAGCTAAGGCATTAATGGATTGAAACCATGCAGTAGGAACGGGATCAAAACCAAAACCTCCCTCGTTCTTTTTGTCCTTAAGTTTAAATAGACTAAAGAATGAAGGTTTACCCTGACTGGTAGAGGGAAGACTTTCGCCTTCGTTAACAAAAACAGGATCAATAACAGGGGGATACTTACTTTCTTCAGGCATGGGTTTAAAAAGATAACGATTCGTAGTTTTATCAGCCCAAAGATTTAACGCATTACCAGCCTGTTCAAAAGCGGCCCAGAAGAATATTGCAAAAAAACCAAGGGCTACAATTGTAAGGAACCTGTCTCGCATTGCATTTTTCACCTGACTTGCAATCCAATAAACCACCAATAGTGAAACACCACTAATCAATGAAGGGGCGGCAGAAATTGGTTTGGAATAACCTTTCCAGCATGCCACACCAAGAAGAAAAATGGCACCGAATAAAAGGGAATTTACCGCAAAATTAGAAAAGGAACCAAGCACGGAAGAAGTTTGATCCGCACTTTTTTCGCTTAATGGTTGGTCAGAAACCTGGCTGGGATTCGTCTCCTTCATTTCAACAACTGCAACCTCTTTAATCAAAGGCAAGCCAATCAAGTAAGTTATAAGGCCAATAACCATGCCAATGCCCGCAAGTGCAAATCCCGAGTGATATTCGCCTACGGTATTTTCCTGTAACCAACCACAAGCCAATGGGGAAAGAAAAGCCCCCAAATTGATACCCATGTAAAAAATGGTGTAAGCCCCATCTCGCCTACGATCATTCGGAGGGTACAACCGGCCCACCTGCGTAGACATGTTGGGTTTAAAAAAGCCATTCCCAATTATCAATAGGATAAGAGCCGCATAAAAAATATTGCTAGCTTCAAAAGCCATCAGAAAATGGCCGACAGCCATTAATCCAGCACCAATGATTACAGCCCAGGTATTTCCCAGATAGCGATCAGCCATGAAACCACCCAGAATGGGCGTGACATAAACCAGGGTGGTATACCATTTGTAAACAGAAGACGCATCAGATTGAGTCCATTTAAAATAATTGACCATGTAGGTAATTAAAAGGGCGCGCATACCGTAGTAACTGAATCTTTCCCACATTTCTGTAAAAAACAGAACATACAGGCCAATTGGGTGCCCAAGAAACGTTTTATGTTTTGTGTTATTTGTCAAATCAGACATACCGTTAATTCCTTTAAATTCTTTTAATTACAAAAGGATAAGTTCCCGAAGTTTTTTCCAAGCTCAATTTCCCCGAATTGGAGAAAGAATCAAAGTGTTTGTTTGCATTTTCAATAATCAACTTCCCACCATGAACATGCAATCCATACCTTAATTCCAATGGTTTTGTTCTTTCAAGCAAGTATTCATCTCTCAAGCAAAAAGCAGGCGACATCCAACCATCATCTCGTACATGCCATGAAACAGGATACCTCGGATTAAGGGGATGATCGAACCAAGTCACCCCTTCATCATTTTTATCATCCATTGGTCCGCTATAATCCATCCACTTAGCTGGCTTGGCAAAGATGTCTTTTTCGGTTTTTTCAGCGTTACTTGAAGACAGAACTCCTGCACCAAACCTGGCACTGATGGTTTTAGCAACACGAAGCCCAAGAAATCCAAAGTTTGTTTTTGGAATTTTCAACTCAAGAGGAACAGACGTAAATTGGGATTGAATTTCCAACCATAATTCATTGTTTAATAGGGGCTTGATTAAAACTATTAAGTTTTGCTGTATTAATTTTACATTGTGTGAATCATACCACCCCAATTGAACCGCCATTGCCGCTTCTGAATCTCCATCTTGAAAATGGAGCCATTGGTCTTGTCGAATCTGGGGCTTATTACCTGGGCTTTTTGTTTCTTCCCAAAAGTTTACTCCAGCGATATTGTTATGCCCCCACCAGAAAGAGCGATGATGAGAATGATCAGCAGCGGCAGGGTGCCCCATTCGGGTAATCGATTTACCACTTGGGCCAATTAAAGGGTAAATAAAAGGTCTTGGAGAAGAATAGGAAGTATTCCAGCCAATCAATTCGCGCCCTTGATATTCAAAAGAAACATACCCATCTACTTTAGGTATGATTTGAATTCTTGGAATTCGATAAGTTGTTGTATCAGGAAGCATTATAGAAAATCCATTTATATATGCAGCGCTATTAAACAACAGAGTATTTCAGAACAACCTTAAAGTAAAAGGAAAAGTAGCCGTGGTGATTAAATAAATAACAGTTTATTAAAACATAACTTAAATAACGAAATGATATATTGCGCCGGAGAATGGCATAAATATTTAACAATTATTAAAGCTTGGGAAAGCGTTTAAATAGGGGGGATCATCTCAGTTTTAAGGCAGCGGGCTATTTGCCTAACCGCCTGCCTCAAACGCTGTTCGTTTTCAACCAAAGCCAGGCGCAGATAACCTTCGCCTGCTTCGCCAAAACCGCCACCTGGACTGACTGCAACTTCACCTTCTTCAAGCAGTTTCATTGTAAAATCAATAGAGTTCATTTTTTCACGCCAAGCCAGGGGGTATTGAGCCCAAACAAACATGCTGGCCTTGGGGACATTAACCTGCCAACCAATCCTTCGCAATCCTTCAACAAGTACATCGCGTCTTTTTTGATATTCCAAAGCTTGTTTTTGAACCAAATCCTCGCCATGCCTTAATGCGACTATCCCTGCGATCTGGATTGGTTGAAAAATACCATAGTCGTAATACCCCTTAATGGTGGCAAGAGCTTTGACCATTTCTGCATTTCCGACACAAAAACCTAAGCGCCAACCAGCCATGTTGTAGCCTTTGCTCATGGTAATAGTTTCAACGCCAACATCTTTAGCACCGGGTACGCTTAAAAAACTAGGTGCCTGATATCCATCAAAACAAACATCTCCGTAGGCAAAATCATGAATCACCATAAAACCAAATTTCTTAGCTAATTTAACGACATCAACGAAAAATTCTTTTTCAACAACCGTAGTAGTTGGATTATGTGGATAGTTTAAAATTAAAACCTTAGGCTTCGGGTATAAATGCTCAGCAACAGCGGAAATATTGGACAGAAACTTATCTGGTTGGGTGCAATCCAAGCTGATCACATTACCAGAGGCAAGAGCCACGGCATAAACATGGATGGGAAAAGATGGGGCAGGAACAATTGCAGTATCGCCAGGGCCCAGCAAAGCCAGACACATGTGACTGAATACTTCCTTGGAACCAAGGCCAGCTAGTACTTCGCGATCAGGATCAAGGGAGACACCATGCTTGCGCTCGTATCTTTTAGAAATTTCGTTACGTAGGTTTTTAATGCCGTTACTGACGGAATACCCATGATTTTTCTCGTCTCTTGCAGCTTCACACAATTTGTCAATGACCATGGGATCGGGAACATCGCGAGGATTACCCATGCCAAGGTCGATGATATCGGCACCCTGCTTACGCATTCTGTATTTAAGTTCATTAATCTTACCAAACAAATAGGGTGGGAGTCTTTTAACCCTATCTGCGACCTGAACTGTAAATGAACTCATGAAAATGACCCAAAAGAAAATAATTGTACAAAACTAGGATATCACAGGGGAACGGTTTCGAGCAACTCCGCCACACCTTAGATTCTGATTATTTGTAAATTTAACTTCCAAGATTGTTCCGAAAATGTTTAATTTAATGATAGTATGGGTTGTTTTTACAAGGAAGGATCGCCATGGCAATTGGAAAAAATGATGGATCAGGCAGTTCAACAGGATTTCAGACTGCAAGGGGCAGAGACTGGCCCAGTGTAAGGCAATTTAATGTATTTGTGGCCAACCGGGTAGGCGGTCTGATGCGGGTTGTGCGATGGTTTGAAATGACAGACATTCGAATTGTATCCATATCCATCGTTGATTCAGCTGATTGTGCAATCATAAGGCTAGTGCTAAGTAACCCAGAAAGAGCCACCGAAATATTCGCACAAGCTAATCTGCCATTCACCGAAAGCGATCTACTAATAGTAAAATTACCAACCGATCCTCAACCTTTGTTGTTGATATGCAAAGCGCTTTTAGAAGCCGAAGTAAACATCCACTATGCTTACCCCCTGTTAATTGGCCCAAGTGGAAACTCAGCACTTGCCCTTTATGTTGAGGATCACGAAACAGCAACATCAACATTAGAGAAAAAGGGTTTTATCCTTTACACTGAAAAAGATCTTGACCAAGACGAATAAACAAAACTGTAGAATTCAGCCTGAAACCATGTTTTCAATTTCGAATTTAACAAAAACATCCAGCAAATTTTTAGCCTTAGGTCGGTCATTCAAATTAAAAGAAAGCATTTCTACGATTGCATTAACTAACTTGGGATTTAAATCGCCAAGATGTTGGCGCAATTTAGCAGGCGGATCACTTTGGTGCCTTAATAGTGTTTGAGAAATAGTTCCTTCAGGGTAGGGCAAGCAACCTGTAAGCATCTCAAACATTAAAACGCCCAAGCTATAAATATCGTTTTCCAAGCTTATTAAAGGGATATCAGCACACAATTCGGGTGCAATATAATTAGGAGTGCCAAGCATGAGGTTGGTTTCAAGCTTTTCATTCATTCGCACATTTGAAGAAAACGCAAAATCGACAACTTTGATTTTTCCAGATTGTTCAATTAAAATGTTTTCCGGCTTGATGTCACCATGCGTGAACCCTTCGCCATGCAAATTCGATAACAAAGAAAGAATTTGCCTGCTAATCTGAATAACATAAGAAGCTCCAAATGAAAACTTTCGGCCTAATTCCTGGCGCAATGTAGACCCTTCAATTTTTTCCAACACGAAGAAAAAAGGTTTTATATCCGTATTGGTTTTTCGAAGCACTGGACAAGCAGGATGATTGATTGTTTCAAGCAGTTTGATTTCATTTTTCAAAAAAGCCAAGGCCTGCTTTTCGTATGGATAATCAAGCCGAATCGTTTTAATCACACAGGGAAGTCCGGAAGCCAGATCAATTGCACTATAAACAACCGTAACAGGCCCCTGAGCCAATAACGACTCGATCAAATAACCAGGGTAACTTTCTTTATCTTGAGTCATTTCTCAAATTATCCAGTCGCAAGCAATGCCTTATTTACGTCTTATTTTTTCCAACATTGCTTTTGCAACAGCAGGTGGAATAAACTTCGAGAGATCACCACCAAGTACTGCAATTTGTTTCAACAGCGAACTACTTAAGTGCGAATAGATATCTTTGGCGAGCAAAAAAACCGTTTCAATGTCTGGATCCAAAGCCATATTGGCAAGCGACATTGTGAATTCATAATCCATATCGCTGGTAGTCCGCATACCGCGAAGAATCAGTTTGGAATTCGATTCTTTAACAAAATGCACCACTAAATTTTCAAAAGGTAAGACTTTTACATTCGAAAGATGGGAGGTTGCTTGTTTTACCAAATCAACACGTTCCTCTAGTGAGAACAAAGTACTTTTATCCGGATTTATACCAACCCCGACTAAAAGTTGAGGAAAAACCTTGGATCCCCGTTCAATAATATCCAAATGACCAAAATGGATCGGGTCAAAGGTTCCGGGATAAACAGCCATTCCTTCTACAGAATTTTTATTCATTACAAATTCTCGCGATTAAAATTGGCCAAAGCATATCCTTAAGCCAAGCAAAAGATTATACATACTACATTGTTCTTTTATTAATGCTTAAAATGATGGTAATATCAAGTCATGTTCATGGATTATCAGCAAGAAACCACTTGGGATTTACGATTAAACCTTCTGGGCACCCCAATCAGGGTACAACCAATGTTTTGGATAGTCACGGCTATTCTTGGTTGGCCTTATTACACGATGACCAATGATTTAACCGTATTGCTCACCTGGATAATGGCTGTTTTCTTTTCCATACTCATTCATGAACTCGGGCATGTTTTTATGGGGCAATTTTTCGGAACACGAGGGTATATCATATTGCATGGATTTGGCGGAGTCGCCATTGGCAGCAATAATTTATCAAATCGATGGAAGAGGATCGCCGTTACCCTTGCAGGCCCCGGAACCCAGTTAGTGCTCTATGCTTTGATCTGGTTTCTATCAGAATCAAATGTAATTCCACAAGAAAACAAAGGCCCATGGTTAAAAGTGAATCTGTTTGTTGGTTTTTTACTTTATATCAATTTGTACTGGCCAATTTTAAACTTATTACCGGTATTCCCATTGGATGGTGGGCAAGCATTACGGGATTTTCTAGGCTTATTTTTAAGATTTGCAGACAAAATCACTTATGCTTTATCGATAATAGTATGTTTTTTTATGATCATATACTTTGCCAATACCGAAAATTATTTCATGATTTTTCTTTTCATCATGATGGCCATGCAAAATATTGAACTTTTCAAACGGGCTTAATTAGAACTGGAAAACTGTCTCAATTTTTTAAAAACATCTTGAACACTAACATTGGCAGTGCTGGCAAAAACATCAGCACTTGCAATGGTACCTTCCGCAGTGAACTGAACCGTGGGTTTTGAGCCTAGTTTAATCATTGCAATGGAATTTTTACCTGAAAGCACTTCAAAATAGCTGATTTCTTTAAAAGACTCGGGTCCCAAATTAACAGGCGCGATAAGGGCGGGCGTACTAGTTGCGAGAACTTTGCCTTCCCAAAAACAAAGTGGTTGATGAGAACCATGCAGGTAACCCTGAATCTTAATATCAGCAAATCCAGCTAGGCCATCAACCTTTGTTCCAATCCAAAAACAGGGACCAAATCGAACCTCGGGTTCCAATTGCGGCAAATCGTCAACAAAATCTAATTCCCCATTTTTTTTCCAAACAACAAAAGATTGCCTATTTACCAATATCATTTTAGAAAAAGAACTTGAAGTAATTCCTTGACAAATCATTGAGCCAACTTTTACACCTTCCAACAAATACGAAACCTTCATATTTCCAATTTTTTTGGGTACTGATCCAATCGGAAAAACAACGGGAATCGATTTCTGGGAAATGCCAGCACTTGGAATTCGGGTTACCAGTGTTGTTGGAATTCCTTGGCCAACATCTATAGAGATTGAAGCATCTAAATTATAAAAAAAGTCCATCCCATATTTGGATGAAAGCAAAGCAGAGACTGAAACGCCTTTGCATCCAGCCATCAAGAATGACTGGCAGGAAACAATCTGACTATCGAAATTACAATGAAGGGCAGGGGACTGAACCTCCACACTCGCTAAAAAAGCCTCTTTAGTTAAAAAGGGAATTTCAATTTCAGAGATTAATTTCTTTTTAAAATAGATCTTTGCCTTGCTGTCCTGCAATAGGTTATCCAATTGAAATGCAACTTTTCCTGCCTTATGACCTGCTGCGTCATTGATATTCAAATGATTTCCAAGGATCGAAAAAGATCGCCCCACATGCAAACTAAAATCCGAAGCGGAACAAAGAAACTTATCGGGAAAACGAATTGCAACTTCCAAGAAAACCGATTCAGCAAACCAGGGAATTACAGGGCTTACAACTTTTAAGCCTTTTGACTCATACCCGATTTGAAGTGCTTTGTTTTCTGTCATAAGCTCAACCCGCCCGAAAGTTCTTTCAACTTTTTTTGCAGCAAATCATCGACATTATCAACCGAATCTGGCAACTTGGAACAAAACAGGCAGTTTTCATTTTTCGAAATATTCACAACTATTTTTTTAAGGCTTTCAGAGAAGATTCCCTCCACTTTCTGCAAGGGAAGCAAAAAAGAGGATGGCACTATTTTTGCGTCCAGTAATTCCATGGTTGCAAGTGCGTGGAGCGAAGCAATGGTTTGAATGGATGCAAAAGATGCAGGAATTCTTACCTCTTCCACGTCTCCGGTGGGATTACTGTAATCAGGCTTGGAATCTTTTGAATCCTTGGGGCCTTCCCTTTTTAAATAAGTACAAGCACAGGCATAGCAAGGCCCGCCCGGTACAAAAGTATGCACAAATCCACCAATGCCACCACTTAATACTTCACCCAAAGTCCACGGAATTCCATGCTGCCTCATCAAGGAGCACCAATGGTACTTTGCCTCCTCATTATCAACAGCGCAGACACCAAAATCCGCACCACGAATCGCGTAATTTATTTGTTCTTGCTTTTCAGGATCCTGAAGAAAAGCATTGATAGAAATAATTTCAAGGTTGCTATTCCGAACTTTCAACCATTGAACTGCAGAGAGCAACTTGGATTTACCAACATAATCCGCACTTAAAAGATGCCTGGCCAAATTATGTGGTTTAAGAATATCGGGTTCAATAAGCGTAAGTTTTGAGATGCGCATATCTCGCACCAGCATGTCTATGACAGACATACCCCCGCTTCCCAAACCAACCTGAACCAGATGAGCCATTTAACGTGCCTCCGGCAAGGGCCATTCGCCCGATTGTTTCCAAATCTCATAACAAGCCAACCAACGCCAGGCAGCCATCACGGCGAAAATAACTGTAAAAGAAGCAGGATCCCATCTGCTTGTTCTACGACTGCTACCTTGTTTCCACAGGCAGAGCTGCTGACCTGGTAACAAATGTGGACATGGATAATCCAGCGCTGTAATCACCCTGGTTTCAGGAGGAATATAAGGATAACCCGCCATAAGGCTTGTTTTTACCTCAAACACATTATGTGCAGGCTTAAGCTTATAATTTAGCGCCAATCCTTCTGCAGTAGGCTCAATCGTAATACGATATTCGGGCACCCTATCGCGGTTGTACTGCTCGATGACTGGAAATTCAACAGAAACAAGCCTTCGCTTGGCAGATTCGTTTCTTAATAGAATCGGGATGTAGTCGTTCATCTACATACTTTTACAGCTTATAATGGCATGGGACTGAACGAATAGCATTAATAACATCTTGTTCAGCGGATTCAACCGTACCTGAAACAAAAGATGTATCTTTGGGGTTCACATGAATTGGTTTCCCAGATTCGGCATTATTACGAAGAGCCTCGTAAAGGTTTTTTCTTTCATCATCGTTCAAAGGTCTAAAGTCCATGACAAATCCTTTCGTTAAAAACTATTTTGCCAATTCAGCAAGAACCAAGTAAACACCACGATCCACTTTATCTTCCTGAATATCGACTGCAAATAGTTGTTCGTTCTTCTC
>CAZYAY010000005.1:40843-107306 GCA_964646215.1 uncultured Candidatus Kuenenia sp. | reverse complement strand
GTGAATAATTTAGAAGTGTCACTCAATCTTAATTTTGTATTCCATATTGATCCATTCGTTTGAATGGCAAAAACATTTAGTCCGAATCAGGAAATATTCAAAATAATTAAAGTTAAGATTTAGGTCTGAAAGTTGAGCAATTTAGAACCATTAGGGACTAAGATAAATCTCAGGAATTGGGCATTTTAGATGTAGAAATTCCGTTTTTATGGTAATATAGATTTTATTAGTGTTTATTAAGGTTTTTGTTGAAAGGGTTCGCCATGGTCCGATTTTCAATGTTTGCAGCTTTTGTTTCCTGCCTAACGGGGACCATTCTTCTGGCTGCAGAACCCCAAACAGAAACCAGATCGAGCACCACCCAGAAGTTCGGCGATGGCACCATCACGAACCGATCTGATGGTTCTTCGAGCAGGACTCAAAAATTCGGCGATGGATTTATCACCACCGAAAAAGATAAAGCCGGCAAAACAATTACCGGGGTAACCCAGAAGTTCGGTGATGGTACCATCACCCGCTGGTCTGATGGCACAACTTCAAGAAACCAAAAATTTGGCAGCGGTGTAATGACCACTGATCAGTTTAATAACGGTAAATCTGTAACCGGCACCACCCAGAAGTTCGGCGATGGGACTATCACCAACCGATCTGATGGTTCTTCGAGCAGGACTCAAAAATTTGGCAATGGAATCATGACCAACGAAAAAATCACAAAACCAGGGACAACCTATCCTACGACACCTTATTCAAGGTCAGGAAGCTCTTCGACCACGCCTTCGGGTTCCAGGCCTTATAATTCATCATCCCAGGGATCATCTTCTTCCTCATCTTCAAGATCAGGTTCTTCTTCTTCCAAGAAGTAAGCTAAGTTAGAAGCTAGTGCGTTCGGATGGTAAAACCCAAGCAAGCTTTACACCAGAACAAAGAGTGCTGGTGTAAAACGGTGCACTCCCTTATTTAATTAATCATTAAAATGTAATGTTAACGGGGTTAGCTGCCTTCCTTAAAGATGCCAAGTTTCTTTGCGTAGGAGGGCAGGGCGGCACAACGCACGGCCGTTTTGGGAAACCAAGTTGCCGGCGATGATATTGCCCGCTTTTTCCATTTTAAACAGTTTGCCGTTTTGAGTGCATCGGTTTTTGCATTGCTTTGATCAATTTCATTAGTATTTCGGCTAAATTCAACAGATTTTCGACTCTTGTCGGGGACACTTTCGAGTCATGTTCAGAGGATTATTATTAATCTTTTCATATGCATTTTGCAATTTCCAGATTCGCTTTTAAGCTTCGCTTGATGTTCGCCTTGGAATACTTCTGTGGATTACCTTATACTTTCATTTCAAGATTTTCTTAATCAGTGATCAAGGAGTTGTAATGATTTTGTTTTTACCCAAATTGTTTGATGAGCTCCGTTGTATGCAACTTAATCAAATTGCCTTGAGCTACAGCGCTAAGCAAGCATTAAACTTTGAGGGGAATGATCCTCATTATGGCAATTCTTTTGGCTTGGCTCGGATACCCGAGTTTGAAAAGGTGCTACTTGCCCTTACTCCTTTGATCAAACAAAAAACAGGCTGGGATAACATCGTCCCTGAGAATTCTTATACTCGGATTTACTTTAATGGTTCTGATCTTAAGAAGCATATGGACAGGCCCGGCCTTGATATCACTTTAAGCGTTTGCACTTTCTCTGATATTAATAAACCTTGGCCACTTTGTGTTGAAGATGAAAATGGCAAGGTTCATGCAATTGAAATCTGCCCAGGCGATGGTGCCCTAATCTTGGGTACCAAATATACCCACTGGCGTGACCAATTAGTTATTAATGATTCACAGAAAGTAATTCAGTCTTTCTATCATTGGAAGTTTGCCTGATTAAAACAGTACCTAAGGTACTATCCATTTCCGACTTACATTCAGCCAGATTGGCCCCAAGGATCCCAAACAGCCTATTTTTTACGATATATTGCAAATATTGCCGTTAAAATTGGGATAATCCGCATTTAATCTTAAGTTAGTAATCAAATTGCGCCGATTTTATTAAAGATTGTAAAAGCATTCCGGAATTCCGCTTTAGGGTAATCAGCGTAATGAAGATTCGAACTCATGCAATAAAAAGTTTGTACCTTGCTGCAATTTTAGGATTGCCTGGGTGCGTACTTTTCCCTCAAGTGGATGATAATTTGAACCCCGTTGTTGTTCCGGTTGAAAGAAATGAGCTTTCCACGGTTGTTAAAAACACCACCCCAAAAGAATCCACCGAAAGTAAAGCAGCAGTTCAAATTGAAGAAGGGCCTGGTAAAATTCCAGCGTTTACAACCTTGAAAACTTTGACCGCAGATGATCTTGTGCGGGAAGTTCTAGGGCGAAATCCGACTTTAAGCGCCATGACCGCAGCATCTGAAGCAGCATGGTCCAAGTATCCCCAAGCCATTTCTCTGGAAGACCCTAATGTTGGGGGATGGTTTGCGCCTGGAACCATTGGGTCTAATCAGGTTAATTTTGCATTGCGGGTGGAGTTCGCTCAGAAATTACCAGGCCGCGGCAAACTTAAGCTTCGAGGCGATAAGGCCCAGGCTGAAGCGAGTGCAACTGAAAAAGATATTGAAGATGTAAAATTACAATTGACCGAGGATGCCAAGAACGCTTATTTTGATTTTCATTTGGTTGATAGAGCAATTGAAGTAAACGAAAGCTCCTTGAAGTTATTGGCTGAATTCAAACAAAATGCCGAGACGCGGTATCGTAATGGGCAGGTTCCCCAGCAGGATGTGCTGCAGGCGGATGTTGAAATCGGGTTGCAAAAAGAACGATCCATCACGTTGAATCGCATGCGCAAGGTGACTCAGGCAAGGATCAATACTCTGTTGCATTTAGAGCCCGATTTAAGCTTGCCGCCTTCTGTGCAGGAAATACCGTTGGAGCTTGAAAAAAGAAATAGCGAGCAATTGAGGGAGGACGCCCGGGCTAATCGGCCAGATTTGCGTTCATTGGAAGATAAAATTCGCGCAGATGATGCTGCGGTTCAGCTTGCAAGGAGAGAATTTTCGCCGGATTATGAAGCTTTAGCCGCTTATGATAGTTTCTGGCAGGGTATGGATAAGCAAATGCAATACCAGCTTGGTTTAAGAATGAATCTTCCTTCGCAGCGAAGTAAAAGGTATGCCGCCCTTGCAGAAACCCAATCCAAATTGGCTCAACGCAAGGCGGAGTATAAGAAACTTGAGGATCAAATTAATTTTCAAGTGCAGGAAGCTTTTGAGCAATTGAAGGAAAGTGCACAGATCATGGAGTTGTTTAAAAAAACAACTCTTCCTGCAACCCAGGCAAATGTTCGTGAGGCCCAAGCGTCTTATATCTCAGGGAAAATTCCATTTTTAACATTGGTTGCAGCTCAAAAAGAAATGTATTTGGCACGAGATCGATTTTTTCAAGTTCAGGCAGAGGCATTTCGTAGGAAAGCAACTCTCGATCGGGTAACTGCAAATGTTGCCTTGAGCGAGGTTACTAAGCCGATCAAATAGGATTCGTAGATTTTCTTTCCTGGAGTTTTAGCCATCTTGCTTTACGAACCCAGAAGAATCTGACCGGCAAAAACAAATCCACGACTTCGTCGGAAATCAGCAAGCCACCTAGAACTGGTAGCGCCATGGGTGCTAAAATCTCTGAACCTACACCTTGTGAGAAAACCATTGGAAAAATCGCAAGGATTGCAACGCCTTCGGTTAGTAATTTAGGGCGAAGTCTGTGAACTGCGCCTTCCAGAACAGCTTCCCGAAGCTCATCAATAGATTTGATGTTTTCAAGGCCGCCACGCTTTTCAATCGCCTCGCGCAGATACACCATCATGATAATTCCAGTTTCTGCAGCCATGCCAAAGCATGCAATAAACCCAACCCAAACAGCAACGCTGAAATCAAAAGGCGGAGAATCCCATCCATTTTGAATTTTAGGGAAGAAAAAGAGGAAAAATGCGCCACCTGCTAGGGCTTCGGGCAGTGTGAGCATGATTAGTGAAGCATCTGCAATATCTTTGTAGGTAAAGTAGAGGATGAGAAATATTAGTAAGATTACTGCAGGAAAAGCGATCAACAATGTTTTTGCAGCCCGTAATTGGTGTTCGAATTCGCCACTCCATTCAAGATGATATCCTTCGGGTAAATTTATTTTGTGTTCGACCACTCTTCTAGCTTCTTCGATGAAGCCAACCATATCTCGCCCTCGCACATTCAAGGTAACCGCATTCATCATTTGTCCGTTTTCACTTTTGATCATTGCCGGCCCTTCAGTAACTCTGATATCAGCAAATGCAGAAAGAGGAATTACGCGAAGTCCGCCTCCCAGATGAGCAACTCCCGCCTTGTGGATGTCGCCCCCTGGAAGAACTTTATTTAGTGGTTCAGTATCACGATTCATTTTTGCTGAACGGGTTCCTGCAACCAGCAATTTGCGGATGGCATTTTCATCTTCTCTTTCTATGCGGGAGTATCGAACCCTTACCGGGTATCTTTCCCGTTTCTCAACTGTAGATGTTACAACGCGCCCGCCGATTGCAATTTCGATTTCTAGTTGTGCATCTTCAACGCTAACCCCGAACCGGGCAGCTTTTTCACGGTCTATTTCGATTTCTAAATACCCTTTTCCCATAATCGGTGCAGCGACAACATCCCGCGCCCCGCGGACTCCCTTGACGGATCTTTCTACATCCTTGCAAAGTTTGTCGATGGTCGCTAAGTCTGGGCCAAACACCTTGATGCCCACATCGGTGCGAATTCCTGAAGAAAGCATCTCTATGCGGTTAATAATCGGTTGGGTGAAAATATTGCTCCAGCCTGGAACTTGTAAAACTCTGCCCATTTCGTCGTCAACAAGATCTCCTCTTGGTCCACCGATTCTTTTCCAGAGTAAGACCCATTTCTGGAAATCTGGTTCTAATTTTTTAGCAAGGTCTTTAAATTCCTTAGGCACTTTGGTTCGTGGTTCGTTGCCAAGTCGTGCTGAAATAGTCGTGTCAATTAGCGCATTTGCAGAATCGCCTGCAGTTCCATTTTCTAGAAATCCATGATCTCTGGAATAGGTGAAAAGTTCTTCTATGGCCAGCCATATAAAGGCAGAAGTACCGTGATAAAACAATTCTTGATCCAATAGTTGAACTTCTTTGAGCCAGAATTGGTTTTGTGTTTTCAATAGTTGCGAGGTGATACGATCAGCAAGAGTTGTTGCTTTTCCTGTGAATTTTTCATTTATAGTTTCGGTCAAGGTTGGTAAGGGCTTCATCGCTGCGATAGGGTTACTGATCAATCTTTCTGATGCAAGAAAGTCTGCAAACAACCGGATTTCTTTTTCGATTTCACCAATGGAAGTATGCCTTGCCATAGCGAGGCCAAAACCTGTGGGTAAGCGTGCTTCAAATTCCGCCATCTTTGTTTCTGCAAGGGGCGTTCGTGGGCCTATCCATTCGCTGCCGTTTGCAAAATGATTGAGCGCTTGATTTGTGAACTCTTTAACGCAGAGTGCAGCAAGGGCAGCTTCCATTTCAACAAGTCTTCTGGTTGCAAGTTCTCGTTGAACTTCGTCGAATCTCTCAAGAGCTTTTTGAGCTGATTCTACCAGCATGTTGGATCTATCATCTGCTGTTACCTTTTTTGAAACAAAACCAGCTTTTTCCAAGTTCGAAAGGATGGTTGTTGCTTGCTTGATACCATCGTTGTATTTAAGGACCCGCCTTGGCCAGAATTCCTTGGGCCGAAAATTAATGAAGGTTTCGACCATATCTAATGGTGAAGGATCGGTCGGGGTATCGGCTCTTCCTGCTTTTCCAACCACACTTTCAACTTCAGGAAAACCACGGACTAGAGCATCTCTTGCTTTTAGGTCGTCAATAACCTGGGTAACACTGGCCCTTGGCACGGTAACCGGCATATCAAGGGTTGTGCCCTCATCAAGTGCAGGCATGAATGCTACGCCGATTTTTGGAAAACTGTGGGCACAAACGCCCAAAGCAATCAATGTGACAAGTGAAAAAATTTGATTCATACCACCCTTCGTCGACATTACGGTAATGCTTGTAACTATTGCTAGAACAGCAAGGAACATATTTTGCCAAGCTGTTTCTGAAGCGCCCAACCCTACTAATGCCTGCAGGGGGAAAATCCCCGCTGCGAGAATAAGTAGGGCCGCGAACATCCACATAACAAGATTTATTCGTGGCATAAACCAAGACAGGAATGGCCTGTAGATGGATATGAAACGTCGAACAATTAGGTTTTCTTGTTCTGAACGCAAGCGCCCGCGGATTAAAAGCGGGATAAGTGCGGGGACTAAAGTTACTGAAAAAAGAGCAGTTCCAATCAGGGCAAAAGTTTTAGTGTATGCGAGTGGGTGAAATAGTTTTCCCTCTCTTCCTGAAAGAAGAAATACTGGGATGAATGATAGAAGCATGATTAGGATGGAAAAAAAGATTGGTCTGCCTACGGAAATACATGCTTTTATAATAAGGTCTGTGTTGTCTCCAGAGACATTATTGTTCCCGAATTTGTCTTTAAGGTGATGTGATGCATTTTCAACCATTACGATTGCTTGATCGACTAATACCCCTATTGAAATTGTGATTCCAGCAAGTGACATGATATTTGCTTGAATATCAATGATTCCAAGGTGGCGAAGTATCCACATCATTGAAAATGAAAAAAGAACAGAAAGAGGCAGGGTGATGCAGATTACAAAAACGCTGCGAATATGACCAAGAATTAAAATTATAGCGACGGCAGCGATAATCATTTCGTGCCACATAACCTCGGCCAAGGTGTTAATAGCGCCCTCGATAAGCCTTGTACGATCATAGGCGGGAACAATACGAACGCCTGCGGGAAGGCTAGGAAGCAGTAATCGTATTTTTTCTTTGACTTTCGCGGTAACCGCAAGAGGGTTTTCGCCGTAACGCATTAATACAACGCCCCCAACAACTTCGGATCCATTTTTTTCGAAAACGCCTCTGCGGAATCGGGTTCCTGTTTGAACTGTTGCAATTGTTTTTACATAAATGGGTATTCCTTCTACCTCTTTGATGATGGTGTTTTCAATGTCTTCTTTTCCGCGAATCCAACCTATACCCCGAACGATATATTCCGCATTATTTTTTTGAATAACGCCCCCGCCTGCAGGTTGGTTCGATCGAGAAACTGAGTCAAAAAGTTCACCTAAGCTGATGCCATAGGCACGAAGATTTTCCGGGTTGACATCAATTTGATATTCCATTGGCATACCGCCTACGCTTGCAACTTCAGCAACGCCCGGAGCGGAATTTATCTGTGGTGCGATAAGGAATTTATTAAGCCCCCACAATCGTGAAGGATCAATCGTTGTGCCTGGGGTTGGTTCCACTGTGTACCAATAGATTTGCCCTAATGAAGTGGCATCAGGTGCTAAGTAGGGGGTGACACCTGCCGGAAGTTTATCTGAATTTTCAGCAAGGCGCTCTAATACTCGTTGTCGTGCGAAGTAGAAATTTATCTTGTCTTCAAAAATAACAGTGATCATTGAAAAATTAAATTCAGAAGAAGATCGGAGCGTTCGAACCCCCGCTAAACCCTGAAGTTTTCTGGAAAGCGGGTAGGTAACTTGTTCTTCAATTTCGCGGGGACTGCGACCGGGCCAGTCAGCAAAAACAATAACTTGGTTTTCTCCGAGATCGGGTATTGCATCAATTGGTGTGTCGTACGCAGCGTAAATACCCCAGCAACCAAGCGCCAGGGAAATAATTATTACAATCAAAGGATTCCGAATTGAGAATTCAATCCATTTTCCGATCATGGTGAGACCCCCGCTTTTTCTTTTGGAGCAGGATTCTTGCT
Source organism: uncultured Candidatus Kuenenia sp. (assembly GCA_964646215.1). Lineage (GTDB taxonomy): Bacteria > Planctomycetota > Planctomycetia > Gemmatales > Gemmataceae > UBA969. The sequence continues at coordinate 99,454 of CAZYAY010000005.1, read as the reverse complement.
TTTCAGCATTTTTAAGCGTTCTATGGTTTTTGCTGATTCTGTTTTTGCTTCTGGCAAACACCCCTCACAGCAAACGAAAGCTGTCTGACCCTCAATGGTAAATTTAATTGGTACACCCATTGATCCAAGTTTTGAGTTTTCCTGGCTGGCACATAACAACTGTTCCAAAGCAAGTTTTTTATCAGCGGGTGATAATTTTGAAAGATTTGATGCTATGGTTGCCTCTTCATCGTTCGGTGTGGACGGGCGCATTGCCGCCTTGCCTGATCCGGTGGCACCAAAATAGATTGAGCCCATAGCAGGATTTAAGCGGGTTTCAGCATCAATAAGAAAAGAACCTTGAGTAACAATTTCGTCTCCTTCTTTGATTCCCGAATATACCGGGAAAGCAGATTGGCCATTGGGAAGTTTCATGCGAGGGCCTAACTGGACGCTTACTCCCACATAAACGCCTGGAGATTCTTGCTTATACACTACTTGTGAGGATCCTGTATCGATTACGCTATCCTCTATTATCGATAGGACTTTGTCGCCTTTGATTTGAAAAGGGAATAGTGCTTTACCATCGGCCCGCTTGAAGTTTGCTAGTTCCGAAGCATTGGTTTGCAGTTCAACTTTTGTTGCCATTCCTGGGCGTAAGCGATTTCCCGGATTGGCCATTTCAAAGCGAACGGAGAGGGTTCGGCTTTCTTGATCAACATGGGGGTAAATAAAAGAAAGAGTTCCTTCAAATTTTTCTCCTGGGTAAGCTCTGCTGGTAGCAAATACCTTCCAATGATTAGTGTTGTTTGTCTCCTGGTCCAATTTATGATTCACCGGTGTAAAAAAACCAAGGTCGTCTTCGTAAAGTTGGGCTAGAACCCAGACGCGTTCAAGATTTGCAACATCATAGAGTGGGCCTCCTTCCTCGACATATTGCCCTTCCTTGGGGTATTTTTTCAACACGTGACCATTTATTGGGGAACGAATAGCGATTCTCTGAACAGGAACACCATCGCGGATGATTTTTTCAATTTCGATAGGTCCAACTCCCCACAGTTCCAAGCGTTCGCGTGAGTTTTTTTCAAGATTAGGATTGTTTGATCTTCGTGCATCGAGAAGATTTTGCACCGTGATTATCATGTCTGGGCTAAACAAAACAGCTAACTCATCACCTTGATGAACCATCTGGCCTGTTTGATTTACCACTAATTTTTCTATTCTTCCTTTAACACGTGCAGCAACATGCTTTAGTTCTCGTTCATCAAATTCCACGGTTCCAACTGTGCTAATTTCTTTGATAAGTTGGGCATAGGATACTTGTTGAGTTCGAACTCCAGCCAGAACTACCCTGTATGGGGTTAATTGAACCCTGCTAACAACACCAGGGGGAAGCACATCGGGGGAGGATAGACCTTTTTTTCGTTTGCTTAACCCCATGAAACATATGGGACATTTCTCGTTTTTTTTCTCGCTATTGAAGGTGGGATGCATTGGACAGAAATATTCAAATCCCTCTCCTGCAATGTCCGTTCCCTGACTGCTCCATGACCATTTTTGCCTTAGGGCAACAAGAGTATCCCATTTTGCAAGTGCCAAACCTATTGCACCAAGAATTAAAATAAATCTAAGCCTTGCCAGTGGTGTTAATACTAGAAGTTTAAACCAACTTAATCCGTTTTTATTCGGGGTTTCCATTAATCGCTCCTTCAAAAAAGCTTAGAATATTTTGTATCGTTAGTTATTTAATATGCTTGGCTGAAATTAAGTGATAATTCTGAGATTTAAATATTGAGTTGGCAATAGATGAGTATTAATGACGTTGAATCTTTAATTTTAAAAGAGCAGTTGTCAATTTTTCTTAATACAGATTGCTTTACGTTTGTGCTCAATGAGTAAGTTTTTGAATCGTTAATAAGTTGTGGTTTTAAATTGAGTGAATCTGCAATCTCCGCAATAAGTGTTTTTGAACCAGGTAAACCATTTGAATGCAACACGCATTGGCATCCAGTGGCGCTCATAATATTAGAAATTGAAACTACCCGATTTTCGTCAATTTTACAGCATGAACAATTTTGTACTTCCCTGCATTTCAAGCAGCAAGATGATTCTAGATTTTCTAGTTGTTGATTAATTGGAATAGCTGATGATGCGATGTCGCACACACAAGAGGCAGTAGGAGTCAACCAGCCTAATACGATGCTAATCAGCGTAAAAGCCAAAAGTATATTTTGACTAATAGTTTTACTGTTAAGATTCATAAATTTATTTTAAAGGTTGTCTTTAAATCTTGTCAAGGAATAACGATTAATCTTCGAGGATTGCTGTTAATGGCAATAGCAGAACCGGCACACCTGTAAATGTGCCGAAGATAGGTTAAAGGGGGCGGGTGATGCACGTTGTTGTAAAAAAAGCTTAACCCTTAGAAAGGGCCAAGCTTTAAGTGGTAAATATAAAACTACAAGTGTTTACTTGATGATTTTTGAAATATCGCTGGTGATCTTTTCAATATCAGAGTCTTTAAGAGCCCCCTTGAATGCATGATTAGCTTTTACAACTCTACCCGTGTAAAGCAAAACCGTAATATCAGCATCTTTGCTGATATTGTATTTTTCAGGGCCTGCAGGATTATCAATGCTAAGTACAGTATTTTTAACTTTTTCCTTGGTAGCCATGGCTTTTAATTTGCTTTCCAAATCTTGTGAATCAGAAAGGAAAACCACATAACTGCCCATCATGGCTGTGCTATTTTTGCCAGTAGCTTCATCAATTTTCTTGATAAGTTTGGTGAGTGATTCATCTGGCTTGCGGGCGAAAATAACTGCAACGGGGTTGTCGCCATTCGAACAGTATAGACAACTCCTTTGGCCAGCGCTTTCCCCCGTTACATTCAGCGGATGGAATGGGCCGGGAACTTTTTCTTCGACCTGTGGTCCAGATTTAACAGCATCAGCAGCATGAATAATGCCAATTGCCATGCCTAAGCCAATAGTTCCAACTGCAAATAGACGGAAAAGATTCATATATAATCTCCTGATAATCACCACGAAAAACGTTGTTTGCAACATGCAAGCAACCAAAACAAATCATTAATTTTTAAACACCATTAACAGGTGTAGGGGAGGATAAGTATTGATACTAACGGAAACGCCGTTGGTTATTTGGAGTTAATTCAGGTGAAACCTGTTTTAAAATTGAACAAAAGATTAAACTCCATTGGTACACATTAAATATCAATAAAAATACTCTAGCATAAGTTTTAGAAATACACAACGAATTTTAGGTTCACAGTATTTTGCGTCCTTCTGTTTTTAGTAATCTTTAACGCTCTATTGGTTTTCAAAAGTTGTGCTTCGTTTATATACAGGTGGGGAGGTTGTTTTGTTGGTCTAATCTTGGGCCGCGATATTTTTAAAGTTTATCTTTGTGGAAATGTTGTATTGCAATTCATTGAAAAATGTTTGGCAATATGACTTTAAACAGAACACATTGTTGGTTTTTACTTTGGTGTTTATTTTGTAAATATCACCATTTGCTTTGTTCTTAAATATTTTTGGGTTTGTAACAATTGCAACTTTAAGCTTAAGGATTGTTTTGTTGAACCTCTGCGGTTTGCGATGTATAAATGTTTTTCTTCAAGTTGTATTTTTTTTGAGGATTAGTTTTTATGAAATTCAAATTGTTTACAATTGCTTTCATTACCGTGCTTTTCTTTTTTAAGTTTGTTTTTGCAGAAGCACAAGTCGCATCTTCAGTTGTTTTAAAACCTTTTGTTGATAAACACGAACTTGCAGGTGCTGTTGCTTTAGTTGCAGACAAAAGCAAGGTGCTTTCAATTGAATCAGTAGGATTTGCTGATATTGCTGCTGGAAAAGTCATGAAGCATGATAATGTTTTCTGGATAGCTTCCCAATCAAAGCCAATGACTGCTGTTGCTGTCATGATGCTTGTCGATGATGGTAAAATCTCTCTTGATGATCCCATAGAAAAATATCTCCCTGAATTTCGAGGTCAGATGGTTATTTCTGAAAAGGATAACGAGCGGGTTGTGCTTCGTAAACCTAAGCACCCAATTACTGTTCGTGAAACGCTAAATCATACAAGCGGTTTACCATTTAAGTCTGCAATCGAAGAACCGACTTTGGATGGTCTTTCTCTTTCCTCAGCAGTTCGAAGTTATGCAATAACTCCTCTTCAAACTGAACCAGGAACTGTCTACAAATATTCAAATGCTGGAATTAATACTGCGGCGCGTTTAATTGAAGTGATTGCAAAAGTTAAGTACGAAGATTTTATGCAACAAAAGCTTTTTGATCCCCTTGGAATGAAGGATACTACTTTTTGGCCCAATGAGGCGCAATCATTGCGAGTTGCAAAATCTTACCGCCCTGACGCTTCAAAGACCAATCTAGCTGAATTTTCAATTAGCCAGCTTATTTATCCTTTGAGTGATCGAACTCATCGTTTTCCCATGCCTGCGGGTGGGTTATTCTCTACCGCAATTGATACCTCTCTTTTTTGCAGGATGTTATTGAATAATGGAAAACTTGATGGCAAGCGTTATTTGAGTGAAAGTGCAGTTCGTGAATTATCGAAAAGGCAAACCCCATCTTCATTTAAAGAAAGTTATGGATTGGGATTTTCCGTTAGCTCTGATAGTTATGGGCATGGTGGTGCTCATGCGACCAATATGGAAATACGAATGCAGAAGGACTTGGTGCTGGTTTGGATGGTTCAGCATGGTGGATTTCCTGGCGAAGGCGGGAAAGCGCAAGGTGCTTTTAAAACCTGGGCCTTGGATAGGTTTGGGAAATAATCATTATTAACAACACTCTATTTCAGTTTTTCAAAAAGTATCTAGGTCATTTTTAATGACAATCTGAATTTTTTTGCTTGTGATTTAATATCGTTTTTGATGGTATCAGTGAGGCGATTAAGGTTTCTAACCTGCATTCCCATGCGTGGGTTTGATGCAAGTAATTTTTCATGGCGCATAAGGAAATCCCAATACATCGTTGTGAATGGGCAGGCGTCTTCTCCCACAGATTTGGCTGGGTCATATTTGCATTTTTTACAATAATTTCCCATCCGGTCGATGTATTTTCCTGATGCGATATAAGGTTTGGAAGCCATCACACCTCCATCGGCGTATTGGGACATTCCAAGTGAGTTTGGAAGTTCCACCCACTCCACTGCATCAACATAAACGGCAAGGTACCATTCGTGTACTTTTTTTGGTTTTACACCGAATAATAGGCAAAATAAACCAGTCACCATCAAGCGTTGAATATGATGTGCATAACCATGTTTAAGTGTTTGCCCAATTGCTTGATTAAGGCAATTTAAATCGGTGTTACCTGTCCAAAAGAAATCGGGAAGATCGTTGCTGGCATTTAGCGTGTTTCGTTCGAGGTAATCCGGCATGTAACACCAGTAAATTCCGCGGACATATTCGCGCCAACCAAGTATTTGTCTGATAAATCCTTCGACAGATGCCAATGGTGCCCTACCTGATTTAAAACGGTTTTCCGCCTGAGTAATAACTTTAAGAGGGTGAAGGATGTGTAAGTTCATTGCTGCGGCTAGGCGGGAATGATATAGCCAGGGTTGACTTTGCCACATTGCATCTTGATAATCCCCGAATTGGTTCAATCGATTATCGAGAAAATCTTTAAGCGTGTCTTCCGCTTGAGAGGCAGTCACGGGCCAGTCGAAATGATCTAAATCTCCAGGATGATCGGGGTAGATCTCATTGACAAGTTTGATAACTTGTTTTGTGATTTTATCTGGAGGAAAAGAAATGGGGGAAGGAAGCAAGCCTGGGCCTTCCTTTGAAAAACTTTTGCGATTTTCGGAATCATAATTCCAATCCCCGCCTTCCGGTTCATTATCATTACAAAGTATTTTGTATTTTTTCCGCATTTCCCTATAGAAGTATTCCATACGAAGTTGTTTTCGATTTTTCGCATGAAGAGCAAATTCTTCAATGGTACTTAGAAAATGATCGTCTTCGACTATTTCCAAGGTAATGCCGTTTTCACTAGTGGCTTGTTTTAAAAGTATTTCAACCCGGTGCTCTCCTGGTTTTCGAACTTTTACAAACGAGCATTTTGTTGATTTTAAAAATTGAGCCAATTCCAGATGCAGCGTAGTTGGGATGGTTTTTGATGTCATTTCCGTATACGAAAAACGCATGCCTTTTGCGGTAAGTACCTCTTTGAAATGTCGCATGGCGCTCAGAAACATCACAATTCTGGCTTTATGAGTCCAGACATGAGTTGCTTCTTCTTTAACTTCAGCCATCCAGATGATGTCTTTGGAGGAATCAAAACCTTCAAAAAAAGAACTGTCAGTTGTAAGTTGATCTCCCAAGACTAAATAGAGTGTTCGTATTAGGGGTGATTTTTTCATAGCGGTGACTACTTTCGGTTTCTTCTGCAGCGTTCAGAACAGTATTTAACATCGTTCCAAACTTTTTCCCATTTCTTTCGCCAAGAAAATGGCCTATTGCATGATGAGCATATCTTTTCAGGTTTTTGTTTGTTGGAATTAGTCAACTTATATCCAGTTGAAATACTTGTTGTAAACTTTAAAGTTCTTGATTCATTACTAGGCAATTCTTTTTATATTTTTATAGGTATGTTTTGATATGCACTGGAAATTTGTTTAAATTTGGCATTCTTTTATTGGTTTACACTGGGAATGGGTGTAGTTATTAGCTTTGATATTTGTGGTTTTTATCAAGGTTGATATTCAATTTTTGACTTTTTTAGCTTTTCATTCTTATACTCTTACATTCATTCTGATTTTAGCGTAAAATTTTAAAATGAATTTAGGTTGATAGATGAAGATTTGGTTTTGTTGAGATTAGTATTTAAACTTGAGGTTGTAATGGAAAAGATACTGTTTCTTCTTCTTGCTTTTTTTCCTGCAAAGGACACCAATTGGCCTGGGTTTCGTGGTCCTCAGGGTGATGGCCATTCTGAAGCATCAAATTTGCCTACCCAATGGGATGAGAAAAAAAATGTTAATTGGAAGACATCGGTTTCTGGTAAGGCGTGGGCATCCCCTGTTATTTGGGGTAATCAAGTTTGGCTGAGCAATGCCACCGAAAAGGGTGATAAGTTAAGTGCAATTGCTTTGGATATTAATACCGGCAAGGTGATTTACGATATTGCTTTGTTTACTATTGAAAAACCAATGTTTACCCTTCCTGCGAATAGTTATGCCACACCTACTCCTGTTATTGAAGAGGGAAGGGTATACCATCATTTCGGTAGTGCAGGAACAGTATGCATTGATACTAAAACAGGAAAAACCATTTGGGCTAGACAGGATATTCCTTGCAACCACCACCGTGGCCCTGCTTCTTCCCCGATTATTTTTGAAAACCTCCTTATCCTTACCTTCGATGGGTTCGATGTTCAATATCTGATTGCATTGGATAAGATGTCAGGCAAAACTGTTTGGAAAAAAGATCGGTCCATTACCTACGGCACCGAGAATGGTGATAATAAAAAAGCTTTCTCTACTCCTTCTGTTTTTAAAATTGATGGTAAGAATCAGTTGGTTAGCGCTGCTGCAGTTGGAACCGTCGCTTACGATCCCGCTACTGGTGAAGAACTTTGGAAGGTTCATCATGGTGGAATGAACGCATCATGTAAGCCTTTGTTGGTTAATGGCAAGATTCTTGTTACAACAGGTGATGGCGGTTGGAAATTATTTGCAGTTCGTCCAGATGGTAAGGGTGATGTAAGTAATACCCATGTCAGTTGGAAGACAATCAAGAATGTACCCCAGTATTCAACACCCTTGGTAGTTGGTAATCAGGTTTTTATGGTAAGTAAGGATGGTATTTTTTCAGAATTAGATTCGGAAACAGGCGAGGTTGTCCGTACGGAGAGGTTTGCTGGAGCTTTTTGGGCATCTCCACTTTATGCCGATGATCGTATTTATTTGTTTAACGAGCAGGGGGTTGGGTATGTTCTTAAGTCAGGTAAAGATTGGAAATTAATTGGAACCAATAAGTTGGAAAATGGTTGCATGGCATCTCCTGCTGCAGTTGGAAGAAACATTATTGTTCGTACTAAAACGCATGTTTATTCCCTTGAAAATAAAGATTAGTTTTGGTTTTTAGCTTTTATATTGTTGCTCAATTTAATTTGATATGAGGTTTTCATGGCTGTGTTGCTTAGTGTTCAGGGGCTTACCAAAGCCTATGGCGTTCGTCCTTTATTTACCGAATTAACATTTGATCTTTCTGCGAATGAACGAGTTGGTTTGATAGGGCCTAATGGTGCTGGAAAATCGACCCTTTTAAAAATTCTTGCTGGTAAGGAAGAATTGGATTCAGGGACTAGGTCCTTACGAAGAGCTACAAAAATGGGTTTTGTCGCCCAAGATGATGTTTTTCCTGAAGGTATGTCGGTTCAAGATATCGTTCGGGCTCGATTAGATGGTGAATCTCTTGAGGACCATGAAAAAGAGACCCGAATTAGTAAAGTTTTGACCCGTACCGGGTTTGATGATTTTGACAAACCTGCACACTTGCTTTCTGGTGGGTGGAGGAAAAGGCTTGGTATTGCTCGGGAAATGGCGCTCGAACCCGATCTTCTTTTGCTTGATGAACCAACAAACCATCTTGATATTCCAGGCATAGTATGGCTGCAGAAGCTTCTTAGAGCATCGCCTTTTGGTTATTTGGTTGCGACCCACGATAGAGCTTTTTTACGAGGTGTTGCAGATGAGATTCTTGAGATAAACAGGGTTTATCCTGGTGGTTTTTACCGGGCACCGGGTAATTATGATGAGTTTCTTGAACACCGGGAAATCTTTCTCGATGGCCAAGCCCGCATGCAGGAATCTGTCGCCAACCAAGTGCGAAGAGAGACCGAATGGTTGGGCCGAAAGGCTGCAGCTCGAACTTGTAAAGCTACTTCACGCATTGATGAAGCAGCAAGGCGCAGGGGGGAGCTTAAGGAACTTCAATACAGAACTGCTGATTCTGGGGCCGCCGGTTTGGATTTTGTTGGAACAGGCAGGCAAACTCGCAAGCTTATGAATGCGGTTGGTATTGCGAAATCTTTTCCTGGACGGGCTTTGTTTTCAGGTATTGATATCCAATTAAGCCCTGGTACCAAACTTGGTTTGCTCGGGCCGAATGGTAGTGGTAAAAGTGTACTGCTTAAGGTTCTTTCGGGTGAACATAAACCTGATTCTGGAACTGTAACCGAAGCCGAAGGGCTTAGGAAGGTTATATTTGAACAGGGGAGAACCGCTCTTAATCATAATGTTACCTTGCGTAAAGCTCTTTGCCCCAATGGTGATATGGTTGCTTATCGTGATCGCCAGATTCATGTTGTTGCATGGGCCAAGCAATTTCTGTTTAAAGTTGAGCAACTTGATGTTTTGGTTGGTGCCCTTTCAGGAGGTGAGCAAGCTCGTTTGCGTATGGCCCAGATGATGCAGCAACCTGCCGATTTGCTGTTTTTGGATGAGCCTACCAATGACCTTGATATACCTGCTTTGGAAGTGCTTGAAGATACTTTGTCTGAATTTACAGGGGCATTGGTGATTGTTAGTCATGATCGTGAATTATTGGACCGTATTTGCACCGAGGTAATTGGTTTGGATGGCAAGGGTGGCTCCGCGATGTATGCCACAGTGCAACAGTGGTTGAATGTGTTCGAAAAATCTGCTGCAAAAGAGCAGAAACTATCCAGCAAGAATACTGGTAACACCACGGTTAATTCTTCCGCAAAATCTGCCCCCTCAAATACCAAGCGTAAGAAATTAAGCTTTGCAGAGCAGCAGGAATACGACCAGATGGAAGCCAAGGTGATGGTTGCAGAAGAGAAAATTATTATTCTTCATGAAGAGGTTGAGAAATCTTCCACCGCAGGACATTTAGTTTTAGCCAATGCGTGTAATGCGCTTGAAAAAGCTCAAAAAGAAATAGAAATGCTTTATAATCGTTGGCAGGAGCTCGAACAAAAGCTTGATGGTAAGAACTAGCAAGCAGGCGTTTATTTTAGCCTATTATCTTCTTTCACTGGTTTATGATTCAACCAATAATCAAGCCATTGATAGGATGTTTCCCTTGCAGCATGGGGGAAGGTATGTTTGCCTTGGTGATTTATCAGCCCGATTTTTTCTTCTGCTCCAAATAATCTGTATACAGGCAGAGTTTCCTTAATAATTGGCCAGCTAGAATCACCATCCGCGCTATTGCCTCCCATGATTAATATTGGCCTTGGCGCTATAAAAGATAACACCTGATGATGCTCCATGGTTGGAATATTTGGTTTCATTTTTGAAGTTAGATACCATGGATCGGTCCAGTTGCTCATTCTAATACCAATGCCACCCTCGTTAAAAACTCCCACCTTATATCTAGGTTCAAATGCCATTGCATAAAGCACTTCTTTGGCCCCAAGGGAGAAACCGATGCATCCTATTCTTGAGGAATCAATATTTTCATGAGTTTCGAGGAAATCAATGCAGCGGCTGGAATCATAAGTCATTTTTCCCAATCCTGTTAGATTTGGGGATTCTATTGCGAGTGCTGCAGTTTGCGCTTGGGGACCTTTCCCTTTCATTATGAAGCATTCAGGTGCAAGCACGATATAGCCTCTGCCAACTAAATGAAGTGCAAGCGCAAGATCAGGATTTGGGCCAAGGCCAACAGGTTCTTTCAAAGTGTCTTTGGTGGTTTGATGAAATACTACAACAGCAGGAATTTTAGAAGTCTTTTTGATGTTTTGTGGAGCTAAAAGGTAAGCTTTAATCCGATCGTTTTCATCACTTTGAAAGGTTACCAAGATTCTTTTATGATTTGCCAGTATTTCTGTTTCTTCAATTTTAATTGCAAGGCTTTCAGGTTTTCGGGGAAACATACCGAGCGTGTTAATCCATTGTGTTTTAAGTTCTGATTTTCTAGTGTTCCATTGTTCTTTATTGCGAATACTTGAATTAAGAAGTGGCGTAAGGCCGATATCTTGAGTTTTCGCGTTTTCATAAGGTTTTTGAGTAAGAGCAATCCAGTCGAACATTGGTAGGTTCTGGTTGATTGGGGTGAAATTTAAAAACAATGTCATTAGTATTTGCAGATTCATATTCTTTCTTTCAAGGTTTTCTTGCTTTTATTTTTAATTTATGGATGAATCAAATCTAAACATTAACGGTGAGATTCGAATTATTAAAGAAGATAATTCACATTAGTATTTGGAAAGTTAATTTCTTAGTTTAAGATCGTATAGGTTAAAATTTCATTATAAATTTTTTGGTGGCCCATATGATTCGTATTTATGTTTCAGCCTGTTTTTTTATTTGCGCCAGTCTATCTTTTGCTGGAGGCGATTTGCGGGTGGAAGGCAGGCATGCTGGAACTGTGGGAAGTGATGGTACAGTTCGGATTAGTGGAAGTAGTGCTGGTAAATTTGAAAAAGATGGTTCCATTCGGGTAAATGGCAGGTATGCGGGGAAAATTGATTCCAGTGGTTCAATTCACATTGATGGAAGGTATGCTGGGAAAGTTGATAGTGATGGAACTGTTCGTAAGGATGGTTCTAGCGTTGGTAAAATTGAAAAAGATGGAACTGTGAGAAAAAATGGCAGGAATATTGGAAGTGCAAAGGGTATTGATCCCAGGTATGCTGCTGTTATTTTTTTCTTTGGTTTGTTTGACCCATATTAACCTTAAGAATTATCATGAATAAATTTGGTGCTCCATTTTTCTTCCTGCTGACAAGTTTGTTGTTTTTCTTTAATGAATCTGGTTATACGCAAGACAAGCAAGGCAACAAAAAAAACGGTGGTAAAAAATACTCCACGTATTCCATAGAAAATTTTAAATGCTTTGTCTCTGATGAGGTAATGCAACAAAATTCTGGTTCAACATGGGTTAACAAGCCTTTGGATTTGTTGTCTCGGTCACTTCGTAAAGTTAATGAAGTGTACCCTGAAAATGCTAAGGTTTTGTTTCATAAGACTTTCATTTTTGTAGATTGGAACAAGCCTGGCGCCCTTGGGCTTTATTCACAAGGACCCCGGGGGCCTTCAGATCCTAAGGCGCATTTCAACTGCGTTGATATTAATGGAATGAAATTTGTAACTGAGAAAAACAACGACAAAAATCTTCAGCCTAATAATGCCGCTACACTTGTTTTGCTTCATGAATTTGCACATTGTTATCATCATCAGGTTTTAGGATGGGACCATGAGTTGATAAAAGATGCCTACCAAAATGCTAAAAACCAAAAATCTTTTGATCTAAAAAGCTACTTGATGTCCAGCGATAAGGAGTATTTTGCTGAACTCACCACGGCGTATTTGGATAAGCATTATTCAGTCCCTAAAAACCGTGAAGAGATCAAAGAAAAAGACATTAAAGGGTATGGGTTGATGCAGAAAATATGGGGCAAAGGTAATGGCGGCCTGATTGACGGGGGGGGTAAAAAGAGTTCACCCAAATCTTGAAGTAATTTCTTTTTATTCAAATTAAATCAATTAATATGCATGGTATTCTTCATATTGTTGAATTTTTAATATAAGCAGGCATTATGTTTATTATTTTCCGAAGGCTTTCTTTAACCCATTGGATTTTAATAAGTATGGTTGTGGGAACTGTTATTGGTTACTGCTTTCCTGAAACTGCCCAAAATCTAAAACCGATGTCTTCAATATTTCTACGAATGATTAAATCGCTTATCGCCCCTTTACTTTTTGCAACTTTGGTGATTGGAATAGCGGGCCATGGCGATGATTTGAAACAAATTGGTAGGATTGCATTAAAGTCAATTATTTATTTTGAAATTGTTACGACGCTTGCTTTAGTTATAGGCCTTGCCGCCGTTAATCTTGCTCAACCCGGTGTTGGCGTATCGTTAAATGTTCCCGCAAAGGAAGGGACCGAGTTTGCTGCAAAGCAAACTACTTTGGGCGGTGTTCTTGAGCATATTGTTCCCACCAGTGTAATTGATGCAATGGCTAAAAACGAAGTTTTGCAAATTGTATTTTGGGCGATTTTATTTGCAATTGGTTTGACACAGGTAAAGGGCGATCATCGTAAAACATTGATCCAAGGCCTTGAAGCACTTGCGGAGGTAATGTTTAAATTTACCGGGTTGGTGATGGCATATGCCCCGATAGGAATTGGTGCTGCCATTGCAGTTACTGTTGGTCATAGTGGACTTGGAATATTATTGAACCTTGGAAAGCTGATTTTAACATTATATTTGGCTTTGGTGGTTTTTATGTTTGTTGTGCTTTTGCCTGTAGCTTTTTTTGCACGTGTTCCTTTGCGTAAGTTTGCCAGGGCAGTTAAAGAGCCCGCTTTGATTGCCTTTTCAACCACTTCTTCAGAAGCTGCACTTCCCAAAGCCATGCTTGCCATGCAATCAATCGGTGTTCCCAGTAAAATTGTCGCCTTTGTGATGCCCACAGGGTATTCCTTTAATCTTGATGGCACCACGCTTTATCTTGCCGTTGCTTCTGTTTTTGCTGCTCAAGCTGCAGGTATAGAAATGAGTTGGCAACAACAAATTGTAATGATGCTTACCTTGATGATTACCAGCAAAGGGGTTGCTGCGGTACCTCGGGCTTCTTTAGTCATCCTGTCTGGAACTCTTGCTTCTTTTGGTTTGCCCTTGGAAGCTGTTGCGGTGATACTTGGGGTGGATGAATTAATGGATATGGCGCGTACCACGGTAAATCTTGTTGGTAACTGCCTTGCAACTTGTGTTGTTGCAAGGTGGGAAGGTGAATTCGATGACAATGCAAATGGCGAATTACAATCTACCTGATTCGAGGCTCTTTATGATGAATCTTTTAGTTCGAACTGTTTTTATCGCGGTTTTTGTTTTTCAAAGTTGCTCAGTTACTTTTGCTGCAAGTCAACAGCCTAATATTGTGGTCATCTTTTCTGATGATCACGCTTATCAGGCCATAAGTGCTTATGGTGAGAACCGAAAACTTCTTAGCACGCCAAATATAGATCGAATTGGGAGCAAAGGTGTTCGATTTGATCGTTGCTTGGTTACCAATTCCATTTGTGGACCAAGTAGAGCAACGCTTTTAACAGGCAAATATAGCCATATGAATGGCTTTTATAACAATTCAAACAGTAAATTTGATGGTTCACAGCAAACGTTTCCCAAACTTCTGCAAAAAGCAGGTTATCAAACCGCTGTAATAGGTAAATGGCATCTAATCAGTGATCCTACTGGGTTTGATTACTGGCATATTTTGCCCGGGCAGGGCATTTATTATAACCCGCCAATGATTCGCAATGGTGAAAAAACGCAGCATCAAGGCTACACCACTGATCTTATTTCTGATTTCAGCATCGATTGGTTGAAGAATAGGGATAAATCCAAACCGTTTCTTTTAATGAGCCAGCATAAAGCTCCTCATCGTGAATGGGCGCCTGCGCTCCGTCATTTAGGCCATGATAATGATCGAGTTTATCCTGAACCTGTAAATTTGTTTGATGATTATTCTGATCGCGGGCTTGCCATCAAAGATCAAGACATGACCATTGAGAAAACATTCACCAAACTTGATGCCAAACTTGTTCCACCAACCAACATGACGCCTGAGCAACTTCAGCAATGGAATGCTTATTATCAACCAAGAAACGATAAGTATCTAAAGGATGATCCGAAGGGGAGGGATCTGGTGCGTTGGCGCTATAATCGATATATGCACGATTACCTTGGAACTATCAAGGCTGTTGATGAATCCGTAGGCAAAATGCTTGATTATCTTGATAAAGAAGGCTTGGCCGAAAATACCATTGTTGTTTATGCTGCAGATCAGGGATTCTTTCTTGGTGAGCATGGGTGGTTTGATAAACGCTGGATACTGGAAGAGTCGCTTCGTACCCCTATGCTGATTAGCTGGCCTAAGGTTTCGAAAACCCCTTCAGTAAATAAAAACCTGACAGGGTTGATTGACCTCGCTCAAACTTGCCTGGAAGCAGCCGGTGTTAATGCGCCTAATGATATGCAGGGAAAAAGCCTTATACCTATTTTAAAAGGAATGGTGCCGGAAGATTGGCGTAAAAGCTTTTATTATCATTATTACGAATATCCTGTACCGCACCGGGTCAGGCCCCATTATGGCGTGATTACTGATCGGTTTAAATTGGTTCATTTTTATAAGCCAGATGTTGACTACTGGGAGCTTTACGATCGTGAAAAAGATCCGAATGAAATGAAAAGCTTTTATGCAGATCCTTCATATGCTGGTGTGGTTAAGGATTTAAAACTTGAATTGGCAAAGTTGAAATCTGATTTGAAAGACAATGTGGGAGCACCCAAGGAAGCGTACGGCTACTCAGAGAATCAAAAAAAGAAGAAGTAGTAAAGTCATTCCCAAGCATGATAAGAATAATGGAGGTGTTTGGTTGTTCTAATTATTTTTGGTGTCACTTCTAGCTTCTTAAACATTTTTTAACCTTGTAATGGTTCAGGTGGTTGATTGTATTTTTGTATTTAGAACACCTTTCTTTTAAATAATAAATATTCTTGTCCAAGGTTTTACTACTAAGTTGTAACAAATTCTTTTTTTAAAGTTAATGAACTGTATTGCCGATTAGTTAAATTGGTATGTTGCTTGATCCTTTTTCCTTTCATAAAAGAAGTTATTTGTGTTATAATTGGAAAGTGAGTTAAAGACAAAAGTTTTTGTTTGGTCCCGCCTTGAGATAAGCAATAATGTTATTAATTGTTTCATTTTTATGTGCAATTTATATTAGTTCCACAAGTTTCGCTTGGGGTGCTGATGTTTTTTCTATTGAGCCGGCTGTAATAGAGTTAAAAGGTCCGGGTGAGCAGGTTCAAATCAGGGTTTTAAATGCCAAGGGTGAAGATATCACTGCTGCTTGTGTTTTTAAATCGCACGAAGCCAGCACCGTTAAGGTTTCCAGTAAAGGGCAGGTGGTATCCAATAAAGCAGGTCAAACAAAAATCGAGGTTATAAACGGAAATACAATTCAATTTGTTTCTGTAAAAATATTTGAGGCAGATGCAGGGTCAAAAGTCACATTTGAAAAAGACCTTCAGCCGATTTTGACGAGATACGGCTGCAATTCTGGTCCATGCCATGGAAAGCAAAGAGGTCAAAACGGATTTCAGCTTTCGCTTTTGGGTTTTGATAATGATTTTGATTTTTATGCGCTGACTTCCGAGTCGCGTGGTAGGCGTATATTTCCGGCTTCTCCCAAAGACAGTTTGCTTTTGAAGAAAGCGTCTGGTCAGGTTCCTCATGGGGGTGGAAAAAAGCTTCCAGAAGATGGTAATGCATATGCACAAGTTCTCGAATGGATCAAAAATGGCCAACCAAGAGGAACACTTGATGAACTTAAGGTTGTTAACATTGAAATCATCCCCTCCGAAGTAAAAATGCAGCCTCGAACTAAAGTTCAGACCCGGGTTTTAGCACGCTATAGTGATGGATCTAGCAAGGATGTAACCCATCTAGCTGCATTTCAATCCAGTGAAAGTGTTCTCGCTTCCATTGATTCCGAAGGTTTGATTCAATCGGGGCCGCTGCCTGGTGAAGCCGCAATCATGGCTCGATTCATGGAGAAATTCAGCGTATGTCTGGTTACTTTGCCTTTACCTGAAACTTTGAATTTAAATTTGCCCACCAGGATTGATTCTCAACATTACATTGATCGATTGCTTTCTGATAAATTTATCAAGCTTGGGCTTTCTCCTTCTCCATTGGCTGCGGATCATACTTTTTTAAGAAGGGTTTATCTTGATCTTATCGGGCGATTGCCAACGCCGGAAGAATCGCGATCATGGCTGGCGGAAACTGCTCCTGATAAAAAAGAAAAACTTGCGTTGCGCTTGCTTTCCAGACCGGAATACGCTGACTTCTGGGCTAACAAGTGGGCCGATCTCTTAAGGCCTAATCCGTTTCATGTTGGTATGAAAGCAGTTTTTGTGCTTCATACATGGCTCCGGGATTGTTTTCGTAAAAACCTGCCCTATGATCAGTTTGCTAAACAAATTATTGCGGCAGATGGTAGCACTTTTCGCGATGGGGCATCCGTGGTCATTCGGGATAAAAGACAACCGGATGAACTTACCACTGTTGTCAGCCGATTATTTTTAGGCATCAGGCTTGAGTGTGCCAAATGCCATCACCATCCATTTGAAGTTTATGGCCAAGATGATTTTTATCATTTTGCGGCATTTTTCGGAAGGATTGGTAAGAAAGGCACAGGTATTTCAGCTCCGATTTCTGGTAGCGAAGAGATGTTCTTCCTTGCTAAAAAGGGAGATGTCAAGCATCTTCGAACCGGCGAAATAATGAAGCCAGCACCCTTAAAAGGCAAAGTTATGGAGTTCACCGAAGACGAAGATCCAAGGCAGGCGCTTGCTAGTTGGATTACATCTGATGAGAATCCATTGTTTGCCAAAGCTGCGGTTAATAGAATTTGGGCCGATCTTATGGGAAGGGGTTTAGTTGACCCTGTTGATGATCTTCGGGCAACCAATCCTCCTTCCAATCCAGCATTGTTGGATGCCTTGGCGGATGATTTTCGTAAGCATCATTACGATGTAAAACATATTCTTTATTCGATTGTTACTTCAAAAGCGTATGCTCTTTCCAGTAAACCTAATGAACGAAATCAAGGGGATACCCGTAACCACTCCAGGCACTACCGAATGCGTCCTAGGGCGGAAGTTTTATTGGATATGGTAAGTGATGTTACCGGTGTACCAGAAATATTCCCTGCGATGCCTGAAGGTTCACGCGCCATGGAGATCTGGACTTTTCGCTCCGCTTCTGAATTTTTAGACAGTTTTGGCAGGCCAGATCCAAACCAAGATCCCCCTTGTGAGCGAAGTTCCGATTCCACCGTGGTTCAGGCCTTGCATCTTATGAATGCAAAAAATATCCAGGCTAAAATCATTGCTGAAAATGGAATTACCTCGAAATTGGCTGCCGGATCGGGTAATTTAGAACTGGCTATTGAGGATTTATACTTGCGTTGTTATTGTAGATTCCCTACGAACGCTGAACGAGACGGGGTAATTGCGCTGGCGAAAACTAAAAATCAGTCTAGAAGACAAACCTTGGAAGATTTACTTTGGGCTTTGATAAACTCGCCTGAATTTGTTCTGGTTGACTAATAAGGAATTTCTTATGAAAACTTTATTTAGAAAGATGCCTTCACGACGCGATGGACTTATTCTTGGCTTGGGGGGCTTGTTAGGTGGTGGTTTTTGTTCGTCTTTACAGGCTCGTGAACTCGCCACCCGGAAAGTTCAAGCTAAAAGCGTGATATTGGTTTGGTTGGATGGCGGTCCTACGCACTATGAAATGTTTGATCCTAAACCCGATGCTCCCACTGAAATTCGCGGTTCTTTTAAGCCGATCAGCACTAAAATTCCTGGTATTCAATACTCGCAACATCTTCCACAACTTGCATCTATTGCAGATAAGCTTGCGATTGTTCGATCTGTTCAGCATGATCAGGGCAACCACGGTGCTGGCAATCATTACATGATGACCGGTGCACCTCCCAGAATTCCCGTGGGTTGTGGTGCTTTTGTTAGTTTTCATCCCAGCATGGGTTCTGTTGTTTCTTCAGAGTTGGGTGCTCCCCCCGGTTTACCACCATATTTCTCATTGCCTTCAATGACACGATCTGGAGGCCCTAATTTTCTTGGTGCCCGCCATGCTCCGTTTGTAGTAGATGGCAGCCCCAACAGTGCTAATTTTAGAGTCCGTGATGTCAGCCTTCCCAAGGAATTGGATGGCTCTCGAAAAGTAAACCGTGAAGAGATGCGCCAAGCTGTTGATAAATTTGTCCGCTTTGCGGATAAACAAGTAGGCGATCCTGCTACTGCAATGGATGATCATTATAGGCAAGGCCTTGATCTTATGCGTTCTGCAGAAGCACAAGCGGCATTTGATATCCAGCGGGAGCCGGATTCGGTGCGTGAATCCTATGGTAGAAATGATTTCGGGCAGCGGGCTCTTCTTGCCCGTAGATTGGTTGAGGCCGGCGTTCCATTTATTGTCCTTAATGACGGTGGTTGGGATCATCACACCAACATCTTTCCTACCTTGGAAAAAAGATTACCTGGTTTCGATGCTACTATTGCAGCATTAGTTAGAGATCTTGATCAGAGGGGAATGCTTGAAACCACATTGGTTTTAGTTCTTGGTGAATTTGGTCGAACACCACAAATTAACAAGGATGGGGGCCGTGATCATTGGTCAAACGCAATGTCCATCATGGTAGCTGGTGGAGGGACACCAGGCGGTCAAGTTGTCGGTGCCACTGATAAACGTGGATATGCTGCCTGCGAAAGAGTTCTCACCCCAGAACATTTTTCCTCAACCATTTATTCCAAGCTGGGAATTGCTCCAGATAAAATTCTTTATGCGCCCAATGGCAGACCTTCACACATTGTAAGCAATCCAGAAGTCATCAAGGAGCTTATGGGGTAATGCGTTATTGGCTTTACCTTATTATTGTTGTCGTAATATTAGAAAACCCCTCTTGGGCTGTTCCACCTGTTGTCAACTATGTTTTTCCTGCAGGTGGCAGGATTGGTTCCACGGTTTTAGCAAATCTGAATGGTACCTTCCCCGATTGGCCTCCGAAAATAATCGTAAATTCTCCAGATATTAAGTTTGAGTTTAATGAAAAAGACAAGGTTTCCATCAAGGTTGATTCTAAAGCTTCTCCTGGTCCGAAATTATTCAGGATTTTTAATAAAGAGGGTATATCTGCTCCAAAGGCTTTTTGGGTGGGAACAATTCCTGAAATTGAAGAGATCGAACCCAATAATAGTTATCTTAAACCGCAATCGATTGGGACCGGCCCTGTACTAATTAATGGGAAATTAGGAATAGCTGGCGATACCGATTCCTTTTCGGTGGATGCTAAAAAAGGGCAAACAATTGTTGCCCATCTTATGGGCAATCATGGTCTTGATTCCCCGATGGATGCGGCAATGCAAATTCTATCCCCTGATGGGTTTATTCTTGCTGAAAATCATGATCGAGTTGGCCTTGATCCTTTTATTGCATTTGTAGTTCCAAATGATGCGGCCTATCGCGTTCGTATTTTTGCATTTCCTTCCACTCCAGATACAACAATCAGGTTTTCGGGTGCAGATACTTATATTTACCGTTTAACAATAACAACCGGGCCTTATGTTGATCATATTTTTCCCCTTACCATGCAAACCGGTAAAGCTCAAAACCTTCAGTTAAAAGGTTGGAATCTTTCCAAAGATTTTAATTCGTTAAGCCTGAACGCTCCTGTCGGATTGGCTGAAACTCGTGTTTTTAAAAATGGCACCACTGGTTATTTTTCTGTTTCTTCCACTCCGAATCCTTCGTTCGTTTTCGGAAAAGGAAAACAATCAATGCTGGTGGAGGAACCTTGTGTCGTAAGTGGTTGTCTAGATCTTGAGAAAAGCCATGATTACGAATTGAAATTCAAAAAAGGTGATAAATATAAAATTAAAGTTGATGCCCGATCAATCGGATCTGATCTTGACCCTCTAATTGTTCAAAAAGATGCTTTAGGCAAAGAACTTAAACGGGTTGATGACGAGGGGACTGCTAACCGTGATGCTTCTATTGAAGTAACTTCAACAGGTGATTCTTCATTTTTGAAAATTACAGATTTACATAATCATACTGGAGAAACCTATTATTATAAGATTAGCTTTGTTCCGATTGTTTCAGATTTTGAGTTTTCGATAGATGGGGAAATTTTTGCTCCAAAAGACAATAAACCTGTGGAGGTTCCGATTAAGATTTCCCGAATAGCTGGTCATTCTGCTGATATCGTTTTAAAAGCAATTGATTTACCCAAGGGGTGGTCTGCTGAAGAACTTAAAATCACATCCAAAACTTCCAGTCCAGTAAAGTTTTTAATTAAGCCGGTAGATAAAGCTGAATCGGGTTTCTTTAAAATTACTGGAAAATCAGGAGATGTTTTAAAAACAGGTGTTCGCAACTTCCCTTCACTCGAATCTACCTTGGACGATTATTACCTTTTGACTGAATTCAAGGAAAACAAAGATACTAAAAAGAAAAAGTAATCAAATACTTTTAACCAGGGGGCTTTCAATTGTTTAATAAATTCTTGTTATTTTCATTTCTTATATTTTTATCTTGCACATCCGTTTCGTATGGGCAAAAGAAAAATCTTATATTGCCAGGCGAGACTTTTACCGTTTCCGAAAGACCAGCGTTTGTTTTATTACCTGATGAAGTTAAAAGAACGACACCCCAACCTTGGATTATTTATGCACCAACTCTTTCTTCTTACCCTGACCAACATGAAAAATGGATGCATGAACAATTCCTTAAAGCTGGTATCGCTGTCGCGGGTATTGATGTGGGCGAAGGGTATGGTAGCCCTAAAAGTAATCAGCTTTTCACAGATTTATACAATGAATTAGTTCACAAAAAAGGTTTTGCACCTAAGCCTTGCCTTTTTGGTAGAAGTCGGGGCGGATTATGGGTTACAAGTTGGGCGATTGAAAATCCAGCTAAAGTTTCTGGAATTATCGGTATCTATCCTGTGTTTGATTTTCGTACATATCCTGGCATTGATAAAACTGCATCTGCTTATGGATTAAATAAAAGTGATTTGGAAAAAAAATTAAGTGATTTAAATCCAATTTCTAAAGTCGGGGTGTTGGCCAAGGCAAAAATTCCCATTGCTTTGATTCATGGCGATGTTGATAAAGTTGTTCCTTTAAAAGAGAACTCACAAGAATTTTTCAATCAATACAAGTTGGAGAATCAGCAAGATCTTATAAAACTTATAATTCTAAAAGGTCAGGGGCATAATTATTTTGAAGGTTTTTTTAATTCACAAGAATTAGTTGATTTTGCAATAAGTCGAGCAAAGGTCGGAGTGAAATAATTTTACTCCGACAGGCCCTTTTTTTAAATATCATCTCGCTTCAGCTTTAAGTTCTTTGAAGCGAAGCCTGATTTTCTTTAATGCTTCTTGGTGAGCTTCGCTTTTGGTTAGATTGTTTTCTTCCAAAGGATCAGCCTTAAGATCAAATAGTTCTTCGAAATTAAAATCAGGCCAGAATATATATTTCAAATCTTTTCTCACCAATGCTTCAGAAGCTGGTATGAACTCTTTGTTTTTGATGATTGCATGCTCGTAAAAAAAATCTTGTCTCCAGTCTTTAATATTGTCTTCAAGATAAAGCTGTGCAAAATCTCTTCCTTGCATATTTTTTGGAGCGTTAATTTTGCATGCACGTAAAATCGTTGGAGCTAGATCAACATTCAGTACAAATTCGTCATTTGTAAACCCTGTTTTAGTTTTAGGCATTCTTGGATCTAAAACAATTAACGGAACTCTTATGCTTTCTTCGTATGGGTACCATTTGTCTGCCAGGCCATGTTCCCCATGGAAGTAGCCATTATCTGTTGTGAAGATAATTAATGTGTTATCAAGTAATTTGCGCTTTTCTAAATTTGCAATGATTTTGCCACAAGTATCATCCACCTCGCTTGCGAGTCTGTAATAGTTTTTCATATATTCCTGATATTTTTCAGTTGTATCAAAACGCCAATGCCAGCGGTTGCGACCTTCGTTCTTATCATTCGATATAAATGGTGGTAATCTTTTGAAATGTTCCTCAGTTGCGGTGGTTGGTATTGGAATTTTAACATCCTTATAAAGATTCATGCTCTGAGGTTGCGGTAGATATTGTCTTGGATTTCCATCGACGGCATGGGTTGCAAAAAACGATACTGTTAGAAGGAAAGGTTTCTCATCGGGTTTTGTTTGTAGAAATTCCAATGCATCATTTTCGTTTTTCTTTGTTACGTGAATCATTTCTCCGTTTGTTTGTTTGATCCAATGATTTCCTGAATAGCTTTTTCCAAAATCATATTTTTCTTTCGGGAAAATTCCATTGTGCCATTTGCCAACATGACCTACAAAGTAACCATTTTTTTTAAGTAAATCTGGATAAGTTTGTTCCCATGGGGTTTTGAACATTGCAAAAGCTTGATTGCCATGTCTCGACATCCATTGACCGGTTAAAAGATTTGCCCTGCTGACACCGCAGATAGATGTAGTAACACAATTTCGCGTGAATCTTATCCCTTTTTTTGCTAGAGCATCCAAATTAGGAGTTTTCACAACTGGGTTACCAGCGCACCCCAGAGTATCGTGCCGCCAATCATCAGCATAAAGAAGAAGGATATTTAAAGGTTTCTCAGGCGAAGCATTTATATAAGTAGAAGAAAATAAAATGGATAAAAAGCTAATTAAATAAAGTGAAAATTTTCGCATAAACTAGTTCCATTTATAAACTTGATAAGACCAATACTTATCATAATCGCTTTTTATATCCCTGAACATTTGTTTAATTGGAATTTTAAGTTAAAATACAATAATAAAGCTTGTTTTTAATTGGGCTTAATACGATATTAATGATTAGTTTTTGGTCATTATGAGTTCCTACCTAGGAGTTAAAATGAAACGATTATTATCATTGGTTGTTACTTTATGTTTAGTGGTTGCTGTTATTGGTCAAGAACCAGCTAAGGTAGCATCTAAGAAAGTTGAAATTGGAGCACAAGCACCAGCTTTTAAAATAAAAGATGCTTCTGGAAAAGAAATTAATCTTGCAGATTTAACTGCCAAGGGAGCAGTTCTTGTCCGTCTAACTTGTGGATGTTCAGGTTGTGATCAAGAACTTGCGTATTTTCAAGCAATTCATGATGCTTATAAAGAATCCGGTTTGACTTCGCTTGCGATATTCAAAGAACCAGATACCAAAGTTGCAACTTATGCTAAAGCAAAAAATATAAGCATGCTTTATGCTGTTGATACCAAAGGTGATAGTTGGAAAGTGTTTGATACCAAGACAATGCCGACGAATTTTCTTATTGAAAAAGGTGGTAAAATTGTTGCTATTGCGCCAGGATGCGACCCTAGTGGTTTGGTAGCTAAAAAGCTGTCAGAAAAAGTTGCTAAGACAGTAAACACTGAAAATGTGGATGTTAAAAAGCAAGTTGAAGACAATAAGAAAAAAGTAGCAAAGTAAAAATAGTATTATTAAAAAGCGCCTGAGTAATTTGTATTAAGCAGGCGCTTTAATTTTAATTATTATTTTTACCGGTAAAGTTCAAATCTGCCATTATCTTTTTTGCTTGAATAGTTTGCTATGAAAGATGTATCATCTGCTATGGCATTGTATTCAAAAATACCAAAACCAAGCAGTTTTTGATTCCCGTTTAAAATCAATTTTTTTCCCTCTTTTCCAGTAACGGTCAAATGAACTTTATATCTAAATGGAATAAACTTTAAAAAGCGACCGGAAAAAGCAACTTCGTAAGTATCATTTCCTGATGATTTAAAAATTGCTTTCATTGGTCCTTTGTGATTAGAACCCTCACTAAACCAACTTCCTGTCCAGTTTCCCGAAAGATTTGGTGTAGTTTCTTTTTCCTGCGGATAAACCTCAGCAGAAATTATACACGTTGCGAAAAATGCAAAAATCGCAAAATTTATTTTCATAAAGCCCCCTATGTTTTTGCTTTAAGCCAATGTTTGATGTTAACAAATAAATTTAAATTTAGAAGTGTTTCTTCGAAAATAAGGACGATTGTATGATTAAGAAAATTAGATTTTTACCCAAAGTTGAGATTTTAAAAATGAACCTAGTTGGTAATGCTCGTTTTCAAGTTCAAAACCATTCTGCATCAATAAGAACGACGGATCATTTAATGATCTTGCAGAGATTCTAGTGAAGATTCTAAAAAAAATATACATCATGCTTAATAAAACGTTAATTAGAATTTTTTTTAAGAATGAAGCTGGAACATTAAAATCCCCGTATAGGAATTTTCCATTGGGGATAAGGCTAATTGAAATTTTTTCTATCAGGTTCTTCAATTCTGGAACGGTGAAACAATCAAGAAAGAAGTTCGCTACCACCAAATCATATTTATTTTCAGGAAATTCCCATTTAAAAACATCGGCATTTATTAAATTAATTTTGTGGCGGTTATGGGTTAAGCCAATTCGATTTTTTGCCAAGGAAATCATGGTTTTGCTAATGTCAAGTGAATCAATATTTGCGTCCTTGTTTGCTTCTAAATAGGATTCAAGAAATTTGCCATTCCCGTCGCCCAATATCAGCACATTCTGGGCGTATCTTAATCTTTTGTTTTGGCTCACTCTGCATTTCTGAAGTTGATTTCCAAAGCTTAATTTTTCGAGAAAAAGATACCAAGGGGCTAGTGTGTCAAAATAGTTTTTTTTCATTCCTGATCCCAAAATAAGCAAGGTGATAAAAGGCACACATCTGCCAAAACTCTTGATAATTTTTTGTTTTTTGAACCTACAAATCTGTCAACAATGAAAAATGCACAAAGGGCGATCATTACAGCAATCACTAATGATTTACTACAAAAGAACATGCACAAAAATAGTACCAATAATAAAAATATTTCTTTTTTTGAAAACCGAAAATGATTTGATTCCCAGTTGTCGATTAATTTACAGTTTACCCAACATAATAAAGAAAACAATGTTACCGCAGGCAACCATATATTTATTGATAATCCCGAATTTATCACAGGTAAAGATACTCCTGCCCCAAAACCTATTCCAACTAATAATTCTTTGCTATTTGTTTTGGTTTTGAGATTGATGATATTTGAATGAACTAACAAAAGGTAAATACTTATAAGGATGATTAATATGAATCCGCTTACTATTATTAATTTTGGAAGTAAAGTTGTTAGATAAACTGATGTTGTAAACGTTAGTGTTATCAAAATGATTGCTAATATTCTTTTTTTTTCAATAAAAACATGTCTTTGAGTTGTGTAAATACTGTTTTTTGAATCTAAAAAGTGATCCAGTAGATATATAAACCAGACAGTGGAAAAAAGTATAGCGGTTTCAATTCCTGAAAGTTCAATTTTAAAAATTTTTGCTAGAAAATGTTGCCAAACAATTGCAACTATGGGTGCATCTAATGCCAATACATTAGGGAATAAATACCATGGTATAATTTCGGTTTTTGATGATTTAATCGAAGTTTGCAAATTAGGATTAACTTTTATATGTTCCATGTTTTTTCTTTTTTAGACTCTTTGATTAATTTAAATATACGATGTAATAGTTGTTGAGTTTAGTTGAAATCCATCTCTCAATTTTTGTTTTTATTTCTTTTATATTTGTTAATATTGTATTAGGTTTTTTGTTTTGATTAGTTACCGAGGTTTTATGATATTCCAGATTTTTTATCATATCGTTTTTGTTCTTATCTTGATTGTTTCTTTTAATCTTGAATCTTACGCACAAGAGAAGGCGCCAGAATTTACTTCTGTTGGTTTACCTTTTCTTCAAAAGAATTGTTTGGCTTGTCATTCTGGGCTTAAGCCTAAAGCGGAATTATCTCTTGATAATTTCAAGGATTCGGCTTCACTGATCAAAAACCGAAAAGTATGGGATAACGTCGTCAGAAATATAATTTCTGGTGATATGCCTCCAAAGGGTAAACCAAGGCCTACCGTCAATGAGTCTGAAAGTTTTATTTCTTTGGTTAAATCAATTTTTGATTTCAATGATCGTAATTTAAAACCTAACCCCGGTAATGTTACCGCAAGAAGGCTTAACCGGGTTGAATATAAAAATACGGTGCGTGATTTGATTGGCGTTGATTTTGACCCTACAGATAATTTTCCTTCAGACGACATTGGGCATGGTTTTGACAACATAGGCGATGTATTAACATTGTCTCCTGTTCTAATGGAACGTTATTTTTCCGCTGCTGATACCATTATGAGCAGGGCGATAGTTCCTGACCCTCCAACTCCTATAAAGAGGCATCTATCAAGCAGATACACCGAACCTTCTCTTTCAGACCAGATGGCGGTTAGGGTTATTGAGGGGCGATTTCGTAGGATTGAATCCGATGCCAAGGAAAATATTATGTCTGGTCCTTTGCACACAAGTTACATGTGGGAGAATGATGGAGAATATATTTTTCGTGCAAAAGTTTATGCTTCCAGTTCCAATTCTAAGCCTGTCCGTATTGCTGTTTTAATTTCTGATAAAAGTCTAGCTTCCAAATCCACCGACTCTGAAGTTGATCAGTTGGCGGGTATTATCCCAAAGCCTTCTTTGATTTTAAAAACATTTGAAATTAAAGCTGATAAACCATCAAATGCTGAAGTTATTGAAGTTAAAATTCCACCAATGAAAGCTCGTGATAAAATTCTTCTTGCATTGTTTAAAAATTCTCTCGGGGAACCTGTTAACAAAGCGTTTGTTGAATATATGGCACTTGAAGGCCCCTTGGATGGCCGGCCGTCCAGTCATCGTGAGTTATTAGCTGTTGATAGTTCAAAGCCCAGGGAAGTTCAAACATCGGAAGTTATTTCTCGTTTTCTATTCAGGGCGTTTAGGCGCCCCCCCACGTCCGAAGAGATTAAACGTTCAACTGCTTTGGTTGATAAAGCAATAAAGAATGGTGAAAAATGGGAGTCTGCCATCCAGTTGGCGATGCAGGCTGCTTTATGTTCACCTAAATTTCTTTTTAAGTTGGAGATGGATGGTAGTAATAAAAGTTCTCAAATAAGGAAGCTTGATGATTTTCAACTTGCATCAAGGTTGTCTTATTTTATCTGGAGTTCCATGCCTGATCATATTTTGTTTGAGCAGGCATCCAAAAAGCAGCTTGGTTCAAATCTTGATAAACAAGTTGTTCGAATGTTGCAGGATACGAAATCGATTGCCATGGTTCAAAATTTTGCTCTTCAATGGTTACAAATTAAAAGATTAGATTTGGTTTCCCCTGATAGTAAACTTTTCCCGTCCTTTGATTTAAAACTTCGTGCTGCCATGAGGACTGAGACCGAAATGTTTTTTAATTCGATCATTAAAGAAGATCGAAGCATATTGGAACTGATTGATTCGGACTATACTTTTTTAAATGAACCATTGGCAAAACACTATGGGATTGCGGACACCAAAGGAAATATGGTTGGAGCGAAAAAAGTTCAATCTGGCGGTCTGCCTATAAGGGGAGATGAATTCCTTCGAGTTTCACTTTCTGATAAGTCCCGGGGAGGGTTGTTGACTCAGGCTAGCATCCTTACCGCGACATCGAATCCAACACGGACTTCCCCTGTAAAGAGAGGGCGTTGGGTTCTTGAGCAGATTCTAGGTTCACCCCCACCCCCACCCCCACCAGATGTACCTGAATTATCTGCGGATGATAAATCCGTATCTCAGGGTTCACTTAGGCAACGGATGGAACAACATCGTAAAAATCCTAGTTGTGCTAATTGTCATGCAAAAATGGACCCGATTGGCTTTTCTCTTGAAAATTATAATGCGATTGGTGCTTTTAGAACAAAAGATGGAAATTTTGAGATCGATTCTTCCGGGGAGTTCTCAGATGGAACTTCTTTCAAAGGTCCTGCCGACCTTAAAAGCATTGTTAAGCTTAAAAAAGAAGATTTTACTCGATGTCTCGCTGAAAAAATGATGATTTATGCTTTAGGACGGGGTTTGGAATACTATGACAGGCCAGCAATAGAAAAGATTGTTATGTATGTTGCCGATAATAATTACAAGTTTTCTGCTTTAGTTTCCGCAATTGTCCAAAGTGATGCTTTTCAAAAAAGTATGAAAGTTGAAAATTAAATAGTGCGTGGTGTAAATTTTGTCTTTTTCCACCTTGCATTCGGTAAAATCATTGATGGATAATACTTTATAGATTGTATTCCAATGGGAGTTTCGGATGAAAACTTTGCTATCACGTCGAACTTTGCTCAAAGGTTTGGGTATTACGGTATCTTTGCCTTGGCTTGAGGCTATGGGTCCAGTTACGGCTTGGGCAAATGCAAACCCCAGTCAAAATATAGCTCCCAACCGAATGGCTTTCTTGTATGTGCCTAACGGTAAAAATATGGCTGATTGGACTCCAAAATCTGAAGGATCAGATTTTGAAATTACTCCAATCCTTCAGCCTCTTGCCAAAGTCAAAGATAAACTTTTGGTTTTAAGTGGGCTTACTGCTGACAAAGCCAGACCCCATGGTGATGGTGGTGGTGATCATGCTCGTGCTTTAAGTGCTTTTCTTACAGGAGCCCAGCCTCGTAAAACTGATGGCACCAACATTCGCTCTGGAATTTCAGTGGATCAAGTTGCAGCTTCCCGCATCGGTGACAAGGTCAGGCTTTCTTCGATTGAAATCGGTTGTGAGCAAGGGTCAATGGCAGGTAATTGCGATTCTGGGTACAGTTGTGTTTATTCTTCCACCATGTCTTGGCGTTCGTCCACGCAACCCCTGCCTAAGGAAGTTAACCCAAAATTAGTGTTCGAAAGGCTTTTTGCAACCTCACCTGACGCAGGCAAAGCCAAGCGCGAGGCTCGAAATAAGAGCATTCTTGATTATGTCCGGGATGATTCCAAAAATATTTCAAATCAACTTGGAAAATCTGACATTAGAAAATTAGATGAGTATTTCACCGCTATCCGCGATATTGAGCTTCGTATCGAGCGTTCTGAAAAACTTCCCCCTATCAAATTGCCCGATTCCCTGGCTCCCAAGGGTATTCCCGCTGTTTTCGAAGAGCATATTAAACTAATGTGTGATCTTATTGTGCTTGCATTCCAAGCTGATATTACGCGGGTGGCCACTTTTGTTCTGGCTAATGAAGGTAGTAACAAACCATACCCATTTATACAGGTTCCTGAAGGGCACCACGATTTATCTCACCATGGAAACGATCAAGCGAAAAAATCAAAAATCAAACAAATCAACTTGTTTCATGTATCTCAACTTGCGTACCTTCTTGAGAAATTGAAAGCCACCAAGGAAGGTGATGGCAACTTATTGGATCACTCCATGATTGCGTACGGTAGTGGCAATTCAGATGGTAATGCGCATAACCATGATGACCTGCCGATTTTGCTTGCTGGCGGTGGATGTGGCACTATTTCCTCTGGTAGGCATTTGCGTTTCCCTAAAGAAACGCCACTTAATAATCTATGGCTTTCCATGCTTAATCGGATGGATATTAATATCGATAGGCTTGGTGATAGCACTGGTGCCCTTTCAAACCTTAAATAGTTTTAACTTGTTTGTTATAATTCGTATCGATGGGAAATCATGTCCGAAATTGTAGTGGCCGCTTTTTACAAGTTTGCGAATTTATCTGATTATAGTCAGTTACAGGCCCCTTTTCTTGATTTTTGCCTGTCAGCAAAGATTAATGGGACGATTTTACTTGCTTCTGAAGGGATTAATGGAACAGTCGCGGGCTCTCGTGAGAGCATAGATTCTTTGATGGCTTTTTTAAGATCTGAACCCCGTCTGCATGATATCGAACACAAAGAATCCTTTACCAACGAGCTTCCATTTGATCGAATGAAAGTAAAGCTTAAAAAAGAAATAGTTCCTTTGGGCGTTTCTACGGTTGATCCAAATAAATTGGTAGGAACCTATGTTTCTCCTGAAGAGTGGAACGCGTTAATCAGTGACCCGGAAGTGATCATTGTTGATACCCGTAATGATTACGAGGTTGACATTGGCACATTCAAAGGTGCATTAGACCCTAAAACAAAGCGTTTTCGTGATTTTCCTTCTTTTGTTAGCAAAAACTTGGATCCTGATAAACATAAAAAAGTTGCCATGTTTTGTACCGGTGGGATTCGTTGCGAAAAAGCTTCTTCTTTTATGCTGCAACATGGATTCAAAGAGGTGTTTCATTTGAAAGGTGGCATCCTTAAATACTTGGAAAAAATACCAGCGGATAAAAGTCTTTGGGATGGTGAGTGTTTTGTTTTCGATCAAAGAATTGCAGTCGGTAATGGTTTGATTGTTGGAGATCATGAGCAATGTTATGCTTGCAGGCACCCGGTTTCTGCCCAGGATCGGGAATCACCGGAATTTCGTCTTGGAGTTTCATGCCCGTATTGCTTTGATAATCTTCCAGAAAAAACTCGTGCCCGAGCTAT
Organism: uncultured Candidatus Kuenenia sp.; assembly: GCA_964646215.1. Taxonomy (GTDB): domain Bacteria; phylum Planctomycetota; class Planctomycetia; order Gemmatales; family Gemmataceae; genus UBA969. Next base: position 68,463 of record CAZYAY010000005.1, on the reverse strand, counting down.
TGAACGTCAAAAACAAAATGTTCTTTCAAAAAAACGAATTGGTCCGGCAAATAATTCCGAGCAGTAAATTAATCGAAGCTGGTATTTTACAAATTTCGCTGGAATAGATCGCTTGCCAGGCTAATGCATAGTTTCCCCACAGCAGGATCGTACCTTTCCCCTTCATCACGTAAAAAAGCATGCGCAGCATTGAATTCGTGCCAGGTAAAGCATACCCCTGATGTTTCAAGTGCCTTATAAATTACCTGTCTACCAACCAATGGCACATGTGGATCTTGTTTTCCAAATACCATCAGCAGTTCGCCTTTAATGTCTTTTGCTCTTGATAGCGAATCTGCGTGGTTGCCTTTGCCCAGAGTTCCGGAATGCAGGTCTGTGGGATAGAAACAAGCTGTTGCAAGAATTTTCGGTAATAAAGCGGCCCGATACGCAAGGTGGCCTCCAAGGCATATTCCAACTGCGCCAATTTTTCCATTGCATGAAGTGTAGTTTTGCAATGTTTCTACCGTTGCCATAATGTCTGCATCAAAATCAGCCATGGTGATAATTTGTTTAAGTTCATTTCCTCGATTTTTCCCTGCTTCATCATAACCAAGAACGCAACCTGGAATCTCATGGGAGTGATAAACTTCTGGTACTGCAACAATATATCCCATGGATGCAAACTGGAGCGCCAGTCGTTTGACTGGAGGCGTTTGTTGAAATATTTCTGAATAAAGTATTAGTCCAGGCCTTAACTTGATTGGTCTTCCGGATTCTGCTGGAGAATACACATAAGTGCGCATCAATCCCGTTTGCGTTGAGATATCAATCGTTGAATCTTTAATTATCATTTTGTTCTCGAAATATTACAAATACTTTCAACCAACTAAGCCCATCGTAATTAAGTTTAGCCATTTGTCCATACGGTTGATTTTAGTGTTATTGCATTGTTTGATTATTTAGAAAATATAAGATAAAATCCACTTTATTGAAACCTAAGTATCTTTTGGTGGGTATAAATTTTAAATTTATTATTCTATATTTTTAATGTCATTGCGCCTGAAAGACTTTTTTTCCGAAGTGTGCTTTTTGTTTTGGAGTCGTTTATGGATTTGGGATTTTGGGATTTTACTTGGTTTGCGGGTTACCACTGGTTTTAAAGCGTTTTTTAAAAGGGAGCATAACTTTTCTATGGCATCGGTTTTGTTGCCAATTTGGGTGCGATACTTTTGGCTTGTAATTACAATGTAGCCTTCTGAATCCAAGAATTTTTTTACTTCTTTGTTGATTATAATTGTAAAAACCTGGTCGGGAAACAGGGCTTTCGAATCTGCGATTTTGAATCGTAACCTAACTTTGGTTTCAACCTTGTTTACATTTTGACCCCCAGGGCCACCTGACCTGCTAGTTTCAAAAGTTACCTCTGAAGCTATGATATTTCGATTAATATTTAACTCTTTTTGATTAAATCAATATTTATTGAAAAATCTGCTGCATGTTCATTATCTACCAAGTGCAGTAAAGATTATCAACTTTTTTAAAATACATATCAAATTAGAACCGTTAGACACCGAGAAGAGTAAGACAAAATAACCTATAGTGTAAATATAAGTACAGTAACTTTTTAAATAATCATTTACGCCTTTTTAAATACTTTCTTTATTTGTTAACACCCCGAGCGTATATAGAAAAATCACGAAGCTCAAAAGTTCCTTAAGTCTACTTTCGCAAATCATTGTTTATTTGTTGTTCATCTTTACTGGAAATGAGAACACAGGATTCATATACGTTGAGTTAATTTTGGATTTATAATGCCCTCATGAATTCTTTGATTCTAAATAAACAAAAAATGTACCTTTGTTTGAAAAATTTATAAGTTTTTAAACAAGTAATATAAGTTCTTGAGTGGGGTCGAACTAAACCGTTGACTGGTTTAGGGAATGCAAAATGTAAAAATCATACAACGTTAAATTTAGTCAGGTATTTTACGAAATTCGATAATCATATAGCTATATTTTTAGAATTTAAACTAAAGAAGGAAGTAGTTGGAATAAGATATGATTTGAACTTAAAAGTTTAACTATGTAATACCAAAACTAAATTCTTATCAATAAAATAAATGGAGGCTAACGGAGTCGAACCGATAACATCCGCCTTGCAAAGGCGGCGCTCTCCCAATTGAGCTAAGCCCCCATTATGTAATGGTTTAACAATAAAGAATTAGAACTTATCTTGCAAGTTCATTTTCTTAAATTTAAACCAAAACATTAGTGGGCGTACTTGGATTTGAACCAAGGACCTCAGCTTTATCAGAGCTGCGCTCTAGCCAACTGAGCTATACGCCCTCACATTTTTAACATTTTAGACACCAAGGCCTTAGTGTCAATTGGCGTTGTCAAACATTAATGGGATAGTTGATAAAAACACCCCTATTTTTGAAACGACCCGCAAAATCATTTACCCAGTATTTCGGGCATCTTCTGCATTAAATACTATGTTTGGACCCCAACTTCTTCTAACATATAAAAATACTAATGGTTTTACTCTGATCAATGGGGATTTTCATGGCAGTGGACCTATATTCAGCATGTCCTTGTGGCAGTGGCAAAAAATTCAAATGGTGCTGTTCTTCCGTTTGGGGGCCTATTGAAAAGGCATATGAGTCCTTTTCCAAGGGGCAGGTGGAAAGTGCCATTGCCCAGATGAAGGCGCTTCAAACGAGTAGCCCCGATAATCCAGAAGTTTTTGGAAGGCTAGCAGAATTGCTTTTGTTAAGCGGACAACCTCAGCAATCCGAAGCTGAACTCGAAAAAGCATTTAAAATAAATCCCAATTACCCTTTCGGTTATTATCTTCGAGCTGGCTTACGAATTGACGAGGGAGAATGGGAAGGCGCACTAATTCTTCTGCGCAAGGCCGCCATGTTTTATCACATCGATTCAAAGGAAGATCTTGCCAGGGTTTACAACCTTATTTTCCGTTGTGAAATGAATCGAAATAAGCCATTGGCTGCTAAAGTTGCATTACAAATAGCAGCTAGACATGCGCCATCAAATACCCAGCTTAAGGAAATGCTTGAAAATTTAAGCGGGCCACAATCCCGACTTCCTAAAATAATTCGAAATGATATTTCCTTTATTCCGAGTGAAAAATCAGCAGATAATTCTAATTTTGTTGAATCGGAAGATATTCGCCTTGGTAATCTCCCTGATATATTCAAAAAGAAAATACAGGATAACCCTGCAGATAATGGTGCAAAGTTTAACCTTGCAGTTGCGCTAGCATGGCTGGGGATGAATAAGGATAGTTATCAGGCATTGGATGAATTCATCAAGAAGGAAAAAAACGATACCTTGTATCGCAAGGCGGGTGTCCTGCAGGAAGTGCTTAAATTTGCAATTGGCATGGATGATGAAAGTGATTATGTGAATTATCACATTGGGATACCTTTATCTAATCCCGAACCGGTTTCCAAATGGCTTTCAGAGCTGCAAAATACCCGTAGAATTCTGCCCCTTCATCAAGATAAAGAAAATGGAACGATAACTTTTTTCTTGTTGGAAGAAAGTGCTTCTGGGCTTATTACCACGGGCGCACCCACCAAGGAATTTTCGAAAGTGATTGGCTATCTTGCAATCTATCCGCAAACCATGGTTGCATGGGGGTATGATTCCAAGAAAATAGAAAACTTGAAGCATGAGTTTATAACGAAGCTTCAGATCCCCATTAATCAAATTGTTTCGACAACGAATACTGCAGATTTTGGCAGTATTTTACTTCCCGCCGCAATTGTTCCTTTGGCTGCAAAAGATCAAGAGCAGGCCAAGAAAATGGCTGCCGGGCAGATGGAAAAATATTTTGAAGAAGTTTGGATTAATCAACCCCGTAAATCTTTGCTGGGAAATACACCTGTAGATGCAAGCGTTCACCCGGTTTTAGCCAAGAAACTTGCTGGCATTATCGATTTTTACGAAGAAATACTCGAAACGCAAGATGCTAGCTTGTATGATTTCAACCGCCTTAGGCATAAACTTTCGCTTGGTGAAAATCTTGCACAAATTGCAGATTTAGCATCCAAGCCTGTTAAGAACATGAATGCTGCAGAACTTGCGAATACCGATGCCGAAGAAATGAATCTTGATCAATTGGAAGAGGCTTATCGTGCGGCGATTGCGTTGGATGCACAGGAACTTGCTTACAAATTCGCCAAGTTGATGCCAGATAAAGGCTTGATGCCTGGGCATGGTCTTTTTGTATCTGTCATCAAATACCTTGCTGAAAAAGAAATCGACAATGGCAACAAGCCTGCAATGCTCGATTTATTGAACTCAGCGATCGCAAAGTTGAAATCAGAGAATCTGCCTGAACAGACCGCCGAACTGCAAATTGCAAAGATGAAAAACTTTGCAAAAGTGAATGATATTTTCCAAGTTATCAAAGTTGTGGACGAGATTCTTGCAAAGCATCTCGACAATGACAAGTTACTGGTGGCCGCTGCAGAAACTATGATCAGGTTGAATCAAAAATCTGAAGCGAAGAAAGTTTGTGAAGCTGGATTAAAATTTGCCAAGGCAAAGAACAAGGGCGACCTTGTTGAATTTTTCAGCGATATGTTGAAATCCGCAAGTAAGTAAGCTGCAAATTAATGACGCAAAGATGATGATCTTTCTAATGATTTTGAAGCATCTTTGCATCAGGAATAAATAAACCCAAATTTTATTAGGCTCGATGTTGAAATGAATATCATTGCTGACGATAGTAAAGCGGGAAACGATCTTGATGATCCCAAATTATACTTGAATCGGGAGTTAAGTTGGCTTGAATTTAACCGGAGGGTGCTCGAAGAAGGAAAAGATTCATCTGTTCCCTTATTGGAAAGGTTGAAATTTCTCGCGATTTTCGAATCTAATCTTGATGAGTTTTTCATGGTTCGTGTCGGTGGATTGCAACAGAAGTTCCAGGCGGGTGTTGCAATGGGGTCGGGCGCCGACAAGACTCCCGTTAAAATCCAGTTAGAGAAAATTTGCGCAAATGTCAGCCAGATGACCACTGAAGCTTACGATTGCCTGCATAATGATATTTATCCCGCCCTTGAAAAAGAGGGGATAATTTTCATCAAGGAGGCGGACTTTAATGAAACTGATAAAGCTCATATTGCAGAAATATTTAACCGACAGATTTTTCCTGTTTTGACGCCGTTGGCCATCGACCCTGTGCATCCTTTCCCCCATTTACTAAATAAATCGCTTAATCTTGTTGTGCAATTGCAAAGGCCAAGAGGTGGCGAAACCTTGATGGCTGTTGTTCAAGTGCCTGCGGTATTGCCTAGATATGTACCTTTACCAATTCAAGGGCGACCTAGTTGTAAGTATGTTTTTACAACCCTTGAAACCATCATTCGAACTCATTTGCCAGATTTATTCCCCGGAATGATTATTGACCATGCGACTGGATTTAGGGTTACTCGTAATAGTGATTTTGAAATAGAAGATGATGATGTTGAAGATTTACTCAAAACCATCGAGGAAGAGATTCGTAAGCGAAGAAGAGGTATGGCGGTTCGCTTGCAGATAGAATCATCTGCGACTCCTGAAGTTGAAAATTTTCTTGTTAAAGCGTTGGCATTGGATGGAATGGACGTTTATAGGTCCAAAGGCTTTTTAGATTTAACCGGTTTATTTCAAGTCCATGGGTTGCCTGGGTTTCCGCATTTGCATGATTCACAGTTTGTTTCACAGTTTTCGCCCGACTTTGTTAAATTCACCAACCCATGGGCTGCGATTCGCGCCAAGGACATTCTTGCTCATCATCCGTACGAGACTTTTGGTCACACGATGGATTTTATCGAAGCAGCGGCCAATGATGATAAAGTTCTTGCGATTAAGTTGACTCTTTACCGGACTAGCAGCGATTCACCAATCGTACGCTCCCTCCAAAGGGCTGCTGATAATGGCAAAGCTGTAACCGCTGTAATTGAGATCAAGGCAAGGTTGGATGAAGAGCGGAATATATTGTGGGCTCGGGAACTTGAGAAATCAGGCGTTCATGTGGTATTTGGTTTCGTTGGTTTAAAAACGCATTGTAAAGCCGCATTGGTGGTTAGAAGAGAAGATGATGGATTGCGAAGGTATGTTCATCTTTCAACTGGAAATTATAATCCGCAAACTGCGAGAATGTATACCGATTTAGGTTACTTCACCTGCAACAATGATTTTTGTGAAGATGTTTCTGCTTTGTTTAATTACCTAACTGGTTATTGTGAGTTGCCCAAATGGAAAAAATTAATTGTCGCACCCAGTAGGCTTCAAGATTTCATGTTGGAAAAAATAGGTTTGGAAGCATCCCTTGCCCAACAAGGCAAGCCAGGCCGAATCATCGCAAAGATTAATGGATTGCTTGAACCTGCGATTGTTAAGGCGCTGTACAGGGCAAGTAATGCTGGTGTAAAGGTAGATATTATTTGCAGAGGGATTTGCAATTTAAGACCCGGCCTGCCTGGGATTAGTGAAAATATCCGTGTTATTTCCATCGTAGATCGTTTTCTTGAACATAGTCGTATTTATTATTTCGAAAATGGTGGAAATCCTCAAGTTTACATTGGTTCTGCCGACTGGATGGACCGAAACCTTAGTCGAAGAGTCGAGGTTGTTTTTCCAATTGAACCGGTTGATTTGAAAACGCGAATAATCAATGAGATTTTGAATATTTCTTTGAATGACAACATGAAAGCCCGCGAATTACAACCTGATGGTTCTTATAAAAAGATTGCCCCCAAATTAGGAGCACCCAAAATTCGAAGTCAGGAAAAATTCCTCGAACTGGCTATTAACAATGCTCAAAATATCTCTGCCGAATTGCAATCTGAAATAGCAAATGAACGCAAGGACGAGAAACCTCCCACTATTCTTAAAACACGGAAAGTTAAAAAAAATAATTAGATTGAGGACAATGAAATGGATGTGATTTTGTTGGCTGCAGGATTTGGCACCAGATTGCGACCGCATACCCTGACCATCCCCAAACCTTTATTGCCTATACAAGGAAGGCCGATATTAGATTGGACATTGGGGGCATTACCTGAAGAAATAAGCAGGGTGATAGTGGTAGTCCACTATCTTGGAGAACAAATTGAAAAATTTATGCACCAGCAAAAATGGTTCAAGGATTTTGAGATAGTGCGCCAGGACCCTCCAAAAGGCACAGGGGATGCTCTCAGAAGTTGCAAGGAATTCATAAAAACGCCCAGTTTTCTTGTTTTAAATGGGGACGATCTTTACGGCGCCCAAGATTTAAAAAAGTTGGCAGCAGTTTCTGCTGGAGTGATTGTGAAGGAGGTTACCGATCCTTGGAATTTTGGAGTGGCCTCTTGCAATTCAGACGGGAGTTTAGAAAAAATGACGGAAAAACCTAAAATTCAAGGCCCTGCAATGGCCAACACTGGCGCTTATCATTTTCCAAAATCGGTATTCGCACAAGAACTTGCCATATCAACCAGAGGCGAGTATGAGATAACAGATTATCTTTCAACCCTGGCAACACAACAGCCGGTTGAAGTTATACCAGCAGGATTTTGGTATCCGGTGGGAACTGTCGAGGCATGGGAATCTGTTCAAAAAAGCAATTTGTCTGCAATGGTTCGTTAACTTAGGAATGGGTTGCTTTTTGCTTCTTCGCCTATTGTCGTTGTTGAGCCATGGCCTGGGTAAACTTTGGAATCTGATGGCAGGCATAAAAGTTTCTTTTTAATCCCGCTCACTAAAGTTTTGAAATCGCCTCCCGGAAAATCACAACGGCCAATACTTCCTTCAAATAATATATCTCCACCAAAAATATGGGTTTTCGTATCCTTGGCAATATAGGCAATATGGCCTGGGGAGTGCCCAGGAATTTCTTGTATGTTGAATTTAATTCCCGCAAACTCTGCGTCTTGCCCATCTTTGAGGGTTATTTCTGCAGCAGGTGAAACCATTTCAAATCCAAGCAGGGAACTTAGGTTTAATTTTGGGTTGGTAAGAGCCATGGCTTCGTTAACGCCTATCACGACTTTAGCTTCGGGAAACGCCTCTTTAATGCCGCTAACTCCTGCAATATGATCAGGGTGCGCATGCGTAAGGCAAATCGCTTCAATTGTGAGCTTTTTTTCAGAAAGGTACTTTAAAAATTGATCAACTTCTGAACCTGGATCAAATACAACAGCCTTGCTCTTGCCTTCGAGATAAACGATATATCCGTTTTCTTCAAAAAACTCGGATGTCACTTTAAAAACCACAATATTTTGAATGTTATTCATAAGATTGGTCCATAAAACAGTATTGAAGTTTTGAAGAGATATAGCATATAAGCCAAAAGCCTTTATCGATTCCGTAGTTTGTTTTATTTCTAACGCTTGGCAAGGCATTATATTTAATTATTCTATGGATGATTTCAAACCTTGATCTTTATCATGTGTTAATTTTGTAATAAGGACCAAATATTATATTTTCAATTGGTATTATAATGCAAACGATTACCCAAGGCCGCTTTCCAAGGTTGGCATATATATTTTTTGGGGGAGTGCTTGGCGTTTTTATCATTGCTACAGGGAATGCAACCCAAGCCAAGCCAGACAATGGTTTAAAACAAATCGAAGAAGAAATAATTCAAGAAATTAAAAAACATCCTTCAAAATCAAATGAGTCGATGGACAAACCTCTTGAATATATTCTTGCGGCTGTGAAATCGTTTGAAAATGTCAAAGATTACAGTGCCACGCTTTTTCAACTCGAGCGAATTAAGGGTAAATTGTTACCGGAGGCATCGATTCAGCTTCAAGCGACTGCAGGTAGTCCTTTCTTTTTACATATGAAATGGTCTGAACCTCGGTCAAGCAAAGGTCAGGAGGCCGTTTATACTTTAACAAAAGATCCCACAAAGATGCGCGTTAAGGGTGCAGGATTTTTGGGAGCAGTAGGTTTTATAACATTGGATATAAATGACCCCAAATCCACTGCAAACAACCGACATAATGTTTCTGAAGCTGGCCTTGAGATGCTTATAAAAAAACTTGAGCATGGATGGATTGAAGAAGGGCGAAGGAGAGCCACTGAAGTCTTGATTACTGACGTCGTTTGCTATGATCGGCCTTGCACTCGATTAGAATTAACCCACCCTATTAATTCTGATGGTTACTTTCTTTTTTATAAAAACATCGTGTTTTTTGATAAGGAAAACAACCTACCAATTCGTATTGAAAATTATTCTTGGCCAAAAGATGGCGAAAGTGCTCCCCTTGAAGAGGCTTACGGATATAAAGATCTAAAGCTTAATCCCGGCTTGGATCTTGCCGTATTTCAAAAATGATCCGACTTGATTGGATTTCATTCAATGGATTCTAAACGACAAAAGCTTCTTGAAGCCTTTAAATCTCGAGCATTTCAAACAGGAAGTTTTATTCTGGCTTCCGGAAAAACCAGCACTTATTACATAGACAGTAAAAAAGCACTGTTCAATTCTTTGGTTATCGACCTTTTGGGTGAACTATTTTGGGAAATTATTAGCCCCTTGAAGCCAGATTCGCTGGGCGGTCTTGAAGTTGGTGCAATCCCTTTGACCGCTGCAACTTTGGTGAAAAGTCAGCAAAACGGTGTTGCTATGGAAGGTTTTTTTGTCCGAAAAAAAGTAAAAGAGCATGGAAGTAAACAGAGGATTGAAGGGGTGTTGGTTCCCGGTTCAAAAGTGGTTATTGTTGATGATGTGCTTACCACTGGTGGTTCCGCAATGGAAGCGGTGGAAGAAGTTGAAAAAATCGGATGCAAAGTGATTGCGGTGGTTTGTATTGTTGATCGACTTCAAGGCGCAAAAGAATTGATTGAGCCTCGATGCCCTTTTATTCCAATATTTACCATTCGCGATTTTGGGGTTCAACCTATGTGATTTGCATAGGCAGGTTTAAAATTTTATTAGAGTTGATCCATAACTGTTCTTCAAGTTCTTGCGTCGGAATATTAAAAGTTTTTGCCAAGGTTTTGATCGTATAGTTTACATACGAGGGTTCATTTCTTTTTCCCCGAAATGGTTCCGGAGCCAGATAAGGGGCATCTGTTTCAACCAATATTCTCTCTATAGGGCATTTTCCAGCAACATCTCTGAGCGCGTCGTTTTTTTTGTATGTGATCATTCCTGCAAATGATAAGTATAAACCTAAACTTATACATTTTTTTGCGTGTTCAAGCGTTCCAGTAAACGAATGAAGGATGCCTTTGATGGGGCCATTAATCCTCATATCGGTTTCTAGAATAGGAATCATATCGTTCCAGGCATCTCTGCAATGGATTAATATTGGGAGATCGTATTTTCTGGCTAGCTTGATTTGCGATATAAAAAAATGTATTTGTTTGTCGAACGGGCTGTAATCCCTGAATCGGTCCAGCCCAATTTCCCCAACCGCTATTGGTTTGTTTTCTCTTATAAACAAATCTAATAAATCTATGCTGTTCTCAGGATTTTCAGAAATGGAGTTGGGGTGTATGCCAGCGCTGGAAAAAACCCCGCTGTACCTCGATGCGATTTCTAAGCAGCGGTTGCTGGATTCAATTCCCGTAGCAACGCATAAAATTCTGTTGCTGTTTGATTTTGTAAATGTCTCAATTATATTTTCTAAGTCCGGAGTGTATTTTTCGTCATCAAGGTGCGCATGGGTGTCAAATATTGGCATTTTTAATTCTTTTAACTTATTTCACCAATGTGTTTTGAAACAGTTCGGATATCGCTGAAGTGCTGGGCATGTACCAGGAAAGCATCAGGTTAGGAAATATACCCAGTGCAATTAATGGCACAATGATAGACAGGACTAAGATAATTTGTGGAAGTTTAAGGTCGGAAAGAGTTGGTGTTAGGGGGCTTTCACCCATGATAATATTTAAAATCCGGTAGCATGATATGATTGTTAGTATCAAGCTTACACCCATTAATAAGCTTGGAATAAAACCAAATTGTAAAGTGGAGCCAGATATTAAAAACACCCCAATGGAATTAATGAATCCAGGGCAACCTAGTGCCGCGAATAATAATATTGCGAAAGAAAAGCCAATTATCGGCGCTTTTTTAAGTGTACCAATTTTAAAATCAATCATATCAACAAGAATCTGATCTTTTATTTGTTTCCATAAATAAACTAAACCCGTGATGCAAAGGTGTCCACTTATAACCCATATCAGCGAACCAGCAAATGTTTTAGCTTTCCAAATATTTGGTGCCCCTGCAAAAGAAGTCGTTATTCCAAGAAAACATATGATTTGTAACCAGCAAGAAAGAAATGCGATAAAGCGTTCGGGGGAGTTTACGAGTAAAAAAGCAAAACTTAATGCCAGTGTCATACCAATGATCATCCATGTCAGCCAATGGGCTGAAAAAACTAATCCAGTTGGAAATATTTGAATCCCTAACCGGATAAAAACATAGATCCCGAGTAGAGGAAAAGCTCCTGCTAAAAGCATGGCAACAGGCAAATGAGTGTTTTGGTATGTTTTGTAAATCAAGGCCATTAATGGCGATGAAAAACCTAAAAGTAATGCTGCTGAAAGAATAGCCAGTAGCGAAAAAATATTTTTTTGTTTAATAGTTTTACTCACTCCTGATTTTGACTGGATTAGGTCTCCAAGTCCTGCACGTTGGAATGTCAAAATATTAAATGAATGGTGGGATAAATATTCTAATCGTTGTTTTTCAGACCAATCGGGATGGGATCTTTCAAGTTGTTTATTTGCTATTTCGATTTCACCTTGATTGGCAAATTTGGTTAAATCTGATTTATAGCAATAGGTTAATACACCTGCCAAAATTAAAAGGCCGATTGTGTTAATGACACCGAAAATAAAGGCTGAGTTGCTTTTGTTTTCTCCACCCCAGTTTTGAAGCATGAAGTAATATGTAACAATGCTTATGGCAACGCATATTAAAACTAGAATACCATCGAATGCCAGCAGCGTTCCGAATAAACCAAATTGTGAGATGAATACCAATGGGTAGAAATTGCCTTGTGCGGGTATATTTAGCCAGGCGGAAAGTAGGGCTAAAAAATAAATTAATGCGACCAAAATTATGATTGCAAGGTTTAATCCATCAAGGCCAAGGATAAGATTGACGCCTAATTTTGGTATCCATCGAACTCTGGTTATCCAATCAAAACTTTTGTAGACTTCATAGGTTGGAGCTAAATCTATAGCGTTTCCTCTTGCAAAGAGGGATGATTGCAACCTGGTGTTTTCATCGTCAAGCACCCCTAATTGCTCAACTGTATCGTATTTGAATTGCACAGCCATACCTAAAGAAATTCCCAAGGATAAAGCAGCGCCTAAAGTGGCAAGCCAAGGGGTAATTTGGTTGAAGCGAAATGAAGAAACCCAGCAAATTAATGCAAAAATCAATGGTGTTCCTAATAACGCTGAAAACCAAGCTAAATCTAATTCCTGCATAGTGATACCTAATTGCTGAAGATTTATTATTCCTGCTAAAACATTACCAAAGGAATTGGTAAACTTATATGACTTCGTTACCCTATAATGACACTTATGTGCAACCCCGTATTGCAGGAAAGTGCCTATTTTAACAAAACGGATTGGAAGTATGATCCAGAATAAAGTTATTCAAAATTTCAGTCAAAAAGCCAAACATAAGGTTATTGATTATTTTTGGAAGAATAAGGCACATAAGTCTGGTTCCGATCTTGGTAGTTTTAAATCTAACGCACCTGAAGTTGTAGGGTATCGGACGGATTCACTTGCAGAATTGGAAGCATTACTTTTTCTCGCTGATGAGCCTCTGGTTACAAAAAAGATAGCTTCTGTTTTAGGTTGTAAAAATAGTTCTGAAGCTCGAAGCTTGTTAAAAGAATTGCAGAAAAAATATAAAATTGAAAATAACAGCTTTCATATCGAGGAAGTTGCGGGCGGGTTTCAATTGCTTTCAAAAGCTGAATTTCACCCATGGCTCGCAAGGGTTTATGCACGTAATGTCGAAGTCCAGGTTAGTTCCGCAATGAAAGAAACCCTTGCGATTGCGGCTTACAGGCAGCCAATTACCCGTGCAGATATCGAGCAAATACGAGGTGTTAATTCTTCTGAGGTTATAAGGAGTCTGGTGGAAAAAAATCTGCTTCGTATTGTCGGAAGAGATGTCACACTTGGAAGGCCAGTACTTTATGGCACTACAAGAAAGTTTTTACAAATTTATGGGTTAAAATCCCTCAAAGATTTACCCAAAACGAATGAGTTCGGAACCCCTGGAAACATCGTGGATGAAGATGTTTCTTCGTCTGAAATATAATTGTTTACCATGTATAAGGTAAATTGTGTCAAATTCAAAAATAAAACAAATTCCTGAAGATTTCTCTGTTGAAGAACTCACTGAAACTTTGCCTTCCGGGCATGGGGATTTTTGCCTTTATCTACTTAAGAAAAAAGGATCTACAACCCCAGATGCAATTCAAAGAATTCAGAAATCATGGAAGCTGGATAGCAGACAAATATCCTTCGGCGGCCTTAAAGATAAACATGCGGTTACCTCACAATTTTTTTCAATTAAAAACGGCCCTAATAAGAATCTGGACCTATCGGATGTGTTTGTGAAATATCTTGGTGCAATATCTGGACCTTATGATGCCAGTCATCTGGCAGGCAATCGGTTTAAAATAATCATCAGAAATATTAAATTTGAGCAAGCTGAAAAAACAGATGCTATCGTCAAGGGTTTGCCAGATGCTGGTATTCCGAATTATTTTGATGATCAACGATTTGGATCCATACCTTCATTAAAAACAGAATTTATTGCAAAAAAAATGGTGCTTGGGGATTTTGAACAAGCCTTGAAAATTGCATTAACATCGCCATATGTTCACGATAACAAGATGGCGAAAAAGGAGAAAGCTCTTCTTGTTCAGAAATGGGGGGATTGGACCGGATTAAAGAGCGTTCTTCCGCGGGGGCATTCAAAATTTTTAGTGGAATATCTTTCGTTTAATCCCCAAGATTTTAAAGGGGCTGTTGAAAGGCTTAGGCCTGAACTTGGTGGAATGTATGTTACTGCATACCAAAGTCATTTATGGAATAATATTCTGGCCCGATGGATCAACTTTCATTTTACAGCGGATGATGTTTTTTTAATCAAGCTTAAGCTTGGTTTTTATCCCGTTGTTCGATCTGCTTCCATTGCAAATATTAAATTAATGGAAGAGGCCTTTATTCCCCTTCCGTCTTCGCGTTTGAAAATGACAAACGATGATCCTTTCTTTAAAATAATTAATGATGTCATGCTTGTGGAAGGGTTGGCACTTGAAGAAATGAAAATACCTGGCACACGAAAGTTGTTTTTTTCGAAGGGGGAACGCAAGGCTTTTTATTTCCCAACAAATATTACCCATGATGTTTTTGATGATCAGTTTAATAAAGGTAAAAAAGCAGTAAAAATTGGGTTTGATTTGCCCAAGGGTGCCTACGCCACTCTGCTCATCAAATGTTTACAAACATTGTTTTGGAATAATTAAGACTTCCACTTGTGATGCGGTTATCTTGGATTTTGTCCTTCGGTTTTTATTTGCGCAGATGGTTCTTAAGTTGAAAGGAATTACCAATGTTGATGCATAAACTTATTCACCCCGAAATTAATCGCATTTTAGGAAGGGCAGGGCACCATGCAAAAATTTTAATTGCTGATGGTCATTACCCCGCATCAACAACCTTGGGGCCAAATGCTGAACTTGTTCATTTGAATTTTGCACCAAATATGCTTACCTGTGCTCAAGTTCTTGAGGTTATTTTGTCAGCGGTTCCTATTGATGAAATAAATACAATGATGTACGAAACGACCGGCCCTTATGGATTACAGGAAGATCCTAAAGCTTGGAATGATTTTAGATCAATTATCAAAAAGTCAGGACTGGATTTTGATCTTAAACCAATTCCTAAGTGGGACTTCTACAAAGCCGTTGTTACAAACGATCATATCCTTACAATCCAAACTGGTGATACCGAAAGATTTACCAACTTGATTCTTTCAATTGGGGTTCGAATGGATGATTAATTAGTTTAAACATTGTATATTTTTGATTTTTTCCATCTTTGTTAATATTCGTTGGAATCGTTGGGAATTCTGTCTAATAATCAGTATGTGTTTCTAATTGGTTGAAGGGATTTTATATGGCAATTAAATGTAGTGTGAACAGTGGTGCTTTAGTTACTGAAATATTAGATGAATCGGTATCGGGTTCGGTTAACAACGTTGCTATTTCTGAGAAAAGTGGAAATAACATGGACGGAAATAAAGTCGATCTTGAATCAATCAAAATTGCCGTAAAGATGATTTTGAAAGCGGTAGGTGACAATCCAGATCGTCCTGGCTTGATCGAAACTCCTGCCCGTGTTGCCAAAATGTATGCTGAAATGTTTGCTGGCATCAATGGGGATCCAGGCAGGCACTTGCGTGTTACCTTTCCCGAAAATTATGATGAAATGGTTGTTGTTAAAGATATACCTTTCACCAGTATGTGTGAGCATCACTTGCTTCCTTTTACTGGTATTGCGCATATAGCATATATTCCAAATGGTAGGGTGGTTGGACTTAGTAAACTTGCTCGTGTTGTTGAAGATGTTTCCAAGAGGCCCCAAGTTCAAGAACGAATGACTCAAACTATTGCAGATTTAATGGATAAAGAGTTAAAATGCACTGGTGTTGCCGTTTTTCTTCAGGCTGAGCATTCCTGTATGTGTATTAGGGGGGTTAAAAAACATGGGTGCACAACCATAACTAGCGTTTTGCGTGGCGTGTTTAAAACCAATCTTTCAACTAGGGCCGAAGTTCTTTCCCTGATTAACCAAAAAACTTCCTAGGTTCAGCATGATCATTCGAAAAGAATACAAGTTTTATGCTGCTCATCGAAATGAAAGTCTGCTGGATAAGTGCAGGAATATCCATGGGCATCGATATGGTCTTATTTGTTTTTTTGAAGTTGAAAGAAAAGGTTCCATATCAACTCTTTTTTCGGATTTTGATTCCAAAATAGAGCCTTTTCTTAAATCTCAATACGATCATGCAATGCTTATTAACGTCAATGATCCCCTTTTTCTGACACTTTGTGAACACATGAAGCGAACAGGGGAAGATTTTCGTTTTAAAAAGTTCAATGAACCTACAAGTGTCGAAAACTTGGCATGGCACCTTTTTAGTGAAATCTCGGCCATGGGTTTTGTACTAGAAAAAATTGAAGTTAAAGAAACCGACTCGTCTGTTTTCATATATTCCAAACAGGATTGGATAAATGACAATTTGTCCTTTGTTAATAAACATTAATTGGTTTTGAATTCTATGAATCTGTTTTTTAATACTGGCGTTGGTTTAATCATTTAGATTTTATTTATGCGATGATATCCTTGTGAACTGAACCTTCCACATCTGTTAATCTGAAATCTCTGCCCGAATAACGATAAGTTAATTTCTCGTGATTAATCCCCATCAAATGAAGCATGGTTGCGTGTAAATCGTGTACATGCATTTTTTTGTCTTCTGCTGCAAAACCAAACTCATCGCTTGATCCGTGAACATAACCACCTTTTACACCACCACCTGCCAGCCAAACAGTAAAACCATGGTTGTTGTGATCCCTGCCTTTGGACCCTTCGGAAGTAGGCGTACGACCAAATTCGCCCCCCCATAAAACCAAAGTTTCATCAAGCATCCCTTTTGATTTAAGGTCTTTTAACAACATTGCTATTGGTTGATCTGTTTGTTGTGCAAGTTGACGATGCTGGGCGATATCATCATGATTATCCCAAGGTTGACCACCACCAGTGAATATTTGAACTACTCTGACACCTCGTTCCACCAGTCTTCTTGCGGTTAGGCAGGCTTGTGCAAAGGGTGAATTTCCGTAACCTTCGCGAATATTTTTGGGTTCGTGGTTAAGGTCAAAAACTTCCTGCGCTTCAAACTGCATGCGGAAAGCCATCTCAAGTGATTGAATTCTGGTTTCAAGTTGATTATCAGCACCTCCTCTTTTATCGAGATGCATCTGATTGATCTTTGCCAGATAATCCATCATTTCTCGCTGGGATGTTTTTCCTAGTGATGAATTTGACACATTTTGAATGATTTTTTTGGGGTCCATGGATGAGTTATTGATATGTGTTCCCTGGAAAACACCAGGTAGAAAACTACTGCTCCATAACTGTGGGCCTACTACGGGTTTTCCCGGACACATAACTACGAATCCAGGAAGATTCTTATTTTCAGTTCCTAGTCCATAAAGAAGCCATGAACCCATGCTTGGCCTTGTAGGTTGAGTTTCACCGCTTGTCATCATCAGTAATGATGGTTCATGATTAGGGATATTCGTATGCATGGAACGTATAACGCAAATATCATCAATGCAACTGGCTATGCCAGGGAATATCTCGCTGACTTCAACCCCTGATTTACCATGCTTGTTGAATTTAAAAGGCGATTGCATCAAACCGCCTGTTTTTCGTTCTGTTGATTTATTCGCGATATCTGGGCGCTGGCCATTGTATTTGATTAAAGATGGTTTAGGGTCAAAAGTGTCAACTTGGGAAGGGCCACCATTCATGAAAAGGTGAATCAGATATTTTGCCTTGGGTTTGAAATGGGATTCTTTTGGATTTAAAGGATTCGCATTGCTGGGTGCGGCATTTAAAAACCCTGAATCTGAAAGTAGGCTGGTTAGGCCGACCATTCCAGTTCCGGCACCCAAATTTTGAACCATTTCCCTGCGTGATAATAAAGACATTGTGAAGCTCTTTCTGGAATTAATCGATGTACATGAATTCATTGCTTGCCAACAGTGCCTGTGCCAACCGTTCCCATCGGTCCATTTTGTTAATTGGCTTTTCGCTTCCTTCCTCATTTGCATGAAGGAAAAACATCGCAAGTTCTAGCTCATTAATAGAAGGGGTTCTTGAAAAAAGAATTTTATAAGCGGTGTTTATGTTTTCTGATTCTGATTTCGATGATGCCTGAATTCTTTTTGCAAGCAATTTGGATTGCTCAATTACAAAAGGGCTGTTGATGATAAATAATTGCTGCTGGGGTACTGTAGTTTCTATCCGTTTTTCACTCGTGATGTTTGGGTCGGGGAAGTCGAATATCCGCAGAAGTGAATTTAGCTCGTGCCTGCTGATTTTTGCATAAAGTGTTCTTCTTTTTGCATTGTCATCGTTAAGGTTAAAGGTTGGCCCACCTGATGTCTTGTCGAGTGAACCAGCGGCACTTAGGATGGAATCACGCCAAGATTCTATATCCAACCGGCGCCTGTTGAATTTCCATAAATAAGTGTTTTCTGGATCAATCGATAAATTATCGGCTATTGATTTTGAAGATTGTTTAAAAGTTTCTGAACACAAGATATATTTATGTAAGGATTTTATTGACCACCCTGAATTGATGAAATGTTGGGCAAGGTGATCTAATAACTCAGGGTTGGAGGGGGCATCGCCTAGTTTTCCGAAATTGCTTGGCGTTCCAACAATTCCTTTTCCAAAATGCCAAGCCCAAACTCGGTTGGTAATTACTCTTGCTGTTAGTGGGTTATCTGGTGTTGCTATCGCATCTGCAAGTTCGGTACGGCCACTGCCCTTGGTGAAATTTTTTCTATTGTCATCGGATAAAATCTTGAGGAAGCGCCTTGGGGCGATTTCACCTTGTTTTGCAGGATTGCCTCTTATGTATATTTTTAAATCGGCAGGTGTAGATTCTGCAATTGCATTAACTACGGGAAGGCTTTCAGGTGTTATTTTTTTAAGTTCTTTGTGTCTGTCTTCCAATGCTTTAAATTCATCGGCTTTTTCTTTGTTAAGTTCTTTTTTCCAAGTATCCCCTAATGCCAATATCCCATCCGTTTCAAAAAACGCAGAATAAACATCAGAGTTCTTGTTTGGTTTTTCTTTTGTTGCATTTTTTTTCTCATTGCTGATTATTTTTAATAGCCCTTCCTTTGCTTTGATAGCAGCAATTTTCTTTTGCTCAATTGTTGGGCTTTCTTTAATTTCAGTCCAAGGATCTATGAAAAACGAAAACTTTTTATTTGTTTTGTTCTTTTCGATGAATTTCACCCATTTTTCAAGAATATCTTTTTCATTTGGATAATCCTTCAATGCTGTTTTTGGTTCAATCTTTTTCTTATCTAAATACTCATGGCTCAAAAGGTAATATTTTTCAAAATCCATGCAACGCTTCTCAATAAATGGAAGCCTTTCTGTATGGATGAAATAATTTAATTTATTCTCAGACTCAGCAAGTTTTTGTTTTGCAATATCATAGGCTTTTAATTCTTCCATTGTGCATAATGGTGTGTTGTTTAATTTCGAAGAATGAAAAACTCCTGCAATTGAATAGTAATCCTGTGTTGGAATTGGGTCATATTTGTGATCATGGCAACGGGCGCAACTTACAGTTAGACCAAGAAAACCACGGGATAATGTGTCAATCCTATCGTCGAGTTCGTCCGCGATTGCACGGGCAGCATCTGTGTTTTTATAATATTGGGCGCCTAATCCAAAAAATCCCAAGGCTGCGAGATTTTCTGTCCTTGCGGGTTCCTGCATTAAATCTGCAGAAATTTGATATCTGATGAAATCTGTGTAGGGCATATCGTTATCAAATGCCTTGATTACCCAATCTCGATATTTATATGCATCGTTATTTGGTTTAACGCCGAAGGTGTGTGCCTGATCTTCTGCATATCTTGCAACATCCAGCCAGTGTCTTCCCCAACGTTCCGCATAGCTTTTGGTTGAAAGGTATTTGTCAACCATTTTTGAGTACGCTTCGGGGGTATTATTCCGGTTAAATTCTTCAACATCTTCAATGGATGGTGGTAAACCTGTAAGGGTGAAACTAAGTCTGCGGATTAATTCGGTTGGTGTAGCTTGGTTCGATTTTGAAAGGCCTTTTGATTTCAATTGATTTGATATGAAAATATCGATTGGGTTTCCCATGTTTTTAAAGACGTCTATTTTTGAATCTTTGATCGGCATAAAAGCCCAGAAAGTTTTACTTTTTTCCCAGTTAATAGAAGTGGTTGCTGTTTTGCTACTATTTTCTCTTGGATCCGCAGCACCTTTAGCAATCCATTCCTTAAGATTTTGTATTGCACCAGGGCTAAGTTTTCCTTTTGGTGGCATTTTTAGATCGCCCTGATGCTGGACAGCCTTCATAAACAGACTGTTATCAGGGTTTCCTGGAATAATTGCAGGGCCTGTATCCCCTCCCTTTAAAAGACCTGTTTTAGTATCAACAAGCAAGCCACCTCGAACTTTTTTACCTTCGCTATGGCATTCGTAACAATGCTCGATGAGAATTGGCCTAATATTGGATTCAAAAAAAGAAAAATCATCACCTTTTATAAAATTTGGCAACCCAGCAAGGGAACCTAAAGAAAATAAAACAGCGGAAATAAGTTTTTTATTAAACATAAATAAATTTTACATCATGGTGTGGGATTACTAAGGCAAGTATCTACAGTTTAGGGCATATTGCTTTGTTTTGCAAACTTTTATTCATGGCATAAACCCTAATGTTTTATATTTAAGTCATAAGATTCATAGGTCCTTTGGTTAAGGAAGTCAAAATCCTTGTTTTTTAAAGCAGTTGATGGCAAACTAATTATTAGATATTTTCATGCGGCCTAAATCTTTGGTGATTTTTATTGGAGTAAGATTTATCACAGGGGTGCTTTAAATTGTTATTATTTAAAATAAATGATTGTTTTCGTTTCATTAATATGATGATTTTTGCACTTTTAATAATTGCTTCTTTTAAATCCGCAATTGCAAATGCTGATTCAAATCTTGACTTTTTTGAGTCAAAAATAAGACCGATCTTTTTAGAAAAGTGTCAAAAGTGTCACGGTCAAGATAAACAAAAAGCTGGTCTTAGATTAGATAATAAAATTGGTTGGCAAACACCTGGTGATAGGGGGCCGATTGTTGTCCCTGAAAAACCGGAATCCAGCCTATTAATCAAAGCGATTAATTACACTGATAATTCTTTAAAAATGCCCCCATCTGAAAAACTAACAGACCTTGAAATAAAAAATTTTAACAAATGGATTAAAGATGGAGCTGTAGATCCTAGAATTGTTAATGAAAAAAAACTGGGTGGTTTAACTTTAAAAGAAGCAAAAAGCTTTTGGTCTTTTATGCCTTTGAGAGTTTACCCTGATGAAGGGATTAAGCCAGATCAAATGATTGATCATTTCATCAACCTGGAATTAAATAAAAATAAGCTTCATTTTTCCCCTCTTGCTGATAAGCGTATTCTAATTCGTAGGCTTTATTATGATGTGCTTGGGTTGCCTCCTTCATTGAATGAAGTTCAAGATTTTCTAAAAGATACTTCCGTTAATTCGGTGGAGAAGGTAATTGATAAATTACTTGCCAATAAAGCTTTCGGCGAAAATGTCGGCAGGTCTTGGCTCGATTTGGTTCGGTATGCCGATACAGCAGGTGAAAATAGCGATCATCCCGTCCCATATGCCTATAAGTATCGCGATTATGTGATCAAATCTTTTAATGAAAATAAACCATATGATCAATTTGTAAAGGAACAAATAGCCGGAGATATCCTTGCCAAGAAAGATGATTCGCCAAGTTTTGCGGATAAAATTATTGCAACGGGTTATCTTGCAATAGCCAGGCGATTTGGCCATGAAATTGACAAGGATATGTATCTTACACATGAAGATATTATCGACACATTGGGTAAATCTTTTCTTGGTTTAAGTTTGGGTTGTGCCAGATGTCATGATCATAAATATGATCCGATATCGGCAAAAGATTATTATTCCCTCTATGGAATCATGGATAGCAACAAATTTTCATTCCCCGGTTGTGAGCCCAAACAATTGCCAAAGGATCTAGTATCATTGGTCAAAGATTCTGTTGCCGATCCTCTATCGAAACAAAGCGCATTAGAATTATCTTTGTTGATGGCTGATCTGAAAAAAAATGCTGAGGAAGAAAATAATGTAAAAGTTGAAGTTGATAATTTTTTAAAAAACACAATTGTTATTGGAGAGGGTGCAATAGTTGATGGTGGGTCACAAGATTTTCAAAACCACCTTAAAAAACGAGATATTCCTGTTGATATAAGCAAAGGTGAGATGCTTCTTTTGTCGATTGGACCAGGTAAAAATCATGGTGCTGATAGTACGAATGTTCAAATTTCAATTCAAGATACTTCAGTGGACAAATTGTTTTGGGGTGTAAACGATAATTTTCTAGATGTTTTTTCAAATGGCAATCCTGTTGTAAATAATGGGGCACCACTATGGGCCTTCTTTGAATCTAAAGATGGTTTGAAGTTATTGCCTGAAAAAGTTGAAGATTTTCAAAAAAACGCAGGTCTAAATTTATGGAA
The DNA here is from genome assembly GCA_964646215.1 of uncultured Candidatus Kuenenia sp. Taxonomy (GTDB): domain Bacteria; phylum Planctomycetota; class Planctomycetia; order Gemmatales; family Gemmataceae; genus UBA969. The sequence continues at coordinate 46,080 of CAZYAY010000005.1, read as the reverse complement.
GAATGGTGATACGCCTTCGGTTTTTGTTAATTCTTCTTCCAGTCCTTTAAAAGTTTGGACTACTCTTCAGCCTAGGTCTTTCTTCATGCATCCTGGTTCTAATAGTTCTGTTTCGATTGGTTGGATTAGCCCAATTAGTGGGAAATTCATTATCAGCGGAAGTATTACCGATGCTCACCCTGGTGGATCTGATGGAGTTTCGTGGAAAATGGAACTTGTTAAAATTAATGCGAAAGCTGTTCTTGATAAATCACGGGTAATTATTGATAAAAAAAATGAAATTGAAAAAGAATTGCTGTTAACCAAGAAAAAAATTCCTTTACCTCAAGTTGCATATGCATTGGTTGAATCTAAGGGTAAAGATGCCAAATTGCACCATCGTGGTGATCCTGAAAAACTTGGCGAACAAGTCCCAAGGCGCTGGCTTGAAGTTTTTGGTTCTGATCCGATTATTAATCCATCATCAAGTGGAAGAGAAGATCTTGCCAATTGGATTTTTTCGAAATCTAATCCTTTAGCTTCCAGGGTGATGGTTAATCGGATGTGGGCCCAATACTTTGGTAAAGGTATTGTAAAATCATTAAATGATTTTGGAACTAAAGGTGATTTGCCTTCGCATCCTGAATTATTAGATTGGCTTGCCAGCGAATTTATCCGTTCCAACTACAACATTAAACATATACACAAACTCATACTCCTTTCAAAAACTTATCAACAGGGTAGTAGTTCTCTTTCTGTATCATCTGATATTGATCCAAAAAATGATTTCTATTGGCGCATGGATAAAAGACGGCTTAAAGCTGAGGAAATTCGTGATTCCATTTTGGTTGCCGGAGGAAACCTTGATTTCGTGCCCAGTGGAATGCACCCTTTTCCACCAGAATCAACTTGGAATTTCACGCAACATAACCCTTTTCAAGCAAATTATGACAGTGAGAAGCGAAGTGTTTACCTTATGGTTAAACGAAATAGAAGACATCCTTTCCTTGGGTTATTTGATGGTTCAGATCCAAATGCTTCTACCCCTAAAAGACAAAATACTACTGTTCCCACTCAGGCACTTTTTTTTATGAATGATCCATTTTTTCATTCACAATCTTTATTGTTGGCGAAACGGTCAATTCATAAAGGCGATGTTGATAAAACCATCGGGAACTTTTTTGAAAATGTATTTCAACGCCCACCCAGTGCTTTTGAAATTAATCTTGTTAAAAAACTTTTGTCACTTGATGGGCTTAATCAGGTTACTCATTTTCCTTCGGTTGAAGAATGGGCAACAATCGCAAGGGTTTTGTTATCTTCCAATGAATTTGTTTATTTGGATTAACCATGCGAAATTATAGCCGTAGGTTTTTTGCTTCCAGTGGAGTATTGGGTTCAATTTTAATGCCGGGCATTATCGAGCAATTGCTTGCCAACGATAACCCTATTACGCATCATCCTGCAAAGGCTAAATCCGTCATCTTTATGTTTATGAGTGGTGGTGTTTCCCATGTGGATTCATTTGATCCAAAACCAAAATTGTTTTCTGATCATGGGAAAAAGGTTGTTTTTGAGCATCCTGAAACAAAAAATAGGCCTGGCTATGAAAACCTTTATTTAAAAAGGCCTGATTGGGAATTTTCACCCCGAGGAAAATCTGGTATTGAAGTTAGCGATTTATTTCCTTTTGTTGGAAGTCAAATTGATGATATTTCATTGATTAGGTCCATGCATACCAGTCATTCAAATCATTACAATGCAACTCTTGGTATGCATACTGGTTCTTTTACATTTTCAAGGCCTAGTATTGGTTCATGGGTAAGTTATGGCCTTGGTAATATAAATAAAAATCTTCCTTCTTTTATAGTTCTTGCACCCCAGATGCCCTACGCAGGTACTCAGGTTTGGGATTCCGATTTTTTACCAGGGGAAAATCAGGGAACACGCGTTTCCTCAGGCCCTGAACCAGTAGCTAATTTAATCAGAAGGGCTCCTTCTGCTGAAAAACAAGCTGATGAGCTTCAAGCCTTGAACGCTTTGAATAAAAACCATCTTCTAGAAAGAGGAAACATTGATTCTCTCAATGCACGGATCAAATCATTTGAAACTGCATTTGGTATGCAATATGAAATGCCCGGCGCCCTTGATCTTTCCCAGGAGTCTAATTCTACTTTAGATCTTTACGGATTGGTTCCCGGCCAAAAAGAAGGTTTTGGCTGGCAATGTCTTGTGGCTCGTCGTTTGATTGAAAGAGGGGTTCGTTTTGTCGAATTAATCCATACCGGTTCGAGTGGTAATTGGGATTCTCACGGAAATATGGCTGATCATGGAAGGCTTGCAAAACAAGTTGACCAACCTATTTCCGGTCTTCTTAAAGATTTAAAACGAAGAGGTTTGATGGAAGATGTTATTGTTGTTTGGACTACCGAGTTTGGAAGAACTCCTTTTAATAATACTGCTGATAATAAAGGTCGGGAACACCACAATTGGGCTTTCAGTTCATGGATTGCCGGGGCTGGTGTTAAAAAAGGATTGGTTTATGGCTCCACAGACGAGCATGGTATTAAGCCCCTTGAAAACCCTGTGCACATTCATGACTTTCATGCAACAATTCTTCATTTAATGGGTTTGGATCACGAAAAACTTACTTATAGGCATGCAGGAAGGGATTTCCGGTTAACGGATGTGCATGGCCGGGTTATTGATGGTATTTTAACTTAACCTCCCTAGGACTTTTCGGTTTTTAAATCATGAGTATCGAAGTCTGGGGAGTATGATTTTGCTTATATAACCGACATTTTTAAAAGCATTTTATATTTCCTCTAATGAATCAGTTGCATCTCCGAATTTATTTAATTTAAGGTTGAATTTATTGAGCATCGAAAGGTAAAGCCGGCACATTTGCCTGTTAGGCTTATCAAGATAATCCAATACCCTGCCACCCTTAATTTGGCCCCCAGCATTACCTAGAAGTAAAACGGGTAATTGTTTGGCCTCATGGTTTCCTGTAAGCATGCTTGAACAATACATTATCATAGAATTGTCAAGCAAAGAATTTTCGCCTTCTTTAATTGAATCCATTTTCTTTGCTATATAGGCAAGTTGTTCAATAAAAAATTGATTTACCTTCAACCAATCCTGGGAATCACTATGGGAGAGTAAGTGGTGAATCATGTAATCAATTCCCAGATTACTAAATCGTAGGGAAGAATGATCATTATTGAGTTTCAATGTGCAAAAGCGAGTTGTATCGGTCTGGAATGAAAGTACTAAAATGTCACACATTAATTTCATATGTTCTGCAATATCTTGAGGTACTCCGTCTTTGGGTCGTGGAATATTTGGGCCTTTTAAAGTTGGCCTCCATCCTTGTAATTCACCCTTTGCCCCAGCTTTTTCGATTCGTTGTTCAATTTCCCTGACTGAATCTAAATACTCGTCTAATTTTTGTTTATCAGTGAAACTTATTTTTTGGCGAAAATCTTTTGCATCATTCAAGACAGCATCGAGAACGCTTTTTTCCGCCTTACTGTTTCCATCTTTAAACAGCCTGTCAAACGCCAAAGCCGGGTAAAGTTCAAGTGGGGTGGGTGTAGTTGGTGAAGACCAGGAAATATGGGAACTGTAAAGCATTGAATAATTTTTGTGAACGGAAGGGTTGGATTTTTCGCAAGCTAGTACAAGGCTGGGAATTTTAGTTTGACTACCAAATTTTTGAGCCAATAGCTGATCAACACTTGTGCCAGATTTTATTTCACCACCAGAAGCCAATGGAGCACCCGACAAAAGATTCCCTGTTTGCGAACTATGGATGTTGCCTTTTAGCGCTTCCTGATTATACAAACCCCTGATAAAGAGTAGTTTTTCTTTGTGTTCATTAAGTGGGGCTAATACTTTGCCCAGTTCCATGTTTTTCCCGCTTCCTTTTGCCCACCATTCTTTACTATGAAAACCATTTCCTGAAAATAATATCGCAAGGCGGATTGGGGGAGCACTCGATGCTTTGGAATTTGCAATAGTGTCGCCCCAAACCTTGGTTGATTCCATCCAAGGAAGGGCCATGGTAATACCAACACCTTGCAACATGGTTCTTCGGGTTAACAAATGATTATTCATGGTTGGATGCCTTTAAATGAATCAGTTCTCGTTTAAGTAATTTTTTCCGCGAATTTCGTTGAATTGTTTGCTGAATACAATCACTTCAAAAACAGAATGAACTTTGTAGTTGTTGTTTGTAAGTACGGTTTTCATTTGGTTTATTAAAGATTCATCTGATAATTGAACACTTCTTCCTAGTGAATAACCCAATAGTTTTTTGCAAAACTGGGTGACAAATTGATCGGTTTTGATTTTTAGAAGATAGTTTTTTAATTCGGCATCACCATTCACATTGGTTCCATCTGGCAATTTGCTATTAACATTGATAACACGATCACCAATATCTTTCAGTCGATACCTACCTATGGCGTCATAATTTTCAAGAGTAAATCCAAATGGATCAATTTTACTGTGACAACCAGCGCAACGAGCATCAGAACTGTGTTTTTCAACTAATTGCCTGATGGATAATTTTTCATTTGATTCATTATCAGGAAGCATGGGAACATCTTTTGGTGGTTTAGGAAGTTTTTCACCCAGCAACACTTCGCTAATCCAGTTTCCCCTAAGAATAGGACTGGTCCTTGAAGCTCCAGAGTTTTTAGACAAAGTTGAACCTAAAGTTACAATCCCACCTCGGTTATATTTCTTTAATCCTTCAACTTTGCGAAACTCAGGACCCTTTATACCAGGAATACCATAATGTTTTGCAAGTGATTCATTTAAAAAAGAATAGTCTGAGTCAAGAATCGATAATACTGAATTATTATTCCTGAATAAATCTGTTAGAAAAAGAATGGTTTCTTCATGCATTTCAGATTTAAGCTTATTAAAGCCTGGGAAAGTTATTTCACTTTTCTCATCATGTTCGTCAAATTTGTAAACATGCAACCATTGGGTCCCAAACTCCGTTGCAAGTCTGCGGATATGATCATCATTAAGAAGCCTTTTAATTTCTGATTGAAGAACGGTTTTGTTTTTTAATTGTCCGTTATTTGCGTAGGTATATAATTTTTGATCAGGAAAAGATGACCATAAAAAAAAGCTTAAGCGATTAGATAATTCGGGTTGGCTTATTTCTTTCTGATCTTTGGTATCCCCGGGAGTTTCGAACTTGTAAAGAAACAAGGGTGATACAAATAACCTTGCAAAAGTAA
>CAZYAY010000005.1:0-40743 GCA_964646215.1 uncultured Candidatus Kuenenia sp. | reverse complement strand
GGAGTTTCGAACTTGTAAAGAAACAAGGGTGATACAAATAACCTTGCAAAAGTAAGTTTGAAAGCTTCTTCGTGACTTAATTCTTGTAATTTAAGTTTGCTGTAAAGTGATTTAATTTCATTTATGTCACTCTTGGTTAATTCCTTTCTGAATATTTTGTTGGAAAACCCAACCAATGCCTCTAAATGTTTTTCTTCTGATTCGAGCAGTAATTGCTTAAATTTTTCAGCATTATCAATGATCGGCTTTCGCAAAGGTTCAAAAACCTTGGGGTTTGCATCTTGAGTAGCATATTCCATTAATTGAAGATAAGCATCTACAAGAGTAAGTGCATCTTGACTGATATAATGAAGTTCATCCCATAACTTGTCTAAATAAGCTTTTTGCTGATCATTCAGCATGAGTTTGCATAAAAACTCATCTTCTCTATAGAAGAGAGTAAGTGTTACAACTTCATCAACAGGAACGATTTTTGTATAGCAAAGGGCAGGGGGAAAAAGCATCCGAAAATCATCAAAATGTTTTTCTGTGTTTTTTAAAGCCTCAGGATTGTTGGATATTAGTAAAGGGACTGACGGGTTAATGGTTTCTAAGTGATGAGTTTTTTCAATTGAGGCATTAAATTGAATAATGCTTTTTGTTTCATTGCTTCCCAGTAAATACACATCAGTAAGAAAGTGCGAGTTTTCAACCAAATCTTTGGGTAGAGGTATTTCTTTGAAAAAAGGTGGAATTAAAGCTAAATCTTTTGGGTCTAAAATTTTTCCAGTAGTTGATTTTCCAAACAATAATAAAGGCGTATTCTTAACTTCAGGATTTGTTTCTATAACTATATCGGGTTTAAAACCATTTATAAATGATTTGTAAAGCGTACTGTTTATGAGATGGGCATTTTTATAAAGCAAGTAATCGGGACTATTCTTGTCGGTTGGAGCAATACTATTCAGTAATGTCTGTAATTCGTTAGCGAGAATATTTTTTTGATTTTTATTCTTGGAAAGTTGCCATTTAGAAAGTAATGAGTTTATAGGAATTTCATCTTGATAAATTTTAGGATTCTTTACAGGATCAGTATGGAAATGCCAGATACCCTGATTGCCAAAGCGATCTGAATGAGGGTTACTTTCCAAAACATTTGCTGAAACGTCTTCAGAAAGTTTCCAGTATTTCGAAGGTTCATTTACCGGGGTGATTTTAATATCAATCATTGTAAGATCGCACGAATGATTCCCCTCTTTTGCTCCTATAATCAGCGAAACAACCTCTCCCTTTTTTACAATAAAGTTTTTAACCTCATTCAAAAGAACTTCTTTCCCCCCATTAGAAAATCCAGATTGAAGTTTCTTCCTGTTTAAGGATGTTCTTGATTCAAGTATGAAAGAAACACCGTTTCCGCACTCAGGGTGTGCATGAATTATTTTGCCTGAAATATCGATTATTAAATCACTTGGGCTAACCCAACTTACCACTGAATCAAGTGTTGGTGAAGGATGAACTGCTATCGATTGAGGTTTCATTGTGCCTGGAATACGTACCAATTGGTCAGAAGAATTGGCAAGTAATAGTGGAGTTGCGTCAGTTCCCCATCCTTTTATAAAATTGTAATTATTCGATTTATCAATTTTGGTTTTAAAATACCCTTCTAATTTTAGTGGGGAAATTGTCCCAATTCCTAAATAATCCATCCAGCTTTTTAATAACGTTGAATCTAAATTGTATTTAATAGCAAGAATATTAGGAGGTGAATTAGTTTCTAAATAATCATCAATTGCCATCAAACATTTTGTAGTATTAGAAAAAAGATCTTTCTTGAATGCATTGAATTTCTTATCAAATTGGTCTATATCGCGTAAGCTAATCTCATTGCCGGATGATAATACAATTTTGGGGTTTTTAAGAACAAGTTCTTCGTTCCCAATTTCTGAACTGATAGCATTCAATGATAATGATAAAAAGGGTTCAGGTATCGACAAGGGAAGTTTTATCTTTACGTCTTGTTTTGTAATAGCAGGGTTGTATTTTTCCATCCAAGATTTAGGTCCACCAATTTTACCAATATGGCCAACCGATGTGAATTTCCACAGTGCTTTTTGCCATGAAATTATCTCGTTATTTATTGTTCCTGCATCCTTAGGGGAGGCATTAATCCACATGGTTTGAATTTTTTTGATCAATATTGATGGATTTGGAGCAGTAAGTTCAGTCCATAGAATGTTCAGATATTTTTCATTCAATTTGCGTTCCGCTGCAATTTGACCAATTGTTTTTATTTTGTTTTTAATATTCTCTTTTTCTTCGATTGTTGTCAAAAGATATTTTTCCAAGGGTAATCTTCCCCCTTGGTTTGTGTCAAAAATGATCCCTTGAAGATTAACTTTGTCGCCTCCGGTTTGGTCTGAAAATCCTTTGTAAAAATCACGGATTTTATCGAGAGTTTCGTTTGTCCAATCTCTTCTGGAAGTTGACGGTGAGAACCTAAAGCCATCAGGAAGTAAAACCGTATGTGAGGCGATTTTTTTTGCACTGTCAAAATATTTTTCAATAAGCGAAGGTGACATAACAAGGGCGTTTCCAGTATTGGTGAATCCTTCCCCTGCTGCCCCATCAATTGGAAATTCCTTGGTTAGATTTAACGTTAAAGAAGTAAGGTCTGAAATAACGTAGTTGTATTCTGCATTGTTTAAGCGTCTTAAAACAACTGGTCCGGCATCCCCAGCGTTGCGTTTGCTTTCTTCATCCAGAATCGAACGAACCCATGAAACAAAATTTTCTTTGTCTTTTTGTTTTGGCGCCGGTTTGTTTTTAGGAGGCATTTCACCTAAAGTTATTTGTTCGACTACATTTTGCCATATCCTTGTTTCTTTTCTAATCGCTGTTAAATCTTTGAATTTTTCGAGATCTAAATCCCCTTTTTGATCTTTGGACGAATGGCAACCTATGCAATATTTCTGCAAAAACGGAAGGGATTCTTTGTTAAATTTATTTGTTATTGTGTCTGATTCTTTACCTTGGACCTTAAAATTGTAGGAATGGACAAGAACCAAATTTATCAAAAATATGAATAATATAATCGGATATTTCTGTTTCATATTGATCTCTTTGGAACTTATAAATATCAATCTTTGATCTTTAAGTAGGTGTGATATTCAACAAATATTGTAATTAAATTCTTATTGTAAAATAAGAAGAATTCCCTAATTATCTTAATCAATTTTAATTATTGATTCGAAAGCAAAATTCGGTAATCATCTTGTGTATCTTACGATTTAATTAAAAATATGTTTAATCATGTTGTGACACTGCACTAATCAAAATCAGACTGCATTAAATTTTATATTTCCCCCATAGAATGCTTAAAGGATTCCTATGTACAAAAAAAATTGTAAACAGGAATCCTTTAATTAAAATTTTAATAATCGTTATTTTAAATGTTAAGTTAATTTTTTATCGTTTTGATGAAGAAATTCTTCTTTAATTAGCGTAATGGTTTTCCGGTAATAGGTTCGCCATTAGTATCTAGAATCTGAAAATGATGGATGCTTGCACTTTTAGGGTTGGTGTAAGTCCAAACAATCTTCTTTTCCCTATTAACTTCAAATAATTTGATCTCATTTGCTTTAGCATGATGCGATGTTATCACGGTATTTCCGTTGGGGAGGCGATGACCGCCGCATGCATCATTTATTGGTTTTCCAGGTAAATCATCATTTGATAAAGACCATACCGTTTTACCTTTTTGATCAACTTCGATTACTAAGTTACCTAAAGTGCAATTAATCAAGGTATTTCCGTCTGGAAGTCGAATTGCAGTGAAAGGCCAATTAGGTGTTTTTACTTCCCAAACAATTTTCCCATCGGGACTATATTCCCTTACTACTTTATCAAGGAGTTGAGGAATAAGATAATTTCCATTTGGCAGTTTGCGTGCCATTCTAGTTTGTAAATGGTGATCTTTTGTTTGAGCTTGGATAGGCATATCAACAAGTATTTTGCCTTCCCGGGAAATCTCTAACAAGCGAGGTTTTGGCCCTGCTTCAGTGAACATGATATTTCCGTTATCTAAAGGCATGACAGTGTTAACTTCTGACTGAGTACCTTTGAATTCGAAAACAGTTTTATTTTCCTTATTAATTTCTACTACAGCACCGCCTGGGTATTCCTTGCCTTTTGAAACCGCAAGCAAAACGTTTCCATTTGATAGCAACCATCCATCTCTGGATGATTTGGGTATTTGCCAAGATATTTTACCGTCTCCGGTGGCAATAAAAGTTTCACCTCCAAATGCAATGAATGAATGGTTTATTTCAGCAGAGAATGAAAAATTCAAGTTGGATAAAACTGTTAGTAAAATAATTGGAAGTAAATATAGGAATCTTGTTTTAGGAGGCATGTGAATCATAATAAATCCTTAAGTATGTAGTTAGTGAGAAACCCTTACTAGATATTTTACAAGTTAATTTTGATAAGATGGGAGATTTCTTAATCAAAAGTATTAAACAAACCTAGTACCCTAAAGTAATTATAAAATCACTTTGAAAGAATTGCCAATTGTAATTTTACATTGCTCAAACAAACAAAGATTAATTACTCTAAATCTTTTAGCTTTATTCTTTGTTGAAGAATAACCCCGCCTTTTTCATCACATACTTGGAAACGCAAAATTGGTGTATCAGGAGACCAATCAATTTCGATCATGCCGAAATTTGTATCAAAGTAAGTTAAACCTAAGCGATAAGAATTTATTTCATTGGAGAATCGTGTTCCTGCTTTTGAAAAATTTCCACTGGGGGCATTTAAACTGCTGGATGTTATTTCATAAATGGGATAGTTGATGCCAAAAGATTTAGAAGGCATTTTCATAATCTCAGCCAAGTGCCTGTCTCCACTTAAAATTACAACGCCTTTAGCCTTGGTTTTGCTTATTAATTTAAAAAGTTTTTCTCTTTCAGAAGGGAAATTACCCCACATTTCGGAACCATGCTCATCGGGGATTGCTTGTACACTTGAACATAACAATCTAATTTCTGCTGGCTGGGATAAAACTTTTTCCAGCCATTCCCATTGAGAATTTCCAAGCACGGTGCAATTTGGATCTGGGTTTGGAGCGTATTTACCACGGAACCCTTCCCCAGGTTCACCAGGTTTAAAACCTGTTTTAAGTGGACTGCGGAAATAACGGGTATCAAGAAGAATAATTTGAATTCTTTGCCCTGGCTTGCCAAATATTTCTGAATGATAAACCCCTTCTTGGGTTCTTCGGGGGCTTTCCTTTGCGATTCCAAAAAAATCAAGAAATAACTGCTGAGATTCTTTTTTTTTGGGGTATTCAGCTCCCGCATCATTTCCGCCGTAATCATGATCGTCCCAAGTAGCAAGAATCTTCGTTTTCTTTTTTAGTTCTACATATCCTGGTTGTTCCCCGAGCAAATCCCATTTTTTCTTGAGCAATACCATGTCTTCTGTATCGCCATAAATATTGTCACCTAGAAAAAGGAAAAGTTGCGGGTTCTTTTCGATGATTGATGCCCAGATTGGTTGTGGTTTATCTTGTTTCGCACAAGAACCAAAGGCAATTCTTGTCAATGCTTCCTGGGCTAAAAGTATCTGTTCATTCGTTAAAAATAAAAGTAAAAATAGAAAAACATATGTTTTAATATTCATAGATCGGCTCTTAGATGTTTTTGAATTTTACGCAATATATTACAAAATGATTAGGCATATAGGCAGTCCATTACCTTGCCTTTATTAAGTTGTGATGGGCGCTTTTGTCTATCAACTATTTCTGAATCCGGCTCAATTCCAAGTGCATTGTAAACAGTAGCACCAAGGTCATCTGGAGTAAAAGGAACAGTTATAGGATAGGCCCCAATTTTATCTGATTTTCCAATAACATTGCCGCCTTTGACTCCTGCACCAGCAAACAATGTAGTGTAACAAGCTGCCCAGTGGTCTCGACCATTACCGCTGATTTTTGGTGTTCTGCCAAATTCTCCGGTAACAATAACCAATGTTTCTTCAAGTAAGCCATTGGATTCCAGATCATCAAGAAGGCATGAAACTCCGCGATCAAGCGGAGGTAGAAGTTCATTTTTCAATCTGGTGAAATTGTTGCCGTGTGTGTCCCAATTTTGAACCCGGCCCATATTTGCCTGAACCACTGGAACCCCCGCTTGAGAAAGTCTTCTGGCTAGAAGTAAAGATTGACCAAAAGAGTGATTCCCGTAACGGTTTCTGCTGGCTAATGGTTCGAGATTTAAATCAAAAGCCTTTGCAATTTTTCCCGAAGCCAAAACAGAGAGTGCAAGTTCTTGTTGATCGGCAAGTCGCTTGGTCGAGGCTATAGATTCAAGATTTTTTTGTTGATCGTTAACTTGTTTAAGCAAATGGTTTCGTTCGTTCACCCTATCGATTGCAATACCAGGAAATAATGAAACATTATCGACTTTAAAATCAGGTTTAGCAGGGTCTTGATTGATTTGCCAAGGATCATGCCTGGGCCCAAGAAATCCAGCATGTTGGCCTGGCCAAGTTAAAGGGCCTTCCAAGAGATAAGTCGGAAGGTTGATGCCACTAGGTATACCATCGCTGCGGGGCCTAAGGTAATTTAAAGCTGAACCGAAAGAAGGCCAATCATCTCGCGATGCAACTTTATCAAAAAAACCACCAGGTTGTTGATGTCCAGTTATAGTGTGATGGGTTGCCACAAGGTGGTTGTTTTCTTTGTGGGCCATACTTCGAACTAAAGCGTATTTATTTGCACGCATTGCCATCATTGGAAGATGCTCAGAAATTTGAATACCTGGAACATTAGTAGCGATAGGCTTAAATTCACCTCGAATTTCCAATGGCGCTTCGGGTTTCATGTCAAACATGTCAATATGGCTGGAAGCACCTGTTAGAAAAACAAGAATAACGGACTTGGGTTTTTTAACATTGGAAGAAGCACTTAATCCCAAATTGCCCATGCCTAATCCAACCAATCCTGAAAAGCCTACTTGAAGTAATTCTCTTCTTAGTATGCCTGTAGAATGCTTATGTTGCAGGTTATGCTTGTACAAGGTAGGAACCCTCTTCTAAGAATGATAATATTTAAAGAATAAGCTTACTTCGGCGTTTCTGGAAGACTTTTATTGTAAAAACAGATAAGAATTGGATCCCGGTTATAATTAGCGGCATTACACTCCGTTTAATCATAGGTCTTTAGCCCAAATTTGTATAAGGCTTTAATAACTTCCTCGCTTTTTAATAAATTACTAAAAGCAATGATTTCAGGGCGCATTATTCGACTTTTAGGAATCACAAAATCATATCTCTCTTCAGTAATTGGAATAAAACCTAATTCGGTATTTGCAATTGCAGATTGTATTGCAATCCCCCAATCAGAACGTTTTTGGAGTATGGATGCAACTACTGCCGTATGCGATTTTACTTCTGCTAAATATCCTTCGGGTCGTACATCCAGAAGTAGTCGATCTATAAGAATCCTAGTTCCACTGCCTCGGTTTCGGTTAACCATTATTGTGCCTGATAGCGTAGATGCTGCATAAATTGCTGCTGATAAATCCTTCCCTGCAAATCTTTGGTCATCCTTCCTAAATACCAGTCCTTGCATTCGTCCGTAACCTTGGATTAATTCAATGTCATCGTTAAGAAACGGCTTGTTGTAGGAATTCGTTTTATCATCAAGCAAATGAATACCCGCAATATCGCATTCATTTCTTTTTACCGCTTCAAGCCCCCCAGTGCTTCCAACTGAGAGAAATTTAGCAGTGATACCAATATCCCGGAGTTTGCCAATCAAATAATCCAATCCTATGCAATGGCTTCCAATGATGACCAAATTTGCAGGTTCGATTTCCTTTCCAATCAGATGAACATCGATAATCTCACCTGCTTCCAGGTACTCATTTTTTCTTGGTATCACGATAAACCCATCGGCTTTTGCAAAAGCAGTAACAGATCCAGATCCTTTTCCCATGGGATATGCGGAATATTGAGCACCAGTGCTTTTATGATGTTGATCTTTTGTGTTATTTTGAACCAATCCAACCAAAAGAAATTCTGTTCTACCTCGTTCTGAATTTACCCTGAAAGGAAGAGTCGCCTTGATTGTGTTTTTGTTTTTAATGAATTTCCCAGCCATGCAATTTAGAACAGGTGCTACGAATTCTTGAAAAGTAAATATTGCAGATGTTGGGAAACCCGGAAGTACTACAACGGGAATTTTTTTATCGTGATGATTTACAACAGCAAGACATAAAGGTTTGCCGGGTTTAAGAGCTATGCCATGTGCTACGATTCCGGGTTTACCCAATTCAGCGACAACTTTGTAAGAAAGGTCGCCCCCTCCTTTAGAAGTTCCACCGGAAAGAAGTATTGCATCGTATTTGAGGCAAGCATTCAGGGTGGTTTTTAGATTTTGAAAATTGTCTTTAATAATTCCCATTAAAGCGACTTCGCAGCCTAATTCTCGAACAGCATCAGCAAGCACGGTAGTGTTGCTATCATAAACACATCCTGGTTGCAGGAATTCACCAGGTGCAACAATTTCATCACCTGTTGAAAAAATCGCAATAATTGGTTTTCTTACAACCGTAACCAGGTTTATTCCAAGCGCAGCAAGAACTCCAGTTTCCCGGGATGATAAAACATCCCCTTTCCTTAAAACAATCTCCCCTTTGCTAATATCAGTACCTGCAAAACTAATGTTAGAACCTGGTGAAATAGCCCTTTTTATCAACAAGGCGCCATTTTTGGAGTCAGTATGTTCAATCATCACAACGGCATTAGCGCCTCGGGGCAACATTCCCCCAGTTGCAATAGGCAAAGCCAAATTGCTATCAATTATTGATTTTGGTTGAAAACCCGTGACGATATTTTCGTTTCCAATTTCCAATATTTTAAGTGAATCTTCTGAAGCGCCAAAAGTATCTTCTGCTTTTAAAGCAAAACCATCCACATTTGACCGATCAAAACCTGGGACATCAATCGGAGCGTGAATATCAACTGATAGAACCCTGCCCAAAACTTGGTCAAGAGGAACTAATTCGCTTTCCAGAGCGAACATATTTAATTCCGCTTGAAATAGTTTTTCAGCAAGATCACGGTCAATTACATTTAAGAATTGTGTTTGATTGGTTGAATCATTCATGTTTTTAGTCATAGAGATTAATTTTTATATTTGTCCCAGAAGGGTACCCTTCACATTCGCCGGGAACCAATAAAAAACCATCCGCAATCGTTGTGGTGCTTAACAATGATGCTCCACTGATGGCAAGGGGTTCGGCATATCCGTTATTGATTTTTACACGTACATAATCCATCCGACCCACCATGGATGAGATCTTTGAAGAAAGTGGTAATACAACAGATTTGTATGGGAATTCGCAATTAATACCAGCGGATTTTCGGATCGCTCTACTTGCAAAAAGATCGTATGAACAAAGGCAGGAAACAGGATTACCTGGAATTAAAAACACAGGTTTACCATTTATAAATCCCATTCCAGAGGGGCTTGCTGGCCTTAGCGCCACGCCATGAATTAAAAGTTCTCCCAGTTCTTTTACAAGCGAAGGTGCATGATCTTCCTGTCCAACGGAACTTCCACCACTGATTAGAATAAAATCTGCACTAGATTTACAAAGCGCATCACGGATTAACTCTCGCCGGTCTTCAAGAAAAATAATATTCGGATGAATCTGGACATCCCTTAAAACCAAAGCATCAAGCATGACTGAATTAGAATCAACAATCTTGTATCCGTCAGGCATGGAACCTGGTTTAAGTAATTCGTCACCTGTAATAAAAACATCAATAATTGGCTTTTTAATTAAAGGAAGGGTTGATATTCCAATTGAAGATAAAATTCCGATGTCTTGGGGCCGAAGTTTTCTGCCTGCAGCTAAAATTTCCTGACCAATTTTGACATCCTCTCCTATTTTTCCAACATTTTTTCCCGGAGGTATTGAATCAGTAACTTTTAAAACATTGTTTTCTTCCATGGCGAGTTCGACAGGAATAACCGAATCTGCACCTTCGGGCATGGGCGCCCCAGTCATTATCCGGACTGCAGTTTGAGTTGTAACACAACCGCAAAAAGGTTTTCCGGGCAATGACAACCCAAGGATTTTGAATTCTATTGGAGAATAGTTTGAAGCACCAAAAGATTCCTCACCACGAATTGCATAACCATCCATTGCTGATCGGTTAAAATTGGGTACTTTAACTTGAGATTTAATTGATGATGCAAGAACCCTGCCAGATGCATTATGCAAGCTTACCGTTTCGGTGTCTTCCATCAGTGGAATTTTTTCATCTATGATATTTAGAAAATCTATTACATCTTTTTTTTCTTTGAATCCTTTCATACGGATGTCGGCATTTCCTTTAATGTTTTTGTATTCCTGTTCTTGCATCAAACTTAATCCTTGTTGATACCTTAATTGCTTGAATTTAATTTTAATAATATCATATTAAATGGGTTGGGTATTTATTCATTAGGAATCACTCGGAAAGATTGCATTTTGAGGGTATTACAAAATAATCCTGCGATTGAGTCCAGAAGCCGTTTTAAGTTTTTAACGGGTTCTCGGGGGCTTGTTTATCCTTACAATCTTTTTTTGCTTGTAGGTTTTGGGATTCTAGCAGGAATAGCTGTTTCCCAAATTAAATTGTCATTTGGAATCCCTGGTCATTCGATTGTTAAAATCATGATTCCCATGGCAATTGGATTATCTCTGGCGCCTGTAAGATCCGCTGGTGCCATCATGGGTATCTCCGGTTTGGTAACTGCATTAATTTCCCAAATACTTACTAACAGCACAGGTACGGGAACTGGCGCCTATACCAGCCTTGTCTGCACTGGAGTTCTTATGGATCTTACTTTGTATTTTGCTAATACAGGTTGGAAGTTGTATTCAGGATTAATGGTATCAGGGTTAATCGCAAATATGGTGGCCTTGTATGTCAGAAGTGGCTTCAAATCTTTTTTTAAAATCAACATTATTGATTTCAATACCTGGTATCAAACTGCTGCTTTCACATACCCCATCTGCGGATTACTTGCAGGTCTTCTTTGTGCACTAGTTGTATTTAAATTCAGAATGCCGCCTAATAATAATCGAGTAAATATCAGGTAAGGCTAATTACAGAATTGTTGACAAAATCCAGCATCTTATTTGGGCATTTATGACCAAGGTCATTTTCAACACCAGATGCAACATCAACGGCAAAGGGTTTTGTCATCTTGATAGCTTTTGCGATATTTAGCGGAGTTAACCCACCAGCAAGAAGCCAAGGGATGTTAAATTTTAATTTGGAGATCAATTCCCAGGGGCCTGGAATCCCTGTTCCACCAAACATTCCTGTTATTTTGGTGTCGACTAAAATTGCTGAAGGTGGAATGTTTTGATTGGAAATCGAATCAAGTTTATTTTGAATAAAGCCCAAGTTCATTGAGTCATCAATCGACAGGGTTGCGATCCAAGGTTTATTCCTGAGGATATCTAATTCTGGAACAGAACCGTGAAATTGATAGTAGTCAACTTGTGGGATGTTTTTAAGAACTTCCTCGATCTGGGATTGGTTGGCGTTCGCAAAAACAGCCACTACTGATATTAGCGGGGGAATAGACTTCGCTATTTCTAAAGCTGTGCTGATTGTTATATAGCGAATTGAATTTGGAAAAAAGTTTAGCCCAACTGCATCGCACCCTGCATCAACAGCGGCCAAGGCGTCATTGACAGATTTTATTCCGCAAATTTTAACCCGGACTCTTTTAATAATATTTTTCCATATAAGCGCAAATATCAGTATAGAATATCAAGCAGATTTCCTTCTGCTTTCTCCAATACCAGCTTCAAGATACCAAGTCGGCGGAACAGGCCTGCGATTAAGTTCTTCTGCAAAATTCCAAAAACAAACACATGGTTCGCCTGGTTTCCACGAAAAGAAAGCTTTGCGGTTATTAACCAATGTGGGAAACCCAATTAATCCCAACTCAGGAACAAGAGGTTCGACGCCAATATTCTTGATTTCAATCAGTGTATTCTCAAGAGTCATCTCGGTTACAAAAAGTTCATCCGTGACTTCGTAACATTTCCTTCGCTCTTTCCAATTAAGACTGTTTTTCTTTTTTTCGTAGAAGTTCTTTTCAGAGCGTAAAATACGAACTCTGGAAGAAACGCATTTTAAGTCTTCTGCAACTCTGCTTGCTAAAGGAAGCATGGATTCAGCAGTTTCTAAAGTCATAATGTCCATGAACATTTTCCTGAAGCTAGGAGTTAATAATAATTCATATTCCTTTTGATTTATTCGGAATAACCGAGATTCGACCTAAACTTATTAAAGGAAATAAGTAAACAGAATCATTTAAATAATGTGAGTATTGAATACGGTTAACAATTATTCCGATTACTCATGATTGTAAACAGGATAAATAATTCTGATTATGATGAATAATCATCATTCTTTCCATTGGACAAAGCCTTCCAAGGCAAAGAATTCTGGAAGGCCAAGTTGATCAAATATCCTTGCAGTGCCAAGATTTCGATCTTCTGCCCGTTGCCAAAACTCTCTTCGGTCTGAATTACCCGGGAACATAGCGCGGTCTTTTTGGGATTGGTGGCGAAAAATTGCCATTTTCTTTCTTTCAAGTTCTTCAGGGCCCAAGGGAACCACTCTCTCAAGGTCTTGAGGTTCCCATTCTTCCCATGCACCTCTATAGAGCCAGATTTCAGATGTATCGCCTTTGGTTCTTGCTCTTCTAACTGCCTCAAAAATTGCTTCTGCACAAACCCTATGTGTGCCATGTGGGTCAGAAAGTTCGCCAGCAACATAAATTTGAAAAGGCTTTAATTTTACAATCAAATTTTGAATGTCATCAATATCTGCAGGGTGAATAGGTGCCTTTGCAATGGTGCCTGTGCGATAAAAGCGCAAATTCATGAATTCTAATTGTTCCGGAGGAATACCACAAGCAAGTGCCGCTGCCCTAGCTTCCGTTTCCCGAATTAGTGATTTGATTTTCAATAAATCATCGGTGTCAGACTGCCCAGGGGATTTTTTATCAAGGAAGCTTCTTACCCTTTCCTTAACCTCATGAGTTTGTTTTTCATCAATTTCAAAAAGACTGTTAAAAGCAGCAGCATAATCCGTAAACCGCCATGCATCATGATCAAATACTGCAATGTTTCCGCTGGTCATGTAGGCTACAAAAACCTTATGCCCCTGTTCAACCAGGCGAATCAAGGTGCCACCCATGCTAATTACATCGTCATCTGGGTGCGGACTGAATACAAGAATGGTTTTTTTAGAAGCCCCGGCTGGTTCATTACAAATAGTATCCATCAATTGCTTGAATACCTTTAAGCCTAATACACTTGCAGGGCCATGTTCCCTCAAGAGTTCATAAAGTTCATGCTCGCGAAAATCATCATCGGAAAGTTTGAGCAAACCTTTGCCAGTCTTTAAGCTTAACTCAATCACGGCTTTGCGTATAAGGGTGTCATTCCATGAAACAGGCCCAACCGCCCAAGGCCGATCAATAGCAGAAAGGCTTTTCGAAGCAGCTTGATCCAAAATATATGTTGCATCCTGGTGTTCTTGAAGAAAACTAGCAGTGACATTTTCAGAAACAGGGCCTTCTAAAGCTTTCGCAACTATGGGGGCTTTGTGTTCACCATAAGCCATCAAAATTACCTTGCGTGCATCCATGATGGTGCCAACACCCATGGTAAGGGCCCTTAGGGGCACATTTTCTTCCCCAAAAAATGCCTGGGCAGCATCTCTGCGGGTAACAGCATCCAAAGTGGCAAGTCTGGTTCGACTATGCCGGGTTGATCCTGGCTCGTTAAAGCCCATATGTCCGGTTCTACCAATGCCAAGGAGTTGTAAATCCAAACCACCTGCCTGCCTTATTTTTTTTTCATAGTTAATGCAGAACTCTTCAATTTGATCAAAAGCGAGAGTGCCATCTGGAATGTTAATTTGATTATCAGGGATGTTTACATGATCAAAAAAAGTTTCACGCATCCATCTTCGATAACTTTGAGGGTGAGTGGAATCCAATGGG
This sequence comes from uncultured Candidatus Kuenenia sp., assembly GCA_964646215.1. Lineage (GTDB taxonomy): Bacteria > Planctomycetota > Planctomycetia > Gemmatales > Gemmataceae > UBA969. The sequence goes on along the minus strand of CAZYAY010000005.1, from coordinate 26,672 downwards.
TAATATTCATCAAGGTTAAATGTAATGACTTTTGAAAAATCGAGCCCTTCCATTTTGTGCATGCGAATAAGTTCACGGTATAAGCCAACCGGGGTCGAGCCAGTTGGCAGCCCCAAAACCGTAAATTTGCCCTGAATCAGATTCTGTTTTATGATTTCTTCAATCTGAAGCGCAATATGCCTTGCAGCCTGGTTGCTATTAGAGAAAACAAGTGTAGGTACTTTGGTGCGCGGAATGTAGTGTGATGCCATAGTTTTTCCAGACATAACCAATTACATGGTGATTAATAATTCTTATCTATTTAACAGTAGTTTATCATATGATGCCATAGATAAGACTTGTAAAAATATTGTCCTGTTTTCTGAGATAAACACCAAAAATTGGTTGGGGGACCTAGGGCCATGTACATATTTTTAAATGGTGCCAAGCAAAATGTAAGCGATTTGGTCACTGTGGATGCATTGCTGACACAACTAAAACTGGAAAGCCGAAAAGTTGCAGTTGAGTTAAACAAAAAGGTAATTCCGCTCAAAGATCATAGTCAAACCTCAATTAATGAAGGTGATTATGTGGAAGTTGTGACTTTAGTAGGTGGAGGAAGTGGTGAAATGTTAAAAATGGATACTCCATTAAAAATCGGGAAATTTGAGTTTAATAGCAGGCTTATTACTGGCACAGGAAAGTATTCGACACTCGAGCAAATGAAATATTGTCTGGATTTAAGTGATTGCGAGGCTACGACGGTAGCAGTTCGAAGGGAAAGGCTGGTTGATAAGCAAGGCCGAAGTATTCTAGATTTTCTTGATTTAAAAAAACTTGTGATTTTGCCTAATACTGCGGGGTGTTATTCTGCTGAAGATGCGGTAAGACATGCCCGTTTGGGGCGGGAATTGCTTAGAAATCTTGAAAATCCTGGTTCAGAATGGGTGAAATTAGAGTGCCTAGGCGACCCTAAAACTTTGCTACCCGACCCATTTGAAACCCTAAAGGCAACTGAAATATTAGTGAATGATGGTTTTCAGGTTCTTGTTTATACAAGTGATGACCCAATTTTAGCTCGAAATCTACAAAAAGCCGGCGCAACAAGCGTTATGCCTGCGGGCAGCCCCATAGGCAGTGGCCAGGGTATTTTGAATCCTAATAACATTCGAATTATTTTGGAGTTTTTGAAAGGCGATAACCCTGATTATCCTGTTATTGTTGACGCAGGGGTCGGTTCCGCAAGTGATGTGGCCAAGGCAATGGAGCTTGGTTGTGATGGTGTCTTGTTAAATACTGCAATTTCAGGAGCAAAATTTCCAGAAAAAATGGCTTTGGCGATGCGCTGGGCCTGTATAGCTGGTAGATTATCTTATCTTGCTGGAAGAATTCCTAAAAAGCTGTACGCACAAGCTTCAAGTCCTTCAGAGGGGCTTATTTTCTAGCAAATTGTTTATATATTAGTTAAATAGCAAGGATTACCCTAAATTCGGAGGCTTTAGTTCCATGGTTGAGAGAAGAATCGAACTGGATCGCAGGTACCAAAAAAAGAAAAAGATGAACAAGCTAAAGAAAAAGCTTGCCATGGCTAAAGATAATCGCGAAAAGGAAGTAATAGTAAACAAAATCAAGGTTATCAGCCCTTGGTGGACTGAACCAACCAAATAATTATCTTATCAACTGGTAAAATGAGCTGCACCCGGATATATTTCCGGGTGTTTTCATTTATATTATGGCTTTGATTGGAGAATCTACGATGGCAATGGAATGTGTTGCAACAGCCAGGAAAGCTGAATCCATAGGCAAGAAGTTTATTATTAAAGGGTGGGTTAGAACTCGTCGTGATTCTAAAGGTGGTTTTAGTTTCCTTGAAATTAATGATGGATCTAGTTTTGGTAATTTGCAAGTAATCGCCAACAATACCTTGGATAACTATCAAACGGACATTTTGAAAATAGGTACTGGTTGTAGTGTTGTGATTGAGGGAGTAATTAAAGGTTCACCAGCAAAAGGCCAAGAGACTGAGCTTGTTGCAGATTCCGTACAGGTAGTTGGATGGGCTGACCCAAACACCTACACCATGCAGAAAAAAGGTCACACTTTTGAATATCTAAGAACTCAAGCGCACCTGAGGCCACGAACAAATACCTTCGGAGCCGTTGCCCGGGTTCGTAATCAGATTTCAAAATCAATTCACGATTTTTTTCAGGAACAAGGTTTTCTATATATCAACACCCCCATAATTACCCCGAGTGATTGTGAAGGGGCAGGGCATATGTTCAGGGTTACAACCTTGGATTTTCTTAACCCAAAAACAATAGTCAAGGCTGAAGATGATTTCTTTGGGAAGCCAGTTTTTCTTACGGTAAGTGGGCAACTCGAAGGGGAAACATACGCCTGCGCACTGGGCAAAATCTACACTTTTGGCCCAACTTTCAGGGCTGAAAACTCCAATACCTCAAGGCATCTTGCGGAGTTTTGGATGGTCGAACCTGAAGTCGCTTTTAATGATCTGGCTCAGAACATGGATCTTGCCGAATCTTTTATCAAAAGAATTATCCGTGATGCATTAAACCAATGTGGCGAAGACATGCAGTTCTTTGAAGAACGCATCGAAAAAGGACTGATCCAAAATCTCGAATTGGTTCTCAATAAAGATTTCAAACGAATCTCCTACACCGAAGCTGTTGAGATCCTTAAAAATAGCGGCGAAACTTTTGAATTTGAAGTTGCTTGGGGCAAAGATTTACAATCCGAACACGAACGATATCTTGCAGAAAAACACTTTAATGGCCCCGTCATCCTTTACGATTACCCTAAGGAAATAAAAGCTTTTTATATGCGGCTCAATGATGATGGAAAAACTGTAAGGGCCATGGATGTATTGGTGCCTAGAATTGGCGAAATCATTGGTGGCAGCCAACGAGAAGAACGCCTTGAATTGCTGGAAGCTAGAATGCAAGGTGCAGGATTAAACCCTGCGGATTATTGGTGGTACTTGGATTTGAGACGATTCGGGGGCGTGCCCCATGCTGGCTTTGGCCTGGGTTTGGAACGATGCGTGCAATTTATCACGGGAATGGCAAATATCAGGGATGTTATCCCTTACCCCAGAACCCCAGGAAATGCGGAATTCTAGGGATTAGTTAAAAAACTTATAACGAACAATGCAATAAAGCGCGTTGAAACCATCCTTAAGACCTATTTTTTTGCCTTCTTCGTAGGTTCGTCCATCGTAACTGACGGGAACTTCAAAAACCCGCCATGCAGGTTTCTTTTTCTTGGCAATTTTGGCTGTAAATTCAGGTTCAAACCCAAACCGATTGGATTTAAGTTCCATGCCTTCCAAGACTTCTTTTTTAAACACCTTGTAGCATGTTTCCATGTCAGTGAGATTAAGATTGGTAAGCATATTTGAAAGTACGGTAAGGATTTTGTTGGTCACCATGTGCCAAAAATAGAGCACCCGGTGTTTTTCGCCAATAAATCGCGAGCCAAAAACAACATCAGCTTTATTTTCAATAATGGGTTGCAGCAAAGAGGGATAATCATCAGGATCGTATTCTAAATCTGCATCTTGAATGATAATGACGTTACCAGTGCAAAGCTTGAATCCATCCCTGAGGGCAGCCCCTTTACCCTGATTAACTTCTTTGTAAAGGATTTTTGTATTTTCATCTGCAAATTGTTGCAGCATCTCCCGCGTTCCGTCGGTACTAAGGTCATCAACTAAAATAATTTCTTTCGGTATGGGAACCATTCTGACTCTGCGTAAGACCTCTGTAATCCAACGTTTTTCGTTAAAAACAGGAATGACAACAGAAAGCTTGAAATTTTCAGGTATCTTGTAAAGGCCCATAGCCCTGCAATTATTCAAACCTACCAGGTCTACCAGCTTGTCTATTCTTGCGTTGTGAGCTTCAATATCTAGCCCAGACGATGAAATATTTTCTCTGCCCTGATCCATTAATAAATCCTTCCTGTTATGAACATAACCTTTTATCGGTAATAAGGTTGGTTTTGGTCAAGCTCAAAGGTCTTATATCGTGCTGGCATTGACACAAAATTGCCAAAAACTTAAAGATACTAAACTGTTGGTAAACATGACCGCTTTAGCATGGATGCTAGTTGAGACGGTCTTTAATCCCAAGGAGGGGAATCAAGAAAATGGCTGATACAAATCAATATGGCGTTCCCTTGTGCGACTTACAAGCACAATACAAAACTATTAAACCTGAACTCGAAGCTGCAGCCTTAAGGGTGTTGGCATCCGGTCAAGCGATACTTGGACCCGAAGTTACAAAATTTGAAGAATCCGTCGCAAAGTTTTGTGGCAGTAATTATGGTGTCAGCTGTAATTCCGGTAGCGATGCTCTTTCACTTGCATTATGTGCGGCAGACATCGGGCCAGGCGATGAGGTTATAATTCCACCATTCACTTTCTTTGCCACTGCTGGTGCTATTTGCAGAACAGGGGCCAAGCCCGTATTTGCTGATATTGATTACACCACCTTTAATATCGATCCTCTGCAGATTGAAAATAAAATCACCCCCCGCACCAAGGCTATCATGCCTGTTCATCTTTTTGGCCAATGTGCAGACATGGAGCAGATTTGGAGAATTGCTGAAAGGCATAATTTGCTTGTTATTGAAGATTCCGCCCAGTCTCTTGGCGCTGAGTATCAGGGTAAAAGGGCAGGTAGTCTAGCTGCACTTGCATGCATGAGTTTTTATCCAACCAAAAACCTTGGCGCCTTTGGTGAGGGTGGAATGGTGCTTACAAATGATGCAGAGTGGGCAAACAAAATGAATTGTCTCCGAGTTCATGGCATGGAACCCAAGTACTATCACAAGTACATAGGCTGGAATGCAAGGATGGATGCCATTCAAGCTGCTTTTTGTAACGTGAAGATGAATTATCTAGAGCAATGGCTTAAAAATCGCCAAGCTGCTGCAACCAGATACGATTCTATTATCGATGAAGAACACCTCGGCAGCTTTTTGAAAAAGCCAACCCGCAAGGCAAATCGTAATCATACCTTCAACCAATATGTGGTAAGAGTTGGTGGGGGTGAGAGAGATGCCCTGGTACAATACTTGCGATCTGAAAAAATTGGTTGTGAGATTTATTATCCCCTACCATTGCACCTTCAGGAATGCCTTCAATTCCTTGGCCATGCCAAAGGTGATTTCCCTACCAGCGAAACCGCATGCAGCGAAGTTATGGCGCTTCCTATGTTTCCCGAAATTACCGTAGAGCAACAAAAGAAGGTTATTAGCGTTTGTGCATCATTCCTAAGGCAGAAAGTCCGGAAAGTTGCTTGATTTATTTTTTCAATAGTTCAAGCACTGCGGATACTGTTGCATTGATGCCAGTCTCTAATGATATAGGCATTTCAGGGTGATAATACTCTGAATGCAATGATGGCAAAGAGGCGTTTTTGTTAATCAAAGATGCCTCATATTTTTTTTTGGATGCAGTTCCTAAAAAAAACATGCATGAAGGAATCCCCGCTCTACCATATCTGCTAAAATCTTCACCCCACATTACTTGTTCACGCATTGAAACAAATTCTTTTCCCAGCTTATCTTCCCATACTTTTCGCAATCTCTGTGTCAAAGGGGTGTCGTTCGACAAAGAAGGTGTGAATTCATTATTTCGAATTAGAATTTCGGGTTCTGGGGCATTGGCTCCAATTGCCGCCGCCTTGGTCAATCGTTCAATTGCATTTAGAACCTGCTTTCGGACATCATCTTTTATTGTTCTTACTGTTAACTGAAGTCGAACTTCACTTGGGATGATGTTGTGTTTTGTGCCACCATGAATTGATCCTACCGTAACAACAGCAGGATCAAGTGGATTGACTTCCCTGCTAACCACGGTTTGCAAATCAAGAATAATTCTTGCAGCTAGAACAATTGGATCTACGGTTGTATGAGGGGCAGCACCATGCCCACCCTTACCTTTGACGATAATATCAATTGAATCAACATTGGCGCAGGCAATGCCTTCGCAAACAGCAATGGTTCCCGCAGGCCTTGCAGAATCGCAATGTAAAGCAAGGCAGAAATCTGGCTTGGGAAAATCCTTGAATAATCCATCATCAAGCATCGCTTTTGCGCCCGCGCCAATTTCTTCTGCAGGTTGTGCGATAAAAACCAAGGTGCCAGACCAATTGTTTTTTGTGGATATTAAAATTCTTGCAGTTCCAACCCAGTTAGTCATATGCAAATCATGCCCACATGCATGCATGACGCCCGTATCAAGTCCTTTGTCATTTCGGGCAACAGCTTTACTGGCATAAGGGAGTTTTGTGTTTTCGAGCACGGGCAAGGCATCCATGTCGGTGCGCACCAAAACAGTTGGTCCTTTTCCATTCCGAAAAACACCAACAACGCCGGTCCTTCCGATTTTTTCTTTAACTTCAAAACCAAGCTCTTTTAATTTTGAAGAAAGAGTCGAGGCGGTCTTAAATTCTTGGAATGATAGCTCAGGGTTTGCATGAAGATGTTCATAAAACTTAATCAGTTCTGGTGTATGGGTTGCGGTAAGTTCCTTTGAAAATTCCTGGCTTGTTGCATAGGATGTGTAAAACATCTGGACAAGAATAAAAACAAAAAACAAATGTTTAAACAGGAACATGAGTGGTTTCCTCGGGAATACTTGGTGAAACAATTCTTTTTAGTGTTTTATACCAGATTTAACTTTACAGTTAGCGAAATTAGCTATAATTCCAATTGTGGTTTTGGTTACCTTAAGGAAGGGGATGGTCATGCAGTTCAGAACAATTCCGCTTGCCCAAAGGCAAGATATATTTTTTAAACTTGTTACCTTGCAGGATGCCAAGAGCAAAGGTATCAGGGAATCGAAAAAGATTATCATCGATCAGTTTCAAATAGATGATGCCACCTTGGAAAAAATAACTGAAGAAGGTATGGACCGAAATTGGCCACCTTTATCAGAGAATGAAGAAGACACTCAGGTTACAGAACCAGACATTAATGAGGATGTCGTAGAATCAAGCAATTTATCCGATCAAGTAACACAATCGGCTGGTGAAGTAACTGATACTACCGAACCGACGGATGAAGTAACACATATTCCAGAAGCGTAGTCTTATAATTGCTTAATAAACATCTGGTACAATAAAAAAGGCCCCCTGTAATGGGGGCCTTTTACTTTTAGCTGGTTCTAAGGCTTGATTTGCTCCAATAAGAATGTGCCCTTCTTATTCGAAGTGATGATATCCAACTTTCCATCACCGTTGATATCAGCAATAGTAAATTGAGTTCCAATCCCTGAATCATTATCCAAAACAACAGGATTGAACGTGATAATTCCATCAGAACTTTTGCTGCCTTTAAGCATGTAAACATAAGCTGGCAAACTGGAACCAGGTTCACTTTTTCCATGTGAGTACCATCTTTTTCCTGTCACCATGTCTTTTACGCCATCGCCATCTAAATCAACAAAATGCATGGCGTGTGTTTCTGAAACCAACTCAGGAAATAAAACCCGGGTGTTGAAGGTTGGTTCCTTGGCATTATCTTTGATCTGTTTATGCCACCAAATCCCATATTTATGAGCTGAACTGGAAAGAACATCAATTAATCCATCCCCATCCAAATCGATGGCATGCATATCCGCTGAGGAATCACCAATTTTGGCTGCATGAAATACCCATGGTTTTCCTTCATATTTGGCAGGTTGCTCCCACCACCCACCGGTACAAATAACATCCATTTTCCCATCTTTATTGATATCCCCGATCCCAAGTCCGTGTGCATACTTGAAAGTCCCAGGGATCTCCTTGCCTTCCGAGCTTGGGATGCTGATGGGATTCATGTTCCAAGTTTTAGTTGGGTCGTCACTATTAGGCGTAAAGAAAGCCATTTGCCCCATATGCTCTTGTTTGGGGGGTTGAGTTCCCATTAATAATACTTTTTTACCGTTGCCCATTAGATCAACATAAAGAGGGGTTTCGTTACATGCACTTGACCAAATTTCGTGCTGCTTCCAATGCCCCTCTTTTCCCTTTGGGTTTTCAAACCAATGACATGGCGCACCAGGAAAACCAATGACGATTAAATCAGGGTAGCCATCTTTGTTAATATCATCAGCCCAACAAGCGAACGATTGGCTATACCCTTTAAGGCCGTCTCCGTAATTTCCAGGTTTGCGAATTTCGTGCATTTTCCAGTTTGGTGCTTCATACCAAGCTTCACCGTTCAGAATATCCATTTTTCCATCTTGGTTTACATCAGCCACTGCAACCCCTTCAGACCGGAAAACCGGGTCGATGATGGTTTTTTTCCAGTTTGGCGCTGGTGGTAAAGGCTTAACTGGGTCGGCATTCACCGTAAATGTCAGAATAGGAAGAAAAACAAAAGATAAAAACATGGCAAACTTACTCCAAGGTCTAGGATATCTTTCCCAAATCTACTAATAGGAAATTAAAACATAGGCCTAATATAATTGATAAATGAATATTTGCGAAAACAAAAATGTATCCAAGTAACAAATTAATTGCACATGGATGGGTATCGATTTTGCCGGAGCGGAAATAATGTTTCAAACCATTTTTCTTAACATCTTTTTCGCAAAGAATTTAATTTTTACTAAACTTTTATTAGGGAAGACACTTGGTTCGCTTTACAATTAATCAAGTTGGTAAGAAGTTATTTAAAGGAAAAAAACATGAGCAAAAAAATGTTGGATCTGGTTCTTCCCCGAATTGCAAGAGTGCTTAGTCGCCAGTTAAAAAGTTATCGCGCTGGCACAATTGATGATGCGACTTTCTCGGATAAATTTGATTCTATTCTGCAACAACAATGCGAGTGGCTTAACAAACAAGGTTACCAAAGTGTTGACGCCTCAATAACAGTGCATGCTGCACTTATAGTATTAAGCTCACCAGGATTGAAAGCAGAATCAAAACGCCTTGATACACCTCTTGAAGTTATCGAATTCAGGGCAATCTGCGAATCTGCCAAGGATCTTGGCGAAACATTGGGTGTACCAACCTACGAAGTTGTCGAAAAACTCAGTTGCTTGCTGGCGTTTCATATGAAATAACGGGCTTATCGGTTGAGGGCTTTAAGTAATTCCTGAAGGTTTTTTCTGTTAAGTGGAAGATTGTTATTGTCGACATAATCGATATTAAGGGCTTCCCAACCATCTTTGCTTGAGGTATCAACCTTTATTATCGCGTCACCAATGTATTTTTTGTTTGAAACAACACCGAAGTATTCCATTTTTAAATTAATTTCTGATCTGTTTTCCTTATCTTTTACTTTCACGATTTCATACTTAACCAACAGGATTTTTTGGGCTGTTGGGTGAACAGCCTTAATTACAGCCTTGCCTAATTCAGCCATGAATGTTTTTTCTTCTGAATTTCTTTTCTTAAAAGAAGGAATATCATCGTTAACCCAACTCTGGACACTTGCCCCGGTTGCTAAAAATACGAATCCTGCAAAAAAACCAAGAATCATCCAATAATTTTCCTTGCTTAACATGACAAATTCCTCCTTAATAAGTTTCTTACCCAAGTTAAAAGGAACTTTTTATGAGTAAGACTAATCTTTATCTACTATTCATATATTCGCTTATTTGGTTCACTTATTCCAATAATTTAATTTGGGCCCAAAAAAACCTGCCGAATACCACTCTTTTAGATGCTGGTGATTTAGGAACAAAAATGGTTGCAGGTATTGGAACTTGGTTGGATATAAAGACTTCAGAAAATCAAACCTTGCGAAATGAAAGTTTTCTTGCAAATGCCGGGAAAATTACCCTCGATACAAAGTATGTCGAACAAAAAAAGCAAACTTTAAAAAAGATTTTGGGAATAATTGATTCTTCTAAAACAACAGTAGATTTGGAACTTCTGGAAACCGTGACCAAACCTGCTCTTATTCATGAAAACAAACTATTCAAAATTCTAAAAATTCGCTGGCAGGTTGTTGAAGGATTGCATGGCGAAGGCCTTTTAATTGAGCCAAAAGGAAAACCAATAGCTCAAATTGTTGCAATTCCTGCTCCGGATATTACGCCAGAGATGTTCTGTGGCCTTACAAATGACCAATCTTTTTCCATGGGAAAAATACTTGCTGATTTAGGCTGCAGAGTTATTGTCCCAACGATTATTGATCGAAAACAAGGTTTTGCCAATAATATGGAACTTTCAAGGAAAACCAACATTCCCAGGCGTGAATTTATCTATCGAATGGCATACGAGATGGGTTTTCAAATTAATGGCTTGGAAATTCAAAAAACACTATCACTTATTAATTGGTTCTCCGCCAATGATCCCACGATACCAATTGCTGTTGCAGGTAACGGTGATGGTGCATTTCAGGCATTGGTTTTAAGCTTTCTCGATGAGCGCATTAAAAGTTGCTGGATTGATGGTTATCATCTTAACCGTAATAAAGCGTGGTCGGAACCACTTGATCGCAATATTTGGAATTATTTGAAATATTTCTCTGATGCAGAATTAGTTGCATTGAGCAAAGCTTCGACTTTGATTTCCGGTTTTAGTTACCCGCTTTACAAGGGAGCTGAAAAAATTGGAAATCTGAATCAAGCCGCACCAGGTGTTTTGTCTGCACCCTCAAAAGAATCTATCAATAAGGAAAATGAAATTATTCTTTCTTTTTTAAAGGCAATGAATTCTGATAAAAAAGTGCTTTTTGAAAATATTAAGGCGGGTTTATCCCCTTCCCAATCGGGTGGTAGATTTCTTTCAACTATTTCAGATGTTAAGTCACCACTCACAGGGGAGATTCCTCAAGTAAATCTTGATTTTAATACTGCAGCAGAAGAGCGTCAGCAAAGGCAATTCATTGAGTTAATTGCATTCATTCAAAAGTCATGGCGAAAATCAGACAAGGTTCGACAGGAACTAGTATCAAGGCATGATTCATCAACTGTTGAAAAGTGGGAAAAAAGCTCCGAACCATTGCGAAAGTATTTTTCAGAAGAAGTAATAGGTAAACTTCCTGCTGCAACTTTGAAGCCAAATCCAAGGTCCAGGGTTATCTATGAGAACAAAGATTTTACAGGGTATGAGGTTGCTTTAGATATACATGAAAGTGTATTTGCTTATGGAATAATATTGATACCTGCAAATATGAAAACTGGAGAAAAGCGTCCCGTTGTGGTTTGCCAGCACGGCCTTGAGGGGAAACCAACTGATGTTTGTGATCCAGATAAAAAAACCCCTTATTATAATTCGTTTGGTGCTGAATTGGCGAGGAAAGGTTACATCGTATTTGCCCCACAAAATCCATATCTGGGAAGAGATTTGTTTCGTGAGTTGCAAAGAAAGGCAAATCCCCTGGGTTTGAGTCTTTTCTCCTTCATTGTTCAACAGCATCAAACCACTTTGGATTGGCTTAAGACACTTCCTTTTGTTCAGCCAGATAAGATAGGCTTTTATGGACTTAGTTATGGTGGAAAAACTGCAATGCGAGTCCCCGCAATCTTAAAGGACTATTGCCTTTCAATTTGCTCCGGGGATTTCAATGAATGGGTTGGAAAAAATGTGCTTGTTGATTACCAAGGAAGCTACATGTGGACTTATGAATATGAAATGTATGAGTTCAATTTGGGGCAAACCTTTAATTATGCAGAAATGGCAATGTTGATCGCACCCCGGCCATTCATGGTGGAACGAGGCCATTCCGATGGTGTGGGGATCGACGAAATGGTTGGCTGGGAATATGCAAAAGTAAGGAGGTTCTATGCTTTTTTGGGTATTCCTGAGAAAACTGAGATTGAATTTTTTAAAGGTGGGCACGAAATAAACAGCAAAGATACTTTTGCGTTTTTGAAAAAGCACCTGGGATGGCCAAAATCAGACTGATTTATATCCTTCGCCCTTATATATTAAATGTAATGTTTGTTTGATTCGGCCCGGTGATGAAACTGGCAGACATGCAGGTCTTAGAAGCCTGTCCCGCAAGGGGTGCGGGTTCAAATCCCGCCCGGGCCATTTTTTTCCTGTTTAGTTGCTGTGTGTTATTATGAATCTTGATCAATATCTTGATAAAAATCGGTTTCCTTTATCGACAATTCCAGGATTGGCTGTAAACGAACAATTTAACAAAGATGCCAATTCTTACGACTTTCTCGTTGAACAAAAAGAAAAGGGTATCAGCTTTACTGATGCGCAATTAGGGCTTTGGGAAGAGTTTGAAATCAAGATTCCACATTTGTTCAGGTTGAGTACTGATTTTTGGGCGTCCAAAAATTCTTAATCGCACCAAATGGCATCTTTTAGAACATTCACCTATTTCGTGATTACTGGCGATCCGATTACTTTTATGACTAATCAAGCTTTCACTTTGAATTTGCAATCTTCCCTACCTGTTTTGATAACTGGAGTTTCTGGCGTTCCTGGATTTAACTTTTTTGTCCATATGCGTCAAAAATATGGGGAGTCCGTGGTTGGTATTCGCCCAAAGGATACCTGGCGCATGCAAAGTGAAGGGATTATTGGCGTCAATCCGGATGATTCTTTGGGTATGCTTGCTCTTTTTAACAAATATAATTTTAAAACGATTTTAAATGCCACTGGTAGTTGTGCCCTCAAGGCCTGTGAATTAAATCAAGAACTTGCATATAAAACCAATGTTCTTAGTGCCCAAGTTATCGCAAACCTAGCAACAAAGTTTTGTAGCAGGCTTGTGCATGTTTCTTCAGATCTTGTATTTTCTGGGAACTCCGGTGAAGGAAATTATCTTGAAGATTCGCCTGTGGACCCGGTGACCATGTACGGAAAAACCATGGTGGAAGGTGAAAAAGCTATTTCTTCGATCTGCCCGAATGCTGCCATTCTTAGAATTTCACTACCCATGGGGCCAAGTTTTAGTGGCCATGCGGGAGCCATAGATTGGATCACTTCCCGTTTTAAAAAGAATAAGCCTGCGACGCTTTATTTTGATGAATTTCGGTCTCCGACTTATGTCGAAGATATGAACGATGTATTTGAATTATTTCTTGGGGAAAGTTATAGAGGTATTTATCATTTTGGAGGTCCAAAAAACTTATCTCTATACCAAATTGGACAGGTAATCAACAAGGCGGGTGGATTCGATCCGACTCTTTTACAAGGTTGTCCCAGACACGATGCCGGCCCTATTCCCCCGCGCGCGGGAAATGTCACAATGATCAGTGAAAAGCTAAACAAAATACTTGGTTTACACCGTATTAAGCCCTGGCCTTTGAAATCGCATCTCATTCCAGGTGATTTGCAATGGCATCATAAACGGGAACCTGAATTTGATTATTCAAAAACCCATTTGCATGAAAATCTATATAGGCATACGTGGGAAGTTCCAAGCCCGACGGAATATTATATTCAAGCCAAATACCGCGGAAATCATTAATTCACCAATCCTTTGATTTCTTCCCCTATTGGGTTTCCCAAGAATTCCTACAATTTACTTTGGGAGGACGAGTATGAAGGTGCTTCACTTTGACTGTTTCAGTGGCATCAGTGGAGATATGGTTTTAGGCGCCCTTGTTGATCTTGGTGTGCCCGGGGAAATTATTTGCCTGGCTGTTGATTCTTTGAACATCAATGTAAAAGTTAATTTTGAAAAAACCCGCAAAAATGGTTTTGCAGCCACATGGGCTATTGTTGATGCTCCTGTCGAAAACAAACACCGCTACCTTCACCAAATTCAAAAAATAGTTGATGACAGTGGGCTTGCACCTGATGAGAAATACCTGGCCCTTAAAATTTTTAAAAGGCTGGCGGCTGCAGAAGCTCTTGCTCATGGAATTCCCATCGATAAAGTTCATTTTCACGAGGTTGGTGCTGCGGATAGCATTGCAGATATCGTTGCTGCTGCCGTGGGTTTCTGTTGGCTTAAAATTGATAAGTTTACTTCCAGATCTGTTCCGACAGGTCATGGTAGCGTTAAATGCGAACATGGTGTCATGCCAATTCCAACCCCCGGCACCACGGCTTTGCTGGAAGGTGCCCCGGTCGCCAATATAAACATCGCAAAAGAGCTGACAACTCCAACTGGCGCTGCAATTCTAACCACGCTGGTTACCGAATGGATGGAATCCCCCCAGATGACAATTCAAAAGGTTGGTTGCGGGGCAGGCACGATGGATTTGCAAACTCAGCCTAATATATTGAGATTATTTTTGGGAAATATTAATGATAAAAACAGCCAGGATACGGTTTGGATTTTAGAAACCAACCTGGATGACATCAGTGCGGAACATGTTGCATTTTGCACGGAATCATTAATGCAGGCGGGGGCATTGGATGTTTATTCCGCCCCGATAACGATGAAAAAAGGCCGGCCCGGAGTGATTTTAAGTGTCATTTGTGTTGCGGAAATGATTGATGCATTGCAATTGATTGTATTTCGTGAAACAGCAACGATGGGAATAAGAAAATATCAGGTGGACCGTACCAAACTCCAGAGGGAATCAGTGGTTGTTCAAACGAAGTATGGACCATTGGCGGCAAAAAAAGGTTGGATCGAAAACAAGTTGAATGTTATTACACCTGAATATGAAGATTGCGCCCGGGTTGCCCGAAACCTTAATATACCCCTTCGAGAAGTTTACGCAGAAGTCATTAGGAATGCTCCTGTTTAAAAGTCCCAGTATGAAAGAAAGTTCAATGCCAAGCAGTAACGAAATTCGTCAACAGTTCATCGATTTCTTTGTAAAAAAACACGCACATACTTTTGTGGCGTCAAGCGCGGTAGTTCCGTTTGATGATCCGACGCTGCTATTTACAAATGCAGGTATGAACCAATTCAAGGATGTTTTTCTGGGAACAGGTTCGCGGCCTTATAAACGCGCAGCAAACACACAAAAATGTATTCGTGCAGGTGGAAAACACAATGACCTTGATGATGTGGGTAAAGACACTTACCATCACACCTTTTTCGAGATGCTTGGGAATTGGTCTTTTGGTGATTACTTTAAAAAAGAAGCCATTCGCTGGGCGTGGGAATTACTCACCGAAGTTTGGGGCCTTGATAAAAGCAGACTTCATGTGACTGTTTTCGAAGGCGATCCAAAAAACAATCTTGGCGCCGACGAGGAAGCTGCTCATTTCTGGCGTACTGAAACTTCCGTTCCCCATGATCATATTCATCTGGGAAATAAAAAAGATAACTTCTGGGAGATGGGCGATACCGGGCCCTGTGGTCCTTGCACGGAAATTCACATTGACCTGACACCGGATAAATCTGGTGCTCACTTGGTTAATCAAAGTTCCGCCCAATGCATTGAGATTTGGAATCTTGTGTTTATTCAATTCAATCGCAATGCGGATGGTTCGCTTACGCCACTTCCTGCAAAGCATGTTGATACAGGGATGGGATTCGAGCGTGTCACCGCTGTTTTGCAAGGCAAAAACAGCAATTATGACACCGATATATTTACGCCTATCTTTGATGCCATCCGCAACATGAGCGGTGCAAAACCTTATTCAGGCATCCTGGAAAACCATAACGATATTGCTTACCGTGTTATCGCTGATCATATCCGCACTCTTACTTTTGCAATTTCTGATGGCGGCGTACCCAGCAACGAAAAACGAGGCTATGTTCTTCGGAGTGTGTTACGCAGGGCTGAACGGTATGGCAGACAGTACCTTGGTTTCAAGGAACCTTTCCTTTATAAACTTTCCGCAATTGTAGTCCAGACAATGGGCGATGTGTTTCCCGAACTTAAGGTGAAACCAGAAGCTGTTGCAAAAATTATTCATGAAGAAGAAGAGGCGTTTCTTCGAACCATGGAACGCGGAATGAAACTTTTCCAAGAGGTTGTTGATCGAACCAAAAGCACCGGTAGTACGATGATCCCCGGATCGGATGTTTTTGATCTTCATACCACTTATGGATTCTTTTCAGATATCACCGCGCAAATGGCCGGTGAAGTAGGGTTGACCATTGATTTTAATGGGTATCAAACTTTGCTTGAAAAGTTCAAGCTGGAATCAGGAAAAGATCGGAAGACCTTCGTCGTTAGTGCTGTTAATGGAGAAATTCCTCCGTGTGATGAATTGCCAAAATATACCGCAACCCAGCTCAATGCGAAGATTCTTGGTTGGATCGACAACAACACCGTTCACAATAACGGCACTCTTAAAGGAGAATTTGAAGTAGCCTTGCTTCTTGATAAAAGCTGTTTTTATGCTGAACAAGGAGGTCAGGTAGGCGATAGCGGCGAGATCAAAACTGCTTCCGGAACATTCAAAGTCGAAAACACAATGAAGTTGGGTGCAGGGGTTCTTCATGTTGGAAAGTTAGATTCTGGTTCGATTACGATTGGGCAGGATGCAAAATTAGTTGTCGACCCCAGAAGAGAGGATATAAAACGCAACCATACATCAACTCATTTGCTTAACCTGGCTTTAAGGAAAGTTCTTGGCGCGCATGTTGATCAAAAAGGATCATTGGTTGATGAAGATAAAACACGATTTGATTTTTCCCATTCGCAAGTCATCACCAAGGACGAGATAAGAAAAATCGAAAATCTGGTGAATGAAATCATCCAGGCAGACATCCCGGTTGATTGCAGGGTAATGCCATTGGATGAAGCAAAAAAGATTCCGGGGGTGCGGGCTGTGTTTGGGGAAAAATACCCTGATCCTGTTCGTGTTGTTTCGATTGTGAAAAATGATGATCCTGATTTCAATGGTTCGGTTGAATTCTGCGGGGGCACCCACTTGGAACGAACATCTCAGGCAGGGATGTTTAAAATTATCGGTCAGGAATCTGTTGGTAAAGGCGTGCGCAGATTAACAGCAGTTACGGGAAAAAATGCATGGCTGGAATTTCAAAAAAGCTCATCCACCGTTGATGCAATTGCAGAGAAACTTGGTTGTAATGCCAATAATGCCTTGGAAAAGATAGCTTCCTTACAGGAAGAATTAAAAATAATGAAGGCTCAGGTTAAACAAGGGCAGGGCAATGATCTTGTTGTCGCCATGGATAAATTGCTTGAAAGTGCGGTTGGCAAAGGATCAAGCAAGATTATCACGGGTGAGATTCCTGCAGGGCCAGTCGACCAGATAAGGCAGCATTTGGATCGGATCAGGCAAAAAGCTGGTTCATGCGTTGCGGTGGTCATATGGGTTGACGAGGGAAAGGTTGGCCTGATGAGTGCGGTAAGTGATGATCTTCAAAAAGCTGGGATTGAAGCTGGGAAAATCATTGCTGAGATTGCACCGTTGGTTGATGGAAAAGGTGGTGGCCCCAAGGGGATGGCACAAGCAGGTGGTAAAAATCCCGCAAAGGTTTCTGAGGCCCTTGTAAAAGCAAAAGAAATCATCCTCTCCAAAATTTCCTAGAGAAAGCTTTTTATGATTGATAATGGGGGGGCCGATCTGACTCCAACCTTGCGCACTGCCATCACCCTGCTAGAGGCTGGGCAACCAGATCAGGCAGTTTCGAGCGCTCATTTTCATGCAGACAAAATGATGCGTTTGCATGGTGTAGATTCCGATCAAGTGCTCGAGGCCTTAAAAGAGCATGGCTGGGTTTTGTGGTGGATTGGCGAACAAGATCGATCTGTGGCCAAATTCAAACAGGCGGCTTCACTCGCTCAAAAAATATCCTCACCGGAAAGTTATCTTACACTGGTAACCCAACTAGCCTTATTGATTGCGCAAACCGGACAAATCGAACAGGCCCGAAAAGAATTACTGAAATGCGTGGATCTGAAAATCAATGATGAAGACCGATGCAGGTTGTTTTATCATCTGGCGCAATTCAGCCTTTATCTAGGCGACATTGAATCTTCAGAAAAGCAAATCAATCAATCGAAAGCCGCGGTAGAGATTTCCCGAAATGGGTTTTACTGGCGCTCCGCAGCGCTTCACGCTGAGATTTTAAAAACTATTTCGTCTTCCAATAAATCATTTTCAACTCTGGGGAATATCAGCTCCGGACAGCTTGAAGAGCTTGTTTCAGCAGTGATAGTAAGGGCGCCTGAAAGCGATCCGGTAATCTTGCTTGAGGTGCTTGAAGATCTTCGCGAATACCTTGAATCTTCTGCCCAATCCACAATTATCCAGAAACTTAGGACTGATTCGGAAATTGCAAATCTGCTGGGTACGCTTGAAAGGCATGAGGACCGCATTAGTGTCATAAACTCACAGATCGGGTATTTTTCAACTGCCACCACGCTTGATAAAATCCAGATGAAGCTGGCGATCGCACTTGCCCATGCAGAGGGGTTTGATTTAAGCAGTTCTTTGGATACTTATCTGCAATGCATCAGGGAGTTGGATTCGCTTGCAGACCCCGAGTTATCTTTTCAAGCAATGTTTCAATTCAGCATGCTTCTTGATCAAGTGCAAAAGTTTCCCGAAGCACTTCATTGGCTAAGGCTTGCAACGGAACAGGCGTTTAAAACGGATGATCTTTCCGGAACACTAAGGGCAAAGGGCATCACGGGAATTGTTTATTTGCATCAAGGGAAATCAGATCAGGCCTTGCCCTATTTGCGGGAGGCGCTTGAGCGACTTTCTCCCAGTGACCCTTATGCCGCCAATGTAATGAAGCATTGGGAAAGTTTTCAAGCGGGTCAGAAATGCAACTGCTTTAACATGGTGGAAATCAACAGGCAAAAAGTTCGAAAGCAAATCATGAGTAAATCGCCCCGGGGTTATTTACGAAATGTGCAGATCACCAATGAAAACAACATCTGGAAAATTGACTTTGATTTTGCAAGATTTCCATCCGCAGAAATGCTGAGAAAAATTCAAACACTCAGTCAGCAGGCCAAAGAAAAATATTTGGATTAAGTCAGGGTTATCGAATACCTTGACCTACGGATTGAGGCGCCCCCAAGCTTATACCGCCCTGGGATTGCTGGGGTTGGGAGTAGTATTGCTGGGGCTGGTTATAGGTTGCGGAAGGTGTTGCTGGCCGAATGGATGGGTTTGAGTAGTCTTCTGCAGCAGACTGGGTTGGTGAGGCACCACGATAAACGGGCATTGGGGCTTCAAGAACAGGCTGACTGGGTGGAAATGTTTGCCGGGTTACAGCAAGACTCTGAATGGTTGAAGACTCGTTGCCACGGGGTCCGTTGGATGCAAGTAAACCCGGTGCCTGGCCGGGACGGTTATTTCGAAGGTAGGCAATCCAACGCTCTTCCAGATCTTCGATGCTATTGAATCTATAATAAGCTTTAACCGCATTATCCCAGCCATAGTTCATTGCGTAAGCAACAAAAGCTAAAAAAGTTGGTCTTCCGCCGAGCGAAACAAGGTATTCACTTACTGAAAAACCCTCGGCATAAAGGACCATGACATCGTTGGGATATTTGGTCATGGTGAACAATCTTCGTAAAGGAATTTTTCTGCCTGGCGTGGAAAGAATATCCCTCGTCATGGAATCATGTCGCTGTTTTTCGAGATCGTCCTCAGAAAGAACACAACCACCTTCATCGGCCCAGCGAGGTACGGGGGTGCGGAAATAATAGGCAAAAACGGTATGGGTAATTTCATGCGGTAGAACGCTTACCAAGATTCTATCCAAAGGCCCCTCAACTTGCATTTCCTGGCTTAAAACCTGACCTTGGTCAAAAGCAAAAGATGTAGCGCCACCTGCGCCATTTAAAGAAATAAGCACTTTAACAGGGCAGGGTTCTGGCCAAGGTGTCATTTCCCTACCTAACCATTCCAAGGCTTTTTGTTTCCTATAATATTCAGCATATTGCCCCACTTGCTGGGCGATTTGAGGGTTTGGGGCATTAATAATAAAATTCTGTGTCCGATAGGATGCACCCATAGACAAAAACGAAAGCAAAATCAGAATCAAACCGCGTTTTGCTTTCATGTAATTTTGACCTCTTTTTTTCATCCATCCTTTACATCGCAAGGATGGACGCAAAAATGAAGCCAAGTCGCATATAAATGTTTATCCATGTTTCAAATCAAGCTTAAATGCCATCACGATCACTGTTTACGGCAAGGCTTGTGCATTTTAACAGAGGTTGTTAGCTCGCGGGCGTTGTAACAATTACAAAGTTTTGGATTGGAATTGTAAGAGTGAATAAAAAACCCCAGCTATAAAGCCGGGGTTCTTTTGATTAAAAACCAAGAGGCCAGGCCCTATTTTTTAATCGGAGCTTTTTCTGGTTCGATAGCTCCGGTAGGCCCAAGTTTTTTAACAAGCTGACCGGTGGCGCTATTGTAAATGTAAATAACTCCTGCTTCCCCCCCTGAAGCAACCAAAGTACCATCCACACTCGAAGCCAGAGCGTAAAGAAAATCTTCAGAGTTGGCAAAAGTTTTGACAGCGGCTCCAGTATCAACATTCCAGATTCTCAAGGATTTATCACCACTGCATGTTATAAATTGCGGGGTGACTCCTACAAATTGCAATCTGGAAATCTGCTTGGTATGGCCTGCAATGGTTCGGGCTTGTTCGCCTTTTTCAAAATCCCAAACCTTGATTGCATTATCCGCACCAGCACTGGCAAGAAACTTTCCATCATTTTTCCAGCCAACATCCATCACATGATGGGTATGGCCTTCAAAAGATTTAACCAGCTTGCCAGAAGGCACTTCAAAGATTTTTACAAACTTATCGGCACCACAAGAAGCAAGCATCTTTCCATCCGGGCTAAATGAAACACCAAAAGCGGTGTCACTATGCGCACCCTTGATATCAATGACTTGTTTGCCTGTTGCGACATCAAAAATTTTCACTTCGCCGTCTTCCGTCGCTGCACCACCAGCCGTGGCAAGTAACTTGCTGTCAGGAGAAAACGCCAATGCCACCACACGGTCAGCAAAGCCATCTATTCGTTTTACTTCGGCACCTGTTGCGGCATCCCATATCCTTATTTCTTGAAAGCTTCCGCTGGCAAGCAATTTGCCATCAGGGCTTATAGCCAAAGATTCAACGATTGAGATGTGGGATGCTTTTGCAGGTTTGCCATCTGGGCCAACCAGGTTCTTTGCTTCTAAATTTCTAACAATCGCCCCGGTGTTGGCATCATAAACATGAACCATGTTGCCACGTGCTGCGATAAGATTTGCTTTATCCTTGGTGATAATGATGCCACGAACAGGGTAAACGGTGGCGGGGGGCAAAGAGACGATAACTTTTGGTTTGACCCTGGCTGCGTTGGGGGCTTTGGCTCCTTGGTTGATCCAAAGCTTAAGAAGTGCAAGTTCTTCTGGTGACAAAGGTTCTTCGCTCTTAGGTGGCATGGAAGGGCGGGTTGTTTTTCCTGAAAGCTGATAAATCAAACTGTCTTCAGCCTTTCCAGCAACCACGGGGTTTCCTTTTTTCCCACCTTTCATCAATGCTTCGAAGGTTCCCATATCAAGTTTACCTTCCTTGATATTACCACTATGGCAGAAGTTGCATTTCTTCACCAAAATCGGCTCGATGTCTTTATCGTAGCTTACCGGTTCAGATCGTTTAAGTTCAACTACATCAATTGGTTTGACGGGTGCAGATTTTTTGGGTTCATCCGCTGCCATTGCTGAACTAAAACCAAACAAACACAATCCAATTGCCACTCGAAACATGATAAACCCCTTAATGAAGAAAATCGTTTATTTTACAACGCTGACATTGGCCTTAAGCTCTGCAATTATCTCATCCTTACCTAGAAACATTCCTTTGAATTTCAACACAATATCATTTCTAGGCCCTGGCATGGCATCTGCGGCCACTTTCACTTTAATCTGAGCTGCATCATTATTAACCGCAAATTCTGAAGGTTCCAGTACAACACCTTTGGCAGTTGGCGGTATTACCACCTCCACTTTATAGGCACCTTCATGGTTGTGAAGCCTTTTGACTTTAAGTTCCAGATTTCCTTCAGCACCAGCTTTGATTTGAACACCGTTGTTCGTGATACTAAATTCACCAAGGGCCTTAGGAAGAACCGTTAAATCAATGGGGGTGATAACTGAAACGATATTAATTGCAGCCTTTTGTTTGCCTGCAGCATCTTTTGCAAAACCAAGATTAGTCTGTCCACGCAATACGATGCTATAAACACCCGGGGTTTGAGTTGCTGGAACTGTAACAGGAATGGTTCCATCATTGGCTGCGGGTGCAATACTGATAGCCTTATTGTTGTTCACAAAGTTGGCTGGCAAATCTACCGGTTCAATCAAGATCGGGGCTTTCATTTCTGGGTCGCGCTTGACAATTACAACTTTGATGGTGCCTTTGTCTCC
The DNA here is from genome assembly GCA_964646215.1 of uncultured Candidatus Kuenenia sp. Lineage (GTDB taxonomy): Bacteria > Planctomycetota > Planctomycetia > Gemmatales > Gemmataceae > UBA969. The sequence continues at coordinate 4,494 of CAZYAY010000005.1, read as the reverse complement.
CTGGGCAATTTTGTTCTTGTCGATCGTAGCATTCATGGTGAGGGGGTTTTTATCCCTTACTTCTGCGATAATTCCACGATCAACCCTGCTGATCGCAACAATATTCTGGTTGGCAACCAATGGCCAAACAATGGAAACCGGAATAGCTTCACGAATTATCTTTTTTCCGTTTACAGTCGCAGTACCGGTGATCTTTGGGATGGAAATCGAATCTGCCGCATTATCTTCGGCACGAATCACCAGGCTTGCGCGGTTCAGCGATTCATTGATTACCAATGGCTCCGCCTTGCATCCCGGGGGCAGGTTTTCTGCCGAGATATTGATTTCGCCCTTATATCCCTCTTCACGAAAAGCAAAAACAGAAAGGTAATTCATTCCACCTTTGGGAATGGTCAAAACATCGGGCCGGAAATTCGATGACGGCATAACTACAAGTGTGAAGTCTTCCGTTGGGGGCGCCAATCGCAATTGATAATGGTGTCTGGCTCCGAATAAATTTGAAGACTGCCTGCTGCCTACCAAAACTGAATAATCGCCATCTTCGGGAACATTGAACAAATAACTGCCTGGGTCGGTTGTATTGGAGCCAAGCTTGATGTTAAGTGGATCCTGTTTGTCATCGAGTTCTGAAACGGCGCTTTTACCATCCTTCCCTACGACTCTGAAAAATAAATCCGCCTGGGACCCCAAAGATTCACCCGCCAGCTTGATCAACACTTTTTCGCTCTTCTTGGCGCTGAAAGAGTACCAATCCTTGTCGCCACGCTTGTCAATTTTTCCACAAACCAGGCAGGGTAAGGCAATTTTTTGCGCCTTGGCAATGCTATCATTATCATCTTTTTCAAGTACAACCGGAATATCGGAAACCGTGACTAACACCGCATTCGAAGTCCCCGAAGCATTTTTTAACTTAGCTTCAAAAGCCTTGTTCCAAAGCATTTGAGGAGAAATTTTCGTCGTGTATTTTGAATAAGACAACGATCCTGAAGCTGGGCAGGCAAGTGGTGCACTTACTTTTTCTAGAACTACCCCGTCTGTTTTTTGAGTTGGATCCAAAACACCACCGGTTAAATTGCGACCATAATAGGTTGCTGGAACGGTTTGCCCGGCAACTATTGCATTTGGAAACACCGCATCAATCCAAGGGAAGGTTCCAACCATCAACCGGTAGAAATGTTCCGCTGAGCCTGCGTTGTAGGTGAATTGACAAACCCGGATGATGTAATCACCATCGTTGGGAACAGTGAAATCTGCCAGGGCATCATTCCCATCATAGTTTTTGCTTGATGAAAGAAGCCTGTCTTCGGTATCAAAGATTTCAACTAAGGGAACAGCCTTGCTATCTAAACTGGAAGCCAGGCAACTCGCAAGAATCCTTTGGCCCTTTTTGCCCTTTAAAGAATAAAAGTCCACATCCGTTGGAGCGCTGATTACACCGTTTATTACCGTGTTAATTTCTATTTTTTGAGCTTCAGGAATATCGTTGTTAGGTTCTTTTTCATTGATTTCGTTTAAATCTGTTATTTGGAAAGCTCGGGAATTGCTTATGCCGGCCTTACCTGAAATTCTAACATCATGAATACCCAAAGGCGTATCAGCAGGAACGGTAACCTTGAACTTGATTAATTTTGGTGCAGCAGGTGGTGCTGGGGCCTTATCGCTCTTTTTCGGATCAGCTTTTTTAGGATCTTCCTTTTTTACTTCTTCATAAACGGGCTCCGCTTTGATTCCAGGATGGCTGAAAATCATCTTTTCAAGGCCTTCGAGATCGGTTCCTGCAAATAAAACTTCAACTGTTGTTCCTGCTTTTGCTCCGGCAGGGCTTACCGACAGCAATCGGGTTTGAGGTACCGCAGAATCAAGCATTTGGCCATTGCTTTTATCAGACCGTAAAAAAACCAACACAATCAAACCAAGTGCAAAAACCCTGGTCAAAAAAAGCGCATATTGCTTCATGAAAGTCTCTCCCAATCAAAAATCCGATGATAATATAGGCAAATAACCTTAGGGCTTGGGTTTTCTTCGAATAATTCTCGATATAATCGCCAGGCGGGTTTTCGATTTAACAAGTCCATCATAAATCGAATCTTATGCAAGGTCAAGAAAAAGAAACATGAACAATCTTGACTTCCCTATCATTATTACAGATAAAGACTTAATGGAATATCGGGGATTGGCGCAGATTGGCTAGCGCGCTTCCTTGGGGTGGAAGAGGTCGCAGGTTCAAATCCTGTATCCCCGACTATTTTCAAAATGAAAGCCCTTCTTCATTATTTTGGGGAAGGGCTTTAAGTTTTTATAGATTAATTAAAATCATATTTCATTGTGCTTTATTAAAAAACCATTGTATTTCGATTAATATTTACAATTAATAAGGTCATCCCTATATTAATTTTTTGTAGTTATTATTTCATCCAAGGCATTTAAATGCTCTCAACTTCAATTACCCTATTGGAAAACTTATCACTATTAGATCCCAATGCATGGGAAGAATTTGTGAAAACATATTACCCGATCATTCATAATTGGGTACGGAAGTTGATTCATAGCCGTGAAGATGCTGAAGATAAAATACAGGATATATTCCTGGAAATTCACAAATCAATAACTCGATTCGAACACAGGGGTAAGGGGACTTTCAGGAAATGGCTGAAAACAATTTGTTTTCGGAAAATCATCGACTACCAAAGAAACCTTAAAACCTCCATTACCACAGATTTCAACATATCTTTGGATAAACTGGAAGCTTCAGAAATTGGCTTGGAGTGGGACTCTAATTATGTTGTAAAAACCACAGAAGCCGCAATGAACTTCGTGAAAATGAGATTCTCCAAGGATGATTGGGATATTTTCTACAGGGTTTTTGTCAACCAGGAAAAAGCATCAGAAGTTGCTGACTCCCTAAATATATCCAAAAATGTAGTTTATATTGTTCATTGCAGGGTAAAACAGAAATTTACTGAAATTCTTAAAGAATTAATGGACACATTTTGAAAGATTCTCCCTGACTTACGATAATTATTTTAGGGGGATCTAAACTTGAACACGAATAACCATTGTCCTTCCCGTAATGACTTGCAATCCTATTTTGAAGGTTCACTATCCGCTTTTAATCTGGAACTAATCTCCCAACATGTTCTTGGTTGTGAAAAGTGTGTTTTAATCTTGGAATCCATTGAAGCAACTCTTCCCAAACCTCAAATCCAAATCCTTCCTAATGCCAATGTTTTTGTTGAATTTTCTTCGGAAAACCTACAAAAAGTTCTTGATATGGGGGGCTATCTCCCTGAAAAGCCTCATCTTCTTGTTGATAGGGTGCTTTCAGCCAGGCAATCAGGCCAAAGTGTTTGTATAAACCAATTTTATTTGGTTGGCCTTTTGGGGATGGGTTCGTCTGGAATTGTGTTTGAGGCTATTGATGAAAAGCTAAATCGAAAAGTTGCAATCAAGGTGATGATTCACCCGGATTCCGACAATAAAAAGCAAAATAGGTCGATTGACAACGAAGCAAAGGCTATTGCATCGGTTAAACATGAAGCCCTTGTTGACATTTACGAAGTTGGCGAATGGAATGAACTTAAATTTATTGTAATGCCTTTTTTGGCTGGCGAAAATCTTGCCACCCGGTTGAAAAACAATGAATACAAACCTTTTTTGCCAGACCAGGCAATTGCAATTGCCATTCAAATCGCACAAGGATTAAATGCGCTTCATGAGGCTAGAATTTTACACCGCGACCTTAAACCCTCAAATATTTGGCTTACAAATCAAAAATCAGGCAGGGATAAAATTATCATTTTAGACCTCGGCCTGGCCCATCGGATTGATTCCCCCATCAGCGATGGTTTATATTGTGGAACCCTTGGGTATATGTCTCCCGAACAGACTAATGGCGATAGGATTGATGTTCGATCAGATTTATTTTCATTAGGTTGTGTTCTTTTCGAAATGCTTAATGGCAAAGCCCCTTTTTCATTTACATCCCGTATCGATGCAATTACTTATTTTAGAAAAGGATTAACGCCTGACCTCCGTTTGTTTCAGGAAAAAACCCCCGGTTCTCTAGGTTCCTTGGTGCGCAGTTTGATGGAGGTGAATCCGGACAATCGGCCAGCAAATGTTACCGAGGTTATAAGTCAACTAAAAACGATTGAAAAAAAACTTTCCTCTCCCCCGTTAAGTCGCAGGCTGATAATTTCAACCGTACTAGGTGGAGGCCTTCTATTTTCTGCGGGTATATTTCTTTTAAATAAGCAAGTTTCGCTGGATGCTTTCGAAATAAATTCCAGTTTTTTGAACAATCAGCCTTTAGTTTTTAAGAATGTTGACAAATACTTCCTGCACCCCATTAAAGAAATCATCGGGGTAGCCCAGGGAAGCATGGTTAGTTTTTATGAAAACTCCAAATTAGTCAACAATTTAAATCTTTCCAGAACTCCCGGGAAATGTTTTTTCTCGGACTGTGGAGAATATCTTTGTTTTTATAATCCCGGA